>CAVKDR010000046.1:0-121614 GCA_963655125.1 Bulleidia sp.
TGCCGAGCGCGTAGTGGTCTTTCACCACCTAGCTGTTGCCCATGCCGGGCGCACTTATAACGAAAAAGCGGGCATTTGTCACCCGCTTTTTTGCTGTATTTCGTAAATATTGCAGATGTCACGCACTATTTGAAGTAGAAATTTTTCCGCAGCCGGATTGCACCGTCATCACAGATTACAAAAAGGTCTTGTTCCAAATGTGCAAGGTCGGCGGGCTTAATGATGGGCTGTGGTTTCTGGTTAGGGTCTGTTACCAACAAAGAACGTTTCTCACCAATCATCTTTGAGAAATACTCCTGCGTTTCGGTGTCCTTGCAGCCCAGTATGACCGTAAATTTAAAGTTGCCGAGCATTGCTTTGCGCTCGTCTTTGCCGTAAATCATATCAACATCCGACACAGACTGGGTCAGGACAAGGATTCTAATTCTGCGTTTCCGCAGCTTGCGCAGACTTTCAACAATTTGCAGCTTGCCGAATGAAGCAAACTCGTCAAGACAAAACAGAATCGTTTGCTTGTTTTCTGGCGGTCTGGATGAAAAATATTCCATCGACTGCGCCGTGATAATGCGTAGCAGGTCTCCATAGATTTTGAGCTTTTCATCTGGGATATAGATGTAAATACTGCTTGTTTCCAGTGTGGCCGGACTGATTGACTGCTCGTAGCTGGCCGATTTTCTAAGTGCATTTTTAATTTTTTCGTTTGTGGCAAACAGTTTCAAGGCATCGTCTGCCGCCTGTTTGCAGCCCGCTGTGTTCTGCTCTGACGCACCTGCAAAGGAACTAATGAACATATTAGCAATCGGATTCTGCTGCTTTGCAATGTCGTTCAACAGACTGCGCCAATCATGGCCGAGGAAGAACTCACAGATTTCCACAAAGCCCCAGCCCATACCGTAGTAGCAGATAAGCGCCGCTGTTATCATTTTTCGGCCATTTTTCGTGAAGAAAATGCCTGCCTCGCTGTCGTTGGCTTTGTCCGGTAATAGCAGGTAGGCAAGTTGTTCCAAGCGCTCCTGCCGTTCGGTCTCATCCGCCACCGCATTGATTGAAGCAAACACATCATACGGGATACAGCTTTCTGATGTCGGGTCGAATACAATTTTGTTTGGCGCATTAACATTGGCTGAAATATCGCCGGAAATATCCACCACCAGCGCCGTACCTTGCCAACTGCGCAGCGTTGGAATCAGCAAAGCGCTTGTCTTACCTGTGCCAGACGGCCCCAGCACGAGAATGTGTCCCTCGTCCTGTTCGGGGGAGTAAGCCAACAGACCGAATTTCTTGCCAAACAGAATCCCTTTTGCTTGCGCCCGGTGCCGATACACAAGGTTCTTTTTTGCAAAAGGATTTGGAAAATGATTCACCTGTCCGCGCAAATAAACTATCAGCAGTAGCACAAGGAGCATGACTGCCGTTGCGCCATACAGATAACAGTTGATAAGCATTACCGCCTGATTCATGGCTATACCTCAAAAGTGAAGTTCCAGCCCAGACGATTCACCAAAGTACAGCGCAGGGCGTTCCACTTCTTGCTGGTATTCTTGTTCGCGTTCCGCTTTAAGCTGCGCGACACTGCGGTTGCCGCCCTGACGTTTGGTTACACCCGTCATAACGCGAGCATCTTCCAGACCGTGGGCATCTAAATAGTGTTGTAGGTCAGGATGAAAATTGCGCAGTTCGCGGCGGTCAAGAACATCGTTCGCGCAGATTTTATAACCCTGCTCGTGCTTCGGGTCTTCGGCGACAGGTACGAAACAAAAATGTAAATGCGGCTGGCCGCCCTCGTCATCGTGGACGATGGCCTGCACAACATTTTCCTCGCCATAGCGATTTGCCAAGAAATCGTATGTTGCGCAGAAAAAGTCATCATAACGCTCCGGGTCTAAATCCTGCGGAGCCGTCACGACCCAGCCTGCCATAACCTTTACGTCATCGCGGTTATAGCAGTACAGTTCCGATTTTCGCTGCAAAAAATAGTCATACTCGGTCATGCCCCTATCGGGGGACAGAACATAGTCCTGCCCCTGCCGAGACGGGTCAATGTCAGGATTGCCGGAATGTTCGATTTCGCGGCGATTGTGCCGCAGTTGATTGCGGACTGCGCCCGCTGAAAACTTCTCTACACTTGCCATTGTAATCTCACTTTCCTTTACGGGGTTCAATGTCCCCTCCGCCCACGCCTTGAAATGCCCTGCACAACGAAGCAGTGCATTTAGTCGCGGACTGATGTGCCATACAAGGTATGGCAGTTTCCCCGGAAACTCCCACCGCCCTTGCGGGCTTACCTTGCCAAAGGGGCGTGACCCCTCTGGACTCCCCGCTGCCGACAAGACCCGCTTGCCGTCAGTGGGGGCTGCGGCCCCCATCGGAACGACTTCCCGTCGTCCCTGCCCCCTATAAGATTGGCGGTGCCAAGTTCTGCACTTCCGCGCAGAGCATCAGCACCGCCCTTGCTGCGGCCTGTACGCCTTACTATCGCAAAGGCGTGTCAGGTCTTATTTTTTTCGCTTTGGAATACGGCTCCACTGACCCAGTGCATCGCGTTCAATGCCAGAGAGGAAAGTGATTCCCTCAAACCAATTAAACGGGACATCCGGCTCACAACGATACGCGAGCGTTGCCAGCACATCGTATACGGCCTTTTCAAACCAAAGGACATCCCAATCGGCAAAAATGTCATCGACCAAGCGTGCGCCATCCAGTTTGCTGCAATCGCCGGGAACAGGCTTTCCCAATGCCTCGTAGACTTCGACAGCTGACTCCCACAAAGCCTCATCGTTTGCGATAGAGCAGTTGTCGCGCTTCTCGTGCAAATGGTAACGGGCAAAGATTCCCTGTAACCGTTCCGCATCGTAAACAGGGCGTGTTCCCAGCGCTCTGATGCCGCGAGACATGGATTGCTTGATTTCCCATGCGTCCAGCGTGCCTTTTGCATTGCACTGGAGAATGAAAGCCGCCTCCGTGCGGAACGGTTCCGTCACAGGCAAAAATTCGTTTTTGAGCGCAATATTGATAAGCTCACCAATTTTCAGCCCGTACAATTTTGTTGCGAGAGCGATAAGAGTATCGCTCTCCTTGTCCGATATAAAATAACGGTTCATAAGAACGCCTCCTTGTAAGGAGAATACAATTTGTTATGTAATACTATATGTATATAATAGCATTGAATATACTATTTGTCAACATATACATATCGTATTTTTATAAAAATAGTACGGTACGCCGCTGCGGCGGGACGGGGAAGCGTGGCCCTGCCGCTCGGAAAAGTATATAAGCCCACACCCTTTAGTCAACAAACTTTCACGGCATATTCTCGCACTTTGCGGGGGTGCTGCGATATTCCATGATTTGTTGACACAGGGGCGTGGGCTTTACTTTTTCTCATCGCCGGCAGGGGCCAAACCTGCAAACCGCTTCTGCGGGGATTAAAAGTAAACGTTTAAGACGAAAGGACAACAAAAACGAAACAGACGATTAAAACGAGCCGCGTAGCGGGTCAGTTAGAGAAAATGTTCCGCGCACTTAACAACCGCTTTTTTGACGGTGAATTGCCGGAAGTCGTAATCAGCCTCAAAAAGACCGCTGGAGCATATGGGCACTTCACCACTGGTAAGGTCTGGAAAACAGGCGAAGAACGGCGATATGAAATCAATATAAGCTCTGCCAGCTTAAATCAAGAGTGCGCTTTTCTCGCAGGCGTGTTAGTCCATGAGATGGTACACGAGTATTGCGCAGAGCACGGCATAAAGGACACCAGCAACAACGGCGTGTATCACAACAAAAATTTCAGACATATTGCAGAAACCCACGGTTTGGAAGTCGAACACCATCCCAAATATGGCTGGACGATTACCAGCCCCAGTCTTGAACTTCTGGATTTTGTAGAGGAGCAGGGCTGGCAAGATTTCCAGATGGTTGAGAGCCTCAACCTGCTGGATGTACTCGGAACGCTCCCCAAGAGCAGCAACAGCGGTGCAGGAGCAGAACCCAGAACAAAAAAGCCCAGTAGCACCCGCAAATATATCTGCCCCAAATGCGGCAACAGCTGCCGAGCGACCAAAGCTATCAACCTAATATGCGGCGACTGCATGGAAAAGATGGTCGTTGCCGAATAAGTTACAATAACAGCGATAATGGTCGAGTGAGAGTAGACTGCCATTTTTATATGTACACTTTTAATAAGGAGCACTACAATGCAATACGATTACCATTCCTGCCCATACGAACCTGATACCGGCGTTCCCCCTTGCGGGGAAATGGCCGAGTGCAAAACCTGCACATGGTGCAGTCTTGCGGCCACATCCGAAAAGTAGAACGATGGCGGCGGTCACACAAGCGACCACCGCCATCATTTCCAGTATCAAATTTAAGCTATGCGCAAGTAGTATCAAAACCACTTGCCATCGTATGACAAAGTAAGTATACTATCAGTATCAAAATTAACGAGCCTTAGAGGTAATACCACTATGCAAATATATGGCTACTGCCGCATTTCCACGCCGCAGCAAAACATTGAACGACAAGTGCGCAACATTCTGGCCGCATACCCAACCGCACATATCATCCGAGAAGTATACACTGGCACAACCTATCAAGGCCGCAGAGAACTGGACAAGTTGCTTCACACCGTGCAGGCAGGCGACACCATCGTATTTGACAGCGTATCCCGCATGAGCCGCAATGCAGACGAGGGCTGCCGGTTGTACGAAGACCTGTACGCTCAAAATATAACACTTTGCTTTTTAAAAGAGCCGCACATTAACACGGAGACTTACCGCCAGACCATCCAGCGGCAAATCAGCACCCAGTTTGAAACAGGCAATGCCGCTACCGACAGTTTTGTATCCTCGGTCGTGGCCGCGCTGAATCAGTACACCGTTGACCTTGCCAAAGAGCAGATACGTCTTGCCTTTTCGCAGGCCCAAAAGGAAGTTGATGACCTGCACCAGCGCACCAGAGAGGGAATGTTGACCGCCAAATTGAACGGCAAGCAGATAGGACAGGAGCGTGGCCGCAAGTTGGTTGTCAAGAAAGCCGCCGCCTGCAAGGACGCCATCAAGAAATACAGCAAGGATTTCGACGGCACTCTCTGCGATGCAGACTGCATCAAACTCATTGGCATTGCGCGGAATACGTATTACAAATATAAGCGAGAATTACGAGAGACAATACCCATATAAGCGAAGCAGCCTGTAGAATGAGAAATCATTTTACAGGCTGCTTTTTTAATAATAAAAAGAAAATGAGAACGGCGTCAGTAACGGCGTTCTCACAAAAGATATATTATCTTTTTGATTACATTGACATTATATGCTTATTATGCGAAAAAGTCAACCACATTTTTTATAAAGAGCAAGGTAGATTTTACCAAACGGTTGCCCTTTTCTCCCGAAAAGTAGTCTAAATGCTCCACCATTCGGCCATCAGCGAACTGCTTTAATGCTCCCATACGATTTTGCCGTACCTTTGGGCTTACAAGCAGTTGGTATTCATAAAGCATACAGACAATTTCAAACACAGGTCTACTTGAGAGCTTTTTCGTCTTTTCAACCTTTGCAACTCCCGGAATACTGGCAACCATTCTGGAAATCACCTGCGGCGGTCTGGTGGCTTTGCTCGGTCTAAGCGAAGTAAACAGACAATTATTATGGGCACAGGCGTTCCGCAGACTCTTTACCGGGTTGATAATGTTCCTATCCAAAGCTACCGCAAAGAACTGACGATAATTTGTGCTGTAGAACTCACACAATTTTATCAAGTCACCAAAACTAATGATTTCCGTCAGCACCCAAATGGGGCAATCCACATTTATGATTTTGACAGAACAGGCATTTGTCCGGCTATCCACCACATAGCACAGATTGAAGTATTTATTTATCAAGTCGCCTGTAAATATCGCATCCGCTTTTTGCTCAATCGAGCGCTTTACCTGTGGGTACTTTTCCAAAAAGTCGCATACGATTTTATAGCCATCCTCCTGCGGATTCTGCTCAATCTCTGCCAGCAGCGCCACTTTCAGTGCGTGTTCAATGTCAATGCACATCTTCAAGAGATGTTCCCGTAAGTAGAAATCAATGTTTGACAGTTCTGCAAGATAGGCAAAATCCAGATTGATGTACTTTCCAGCCTGTGCGCCCGTCTCGTGCTTTGCGTAGTTCTTTCGATAAGAAGCTGTCCGCAGGTAGTTATTTCTTTTGGAAAAATACTCTGCTGCATCCGCCTCTGACATAATAGAAAAGGTTATGCCTTTTTCATCCTTTAGCATTGCGACAAGTTCCTGTGAAGTTTTCTTCGGCTTACACTCGTAATTAAAAATGGCAAAACACTTCCTATCTGCTCGTTTTTCTTTACATATAGCATACGTTTAAATGGGCAGTATTGTCAAGTAATTTTAATTTAAAAGTGCATTTATAAAAGTTACAGTTTATCGTCACATATTGACTTATATTCTTTTCTATATTACTATGATACAGGGCGTTCACCGAAGACCAAAGAGACAAGTTAAGAATCCACACGCAGGCCCCTCCGCCATCCGGCTCCGGGGCCTGCTTTCTTTTTTGTTTCCAATCCTTTCTCATTCCATTCCCTGCGGGAAATTCTTAGGTTTATCGTTGATTATTCTTGGAAAATGCTTGGAGTTGGCTTGGATGGAAATGGAGTTGCGAGCGGAACGGAGTGGAGCGAGCTCCTATGCGCTCTCTTGATTTTCTCTGCGCCTTTCTGGATTTTTTCGAGTGCCCGCGCATAAAAAAGTCACAAAAACGCCCCCGCAGATCTGGTTGGTCTGCGGGGGGTGTTTGGTTTTATTGAACGCTTTAGCCGAACAACACGGCCAGGTAATCGGTGCGGCCATCCAGGATGCGCAGCACTTCAATCGTATTTTGTTGCTGATTTACACGGTAAAACAGCAGTTGTTTGGACACCACAAAATACCGCACCTCGGTCGCCAGGTCGAACTTTTCTGCCAGTGCCGCGCCCATGCAGGGGTTATCCGCCAGCAGTGATGCCGCTTTTAAAACCGCCGTCACCAGTTTTTGGGCCGCTTTCGGATTTTTTAGGCGGTGCGCAATATAATCCCGGCTTGCCTGCAGGTCTCTGACCGCAGCGCTTTTGTAGACGATCTTCATGCTTCGACCCCGAATAGCTTGTAAACTTCCTCCTCGGGGTAGGATGTGGACTCGTCCTCGGCCGCCTGCAGTTCTTTTGCCAGGCGGGCCAGGGCTTTGGCTTTGACCAGTTCGGCGTTGTCTGCCGTTACCGCAAAGGGAAAGCCGCCCGCGTTCAGCGACTGCTGAAAAAACACATTGATCGCATCCGTCAGGGTCAGGCCGTTTTTGGCGTAGACATCTTCCAGTTCCCGCTTGACCTCCGGGTTGATGCGAACGCGGAACACATCCGTCTTTGCCGAGGAAACCACATTTTCCATCATACACCTGCTCCTTTCTGTTCACGGCTTTTCGCTGCTTTTATTATGCCACGATTTGGAGCGAGCGTCAACAAGTGTAGCCACATTGATGCTACATTTTTCTTTAAAGATAAAAGAAAATGAGAACGGTGTCCGTAACATCGTTCTCACAAAAGATGGTTCTTTTTGATTACACTCACAGTATAAGGCTAATGCGCCTGCCTGTCAAGCTTAGTAATTCATAATATCCTTCACCACGCCGGACATGGAGAAAAGTTTGGCGGAGAGGTGGTCGAGGTAGACGATGCCAAGCTTATGGCCGGTTTCCTCGTTGTACATATCGGCCAGCTGGGGCATGACCTGGAAGGCGGCAGCCTGGGCTTCGGGGGTGTTGTCAAAGTTGGCAGTGCCCTGCACACGCAGCCACTCGCCGCGGTCGTTGGCGGCGCAGATCTCCAGGTTGGTGTTATCCAGCAGCTGCTTGTAGGCGGCCTTATGCTTGCCCAGGGCAATGCACAGGTGGTCCTTATACCACATGGCAAAGCCGATGGGCCGCACACGGGGCAGGTAGCCATCCACGGTAGCCAGGTAGAAAGTGGGGTTTTCCTTCAGGAATTCCATAATTTCTTCATTCGGTTTCATTGTACGTTCCTCCGATGAATTAAAGTGCAGCCAGGGCGGCCTTGATGCGGGCAGCGGCCTCTTTGGTGCGGGCTGCATCGCCGAAAGCCGTCAGGCGGAAATACCCTTTGCCGCAGGGGCCGAAGCCCTCGCCGGGGGTGCCGACCACGTTGGCCGTTTCCAGCAGCCAGTCAAAGAACTCCCAGCTGCCCATGTTGTTGGGGCAGCGCAGCCAGATGTAAGGGCTGTTTTTGCCGCCGCAGTACCACACACCGGCCTCGTCCAGGGCGGCGGCGATAACGGCAGCGTTGGCGCGGTAGTAGTCCAGGTTCTGCTGGATCTCGCGCATGCCTTCCTCGGTAAAGACGGCGGCAGCGCCGCGCTGTACAACATACGCAACACCGTTGAATTTCGTGGTCTGGCGGCGCAGCCACATCTTGTTCAGCTTGCCCTCGGCAATGGCGGTGGGCACCACGGTATAACCGCAGCGGGTGCCGGTGAAGCCTGCGATCTTGGAGAAGCTGCAAACCTCAACGGCCACCTCTTTCGCGCCCTCGACCTGGTAGATGCTACGGGCCAGGCCCGGCTCGGTGACGAAGCACTCATAGGCAGCGTCAAACAGGATGATGGCATCGTTCTGCTTGGCCCAGTCGACCCAGGCTTTCAGCTGCTCCACCGAGTAGGTCGCGCCGGTGGGGTTGTTGGGGCTGCAGATGTACACAATATCGGCATGGGGGGCTTCGTCCGGCATGGGCAGGAAGTTATTCTCGGCGGTGGCGGGCAGGTACAAAATCTTGCGGCCAGCCATCACATTATCGTCTACATAGACCGGGTAGACAGGGTCGGGCACGAGGATGGTGTTATCCTGGCTGAACAGGTCCAGCAGGTTGCCCAGGTCGCTCTTGGCACCATCGGAGATGAAGATCTCGGCCATATCCAGCGATACACCGTTCTTTGCGTAATACTTCTGGATCGCCTCGCGCAGGAACTCATAGCCTTGCTCGCTGGGGATGTAGCCGTGGAAAGTCTCCTTGCGGCCCTGCTCCTCAACGGCCTTGTGCATGGCCTCGGTGACAGAAGCGGCCAGCGGCAGGGTGACATCGCCGATACCCAGGCGGATGACATCGGCCTCCGGGTGGGCTTTCTGGTAGTCGGCGACTTTATGGGCGATGGTGCTGAAAAGATAACTCTCGTTCAGTTCGGCGTAATGCGGATTGAGCTGCATGGTGGTCCCCCTCTATGTTTGTTCAGTATTCCTCTAATTAGGATAACTTTACCACAATTTTGCCCTTGGCGCAAGATAAAAGCGGGGAAACCGTGTTTTATTTTGTGATAAGGAGGTTTGGCCACGTAAAAGCCTCCCTTGTGCAAAGGGAGGTGGCACGGCGAAGCCGTGACGGAGGGATTGTAACCTTACAGGGTGAACCAACTTGCCGCACAGGTGGGACAATCCCCCAGTCTGCGCTGCCGCGCAGCCAGCCCCCTTTACACAAGGGGGCCTTTAGCGGCACACTATTGGGCAAGCTCTATTTTTCCCTCAAACACTGTTTCCGCCGGGCCGGTCAGGGTCAGGGTGTCGTCCTTGGCCACGCACACCGTCAAATCCCCGCCGGGCAGGTGTACCGTGATGGCCGTGTTCCTGGGGCAGATGCCCCGCAGGGTCAGGGCGGCGGTGACGGCGCAGGCACCGGTGCCGCAGGCCAGGGTCGCGCCGCTGCCGCGCTCCCACACTTTCACCTGCAAGCAGGTTGAAGAAACCACTCGCACAAACTCCACGTTGACCCCCGCCGGGAATGCCGGGTGCCGCTCGATCGCAGGCCCCCACGCGGCCAGCTGCGCCGTTGTGGGCAAAGTTTCGCACTGTACCACGCAGTGGGGGTTGCCCACGCTGATGCAATCCACCGTAAAATTTTGGCCCACGGCTGTCAAAATCCGCTGCAATAACAACCCGCTCCCCAGGCCAACCGCCGGGAACTGCGCGGCCTGGGCGGTGAAGTGCCCCATCTCGGCCTGCCACATGTGCGGGGCTGTCCGGTGCAGCGTCTTGCGGCCCGCCTGGGGCGTGTCGACTTGGATACACGACCTCCGTACCCCGTGGGTATACAGGTACTCGGCCACACAGCGCACACCGTTGCCGCACATGGCGGCCCGGCTGCCATCGGCATTATAAATGTACATGGCGGCATCGCCGTCCGCCAGTAGCGGCGGCCCGAGGAAGATCACCCCGTCCCCGCCCACCGAGAACCGCCGCCGGGACAGCTGCACCGCCAGCGCGGCGGCTTCCTGCCGTGTTGGCAGCTTGCCCGTGCGGCAGTCAAAATACAAATAATCGTTGCCTGCGGCCTGCATTTTGGTAAATTGATAGGTCATGCTCTCCCCTCCCCGGCCATCTTATGCCGGGAAACTGCGCAAAATGCCGCCCACCACTTGCGAAACGATGTCAACTAGTGTAAAATAAGTAAATACTAGAAATTTGGGGTGCAATTATGGCAGAAGTGAAATTTTCCAACTTTTTGACGGATATTATCGATGCCGACCTGGCCGAGGGCAAGGTCGACGTGGTGCATACCCGTTTCCCGCCGGAACCGAACGGCTACCTGCACATTGGTTCGGCCAAGGCAATTTTCATCAACTACACCATCGCCAAGCATTACGGCGGTTTGTTCAACCTGCGCTTTGACGATACCAACCCTGCCCGCGAAGGTGACGAGTACGTGCAGAGCATCCTGCAGGACCTGCACTGGCTGGGTGCCGACCCCAACGGCGGCATCTACTACGGCAGCGATTATTTTGAGCGCTGCTACGAGTATGCCGAGCAGCTCATCCGCGAGGGCAAAGCCTACGTGGACGACCTGACCCGCGAGCAGATGCAGGAATACCGCGGCAACGATGCCGGCAAGCCCAGCCGTCCCAGCCCGTACCGTGACCGTACGCCCGAGGAAAACCTGGACCTGTTCCGCCGTATGCGCGCCGGTGAGTTTGCCGATGGCGAAAAGACCCTGCGCGCCAAGATCGACCTTGCCAGCCCGAACATGAACATGCGCGACCCGACCATCTACCGCATCAAGCATGTGACCCATCACCGCCAGGGCGACAAGTGGTGCATCTACCCGATGTACGACTTCGCCCATCCCATCCAGGATGCCATCGAGGGCATCACGTTCAGCCTGTGCAGCCTGGAGTTTGAGAACCACCGCCCGCTGTATGACTGGGTCATCCAGAACCTGTTCGGCAAAGAATTCCCGAAGCAGCGCGAGTTCGCCCGCCTGAACGTGACCAACACCGTCATGAGCAAGCGCTACCTGCGCGAACTGGTGGAGAAGCACATCGTGGACGGCTGGGATGACCCCCGCATGCCTACCCTGTCCGGCCTGCGCCGCCGTGGCTACACCCCCACCAGCATCTTCACCTTTGTAAAAGAGGCCGGTATCTCCAAGGCCGACAACCTGGTGGATATGCGCCAGCTGGAAGCCGTGCTGCGCGCCGAGCTGGAGCTGAACGCCCAGCGCCGCGTGGCTGTGCTGGACCCCATCAAGCTGATTATTGATAACTACCCCGCCGACCAGTGCGAGATGTTTGACCTGCCCAACAACCCGAACCGTGAAGCCAACGACACCACCACCCGTCCCGTGGCCTTTACCAAGGAACTGTGGATCGAGCGCAGCGACTTCTTTGAGGTTCCGCCGCCGAAGTTCAAGCGCCTGACCCTGGGCAGCGAAGTGCGCCTGATGGGCGCGTATCTCGTCCGCTGCACCGGCGTGGACAAGGACGAGGCCGGCAACGTGATTGCCGTGCATGCCAATGCCGACCTGGAGACCCGCAACGGCAACCCCGCCGATGGCCGCAAGGTGCGCGGCACCATCCATTGGGTCAGCTGCGAGCATTGCATCGATGCCGAGGTCAACCTGTACGACAAGCTGTTCACCGAATCCAACATGAACAGCATCCCCGATGACGCGGACTTCAAGGATTACCTGAACCCCGAAAGCGTCACCACCGTGCCTCACGCCAAGCTGGAAGAAAGCCTGAAGGATGCCAAGCCCGGCGAGCGCTTCCAGTTCGTGCGCAACGGTTACTTCACTCCCGACAGCAAGCACGAGGGCACTTATAACCGCATCGTGACGCTGAAGGACAGCTTTAAAGTTTAATTGCTGACAGCATAACAACAGCCAGCCCCGAATTTGGGGCTGGCTGTTTGGTTTATATTTAGCAGAATTTACGCGGCATCCCGCTTGGCAATGCAGCGTTTCAGCCAGCCGCCGCGCAGGTAGTAGATCAGGAACAGCAGCGAGGAGACCGTCCAGGTCAGCGGGTAGCTGAACTCCACCGTGGCGATGGTGTGGTACAGCGGCACCATCACCGTCAGCCACAGCACCCGCAGGCCGCAGACGAACAGCACGGTAATCAGCGTAGGCACACGGACATCGCCGCAGCCGCGCAGTGCACCGGACAGTACCTCGATGCTGATATAGGTGATGTACACCGGTGTCAGCACGTGCATCATCTGCACACCCACTGCCACTACGTTGTTATCCTGCGTAAATACGCGGAAAAGCGGCTCGGCCGCAAAGTAGAAACTGACACTGACCAGCAGCGTCAACCCGGCGGCCATCGCCATGCACACCCGCACACCGCTGCGCACACGGTCGTACTGGCGGGCACCGAAGTTCTGCCCCACAAAGGTGGTGATGGCGATGCCCAGGGAGTTGATGGTCATCCAGAACACGAAATCGATTTTTCCGTACACGCCCCAGGCGGCGATGGTGTCAGTACCGAAGCTGTTCATGCAGCTTTGGATGACCATGTTGCTGAGGTTGTACATGGCGCTCTGGGCCGCCGCCGGGATGCCGATGGTGCAGATGGCCCCCAGGATGCCCGGCTCCATCCGCATTTTATCCAGCGAGACATGCCAGGGCATGCCCTCGGAGCCGATAACGCAGCGCAGGGTGAGCAGAGCGCTGGCTACCTGGCTGGCTACCGTGGCAATGGCCGCACCGGCCACACCCCAGCCCAGCACCGCAATGAACACCACGTCCAATACGATATTGACCAGCGATGCCGCAATCAGGAAGTAGAGAGGCCGCTTGGAATCGCCGATAGCACGTAAAATATAGGTGCCTGTATTGTACAAGATCTGGGGGATCATGCCCAGAAAGTAGATACGCAGATACAGCGTGGAGGCATCCAGGATTTCCTCCGGTGTGCCCATCAGGTGCATCATGGGGCGGGCCGTCACCATGCCCACCAGGGTCAGCACCGCGCCGATGACCACGCTGAACACCAGCGCCGTGTGTACCTGGCGGTCAACGCTTTCAAAATCCCGCGCACCGAAACTTTGCGATACAACGACACCTACACCGCTGCAAAGGCCGACAAACAGACCCACCAGCAGGTTGACAAAAGGCCCCGTTGCGCCCACCGCTGCCAGCGCCTGGGTGCCCACAAAGTTGCCCACGATGAGGGTATCGGCGGTATTGTACAGCTGTTGGAACAGCGTACCGAACCAGATCGGCAGGAAAAAGGCCAGCAGCTGTTTGGGGATGCTGCCGGTCAAAATATCGGTCTGTTTGACATTTGCCATGTTTTTGCCCCGTTTTTCTTGTCTTTTCTTCCATTTTATATTTCTTGCCACACTATTTTATGCTATAATGTGGGCAATGTAAAGGGGGGATTTTTGTGGCGGTGGTATGGCAAAGCTGTGCGGGCGGCGCACGGGTGCTGCGGGTGTTGGGCGATACCCCCTGCCCCGTGGTGCCGGATACCGTGGACGGGGTGCCGGTTACGGAAATCGGCCCCTACTGCTTTGCCGACAAGGCTGTGACCGGCGGCACCCTGTGGCCCGCAGACAGCGCAGACGCCCACGAAATTGTAGGCAATTTTGTGGAGGAAGTCACCCTGCCCGACACCGTGCGGGTCATTGACAGCGCGGCGTTTTACAACTGCCGCAAGCTGCGCCGGGTGCGCCTGGGCAAGGCGGCGGACAGCTTTGGCAGCGACCTGTTTACCAACTGTCGCAGCCTGGATGTGCTGGAACTGCATGCCGACCCCGGCGAAGCGACCGGGCTGAAGCGGCTGCTGGTCGCCATCAGTGCGGACGTGACGGTGGAATTCACCGGCGGGGCGCGGCTGTTCTACCCCGAATATTTTGAACTGCTGGACGAGAACACCCCGGCCCATATTTTTAACCATAGCATTGAGGGCGAGGGTTACCGCATGCGCCAGTGCTTTGCGGCGGACGGCAGCCTGGACTTTGCCGCCTACGATGCCAGCTTTGCCCAGGCCTGCGTGGGCGAGAGCGAAGAAAAGCTCTGCCGCCTGGCGCTGGGACGGCTCTGCCTGCCCTACGGTTTGGGCGAGGATGCCCGCGCCGACTACGAGTTTTATTTGACGGCCCACCCGGACGCAGCGTTTACCTTAGCCATCGCCACGCGGGATGAAGCAGCGGTGAAATTGCTGGTAGGTTTGGGCCTGCCCACCGCCAACGCCGCCGCCTTTTGCGCGCAGCAAGGCTGGAGCGCGGGGGCTGCTCTGTTGTTAGGCCGGCCCAAGCGGGCGACAAAAAAGACATACGATTTTGACGATTTGTAATTTTGCATCACATGTATACATTTCGGACAACTCATTGTAGGGGCGAACAGTGTTCGCCCGTGCAGTTTTGCGTTACCGATAATTGCTGCGGGCGGATATAGAATCCGCCCCTACGGCAACGCGGACCGTTCGTAATAGCGTAGGGGCGCATTCCATATGCGCCCGTGGGGTTTTGCGTTGCCGCCCATTGCCACGGGCGAACAATGTTCGCCCCTACACCGCAACTACCCATTTTTACACCAACCAGAAAGGAGGGCACTCATGCCGCACCACATCCAAACACAAACCGAGTGGGAATCCACGATGACACGGCGGATTATGGACCAGCTGCGGGGCGAGTTGTATCTTGACCAGCGCTACTTAAACGCAGCCCTGGGTGCCCTGCCCCCTGCCCCGCTGCCGCCGGATACCACCGGCGCGGCCTTTGCCACCGATGGTGCCCGCCTGTGCTACCCGCCCGCGTGGGTGCTGGCAACCTACCGCAAAAACCGGCGCTATCTGCCCCGGGCGTATCTGCACAGCGTACTGCACTGCATCTTCCGCCACTTGTGGCTGCGGGGCGACCGGGACCGCACCTTGTGGGGGCTGGCCTGTGACATCGCCGTAGAAAACACGCTGGACAGCCTGAACACCCCGGCCACCACCCGCCCGGTGGGCTGGCTGCGGCAGCAGGCGTACCAGCAATTGCAGCAAAAATGCGGCTTGCTGGCCGCTGGCCCGATTTACCGCATACTGCGGGAGACGGACGAAGAAACCCTGACCAAGTGGCTGCGGGAATTCACCTGTGACGACCACCGCTTCTGGCCCGCTGACCCGGACAGCCCCCAAGCCCAGATGCAGGGCAAACAGTGGGAGCAGCTGGGCCGCCAGACGCAGTTGAGCATGGAGGAATCCGGCCAGCATGCGGGCGAAAACGCCGGTGCCCGCGCCCTGCAGGCCCAGGTACAGGCCAGCCGCAGCCGCCGCAGCTATCGGGATTTCCTGCGCCGCTTCGCCGTCTGGCACGAGGAACCTCACCTTGACCCCGAAGAATTCGACCTGGGCTTTTACAGCTACGGCCTGCGGGTCTACGGCAATCTGCCGCTGATCGAGCCGCTGGAAAGCCGCGAGGTAAAGAAAATACGTGACTTCGTGATCGTGCTGGACACCAGCGAATCCACCGCCGGGGAGCTGGTGAAAGCCTTTTTACAAGAGACGTTCACCTTATTAAAAAGCCAAGACAGCTTTTTCCGGCAGTGCCGGATTCTGGTGCTGCAGGCGGACAATGCCATCCAGGACGAGACCTGGCTGACTGATCTGGACGCGCTGGACCGCTACACCGCCCACTTTACGCTGCATGGGGGCGGCGGCACCGACTTCCGCCCCGCCTTTGCCCGCATTGCCGAACTGCGGGAGCAGGGCGAGCTCCGCGACCTGCAGGGTGTTTTGTATTTTACCGATGGCAAGGGCATCTACCCGGCCCACAGGCCGCCCTTTGAGACCGCCTTTTTGTTTTTGGAGGATGGCACTCCGCCGCCGGAAGTGCCCCCCTGGGCCATGCGCCTGATTTTGCAGCCTGAGGAATTTGAATCGATTGAGCAACACGACCACAAGGCCCCGCCGAAAGGATGATGCGCTATGGATATTCAACGTGCGAAAGAGGAAATCAAACAAACCGTGCGGGCTTACCTTGCCTGCGATGACACCGGTGCGCCGCTGATCCCGCCGGTACGCCAGCGCCCCATCCTGCTGATGGGCCCGCCGGGCGTTGGCAAAACCCAGATCATGGAGCAGATCGCCCAGGAGTGCGGCATTGCGCTGGTGGCCTACACCATCACCCACCACACCCGCCAAAGCGCCGTGGGCCTGCCTTTCATCCGGGAGCGCAACTATGCCGGCAAGACCCGCAGCGTGACCGAGTACACGATGAGCGAGATCATCGCCAGCGTCTACGCCGCCATGGAGCGCACCGGCAAACAGAACGGCATTTTGTTTATTGACGAGATCAACTGCGTCAGCGAAACGCTGGCCCCCACGATGCTGCAATTTTTGCAGTGCAAGACCTTTGGCAACCAGGCTGTGCCCGCCGGGTGGATCATCGTGGCCGCCGGCAACCCGCCGGAGTACAACAAAAGTGTGCGGGAGTTCGACCTGGTCACGCTGGACCGTGTGCGGCGCATCGACATTGAGCCGAAGCTGAGCGTCTGGCAGGAGTATGCCCGCGCCCACCGCCTGCACCCCGCCGTGACGGCCTATCTGGAACTGCGGCCGCAGCATTTTTATAAAATTGAGAACGATGTGGACGGTGTGCAGTTTGTCACCGCCCGTGGGTGGGAGGACCTTTCCGCGTTCCTGCAGGCCGCCGACAAGCTGGACCTGCCGGTGGATGAGGGGGTCATTGCCCAATACCTGCGCCACCCCGAAGTTGCGCGGGACTTTGCCGCCTACTGGGTGCTCTACCGCAAGTACCACCAGGATTACGGCGTGGAGGATATTTTGCAGGGCAAGCCCTTTGATGCGGTAGTGGAGCGCGCCGTCAAGGCCAGCTTTGATGAGCGCATCAGCCTGGTCAGTCTGCTGCTGGCGGGCCTGAACACCCGCTTTGCCGCCGCGCGGAACATTGGTGCCGTGACCGATGCCTGCTACCAGCAGCTGCGCAGCTTTAAGCGGGCTTTGAACCAGCAGCCCGAAGCCGAACCCGCTGCCCTGTTTGCCGAGCAGTGCGGCGCTTACCGCCAGCGCCTGGAGGAAGCCAAAGCCGCCACCAGCCTGCTGCCGGAAGAACTGGCCGCCCGCACCCGCACCGCCGCGTTGCTGGATGCCTGGGGCAAAAAGCTGGACAAGGCCCTGGACGCTGACGATGCCTTTGACACCGTGCGGGCCGAGTTCAACACCCAGGTGCGCCGCCGGGAGGATGCCGTGACCGCCGCCGGGGATGCGCTGGAATTTGCCTTTGACTTTATGGAGCGGGCGTTTGAGACCGGCCAGGAGATGGTGGTTTTCGTCAATGAGCTGGCCCTTGGCCCCGACTCCGCCCCGTACCTCGCCGAAAACGAGTGCGAGCGCTTTGAGCAGTACAGCCAGAAATTGCTGCTCCACCAGGGCGATGATGAAATTTTGGCCGAGTTGGAGCGGGATGATATCCGGGCCGAGGAGCATTCGGCTGATTTTTAATGTAGGGGCGCACATTGTGCGCCCGTGCAATTAAGCGGCCACGTTAGGTCCTGCGGGCGAACACTGTTCGCCCCTACACCACGACCTAAAAGTTGCCCTTGAGGGGGCCACTATTTCCCCAAAAGTCCTACTTTCTTTACTCTTTCCTGCCATTCTGCTATAATGCTGTTAATCCGGCAATTGGGCCGGTGTTTTATGAGGGGGTATATCGTATGAAAGCAGTTATCACCGTCATCGGCCGCGACACCGTGGGTGTTGTTGCCAAGGTCAGCGCCGTCTGCGCCGAGTTGAATATCAACATCGAGGACATCACCCAGTCCATCATGCAGGAAATGTTCTGCATGATTATGCTGGTGGACATGGCCCACTGCAATGTGGACCACGTTACCATGCGGGACCGCTTTACCGCCCTGGGCGCTGAGATGAAGATGCAGGTCACTGTGACCCGTCAGGAAGTCTTTGATGCCATGCACACCATCTGACGGGGAGGAATTGGAAAATGCGAATTCTGAACCGCAACGACATTATGGAAACCATCGGCATGCTGACCGATGAAAACCTGGACGTGCGCACCGTCACCATGGGCATCAGCCTGTTGGACTGCATCGACCCGGACGGCGAAAAAGCCTGCGAGAAGATCTACAACAAGATCACTCGCCTGGCAGGCAATCTTGTCTCCACTGTGGACGATATCAGCAGCGAGTACGGCATTCCCATCGTGAACAAGCGCATCAGCGTTACACCCATTGCCATGCTGCTGGGTGCGGCCCCCGATGCTGACCCGGTCATGTACGCCAAAACGCTGGACCGCGCCGCCAAGGCCGTGGGTGTCAACTTTATCGGCGGCTTCGGTGCGTTGGTCCACAAGGGCTTTTCCGCCGGTGACCGCCGCCTGATCCAGGCCATTCCCCGCGCCCTGGCCGAGACAGATATTGTTTGTTCCAGCGTCAATATTGGTTCCACCAAGTCGGGCATCAACATGGATGCCGTCAAGCTGATGGGCGAGGTTGTGCGCGAGACCGCCGAGCTGACCAAAGACAACATGTGCATGGGCGATGCCAAGCTGGTCGTGTTCTGCAATGCGCCCGAGGACAACCCCTTTATGGCAGGTGCGTTCCATGGCGCGGGCGAGCCGGACTGCGAGATCCACGTGGGTGTTTCCGGCCCCGGTGCCGTGCGCGCCGCCCTTGCCAAGCTGCCCAAGGATGCCCCCATGGACGAGGTTGCCGAGCTGGTCAAGCGCACAGCGTTCAAGATCACCCGTCTGGGCCAGCTGGTCGCCAACCTGGCCAGCGAGCGCCTGGGTGTACCGGCAGGTATCATCGATCTGTCCCTGGCCCCCACCCCGGCCATCGGCGACAGCGTTGCCAACATTCTGGAAGAAATGGGTCTGGAAAGCTGCGGCTGCTGCGGCACCACCGCCTGCTTGGCCCTGCTGAACGATGCCGTCAAAAAGGGTGGCGTGATGGCCAGCAACCACGTGGGCGGTCTGTCTGGCGCGTTCATCCCGGTGTCCGAGGATGACGGCATGATCAACGCCGCCAACTGCGGCAGCCTGACGCTGGAAAAGCTGGAAGCCATGACTGCGGTTTGTTCCGTGGGCATCGACATGGTGGTCATCCCCGGCGACACCACCGCCGAGGTCATCAGCGGCCTGATCGCTGACGAAGCCGCCATTGGCATGGTGAACAGCAAGACCACCGCCGTGCGTGTCATCCCGGCCATCGGCCACAAAGCGGGCGATGTGCTGGACTTCGGCGGCCTGCTGGGCCACGCCCCCATCATGCCCATCAGCAAGTTCAGCCCCGCCGTCATGATCCACCGCGGCGGCCGCATCCCCGCCCCCATGCAGGCGTTGAAGAACTAATTCGTCCTTTCTTTGCAAAGAAAGGACCAAAGAAACTCTAAATAAGAATATATAAAATAGTGCGAATCTAAAAGGCCCCCTTGTGCAAAGGGGGCTGTCACCGAAGGCGACTGGGGGATTGTAGTCTTACGGGTGCATCGGCACTTCCACGCAAGGCCACAATCCCTCCGTCACGGCTTCGCCATGCCACCTCCCTTTACACAAGGGAGGCTTTACTCTACACCCATGAATAAATCCCTCCCCATTGCGCCATACTGGCGTACAGGGAGGGATTTTTTATGTCCGTATTCAAAAAAATTTTGCTGCTGCTTGCCATTATCGGCGGCATCAACTGGGGCATCTACGGCATCTGGGGCTTTAATGCCGTGGGCTGGCTGCTGGGCGGTTCGCTGTCCTGGCTGTCCCGCACCGTGTTCATCCTCGTGGGGCTAGCCTCTCTCTGCCTGATCCCCAGCCTGTGCATGGGCGATTCCTGCAAGGGCAAGGAAGCCTGACCTC
Organism: Bulleidia sp.; assembly: GCA_963655125.1. Lineage (GTDB taxonomy): Bacteria > Bacillota > Clostridia > Oscillospirales > Ruminococcaceae > Gemmiger. Next base: position 20,133 of record CAVKDR010000046.1, read on the forward strand.
ACAAAATCGCCACCGCATCCACACGGCTGCGCCGCGCCTGCAGACCCACACTCAGCACCAGGCCGACGCAGAGGTACATCATGACAACGCTCGACCCGCCTGCCGAGAAAAACGGCAGGGTTACGCCAATCACGGGCAGCACCTGCAGGTTCATGCCCAGGTTGATGACCGTTTGCAAAAACAACGCGGCAAAAATGCCCACGCAAATGTTGCGGCCCAGGGCATCCCGGCTTTGCAGCGCCGCCGTCAACGTGCGCACACAAACGCCTAGCAGCAGCACCAACACTGCCGCCGCCCCCACAAAGCCCAGCACATTGGCAAGGTAGGCAAAAATAAAGTCGTTCCAGGCGTTGGGCACAAAAATATGCTCCGGCGTGAACAGCCCCGTGCCGGTCAGTCCGCCGGTGCCAATAGCCATCGCGCCTTTGTTCTGCTGGTAGGCGATGTCGGCCAGGTTCGGGTCATCCGGCGTGATGACAGCCAGAATCCGCTTGAACTGGTAGCCTTTTAAGATGCCGGGGCGCAGCTGCAGCAACGCACCACCGCCCACAATGCCCGCCGCCAGCGCGCCGCCCACGATCCAGTGGGACAGCCCGCCCGCGTACAGCATAAACACGCCAATACCAAGGAAAACCAGCGCTGTGCCGTCATCGCCCTGGATATGGATAAGTGCCGCCGGGATGCCGATGTGCAAGAATAGCAGCAGCAGGTTTTTGGGTTGGTTTACCCGGCCCCGCACCTGGCTTAAATGCAGCGCCAGTGTTAAAATAAAGCTGATCTTTGCCAGCTCGGCAGGCTGAAAGGTCATGCCGCCCACCCGGTACCAGCTGTAGTTGGAGGTGCCGCCCGCATCGTACCCGATGGTGACCACCCCCGCCCGGAAGTTGTGCAAAAACAAGGTGGGCAGCACCAGCCCCCACGCCACCGTGGCATGCAGCGGCCAGGCGCGGGCCAGGGCACGGTAATCCACCGTGGAAAAGATGACCGCCAGCATCAGCCCCAACAGGCTTGCAATCAGCTGCACCGATGCCTTATTGTTGGAGCCAAGCTGCGTCTGCCCAATGGAGACCAGCACCACTACGCTGAGCACCGAACACGCCGCGCACAGCGCCAGATACAGCGCATCGACCCGGCGCAGGTAGCGGCGAAGCAAAGCGATCATGGGCTGGACCTCCTTTCACAAAATTTCGTATGCAGCTTATTTTGTAGGGGCCGATGCTCCCATCGCCCCTACAATACGTTATCCTGTCACCGCATATTATACCGCATCCCGCGGCAATATGCCAACTTTGCAATTAAATTTTACAAATCGTGCATTTCGTATTATAATATAGTACGAATCAGGGCGTGGGTTTCATGCAATGCCGTCTGCGCCCCAAAAAGGAGTTTTCCTATGGAAATCATCACCCATTCCCGCGAGGAGACCGTTGCCGCCGGGCGGGAGTTCGCCAAAACGCTGCCGGGCGGGGCGCTCATCGCGTTCACCGGCGGCCTGGGCGCAGGCAAAACGGCGTTCTGCCAGGGCCTGGCCGAGGGCCTGGGCTGCACCGACCCGGTTTCCAGCCCAACGTTTGCCATCGTCAACTATTACCGCGGCCCGCGCCCGCTGGCCCACTTTGATCTCTACCGCATCCACACCGAGAACGACCTTGCCGCCGCCGGGTTCTATGACTACCTGGACATGGGCGCGGTCGTGGCCTGCGAGTGGAGCGAGAACTGCGCCGACTTGCTGGAACAGGAACAGCCCATCCATATCCACATTGACCGGATGGATGAGGCAACGCGCAAGATTACGATTGGTTGATTTTATAGTTTTTATTGCATAACGTATAGGTGATTGTATGAATATCCTGGCTGTAGATACCGCAGGCAAGTCCGCTGCCGTAGCCATTTTGCGGGACGATACCCTGCTGTACGAGACCCAGTGCAACAACGGCATGACCCACAGCGAGACCCTGCTGCCCATGATCGACGCCGCGCTGCATGCCTGCGGGCTTACGATGGAAAACATCGACCTGCTGGGCGTGACCAACGGCCCCGGCAGCTTTACCGGGCTGCGCATCGGGCTTTCGGTCATCAAGGGGCTGGCTTTGCCGCGCCAGATCCCCTGCGCGGGGGTCTCCACCATGGCCGCGCTGGCCTACGGCCTGGCGGGCGAGGGCACCGTTATTGGCGCCCAGGATGCCCGCCGTGGGCAGGTGTATTGGGGTGCCTTTGACCTGGCTACCCATACCCGCCTGACCGAGGACACCGCCGCCCCCGTAGCAAGTTTGGAAAAATTTGTACAGGATTGCAAAAAACCGCTATTTTTTGTTGGCGATGGCGCAACTTTGTGCTACAATAGCTATAAGCAGGTCTGCGGGGTTGCAGCCTGCCCGCCCGCCCTGCAGGTGCTGCGGGGTGCCGGGGTGGCGCTGGCCGCCAAAGCCATGTGGGAAGCCGGGGCCTGTGTGCCGCCTGCTGCCCTGCTGCCGGATTACCACCGGTTGAGCCAGGCCGAGCGGGAGCGCGCCGAACGCGAAAAACAACAAGCAGAGGGGACCGTATAAACGATGAAGTTTGACAAACCGATCGCACTGGCTGCCGACCACGGCGGCTATGAGTTAAAAGAAGCCATCAAAGCACATCTGGACGAGTTGGGTGTTTCCTACACCGACTTTGGCACCGACTCCACCGCCAGCGTGGACTACCCGGACTACGCCGCCAAGGGCTGCAAGGCCGTGCTGGACGGCAGCTGCGCACTGGTCATCCTGTGCTGCGGCACCGGCGTGGGCATGTCGATGTGCGCGAACAAGATCAAGGGCATCCGCGCCTGCTGCTGCAGTGATACCTTCAGCGCAGAGTTCACCCGCCGCCACAACAACGCCAACGCCCTGTGCCTGGGCGGCCGCGTGGTGGGTGCAGGTCTCGCCTGCCAGATCGTGGACGCTTTCCTGAACGCTGAGTTCGAGGGCGGCCGCCACCAGAAGCGCATCGATAAGATGATGGCACTGGAAAACCTGTAATCCCTGTTGACATTGCCTGCACGGGCAGGCTGGAATAAATACTTGTACAAGGAGATACCACCATGAGCGTTGTAGAAATTGTTGACCATCCCCTGATCCAGCACAAAATCAGCCTGCTGCGTGACCGCAACACCGGCACCAAGGAGTTCCGCGATCTGGTAAGCGAGATCGCCATGCTGCTTTGCTACGAGGCTACCCGCGACCTGCCCACCGAGGAAGTCGAAGTCGAGACCCCCGTGGCCCTGGCCCGCACCAAGGTGCTGGCTGGCCGTAAGCTGGCTCTGGTGCCCATCCTGCGCGCCGGCCTGGGCATGGTCGATGGCATGCTGAACCTGATCCCCGCCGCCAAGGTCGGCCACATTGGCATGTACCGCAACGAGGAGACCCTTGAGCCCATCGAGTACTACTGCAAGCTGCCCAACGACATCAACGAGCGTGAAGTCTTTGTTCTGGATCCGATGCTGGCTACCGGCGGCAGCGCCTGCGATGCCATCGGCCAGATCAAGAAGCGCGGTGCCAAGCACATCAAGTTCATCGGCCTGGTGGCTGCTCCCCAGGGCCTGAAGGCTCTGCACGAGGCTCATCCCGACGTTGACATCTACGTTGCCGCCCTGGATGAGAAGCTGAACGAGAACGGCTACATCGTGCCCGGCCTGGGCGATGCCGGCGACCGTATCTTCGGCACCAAGTAATTTTTAACAAGGTACAACAAATCCCCCGCAGTTTTGCACTGCGGGGGATTTTTGCATCTTATCGTATCATTTCAGGTGGCGCAGGTCGCCGCTCTCCCGGAAGTCCTCGTAATCCAGCGAGAGGGACGGGCTGTAAAACGGGTCGCGGAGTATATTCTCTTTGCCATGCACCGCATACAGGCGGTCATGCTCGGCATCAAAGCGCGCCTTTTTGGCCGGGTCCTTCTCGTCCGAGCCACGGGATTTACTCTCGTGGTGGTACAGTTCGGCGTAAGGTGTCCAGACGATGCGCCAGCCCGCATCCCGCACCCGCAGGCAGAAGTCCACATCGTTGTAAGCAACGGTGAATTCCTCGTCCAGGCCGTGGACGCTGTCGTACACAGCGGTGCGCACCAGCAGGCAGGCGGCCGTAACGGCGGAGAAATCCTGCACGGTAGCCAGGCGGAACATGTACCCGCTGCCGCCGCGCTTGTGGTATTTGTGGCTGTGGCCCGCGTAGCCGCCCAGGCCGGTGATGATGCCCGCATGCTGGATGGTGTCGTCCGGGTAGTAGAGCATCGCGCCGCAGATGCCCACGCCGGGCTGGGCACACTCCCCTGCCATCTGGGTCAGCCAGTCGCCGTTGATGACCTCGATATCGTTATTGAGCAGCAGCAGATACTTGCCCGCCGCGTACTTGCGGCCAAAATTGTTGATGCGGCTGAAGTTGAACCCGCCCTTGTACATGACCACCCGGGCGTTGTCGTACCGTTCGGGGATGCGCTTATAGTAGTCGAAGGTGGCGGGGTCGGTGGAGTTGTTCTCGATGACGATGACCTCAAAGTTTTCGTAGGTCGTTTTTGCGTAGATGCTGTGCAGGCACTTTTCCAAGTCGTCCGCGTGGTCCTTGTTGGGGATCAAAATCGAGACCAGCGGCTCCGGGTCGGGCAGGTCCCACACCACGTGGCAGGTGCCGGGGAATTTGCCCGGCTCCACGGTGCCCTGGCGGCCGGTGGCAGCCAGATGGTCGCCCACGGCCTTGCGGGCGGCGGCTTCCACATAGGGCTTAGCCCCGGTGCCGCCGCTGGTAGAGGCTGCATGCACCCGCCAGTAGTAGAGCACCTGCGGAACATGTACCGGCTTGGCGGCAGGGTCGCGGCGCTGCATTTCATCGATAAGCCGCAGGAAAAGGTCATGATCCTGGGCACCGTCACATTCCGGCCGCTCGCCGCCCACGGCATCGAACAGTTCTTTTTTGAACACGGCCAGATGGCAGATGTAGTTGACGGCCATCAGGTATTCCGGCGCATAGTCGGGCTTGAAGTGTCCCACGCGGGGGTGCTCCGGCGTTTTCTCAAACAGAGCTTCATCACTGTAGGCGAAGTCTGCACCTGTCTCGGCCAGCAGCTTGCCCATGCAGTAGACGGCGTGGGGGGCCAGCATATCATCGTGGTCGGCCAGGGCCAGGTACGCGCCGGTAGCCAGCTTCGCGGCCTCGTTGGTATTGGCGGCGATGCCCTTATTCTCGATCTTGCGGTAGACAATGCGCGGGTCGGACGCTGCGCGGGCCTGCACGGTGCGCTCTACATCGGTGTGGGCCGCATCGCTGGCATCCACCAGCACCAGCTGCCAGTTGGGGGCCGTCTGGCCCTGCACACTGTCCAGAAATTGCTGCAAAAACTGGGGCGGCGTGTTGTACAGCGGCGTTAAAATGCTGATGGTAGGCCAGTTTTTGGCGTTTTGCTCCGCATCCGCGCGCTGGGCTTCCAGCGTTTGTTTGGCGGGCAGGTAGCGGGCCTTTTTGCCGAAGAACCGCCGTTTAAAGAACCCCGCCGCCCGGGCCGCCATCACGCCGACACCCTGTTCTTTCGTCAGGGTACGCGCATAGCCGAACAGTTCCTTCATGCGTTTCGTTTCCAGGCTCATGGTGGTGGCTCCTTATAAAAACAGTCTTTGTGCCAGTTTTGCGGGTTGGTGTCGATGTATTGCCAGATCATTTCAAATCCCTGCTGTGTGCGGATAACATGGTCATGAAACGATTTTTGCCAGATGGAATAGCCGAGGTCTTTGGTAACCGCACCTTTAAATTGCTGTATGATCTGTGATATTGTAGCTGTAGGGGCGAGCATTGCTCGCCCGCTTCCTTCATTTTGTATCAACAATAATAAATGGATGTGATTCGGCATGACCGCATATTTTTCAATCGAAACCGCCGGATAATGGCTTGGAATTTGTAAAATACATTGCTCTACAATTTTGCCTTGTTTCGACAATGGGGCAACGGCATGCAGGCGAGCAATGCTCGCCCCTACATCCTCTACCGCTTCTAGGTTGTCGCTGGCCCACAAAATTTCCTGGCGGTCCTTTGTGCACATCGTAATAAAATACGCGCCATTCTGCGCATAATCATAGGCTGGCAACCGATTGATTTTCCTTTTCGGCAATTCCGTTTCCATGGCGCACACATCATTTCAATCCGAAATTCTCAAACAAATTGTTGAAATGCGGGTTATAGTAGGGGTCGTAATTGTCGATATACTGCTTATATTTGGCGTAGAAATTGGCTTTTTCCCGCTCGTAGCGCTTGGCGTTTTCGCTTAAGGTGTCCAGGCCGCGGCTCTTGCTTTCGTAGTGGTAGGCCTCGGCGCGGGGGGTGTAGACGTTGAGCAGGCCGCGCTGCCACAGCTTTAAGCAGTAGTCCACGTCGTTGTAGGCGACGGCGAATTTTTCTTCATCCAGGCCGCCGTTGGCGCGGTAGAGCGCCGTTTTTGTCATCAGGCAGGCACCAGTGACAGCCATGTAGTCCTGTGTTGTGACCAGGCGGTACATGTCGCCCACGGCGGTGCGGGGGTAGCTTTTGTGGCTGTGGCCCGCGCTGCCGTTGATGCCCATCAGCACACCCGCGTGTTGGATGGTGTCGTCCGGGTAGTACAGCTTTGCGCCCACGGCACCCACATCGGGCCGCTGGCTGTAGCTGAGCAGTTCCCGCAAAAAGTCGTGGGAAAGCACCTCGATATCATTGTTCAGCAGCAGCAGGTGTTCGCCATCGGCAAACTGCGCGCCAAAATTGTTGATGGCCGAGAAGTTGAACGTGCCCTTATACCGCACCACCTTGCAGCGGGCAAAGCGGTTGGGGATGGTCTGGTAGTAGGCTTCGGTGGCGGGGTCGGTGGAGTTGTTCTCGATGACGATAACCTCAAAGTTATTGTACCCGGCGTTTTTGTACAGGCTGGTCAGGCAGCGGTCCAGGTCATCGGTGTGGTCCTTGTTGGGGATCAGCACACTGATGAGCGGGCTGCCGGTCAGCTCGTACCGCACCTGGAACGCCCCCGGCGCATCGGGCACGGCCATGGCATGGCCCGGCAGGCCGAGGCGCTGCAGCTGGGCATCGATGGCCCGCTCCCCCGCCGCGATGGCGTAGGGCTTGGCCTCCATACCCGCAGCGGTGGACCCGGCGTGGCCGCGCCAGATGTAGAGTACCTTTTTGATATGCTCGATGCGCTGTGCTTTTTCGGTCAAGCGCAGAGTCAGATCATGATCCTGCGCACCGTCAAACTCCTTGGACTCGTAGGCACCGGCCGCATCCAGCAGCGGGCGGCTGAACACCGCCAGGTGGGTGATAAAGTTCACCCCGCGCAGATAGTCGGGTGCAAAATCCGGTTTAAAATGGTAGCCGCCCAGCTGTTTCAAATCCGCCGAGAGGACGATTTCATCACTATAGACAAAATCCGCGTTTGTTTTCTGGATGGTCTGCACAACCTCATACAGGGCGTTCAGATACAGCACATCGTCATGGTCCAGCAGGGCAATATAATCGCCGTGGGCCAGCTCAAACCCGCGCGTGGTGTTGGCCGCGATGCCGCCGTTTTCCACCGGCTCATACACGATGGTGCCGGGCACAGCCTTGGGCAGGCGGCTTTCCAGGCGCTTGTCCAGGTCGCTGGCATCCACCAGCACCAGTTCCCAATTGGTGTAGGTCTGGCGGGTCACACTGCGCAGCATTTCATCAAAAAACTTCGCAGGTGTGTTATACAGCGGCACGATAATGCTGATTTTCGGTCCCTGCAGGTTGGCGGCGCGCTGGGCTTTCAATTCCCGCTGCAGCGGAATGTCTGCCCGGTGCCGCCAATCGTCATGGTGCAGTGCCAGCCCTACGCGGAACTTCACATCCCGCCAAAGCTGCTCAGCCCCCTGCTCGCGCAAAGTGGCTGTGCCGCGCTGGGCCAGGTCCCGCAGATGGGCGGGGTTCAGCAGGCGTTTTGCCATGCCGCCCACGCTGTCCTGTACGGCCAGGTCGGCGGGGCGCTCGTTGTTCGGTTTCTCGCTCATCGTTATTCCTCGGTGATTTTGGCCGGCATGGCATCTTTTTTCTCGAACTTACGGTACTCGGCCGTGATCTCGGCGGTGGGGCCAAGGCGGCGCAGGTGGCCGTGGTCCAGCCAGGCGACCTTGTTGCACATGCGCTCGATCTGGTCGATAGAGTGGCTGACCAAAATGACGGTCGTGCCGCCGGAAAGTAGTTCGGCCATGCGCTTTTCGCACTTTTCCTGGAAAAGGAAGTCACCCACCGACAGAATTTCATCGGCGATCAGGATGTCCGGCTTGGTCATGGTCGCCACCGCAAAAGCCAGGCGGGCCACCATGCCGGAGGAGTAGTTTTTCAGCGGCACATCCAGGAATTCTTCCAGTTCGCTGAACTCTACGATATCATTGAATTTCGAGTCGATATACTTCGGCGTATAGCCCAGCACCGTACCGTTGAGGTAGATGTTCTCCCGGGCGGTCAGGTCCATGTCAAAGCCCGCGCCCAGTTCGATCAGCGGCGCGATGGTGCCGTTGACGGTGACTTTGCCCGCGCTGGGCTTGTACACGCCGGAAATGACCTTGAGCAGCGTGGATTTGCCGCTGCCGTTCAGGCCGATCAGGCCGTAAAAGTCGCCGGGCATGATGTCGAAGCTGACATCATCCAGGGCAAAGAACTCGTCAAAGCGGATGCCGCCGTGCAGCAGCGCCACAAAGTATTCTTTCAGGCTCTCGTGCTTTTCCTTGGCAAGGTTGAAGCGCATCGACACGTGATCGATGGAGATAATGGGTTTCTGTTCTGCCATAGCGCTGCCCCCTTACATGTACAGGACAAATTTGTCCTGATTCTTTTTAAAGACGTAGACACCCAGCCCCAGGCTGAGGGCGGCGCAGAGGAACGGGATCAGCACCATGTTGGGGGTCAGCCCCTCGCCCCACATCACGCAGGAACGCACCGATGTGATGTACCAGTAGATGGGGTTGAGGTTGATGACGTACTGCATCCAGCTTTCCATCTGGCGCGGGTCGTAGAAGATGGCGCTGCCGTAGACCAGCAGGGTGCAGAAAACTTCCCAAATGTGCATGATGTCACGCACAAAGACATACATCGTAGACAAGATCAGCCCCACGCCCAGGCTGAAGGCAAACAGCATGACGATGGGATAGATGGACAGTAACACGGTGTTCAGCGAGATGTGGGACCAGGTCAGCAGCGCTACAATGAACAGCGCCACCAGGCTGAAGAAGAAGTTGACCAGCGCAAAGCAGCACTTTTCCAGCGGGAAAATATACTTAGGGATGTACACTTTACGCAGCAGCGGGCCGTTTTTCAGCACACTTTCCATAGCCATGGTGGTGCTTTCGCGGAAGAAGTTGAACATCAGCTGGCCGATGATGAGGAACAGCGGGAAATCCTCGATGCCCTGGCCGCGCTGGTTGAACAATGCACCGAACACTGCCCACATGACCAGGCAGGTCAGCAGGGGGTTCAGCACGCTCCAGGCCACACCCAGCACACTGCGGCGGTATTTCAGCTTAAAGTCGCGGGTAATCAGGTTTTGCAGCAGGTAGCGGTACTTCCAAAAGCCCGCAAAGCTATTTTTCAGGTTCTGCACGGCTTATCCTCAATACTTCTCAAAATATTCGAACTTCTGGTCGGCAAAGGGGGTGTGCTCCTTGTCCTTGGCGCTGGTCTTGTGCTCACAGCCGCAGTCCGGCCACTGGACGTTGACAGTGGCATCATCGTAGGGAATGCCGCCCTCGGCAGTGGGGTCGTAGACATCGGTACACTTGTAGCAGAATTCGGCCACGTCAGACAGCACCAGGAAGCCGTGAGCAAAACCCTCGGGGATCCACAGCATCTTCTTGTTCTCGGCGGAGAGGGTCACGCCCACCCACTTGCCAAAGGTCTTGCTGTTGGGGCGGCAGTCCACGGCCACGTCAAACACCTCGCCCATGGTCACGCGCACCAGCTTGCCCTGGGTGTGGTTGGTCTGGAAGTGCAGGCCGCGCAGCACACCCTTGGTGGAGCGGCTCTGGTTGTCCTGCACGAAAGGCTTATCGATGCCCGCAGCAGCAAAGTCATCGATCTGGTAGGTCTCCATAAAATAGCCGCGGTCGTCACCAAAAACGGTCGGCTCGATGATCTGCACTTCGGGGATGTCAGTCTTGATAAAATTAAACTTACCCATGTCCTTTATTCTCCTTTTCGACAATTGACTTTATCTGATTACAGTATAGTATACACATAGCGATACAGTATATATTATACTCCTGTTTGTCCTGCCCGGCAAGATGGCAGGCGTATTTTAAACAAATTTCGCGCAAGGTGTAACATTGGGCCGGGTTTGCCGTCTTGTAGGGTAAGGGGCGGATATGGTACAATGGTGGCTAAAGGAGCTGATTGCCATGACCAAAGCCGAAGCCCGCAAACTTGCCAAAGCCCGCCGCGCCGCTGTGAACCTGCACACCGTGGGGCATGCCATGGCCGGGGTTCTGTTTACCCTGCCCACCTGGCAGTGCGCCGATACGGTGCTGGCCTTTGCCAGCATGCCGGACGAGCCGGACACTGCCGATATGCTGCGGCAGACGCTGGCCGAGGGCAAGCGCCTGCTGCTGCCCCGTGTGTTGAGCCGCACCGAGATGGACTGGGTGGAGATCACGGCGCTTTCACAGCTGCAGCCGGGGGCCTATGGCATTTTGGAAGCGCCTGCTTCCCTGCCCGCCTTTGACACGGCTGCTTTAGGGGACGGCGCGCTGGCGCTGATCCCCTGCCTGGCTGCCAGCCCGGACGGTGTGCGCCTGGGGCGCGGCGGCGGGTATTATGACCGCTTCCTTGCACATTATAAGGGCAGGCGGCTTCTGGTTTGCCCTACGGCCGCACTGCTGGATGACCTGCCTTATGAGGGCTGGGACATCCGATTTTCTCCCCATGAAATACTGACCGAGAAAGGAATTTTTCTATGAAAAAGCTGACCCTGACCGCGGCCCTGCTGGCCGCCCTGGCCCTGACCGCCTGCGGCAACAAGCCCACCGAGGCAGCGCCCTCCCCCACCCCGGACCTGAACGCACCTGCCACTACCCCGGAGGAGGGCATGGAGATCGACCCGGAGTTCAGCGTAGACCCGGAGGAGCCTATGCAGGCTGAACCGGATGCCGAGTTGAGCGAACTGGTCGAGCAAATCTACGCTGCCCACCCGGTGGACGTGATGATGCTGCAGACCACGGCCATCGACCTGACCGACACCGACTGGTACCCGTACCAGACCGGCCTGGATGCTGAGGAGATCGCCAAGGTGGATGCCGCCGTGTTGAGCGAGCCGGGCGTGGGCAGCCAGGCCTACAGCCTGGTACTGGTGCGGCTGAAAGATGCCGATGACGACCAGGAGATTGCCGATGCCATGATGGACGGCATCAACATGCGCAAGTGGGTCTGCGTGGCCGCCGACAAGGCCCGCGTGGTGACCTTTGACGACAAGGTGCTGTTTGTGATGGCCGACAGTGAGTTGGTGGACGTGGACGCGCTGGTAGAGGATGCCGGTAAGGCGCTGGATCTGACCTTTGACCACGATGTAGGCAAGGTCAACGAGGAGGACGGCGACGGCATCGAGCTGCCCGATGAACTGCTGGGTGCCCCGGCGGTGGTAGGTTAAAACACAAAAAATCCGCAGCCTTTTTACGGGCTGCGGATTTTTGTTTAGCAAGTTATTGGCTTACAGGAACACGTACTTGAGGATGAACAGCACGGTCAGAACGTACATCAGCAGGGTGATCTTCTTCTCCTTGGCCTTGCCGGTCAGGAGATTGATCAGGGTCCAGGAGATGATGCCGATGGCAATGCCTTCGGAGATGCTGTAGGCCAGGGGCATGATGAGGATGGTCAGGAATGCCGGGATGGCATCGGTCATGTCGTTAAAGTTGATCTTGGCAACAGCGCCCATCATGTAGAAGCCGACCACGATCAGAGCCGGGGCGGTAGCAAAGGACGGGATGGTCAGGAACAGCGGGCTGAAGATGCTGGCCAGCAGGAACAGGAACGCGGTGGTAGCAGCAGTCAGGCCGGTGCGGCCGCCCACGGTAACGCCGGAGGAACTCTCGACATAGGTGGTGGTGGTGGAAGTACCCAGCACAGCGCCCACGCTGGTGGCGATAGCGTCAGCCATCAGAGCGCCCTTGATGCGGGGCAGCTTGCCTTCCTCGTCCAGCATGTCGGCCTTGGAGGCAACGCCGATCAGGGTGCCCAGGGTGTCGAACAGGTCAACAAACAGGAAGGCGAACATGACAACGATGAAGTTGACGAGGTTGAAGTTGGAGAAATCCAGATTGAACACCTGGCCGAAAGTCTTGCCCAGAGAGGTGAAGTCGAAGCTGACAAAGGCGGTGGGGATGACGGAGTACATGCCAGCGTCAGGATCCGGGATGTAGATACCGGCCAGCTCGCAGACGATGCCCAGCACCCAGGTGATCAGGATGCCGTACAGGATAGCGCCCTTGACCTGCTTGATGAGCATGACGGCGATAATCAGCACACCGATGAGGGCCAGCAGAGCGCCGATGCCCACGCTGTGGAAAGTCTCGCCCTTGAAGTGCTGGTAGGTCAGCAGGGTAGAATCGCTGTTGACGATGAGCTTGGCGTTCTGCAGGCCGACAAAGGCGATAAACAGGCCGATGCCCACGCTGACAGCGGATTTCAGCGTCATGGGGATGGCGTTGAAGATAGCCTCGCGCACATTGGTCAGGGACAGGATGATAAAGACGATGCCCTCAACGAAAACGGCCAGCAGGGCCATCTGCCAGCTGTAGCCCATGGTGAGAACGACCGTGTAGGCGAAGTAGGCGTTCAGGCCCATGCCGGGGGCCAGGGCAAAGGGGTAGTTGGCCATCAGCGCCATGCACATGGTGCCGATGAACGCCGCCAGCGAGGTGGCAATCAGCACGGCTTCCGCGTCCATGCCAGCCGCAGACAAAATGTTGGGGTTGACCGCCAGGATGTAAGCCATCGTCATAAAGGTCGTGATACCGGCCATGACTTCGGTTTTGACATCCGTGTGGTTCTCTTTCAGGTGGAAGAGTTTTTCCATGATGTACCTCCGATTTATAAATCGTATATCCTTGCTGCGCCGAATTTTTCCGCAAAACGCAACAGTTTCATTGTACCTCTTTATAGCGCATTTGTAAACAGATTTTTAACAAAAGCATACGCATCTTTGGCCCCCTTGTGTAAAGGGTGACTCCCCACAGCGTGGGGAGATGTCGCGCAGCGACAGAGGGGCCTGGGCCCGAAGGGCTGGCTGCGCGTCAGCGCAGACTGAGGGATTGTAGCCTTACGGTGTAAACCGATTTACCTGGCAAACAGGACAATCCCTCAGGCCGCTTCGCGTCCAGCTCCCTTTGCACAAGGGAGCCTTTGGTGTAGCAACAAAAAGAAGCCGCGCTTCTTTGGGAAACACGGCTTCTTATCACAAATTCAATCAAGCCTTAGCAGCTTTGATCTCCTTGATCAGTTCGGGAACGACCTTGTACAGATCGCCGACGATGCCGTAGGAGGCAACATCGAAGATGGGGGCGTTCTCGTTCTTGTTGATGGCGATGATGGTCTCGGAGTCCTGCATACCGGCCACGTGCTGGATGGCACCAGAGATGCCCAGGGCAACGTAGATGCGGGGATGCACGGTCTTGCCGGTCTGGCCGACCTGATGGTCAGCAGACAGCCAGCCTTCATCGGTGACAGCACGGGAAGCACCGACAACGCCGCCCAGGACCTCGGCCAGCTCCTCAGCCAGCTTGATGCCCTTTTCGGGGTCAGCGGAGATGCCGCGGCCGACAGAAACGACCACGTCAGCACCGATCAGGTCAACCAGCTTCTCAGCGCTCTTTTTGATGTCCAGGACTTCCACATGGATGTCCTCGGCAGTCAGGGCGGGAGCCACGTTCTCGATCACGACTTTGGCAGCACCGGCCTCGTCAAAGGCCTGCATCTGCATAACGCCGGGACGGACGGTGGACATCTGCGGGCGGAAGCGGGGGCAGATGATGGTAGCCATCAGGTGGCCGCCGAATGCGGGGCGGGTCATCTTCAGGTTGGTGTTCTCCTCGAACTTGGTGTTGTCCACATCGATGTTGGAGGTGGTGCGCAGGAAGTTCTTGTACTTCTCCACATCCACATCCAGATGGGTGCAGTCAGCGGTCAGGCCGGTGTGCAGGCGGGCTGCGCAGCGGGGGCCGAGGTCACGGCCCAGGTTGGTAGCGCCGATCAGCATGATCTCGGGCTTTTTGTCCATGATGAGATCGCACAGAGCCTTGGCATAGCCATCGGTGGTGTAGTCCTTCAGCAGGGGGCTGTCGATGTTATACACGCGGTCAGCACCGTAGCCGCCCAGGGTCTTGAGGTCAGCCTCGGCCAGGCCGCTGCCCATAACGACACCGGACAGTTCAACGCCCAGGTCGTTAGCCAGCTTGCGGCCTTCGCTCAGCAGCTGATAGCTGATGGCCTGGATCTTGCCTTCGCGCTGCTCGCAGAATACCCACACGCCTTTGAATGCGGCGGTGTCCATTGCATTGAATTCAGCCATTGTTTGTTTCTCCTTCCTCAAATCAGGTGCTTGTCGTTCAGGATGCCGACCAGCTGGGCAGCGTCCTCGACCTTCATGCCGGCGCCCTTGACCGGAGGAGCAAAGGACTTGTAAACGTTCGTCGGAGAGCCCTTCAGGCCGATGGTATCGGTCTCGATGAGCGGGTCATCTTTCAGGGCGTTGTAGTCGAACACTTCCAGCGGCTTATCGTAGCACTCGAAGATGCCGGGCACGCTCATGTAGCGGGGGGTGTTCAACTCTTTGATGCAGGTCAGCAGGCAGGGAGTCTGAACCTTCAGCTCCATGTAGCCATCCTCCAGCTGACGCTTCACGGTCAGGGAGTTGCCGTCCTTCTTGATCTCGGTAACATAGGTGACCTGGGGCAGGTGCAGCTTTTCAGCGATCTGGGGGCCGACCTGGGCGGTGTCACCATCGATGGCCTGACGGCCGCAGAAAACGATATCCTCGGGGCCAACGCCGATCTTGTTGACGGCAGCAGCCAGGATCTGGGAGGTAGCGAAGGTATCGGAACCGCCGAACTCACGGCCGGAAACCAGAACGCCACGGTCAGCACCGCGGGCCATCAGCTCGCGCAGCATGCCTTCGGCCGGCGGCGGGCCCATGGTAACGACTACGACTTCGCAGCCGGTCTCATCTTTCAGCTGCAGGGCAGCCTCAACAGCGTTGAGGTCATCGGGGTTGGTGATGGTTGCCATAGCGGCACGGTCCATCGTGCCGTCAGCCTTGACGGCAACCTTGCCCTGCGTATCGGGAACCTGTTTGACACAAACGATTGCTTTCATTACGTCTTGCCTCCTTACTTCAGCAGCGCGCCGGAGATGACCATCATCTGAACTTCGCTGGTGCCCTCATAGATCTCGGTGATCTTGGCATCACGCATCATACGCTCGATGGGGTAATCACGGGTGTAGCCGTAACCGCCGAACAGCTGCAGGCAGCGGCGGGTCACATCGCTTGCAGTGCGGGAAGCGATCAGCTTCGCCTCGGCAGCCTCAACGCTGTAACGGACCTTAGCGCCGTTCATGGCCTGCTGCTTTTTCAGGCCAGCCTTATAAACCAGATACTTGGCAGCATCCACGCGGGCCTTCATCTCGGCCAACTCGAACTGGGTGTTCTGGAACTGGGCGATGGAGCGGCCGAACTGCTTACGCTCTTTGACGTAGGCAACGGTCTCATCGATAGCGCCCTCGGCAATGCCCAGAGCCTGGGCAGCAATGCCGATACGGCCGCCGTCCAGCGTAGCCATAGCCAGCTGGAAGCCCTTGCCCTTCACGCCGAGCAGACGATCCTTGGGGATGATGCAGTCTTCCATGATCAGCTCACAGGTGGAGGAACCACGGATGCCCATCTTGTCCTCGGGCTTGCCGACCTTGAAGCCGGGATCGGTGCGCTCCACGATGAAGGCGCTGATCTCTTTCTGCTTGCGGCCGCGCTTGTCGGTGACAAAACCGGTAACAGCAATGATGATGAACACATCAGCATAGCCAGCGTTGGTGATGAAGATCTTGGAGCCGTTCAGCTTCCAGTGGTCGCCCTCGTCCACGGCGAAGGTCTGCTGGCCCTGGGCATCGGTGCCGGCACCGGGCTCGGTCAGGCCGAAAGCACCCAGCCACTCGCCGCTGCACAGCTTGGGCAGGTACTTTTCTTTCTGGGCGGGGGTGCCGTTCTCGTAGATGGGAGCGGCGCACAGAGAGGTATGGGCAGACATGATAACACCGGTGGTGCCGCAGACCTTGGACATTTCCTCAACGGCCATGACGTAGGACAGCACATCGCCGCCTGCACCGCCGACCTCTTTGGGGAAGTAGATGCCCATCATGCCCAGCTTAGCCATCTTCTCAACGGTCTCTTTGGGGAAATATTCCTCAGCATCGACCTTTTTTGCCAGGGGCTTGACTTCGTTTTCAGCAAACTCCTTGTACATCTTCTGGACCATTTGCTGCTGTTTAGACAGAGTAAAATCCATTTGGTTAACCTCCATATACTCAAACAAACGCGGCCTGACGCGCGATTCTATTTGCGCGTCAGGCGCGTGAGTAAATTACTTACAGGGCATCAACAGGGGTCTTGGTGCGGTCAGCATTGTAGACGTAGAAGCCCTTGCCGGTCTTGCAGCCCAGGTTGCCGCCGCGGACCATCTTGCGGATCAGCGGGCAGGCACGATACTTGCTGTCGCCGGTCTCCTTGTACAGGACATCCATGATGGCCAGGCAGATATCCAGGCCAACGAAGTCGCCCAGCTCCAGGGGGCCCATGGGATGGTTGGCACCCAGCTTCATAGCGGTGTCGATACCAGCGATGTCAGAAACGCCCTCCATCTTGATGAAGGCAGCTTCGTTGATCATGGGGATCAGGATGCGGTTGACAACGAAACCAGCGGCCTCGTTGACCTGGACCGGGCTCTTGCCGATCTCGGTGCTGATCTTCTTGATGGTCTCAACGGTCTCGGCGGGGGTGTTCACACCGGCGATGACCTCGATCAGCTTCATGCGGTCAGCGGGGTTGAAGAAGTGCATACCGACCAGGGGACGGCTCAGGCCCTTGCCGATCTCGGTGATGGACAGAGAAGAAGTGTTGGAAGCGAAGATGCACTCGGGCTTGCAGATCTTATCCAGCTCGCCGAAGGTGGTCTGCTTGACCTTCATATCCTCAAAAGCAGCCTCGACGATCAGGTCGCAGTCAGCGCACAGATCCTCTTTCAGGCCAGCGGTGATGGCAGCCATGCGGCGGTCGACTTCGGCCTGGTCCAGCTTGCCCTTGGCAACCAGCTTGGCGTAGCCAGCGGCGATCTTCGCCTTGCCGCTGTCAGCCCACTCCTGCTTGATGTCGCACAGGGCTACGGTGTAGCCCTCGACCTGTGCAAAAGCCTTTGCAATGCCCTGGCCCATGGTGCCAGCGCCAATAACGCCTACCTTCATAGTAGTAACCTCCCAGTTTGTTCTAAATGTTCTTTTCAAAACGGCGGGATGCGGGGCGTTTTGCCCCGTCCCCGTTGGTGGAAAATCAATTGTTGGTGAAAACCGGCTTCGGTTTCGGCTTCTCGCGGCTCAGGAAGCAGCCCATGCCCTCGACCTGATCGTGGGTCTCGAAGCAATCGCCGAAAAGCTTTTCCTCAACTTCAACAGCCTGTTCAATGGGCAGGCTGATGCCGTCGTTGATGGCCTTCTTGCAGTTGCGCACGGCGATGGGGGCATTCTTGGCGATTTTGCCAGCCAGCTTAAGGGCGGCGGGCATCAGTTCTTCCTGGGTGTAAACGGCGTTGACCAGGCCGATGCGCAGGGCCTCGTCTGCCTTGATGTTCAGGGCCGAGTAGACCAGCTGCTTTGCCATGCCCATGCCGACCAGACGGGCCAGGCGCTGGGTGCCGCCGAAGCCCGGGGTGATGCCCAGGCCAACTTCGGGCTGACCAAAGAC
This sequence comes from Bulleidia sp., assembly GCA_963655125.1. GTDB lineage: Bacteria > Bacillota > Clostridia > Oscillospirales > Ruminococcaceae > Gemmiger. The sequence goes on from CAVKDR010000046.1 coordinate 38,118, forward strand.
GGCGTTGTCAGAGCAGAGGCGGATATCGCAGCTCATGGCCAGCTCATTGCCGCCGCCCAGGGCAAAGCCGTTGACAGCAGCGATGACGGGCAGCGGGAAGTGCTCGATCATCAGGAAAACATCGTTGCCCAGCTTGCCGAAAGCCTCGCCCTCGGCCTTGGTCATGGTGGACATCGAGCCGATGTCGGCGCCAGCAACGAAGCTCTTGTCACCGGCACCGGTCAGCACGACACAGCGGACGGTGTTCTGATCGATGGCCTCAAAAGCAGCCTTCAGGTCAGCCAGAACCTCAGGGTTCAGGGCGTTGAGGGCTTTCGGGCGGTCGATCGTCAGGACGGCAACTGCGTCCTGGATCTCGGTAGTAACAAAGGACATGTTTACTTCCTCCGGTGATTACATTTCAACAATGGTGGCGCAGCCCATGCCGCCGCCGATGCACAGGGTAGCCAGGCCCTTATGAGCGCCGCGATGCTTCATGGCGTACAGCAGGGTGACGAGGATACGAGCACCGGAAGCACCAACGGGATGGCCCAGAGCGATAGCGCCGCCGTTGACGTTCAGCTTCTCCTGGTCGAAGTGCAGAGCCTGGCCGACAGCCACAGACTGAGCAGCGAAAGCCTCGTTGGCCTCGATCAGATCCATGTCGTCCACAGTCAGGCCGGTCTTGGCCATGACCTTCTTGGTGGCGGCGATGGGGCCCAGGCCCATGACCTCGGGCTCAACGCCAGCCAGAGCACCGGCAACCCAGGTAGCCAGAGGCTCAACGCCCAGCTCCTTAGCCTTCTCCTCGCTCATGATAACCAGAGCGGCAGCACCATCGTTGATGGCGGAGGAGTTAGCGGCGGTAACGATGCCGTCCTTCTTGAAGCAGGGCTTCAGCTTGCCCAGCACTTCCATGCTGCTCAGGCGGGGACCCTCATCGGTATCGAACACGGTGTCGCCCTTCTTGCCCTTGATGACAACGGGGACGATCTCATCCTTGAAAGCACCATCGGCGATAGCCTTAGCAGCCTTCTCCTGAGAATGGAAAGCAAACTCATCCAGTTCTTCACGGCTGATGGGGTTGTAGCCGTACTTCTTCTGGTAGGTCTCGTTGGTGCAGACGTTCTCGGCGGTCATGCCCATGTGCATGTTGTAGCCGGTAGCATCCCACAGAGCATCGTTGACCATGGTGTCAACCAGCTCGCTCTTGCCCATGGGGTAGCCCATGCGGTAGCCGTAACGGCCCTTCATCATAGCGAAGGGAGCCATGTCCATGTTCTCCATACCGCCAGCAACCACGATGTCGGCATCGCCGGCCTCGATCATCTGAGCAGCCATGTTGACGCAGTTCAGACCAGAGCCGCAGACCACGTTGACAGTGACAGCGGGGGTCTCGATCGGCAGGCCAGCCTTCAGAGAAGCCTGACGAGCGACGTTCTGGCCCAGGCCAGCCTGGATAACGCAGCCCATGTAAACATGGTCGACCTGCTCCGGCTTGACGTTGGCGCGGTTCAGAGCCTCTTTGATGACGATGGAGCCCAGCTCAGCAGCGGGGACATTGGCGAGGGTGCCGCCGAACTTGCCAATAGCAGTACGGCATGCGCTGGCGATGACGATCTTTTTCATAATAAGTAGCCTCCAAAATGTTCTTTCCAAAGTAATCGGATAGACTATTGAGTAACTTGTTTATCTTCAAAGCCGATGCTCGGCTGTGAATGCGGTTTGGGTTTACAACTCCCCTGCTTCGCGCTTAGCGATGAGGGCGGCCTCGACATTGGGCGGCACGAACTTGGAAACATCCTGGCCGTAGTGGGCTGCCTCCCGCACGATGGTGGAGGAAAGGTAGCTCCATTTGATGGCCGTTGCCAGGAACACCGTTTCGATGCCGGGGGCCATGGCGAAGTTGGTGTGGGCCAGCTGGATCTCGTTTTCAAAGTCCGTGACCGCGCGCAGGCCGCGCACCATGACGGTGGCGTGTTTCTGCTTGGCGAAGCTGACGGTCAGGCCATTGAAAGAATCCACTTCCACGTTGGGGATGTCCTTGCAGCATTCCCGCAGCATGGCAACGCGCTCCTCGACCGTGAACAAGGGCTTTTTGGCACTGTTGACCAGCACCGCAACGATGACCTTGTCGAACATACGGCTGGAGCGCTTGATGATATCCAGATGCCCGCGGGTGACGGGATCGAAGCTGCCGGGATACATGGCAATGGGCATATCGGTTAGACCTTTCGGGAGCCGCCTTTGGATTGTTAAAAATTAAACATCCTTAGGCGGAAATTTAGGCACCTTCGCCGTGTCTGGCTGCTGATTGTTACAGCCCAGGTGGGCGGCGGCCGGTGCCGCAGCAGTGGCGTGGCGGATGCCCGCCAAACTCACTACTATAGTTTTACCATCTTGTTAAGGTTTTGTCAATGCCTTATTTGTTAAATTTCAGACATATTTTGTCTTTTGTTTTGTAAAGCACTGCCAAAGCAAGGTTGTGGATGGGGCACAATTGCTTATATTTAAATAGGTAGAAAGATATCGTATTTTTAGTATCGCCCTTATCCCCTGGTTTTGTAAGGAGAGGTCTTGTGTAGGGGGCGATGCTTGCATCGCCCCGCAAAACTGCTTGTCCGTCAAATCTTTCACATTATCCTCTTGACCCTGGGGGAACTATATGTTATTATTTTAACATGCGAGGGTTTGTGCCCTCCCACACATTTTGTGATGTAGAGTAAACGAGGTGCTGTAAAATGAATTTTGAGGACCTGATCGCTAAAGTAAAGACCTGCGGCAAGCAGAAGCTGGCCGTTGCCGCCGCCGAGGACGATGCCGTTCTGGAGGCCGTAGACGCTGCCCACAAGCAGGGCATTGCCGATGCCATCCTGGTGGGCGATGAAGCCGCCATCCGCAAGATCGCCGGCGAGTTGAACATCGATCTGTCCGACTACGAGATCATCAACGAGCCCGACAAGGTCCAGGCTTCGCTGAAAGCCGTCAAGCTGGCCCACGATGGTGTTGCCAACATGTACATGAAGGGCCTGCTGGACACCAAGACTTTCCTGAAAAGCGTACTGGATAAGGAAGTCGGCCTACGCACCGGCCACACCCTGTCCCATGTTGCCGTGTTCGAGGTCAAGGGCATTGAGCAGCTGCTGTTCCTGACCGATGTTGCCTTTATGACCTACCCCACCCTGGAGGATAAAGTACATATCATCGAGAACACCGTCGCTGTCGCCCATGCCTGCGGCGTGGAGTGCCCGAAGGTTGCTCCCCTGGCTGCCGTTGAGGTCGTCAACCCCAAGATGCCCTGCACCGTGGATGCTGACGAACTGCGCAAGATGAATGCCGAAGGCAAGATCACCGGCTGCGTTGTGGACGGCCCCCTGTCCATGGATATCGCCATCGATCCCGAAGCCGCCCACCACAAGGGTGCCCAGGACCGCCCGGCTGCCGGCCATGCCGACATCCTGCTGTTCCCCGACATCCAGGCTGGCAACCTCGTCTACAAGACGCTGGTCCACACCGCCGATTGCAAGAACGGCTGCATCCTGACCGGCACCAAGGTGCCCGCCATCCTGACCAGCCGCTCCGACTCTTTCCAGACGAAAGTCAACTCCATCGCCCTGGCCGCTGTTGTTGCCGCTGGTTTGGACCAGGAATAAAAATGCAAAAGGCTCCCTCTGTGAGGGAGCTGGCTGTGCGAAGCACAGACTGAGGGAGAGAAACGCCCGCAAGGCTCTCTCCCTCCGGCGCTTCGCGCCACCTCCCTCCCAGAGGGAGGCTCTTAAATATATAAAAGGAGACGTTTCAAATGTCTATTAAAACGTTGGTCATCAACCCGGGTTCTACCTCGACCAAGGTTGGTGTTTTTGAGGACGAGACCCTGCTGTTTGAGGAAACGCTGCGCCATCCCACCGAGGAGATCGCTAAGTACGCCAGTGTCATTGACCAGAAAGATTTCCGCAAGGCCATCATTCTGGACTTCCTGAAAGAGAAGAACTGCGCCCCCGAGAGCCTGAACGTTATCGTGGGCCGCGGCGGCCTGCTCAAGCCCATTCCCGGCGGCACCTACCCCGTCAGCGATGCCCTGCTGGCTGACCTGAAGGCCGGTGTCCAGGGTCAGCATGCCTCCAACCTGGGCGGCATCCTGGCCCGCGAGATCGGCGACAGCCTGGGCATCCCCAGCTACATCGTTGACCCCGTTGTCGTGGACGAGCTGACCGATAAGGCCCGCATCTCCGGCATGCCGGAACTGCCCCGCCGTTCCATCTTCCACGCCCTGAACCAGAAGGCTGTAGCCCGCCGCTTTGCCAAGGAGAACGGCAAGCGCTACGAGGACCTGAACCTCATCGTCATCCACATGGGCGGCGGCGTTTCCGTTGGTGCCCACAACCACGGCAAGGTCGTGGATGTCAACAACATTCTGGACGGCGAGGGCTGCTTCAGCCCGGAGCGCAGCGGCACCGTGCCTGTAGGCGACCTGGTCAAGATGTGCTACAGCGGCAAATACACCCAGCAGGAAGTTTACAAGAAGATCTGCGGCAACGGCGGTTTCAACGGCTACCTGCACACCAACGATGCCCGCACCGTGGGCCAGATGGCTGACGAGGGCAACGCCGAGGCCAAGCTGGTTTGGGATGCCTTCTTCTACCAGATCGCCAAGGACGCTGGCGCTATGGCCGCCGTCCTGCACGGCCAGGTCGACCAGATCATCCTGACCGGCGGCATTGCCTACAACCCCAACACCGAGAAGTACCTGAAAGAGTACCTCGGCTTCATCGCTCCCATCACCGTGTATCCCGGCGAGGACGAACTGCTGGCCCTGTGCCAGGGTGCCCTGCGCGTGATGACCGGCGAAGAAAAGCCCATGGAGTATTGATACCCACTTCCTAAACAGCAACAGCCCCTGCCTTTTCCGGCAGGGGCTGTTTTTTTGCGTTTTATCGGCCAACCGTGGTGTCGGCTTCCAGAATCGCATCGTTTTGTTCTTTGTACTTTGCGGCGGTCTCGTCATCCAGCACGTAGACCGTTACGGGGATGACCGCATTGTCCACCGACTCATCGTAGGTCTCGTAATACAGGTCAATAAAAGCGTGGCCGGTCATCATGGCCGTGCCGGTATCGGCGGCGTAGGCATAGCCGTAGACGAAGCGGCCGTCATCGCTGGTAATGTACATCAAGGAGCCATACGGGATGATGCTGGGATTGATGGCTACCGTACCGTAGGTCAGGCGGCGGCCGCTGGCACCCTTGGCGGTAGCGCTGGCCGAGTAGGCCGTAGCGCGCTGGCTGGTGTAGACGGCGGCAACGCCCTCCACGGGGACACCGTCCGCGATCTCGGGGCCAACGAAGCTGGAAACAGGAGCCTGCTCGCCGTAGACTTTCTGGATGGTGGGGATCATGCCGATCTGCGTTTCACGGCCGATCTCCTCGGTGTTGACCTGCTGACCGTCCACCCAGGTCTCGCGGTAGGTCACGGTGTCCAGGCCGTCTGTTCCCTGCTGCACCACCTGCACTTTATCCTGCTTGCGGTAGTACAGGCTGGTGGGGATCTCCTCCACCTCGCTGGGCACAGTCTCGTCCACGGTATACTCCACATAGCTGACGCGCTGTAAAGTAACGCTGCCGCCCTCGGGGACGGTCTCATCGGCGGCGGGGGTCAGGTAATCCTCATCGGTGTAGGTCAGGCCCGCCTGGGTCAGCAGGTCGCGGGTGGTCGCACCGGTGGTGATGATCTCCTGCGTCTGGCCATCCGCCGTAACCTGCACCGTGTAAGCCCGCAGCACCTGCATCAGCTCGCCGTCCGGTGTTTCCGAAGTAACGATGCGGTCGTTTTCCCCCAGCGGGGCCACGCCCGCCTGGGCCAGCACAGAGGCTTCGGTCTGGTTGACCGTCAGGATGCGGATGCTGCCGCCGTGGGTGTCGGTGACGGTGACAAAATGCAGGGCCGAGGCCGTGAACGCGATCACGCCCGCCAGCGCCGCCGCGCCGCCTGCCAGTGCGCCCCACTTGGGGCCAGCCAGTGCCATGCGGCGGCGGAAATGCTCTCTGGTTTTTACGGATAAAGGCATAAGGGCTCCTTTTGCACAAAAAAGCGCCGGCCCCGCAAAGGACCGACGCCGGAAATGCTGGTGATTGGCTGCCACGCGGGGCAGCATGGTACAGGATTTCTTGCTTTGCGTTTCGGCTTGAAATAATAACACAAAATCGTGCATTTTGCAAGTCTTTTAACAAAACAGCTACACTTGTAACAAAAATGTGCCGCATCCCGCGCCGCTTTTGTGCTTGTTGCCCAGCCCTGCCGGGTGCTTAGCCCTGGCGCGGGGCGGTGCTGTAGCGCAGCCAGACCGCACCGCTGGCGTACTGCTGCACCTTGGTCAGCCACAGCGGCGTGACATCACGTTCCATCGGCAGGCCGTCAAATACGGCACTCATGCCGCCGCGGCCATCGATGCCCGCACCGATCAGGATGCTGACCTCGTCCAGCAGGCCAGCGGCCAAGAATCCCGCATTGATATGTCCGCCGCCGACTACGGCCGCGCGCTTAACGCCGAACTCCTCGGCCAGGATCTCGCAGGCGCGCACCAGGTCGACCTTGTCCTTACCGGCGGCGATCCAGGAGATATGCAGGCTGTCCAGGTAGGCCAGGTACTCCTTGCTGACCTGCTCGCTGGTCACGATCAGCAGTGGGCGCTCGTCCTCGGCACCGTCCCACAGCAGGGTGCCGTGGGTGTCGATGACCACCTCATACCCGGCAGCGCTGGCAGCCTTGGAAAAGCCCTCCTGCCCCAGGGGCGTGGCGGCCGCGCTGGCAAAGGTGCCGGGGTTCGCCATCTCCAGCTGGGCGGTCACGCGGCCGCTGATGCGGGTAGGCGCGTCCAGGGCATCCAGCGTGTCGTAGTATTCCTGTACGCCGGGCAGGTGCTCGGTCATGGCGCAGTCGATGCGGCCATCCACCGAGGTCATCATGTGGCAGATCATATAAGGCTTGTTCATGGCTTTCTCCTTTGTTCCTGTGTAGTGGCTATGCTTATACTCTACAACTTGAACTCAGGTTTAAGTCAAGCCTTTTGGGGAAATTTTCGCTGCCTTACAGGATGGACATAAACCACTCGACCGTCTTGGGGTCGTAGTGGGAGAAGAACAGGCTCTCGCCGCTGTCCAGGGCCTCGATGGCAGCCATATCCTCGGTGCTGAGGTTGAAATCGAACAGGTCGAAGTTCTGCTGCATGCGGTCCTTGTGTGTGGACTTGGGGATGATGACCACGCCGCTCTGCAGCAGGAATCGCAGGGCCGTCTGGGCGGCGGTCTTGCCGTACTTCTGGCCGATGGCGGTCAGCACGGGATTGGTGAACATGTCCTTGCGGCCCTCGGCGAAGGGACCCCAGGACTCGATCTGGCAGTTGTACTTTTTCAGGTATTCCTTGGCAACTTTCTGCTGCTGGAAGACGTGGGTCTCGATCTGGTTCACCGCGGGCTTGATCTCGGCAAAATGCTGGATGTCCAGGTAGCGGTCGAGGCCGAAGTTGGATACGCCGATAGCACGGATCTTGCCAGCTTTGTAGAGCTCCTCCATAGCGCGGTAGGTGCCGTAGTAATCGCCAAACGGCTGGTGGATCAGCAGCAGGTCGAGATAATCGGTGCGCAGCTTGCGCATGGATTCCTCGATGGAAGCCTTGGCCTTTTCGTAACCCGCGTTGGTGATCCAGACCTTGGTGGTCAGGAAGAACTCCTCGCGGGGCAGGCCGGACTCGGCAATGGCTGCGCCTACGCCCTCCTCATTGCCGTAGGCCTGGGCAGTGTCGATGCTGCGGTAGCCTACCTCGATCGCATCCAGTACACAGCGCTTGGTATCCTCAGCAGGGGTCTGGTAGACACCGTAGCCCAGCTGGGGCATCTTGATGCCATTGTTCAAAGTAACGTAATCCATAATTGTACCTCCCAATTTATGAAATGGTGGATGTTTTCTGATTTCTACTTTACACCGTTTCTGCGATGTTGTACACTATCTATATTGCAATCCGCTTTTCATATTTTGAAATGCAAGAGGTGCATCCATGCTTGATTTAGAAGAACTGCGCCAGCTGGCAGCCTTTGCCGAACTGGGCACATTGAGCCGTGTGGCCGAGGAATTCCACATCTCCACACCGTCCGTCACCCGCGCCATGCAGCATGTGGAGGATGTTTTCGCCGTGCCGCTGTTTACCCGCGGCAAAAACAAAATCGAACTGAACGCAACCGGCAAGCTGGCTGCCGAATCTGCCCGCAAGCTGCTGCAGGAGGCCGAGCAGACGGTACGGCAGGTGCGGGAGTTCGACCAGCGGCAGCATACCATCGTGATAAAATCCTGCGCGCCTGCGCCGCTGTGGGAGCTGCTGCCCAAGCTGAACGCCAGCCAACCGAACATGACCGTTTCCACGGCCATCTGCCAGAACGCGGACGTGCAGGCTGCATGGCAGGGCGGCAGCTGCGACATTGCCATTTTACCGTTTGCTTTTGCCGGTGCGGTGCCGTTTTTGCGGGAAAACCTGTTTGTCTGTGTGCCGCCGGACCACACGCTGGCCCAGCATGCGTCACTGACTTTTGGTGAGATCAACGGCTTCAACTTTTTGCTGCGCACCCAGCTGGGCTTTTGGGATACCCTTTGCCGGGAGAAAATGCCTGCCTCCAAGTTTTTGGTGCAGACGGACACTTCGGTTTTTGACGAGTTGGTGCGGGCCTCCTCCCTGCCTTGCTTTACCACCGATTACGGCCAGCTGCTGGGCGGCCACCCCGACCGGGTCAATATCCCGCTAAGCGATGATGCCGCCCACGCGACCTTTTACCTGGCAGAACGGGCACGGAAATAAGTTTATAAAACAAAACAGGAGATGTTCTCCCAACGGGAAAACATCTCCTGTAAAATTTTGCCTTGATTCGCCAGAAATCAGCGCTTGCTGAACTGGGGAGCGCGGCGGGCAGCCTTCAATCCGTACTTCTTACGTTCCTTCATACGAGGATCGCGGGTCAGGAAGCCAGCCTTCTTCAGGGCCGGGCGCAGCTCGGGGTTGAACTGCAGCAGGGCGCGGGACAGGCCGTGGCGGATAGCACCAGCCTGGCCAGCGCAGCCACCGCCAACAACGTTGACGACAACGTCAAACTTGCCCTCGTTCTCAGTCAGAACCAGGGGGCTGTTGACGAGCAGCTTCAGGGTCTCGAGGCCAAAGTAATCGTTGATATCGCGGCCGTTGATGGTGACCTTGCCGGTACCATTGTAAACGCGAACGCGGGCAACGGAATGCTTACGACGGCCAGTGCCGTAGAAATAAGGTTTCGTCTCGTACATATTCTATTGCCTCCTTACTCAAATCTCAACTGCTTCGGGCTTCTGGGCAGCATGTGCGTGGTCAGCAGCCTTGTAGCAGTGCAGGCGGGTCATAGCCTTGGTGCCGATGGTGTTAGAGGGGACCATGCCCTTAACAGCGTAGGTCATAGCCTTGTCGCTGTTCTCAGCCATCAGGGTCTTGTACTGGGTCTCTTTCAGGCCGCCGATCCAGCCGGAGTGAGTGCGATGGAACTTCTTCTCCATCTTCTTGCCGGTCAGGACAGCCTGGTCGCAGTTGATGATGATGACGTGGTCACCGCAGTCAACGTTAGGAGTAAAGGTAGTCTTGTTCTTACCGCGCAGGATGACAGCAGCCTTGGCAGCAACGCGGCCGAGGGGCTTGCCGGCGGCATCGATCACATACCACTTGCGGTCAGCCATTTCAGCGGGCTTAGCGAGAGTCGTGCTCATAGTAGGAACCTCCATTGAAGAATTAACACGTCCGTCTTGTAACGGTATTTAACAGCGCCTTAGCGGCGCTTTGTCGCGCAAGTGTGATTATAGCAGAATCGGGCGGCCGAGTCAACGGTTTTTCGCAAGAATTTTTATTTATTCCCGGCACACTCGCAAATGCTCGCAAATACTCTTGTTTTCTCTTGTTTTCTAATATGCTATTTTACACATAAAACACCCCCAGCCTTGCGGCTGGGGGCGCTTTCCTTATTTTACTGTTTCAGCGCGTTGACAACGCTGTTCAGATCGTGCTCATTCTCGCAGACGATCTTGACGGGGTGGCTGTAATCCAGGCTCATCATGCCCAGGATGCTCTTGGCATCGGCAATGCTGCCCTTCATATCGTGGACACCGACATCGTTATAGCACTTGGCGGCAGCAGACACGATCCCCTTTACCTCAGTAAAATTGGAAACCTTGACTTGTTTCACCATCATAATGACCTCCAAACATAAATCCCCACCGCGCCCATCATGGTGCGGCGGTAAGGGCGGCCGTTCCATTGTCTGGTTCGGTTCTCTCGTCCTTACATTGTGCATTATAGCATAATTGTTCCCGTTTGGTTTGTGGAACATGCACAAAGCCGCTTTTTTCCATTTCCTGCACAGAAACGTCAAATCTTCATTTTGCGGTTTTGGTGACTTTGCTACAGTTTTAACAGATTTGTCGCTATGTTTACACAGGATTTATGTTTTCACTTATTTGTTTTTATATTTTTACAATATTTTCGCTTATTTTTGCGCAGTTTATTTGCTGTTTGGCACAACAAACAAACGGCAGATTTTTTCATGCTGCAACAAATGTACAAATTTTCAGTTTCTTTTCCATGCAAAGGGTCAATGCAGGCCCTTCATCGTCAGGGCAATGCGCTTTTTGGCGGTATCCACGCTTAAAACCTTTACTCTGACAATATCGCCCACCTTCAGCACCTCGCTGGGATGCTTGATGAACTTATCGCTGATCTGGGAGACATGCACAAGGCCGTCCTGATGCACACCCAGGTCGACAAACGCGCCAAAGTCGATGACATTGCGCACGGTGCCGGTCAGTTCCATACCGGGCTTCAGGTCCTCCAGACTCATGACATCGCTGCGCAGCAGGGGCTTGGGCAGGCTGTCGCGTACATCGCGGCCCGGCTTGCACAGCTCGGCCACGATGTCGTTCAGCGTCGGCTCACCGATGCCCAAAGTCTCGCACAGGTTCTTGGTGCCCTTGGCCTTGACAGCGGCAGGCAGGCCCGCCAGCTTATCGCTGCCGATCTCGGCGGTGGTGTAGCCGCAGGCATCCAGCAGGGCCTTGGCGGCGGGGTAGCTTTCGGGGTGGACAGCGGTAGCGTCCAGGCGGTTCTTGGCCTCGGGCAGGCGCAGGAAGCCCGCGCACTGCTCATAGGCCTTGGGTCCGAGGCCCTTGACCTTTTTCAGCTGCGCGCGAGAAGTGAATGCGCCCTCCTCCTCGCGCCAGGCAACAATGTTTTTGGCTGTGGCGGCGCTGACACCGGCCACACGGCGCAGCAGCGGTGCACTGGCGGTGTTCAGGTCAACGCCCACCGAGTTGACGCAGTCCTCGACCACACCGTCCAGCGTCTCGTTCAGGCGCTTTTGGGGCATGTCGTGCTGGTACTGGCCCACGCCGACCGCCTTGGGGTCGATCTTGACCAGCTCGGCCAGCGGATCCTGCAGGCGGCGGGCGATGGACACGGCGCTGCGCAGGTTGACATCGTACTGGGGGAATTCCTCGGCGGCCAGCTTGCTGGCAGAATAGACCGATGCGCCCGCCTCGCTGACGACCATGTACTGCAAGTGCAGGTTCTTTTCCTCGGCCAGTTCGCGAATAACCTGGGCGGCGAACTCCTCAGTCTCGTGGCCGGCGGTGCCGTTGCCGACAGCCATGACCTCCACGCCGTTTTTCAGCACCATGGATTTGATGGTCTTTTTGGCCTGGTCGACCCGCTTGAACTCCGGCACGGGGTAGACAACGTTGGTATCCAGCACCTTGCCGGTGGGGTCAACAACAGCCACCTTGCAGCCCATACGGTAGCCGGGGTCCAGGCCCATGACCGTTTTACCCCGGATGGGCGGCTGCAGCAGCAGCTGGCGCAGGTTGTCGCCAAAGACGTGGATCGCGCCCTCGGCGGCGGCATCCGACAGTTCGCCCCGCAGTTCGTTTTCCAGGCTGGGATGGATCAGACGGCTGTAGGCATCCAGGGCGGCTTCTTCTACCAGCAGGGCGCTGGCACCGCCGGTCTTTTTGCGGGCAAACATCCAGGCCACAATGCCCCCGGCGCGCTCGGCATCCACCTGGATGCTGACTTTCAAAAAGCCTTCCCGCTCGCCGCGATCCAGGGCCAGCACACGGTGGCCGGGGATCTTGTTCAGCGGCTCGGCGTAGTCGTAATACTGGGCGTAGACGCTGTCCTCGTCCTTGGCCTTAACGCTGGTGATGCGGCCAAAGGCACGGTAGTAGCGGCGCAGTTCGGCGCGGCAGGCAGCATCGTCCGAAACAGTCTCGGCGATGATATCCTTAGCCCCGGCCAGGGCGGCGGCAGCATCGGGGACTTCCTCGTTGATGTAGTCGACTGCGGCGGCGTTGGGGTCAAAGGCGGCATCCTGCTTGAGCAGGGCATCGGCCAGGGGCTGCAAGCCGCGGGCCTTGGCAATGCTGGCGCGGGTCTTGCGCTTGGGCTTGTAGGGGCGGTAAAGGTCCTCGACCTCGGCCAGCGTTTTGGCTTTGGAGAGAGCGGCGGTCAGTTCGGGGGTCATAGCGCCCTGCTCGGTGATGGAGGAAGTGACCTCCTCCTTGCGCTTATCCAGGCCGCGCAGGTATTCCAGGCGGTCGCCCAGGTCACGCAGCACCTGGTCATCCATCGAGCCGGTAGCTTCCTTGCGGTAGCGGGCGATGAACGGGATGGTGTTGCCCTGGTCGATCAGATCGATCGCACCCTGGACATTTTTAGCAGAAAGGTTCAATTCGGCAGCAAGCTGCTGTGCATAATCAGACATGAGGGTTCCTCTTTCGTTGTTTATTCAGGTACACCAGATACGCCCCATACACCGCCAGCGCGGCCAGACTGATGACGGTGCTGGTGCGCAGGCCGGGGGTGTGGTAGGTGCAAGTAATGCTGGCCTGGCCCGCCGGGACGCGCAGGGCCATCAGGCCGTTATCGACTTTTTCCAGTTTTGCAGGCTCCCCATTGATGGTGGCGGTAAAGCCGTCATCGTAGGGCACACTGAAAAACACCAGCTTGTCGGTATCATAATTTGTCTCGGCGGTAAAGCCGGTGCGGGTGGCGGTAAAGGCTTCCACCGTTTCGGCGCGGCAGGCAGCGCAGTCCTCGGCATACGCGTCCTGGGTGCAGTTGGTCAACTGGTCGTCCGGGATGGGCTGCAGCAGGTCGCTGTATGCGGCGATCTGGTCCTCGTCCAGCAGTACCGCCCGCAGCAGCACCTGGGCACGGCTGTCCTCCCCTACCAGGTCCAGCTGGTCGGCGGTGACGTAATACCGCTGGGCAAAACCCATGGGCACCCAGTTTTTGTTTTCGTAGATCTGGTAGGCGCTGGTGCTGCCCACCAGGTCCCAGCCATCCAGCTTTTCGCCCTGCCAGCCGCTGTCGGCATTTTTGGCTGCCAGCGTGTAGCGCACACTTAGCAGCCCGCGCAGGGCGTAGTTTTTGGCCTCCGGCTTGGAATTGACATCCCGCTTAACGCCCACCTCGGGGTAAAATTCCATGATGCTGGGGGCCACGGTGGAGTTGAAGAACTGCAGGCAGCTTTCGTCAAACCACAGGCCCAGATTGTTGTGGGCCCCGTAGGCATCGATGCGGTAGAACGCATCCTCCGGCAGGGCATCCCGCACTTCCTGCACCGAACCGTAGGTCTCGGCGATCAGGTCGCTGTCGGTGTCCCACTGGGCGTATTTGGTCAGCGAGAGGTGGACGCTGCCGTAGACGAAGCTGAACGCCAGCACGGCGGCCAGCAGCACGGTGGACCAGCGCTGGCGGTCGCGGAAGAAATGCCACAACACGCCAAAAATCACCAGCCCCAGCACCGACACACCCAGGATAGCCCAGAAACGGGCGGGTTCCTCGGTGATGCCGAGGGTGGTCACACCGTCATCGTCGGTATAGGGCACCAGGCCGAACGCCGCCGCCGAGAGGGTGACGGCCAGCGTCAGCCCCCAGGCGCGGGGCAGTTCCCGCCGGGCTAGATGGGGCCGCGCCAGCAGCGAGGCCGTAGCCCCGCACAGCACCAGCACCGGCATATAGTACCACCGGGCATAGTAGCTGGAATTGAGGGCATAGAACAGGCTGTTGAGGATGGGCACAAAGGCACAGACCACGCACACCTTTAAAATGTAGGTGAACGGATGGCTGCGCCGCCCACGGCAGAACGCCAGCCCGCCCGCAATGCCCACCACCGGCAGGTAAGCCGTCATGCTGGTATGCTTGAGGATGCCCTCGCTGAACATATCCTTGAAATAAGGGGCATCCGGCATTAAAAAGGCGCTGTAAAAAATGGCACCGTACTGCTGCGCCTTGCCGTAGACCAGGTATCCCATGCCGTTGAACGGGTCGATGGTGCGCGGGTTTTGCAGCAGCGACAGCCCCGCCGGGAGCAGCAGCACACAGCCCATGGCGCAGCCCAGCAGGGTCTCCCCTGCCAGCAGCGCAAACTTGCGGGGGCCGATCTTGTAGGCATGGCCCGCCAGCATACAGAAAAAGTAGATGATGAGAAAGACGGCCTGCCCGGCAAAGAAGAAATAGTTGTTGAGCAGGTTCACCGCTACCCAGAACGGGAATCGGCCTTTTTTGCCATCGATGACTGCATCGTCCAGCGCCGCCAACATGTATGGGAACAGCGCTACCACGTCCAAAAAGTGGTTGAAGAAGATGTTGTACACCGTAAAGCCGGAGAATGCGTACAGGCACCCGGCCAAGACGCTCCAATCCTCGTCCCGGACCCAGCGGCGCGCCCAGAGGTAGCCGCCGCCCCCGGCCAAGGCAATTTTAAAGCAGAGCAGCGGCACCATCATCCACGGCATAAACCGCGCGGGCACCAGCAGTGTCAGCCAGAAAAACGGACTGCCCAACAGGTAAAACGAGTAGGAGTTGACGAACCCGCTGCCCAGGTCGGTGGCCCAGCTGAAGCTGCCGCCCTGCTTGATAAAGCTGTTGGCGTACTGGTAAAAGTTGATCTGCTGGTCGTTGAAATCGCCCGCGTAATGGAAGTACCCGCCGCCTGCGATGGCATCCACCAGGCAGTGGGGCGCAAACAGGGCGGCCGCCGCCAGCAGGCAGAGCCAGAACACCTGCCAGTATCTTGTTTTTTTACCAGGAAGCTGCAATTTCATAACAAACCCCGCTGAAAGTCCGAACCATGGGACTTTGTTTTTGGTAAAATCATGGTATACTGATAGTAACACCACAGAGAGGATCGTGCAAGATGAAAACTTATCCCTTCAGTGCCCTGGTGGGCCGCATGAAGTACATCACCCGCTGGAGCCTGATGCGCAGCGGCCGCGCCGAAAGCCTGAGCGAACACACGGCGGATACCGCCCTGCTGGCCCACGCGCTGTGCTTAATCAGCCAAAAGTGCCTGGGCACGGGGGCCGACCTGCGGCCCGAAATGGTCGCCACGGCGGCGCTGTACCACGATGCACCGGAGATTTTGACCGGCGACATGCCCACCCCGGTAAAGTATAAAAACGAAGCCCTGCGCAGTGCCTACAAGGCGGTGGAGCAGGAAAGCGCCCGGCTGATGGCCAGCCTGCAGCCCGAAGCGCTGCGCGGCGAGACCGAAGCCTTTTTGACCGGCCGCGTGTTGAATGAGAGCGAGCGGAAAATTTTAAAAGCGGCCGACCGGCTTTCGGCTCTAATCACGTGCTTAGAGGAATGCGAGAGCGGCAACCGGGAGTTTGAAGCCGCGCGGGAGCAGCAGCTGGCCGCCCTGCACGAGATGGACTGCCCCGAGGCAGAGTATTTCATCACCCACATGCTGCCGTGCTATACGCAGAATCTGGATGAACTGACGAGGGGGAGATTTTAAAATAAGCCTGCCGCGCTTGTAGGGGTCGATGCTTGCATCGACCCGCGGGCGGATGCAAGCATCCGCCCCTACAGAGTGTTCTTGCCTTTTCTCACTCCTGCAGCCGATACACCGCATCGATCAGCTTGTCCACATCGGTGAAATGCTCCAGCATGGAGCAGTAGCGCCGCAGGGAGGCTGCGCCCCGCAGGCCTTTCATGTAGTGCATGGCCTGGCTGCGGGCCTGGGGCATGGCGAGCCATTCGCCCTTTTCCTCGCACATTTCGTAGATCTGCGCCCGCAGGGCGTTCATCCGCTGGTTCAGGGTCGGCTCGGCGGGGGCTTCCTCCCCCAGCAGGGCCGCGCGGATCTGTGCAAACAGCCACGGGTCACCCAGCGCACCACGGCCGACCATGACACCATCGCAGCCGGTCTCTTTTAATAAGGTAAGGGCACCCTCGGCAGAGGTGATGTCGCCGTTAGCCAGCACCGGGATGGACACCGCCTGCTTGATGGCCGCGATAGCCTTCGCATCGATGGGCGGGATATACATCTGCTCCCGTGTGCGGCCATGTACGGCGATCAGGTCAGCACCGTTGGCCTCGCACTGTTTGGCAACTTCCACGCCGGTCAGGTGGTCGGCATCCCAGCCGATGCGCATCTTGACCGTCAGGGGCGTATCCTCGCCCAGGGCGCGGCGGGCCGCAGCGACCATCCGCCCGCAGAGGGGCGGGTCCAGCAGCAGCTTACTGCCCGCGCCGCTGTTGGTAATTTTGGGCGCGGGACAGCCCATGTTGATGTCCAGGATATCAAACTGTATGCCTTTTTCCCGCACCAGCAGAATGGCCTTTTCCATGGCTTCCGGCTCACAGCCGAACAGCTGGATGGCATACAGGCCGTGGGGGTGGGCATCTTTCAGCAGGGCAAAGGATTTTTGATCGTTAAAGTTCAGGGCCTTGGCGCTGGCCATCTCGCTGACGGTCCAGGCCGCGCCGTGGTCAGCCATCAGGTGGCGGCAGGCGGCATCGGTCAGGCCCGCCATCGGGGCAAACACCGCCCCCGTGGGGATCTGCAAATTGCGTAACTGCATAGTGGTTCCTCGCTACATGAATTTCAAATCCTATTCTACCATAAATCCCGCATTTGTGGTATACTAAAAGATAGATTGTTTACATCCGATTTAAAAAGGAGCAACACTATGAAACTGATGGTACTGGACGGCAACAGTCTGGTCAACCGCGCGTTTTTCGGCATTAAGCTGCTGACGACCAAGGACGGCCGCTATACCAACGCCATTTACGGCTTCCAGAATATACTGCTCAACCTGCTCACTGCCCACAAGCCCGATGCAGTAGCCATTGCCTGGGACCTGCGCGCCCCGACCTTCCGCCACAAGGCCTACGATGGCTACAAGGCCACCCGCCACGGCATGCCGGAGGAACTGGCCCAGCAAATGCCCGTACTGAAAGAACTGCTGACCGACCTGGGTTTTGTGCAGGTCAGCCACGAGGGCTGGGAGGCGGACGATATTTTAGGCACCCTGGCCGCCGCCTGCGAGGCCGCCGGGGGCACTACCCTGCTGGCTACCGGCGACCGGGACAGCCTGCAGTTGGTGGACGACAACACCACCGTGCTGCTGGCTACCAACAAAGAGACCATCCCTATGGACCCCGCCGCCATCCGCGAAAAGTACGGCGTGGAGCCGCCGCAGCTGATCGATGTCAAGAGCCTGATGGGCGATTCGTCCGATAACATCCCCGGCGTACCGGGTATCGGCGAGAAAACCGCCCTGGCCCTGGTGGCGAAGTTCGGCACGTTGGAAAATATTTACGCGAACCTGGAGGACAAGGCCATCAAGCCCGGCCAGCGGGCGAAGCTTTCCGCCAACCGCGATAAGGCCGATCTGTCCTACATGCTGGGCACAATCCGCAAGGATGCACCTATTGAGACCGACCCCGCTGCCTATATCCGCCAGCCCGGTGACCCCGCCGCAGCCGCCCAGCTGCTGGCCGCGCTGGAGATGCACAAAATGGTGGACCGCTGGGGCCTGGAGGAGGGCGGCGCTGCAGCTGCCCCCGTGGACGCTGCCCCGCTGGAAGAAGTGGAGCCTGCCCCCCTGCCGCTGCTGGTGGAGGGCCGCCTGTTTGTGGCGCAGAACGCCGATGGCAGCTGGTACGCTGTGCAGGGCCAGGAAATCTACCTGCCCGGCAACGACCGCCTGGCTGCCCTGCTGGACGGCGATGCCGAAATCTGGGCTTTTGATGCCAAACCCCTTTACCGCCTGGCGCTGGAGCAGGGGCACATTGGCAAAGCGCTGCACTTTGACGGCAAGCTGGCCGCATACCTGCTCAACCCTTCGGCCAGCGGCTACGCCGTAAAGTCCTTGGCCGCCGAGTACGGCGTGGCGGCGGCGTTCCACTGCGAAGCTGCCCCCGATGCCGGGGTGCTGGCGGCACTGCTGGAAAAGCTGGCCACCGAACTGGATGCCAGCGGCCAGCGCAAGCTGCACGATGAGATGGAACTGCCGCTGGCCCGTGTGCTGGCAGACATGGAGCGCATCGGCTTTGCTGTGGACGCTGACGGTATCCGCACCTTTGGTGACAGCCTGCGAGGCGAACTGGACGGCATTTTGCAGAGCATCTATGCCGAGGTGGGCTATGAGTTCAACGTAAACAGCCCCAAGCAGCTGGGCGAAGCCCTGTTCGACAAGCTGGGTCTGCCGCCGCGTAAGAAGAACGCCCGCGGCTACTCCACCGATGCCGCCACGCTGGAAAGTCTGCGGCCCTACAGCCCGGTCATTGACGAGATCTTAAAGTATCGCACCTACGCCAAGCTGCTTTCCACCTACGTGGACGGCCTGCTGGCAGCGCAAGCAGCGGACGGAAGGGTACACTCCACCTTTATCCAGACCGAGACCCGCACGGGACGTATTTCTTCTTCCGAGCCGAACCTGCAGAACATTCCCATCCGCACCGAGCTGGGCAGCCGCCTGCGCGGTTACTTTGTGGCCGGGGACGGCCAGCAGCTGGTGGATGCCGACTACTCCCAGATCGAGCTGCGTATTCTGGCGCACATCACCGGCGATGAGCACATGCAGCAGGCGTTTTTGAACGGCGCGGACATCCACCGTTCCACCGCCGCCAAAATTTACCACATCCCCGAAAGCGAGGTCACACCGCAGCTGCGCTCGGCCAGCAAGGCCATCAACTTTGGCATCATGTACGGCAAGGGTGCCTACTCGCTGAGCAAGGATCTGGATGTTTCGGTGAAAGAGGCGGATGCTTTCTTAAAGACCTACCTGGACACCTTCCCCAAGGTGGACGGCTATATGCAGGACTGCATTGCCCACGCCAAGGAAAAAGGCTACGTAGAAACGCTGTTTGGCCGCCGCCGCGCTTTGCCAGAGCTGGCAAGTTCCAACTTCCAGGTGCGCGCCAGCGGCGAACGGATGGCCCGCAACACGCCCATCCAGGGCACGGCGGCGGACATTATCAAGCTGGCTATGGTGCATGTATGGCAGCGCCTGCGGGATGAGAAATTGCAGGCCCGCCTGTTGCTGCAAGTCCACGATGAATTGATCGTGGAAGCGCCGGACAGCGAGGTAGACACCGTGCGCCGCATTTTGCAGGAGGAAATGGAGCATGTTGTACACTACAGTGTGCCCCTGACCACCGAGGTAGGCACCGGCAAAACCTGGCTGGAAGCGCATTAAATTTACGGAGAATCGTGATTTTACGCACATCACTGTAGGGGCGAGCAGTGCTCGCCCGAGGAAATTGCCGGCAGCGCAAGGCACCCGGGCGCATATGGAATGCGCCCCTACGGGATAAAATGTGAGATTGTAATTTTCATGGTGCGCGTAGGGCGGATTCTATATCCGCCCGTGAGATTTCGATGTTATGCCAGACTCCACGGGCGAACAATGTTCGCCCCTACAAAGTGCTTTTGCCAGTTAGAGTCACAATAAGGGTGAATGAAATGTATGTTTTAGGAATTGAATCGACCTGCGATGAGACTGCGGCGGCGATCGTGGAGGATGGCCGCAAGGTCATCTCCAACGTGATCTCCACCAGCGTGAAAGAGCAGGCCCTGTACGGCGGCGTTGTGCCGGAGATCGCCAGCCGCCGCCACGCCGAGTATATCAGCGCCACCGTGGATAAGGCCCTAGCCGATGCCAACATGACGATGAAGGATGTGGACGCTGTGGCCGTCACCTTTGCGCCCGGCCTGATCGGTGCCGTGCTGGTGGGTGTCAACTTTGCCAAGGGCCTGGCCTATGCGGCGGGCAAACCGCTGGTACCGGTGCATCATCTGCGTGGGCACATTGCCGCCAACTACCTGACCCACCAAAGCCTGCATCCGCCGTTCCTCTGCCTGGTAGCCAGCGGCGGGCACAGCCACATCGTGATGGTGGAGGACTGGTGCCGCTACAAGGTCCTAGGCCGCACCGTGGACGATGCCGCCGGCGAAGCCTACGACAAGGTAGCCCGCACGTTGGGCCTGCCCTACCCCGGCGGCCCCAGCGTAGCCGCCGCCGCCCGCGATGGCGACCCCCACGCTTACAAGCTGCCGGTGCCCCATGTGGAGGGCAAGTACAACGTCAGTTTCAGCGGCCTGAAAACCGCCGTTATCAACGAGGTACACAACGCCGAGCAGAAAGGCCAGCCGGTCAACGTGGCCGACATGGCCGCCAGCTTCCAGGAGCGCATCGACCAGATCTTGGCGAAAAAGCTGCTGGCCGCTGCCGCCGACACCGGTGCCAAGCAGGTTGTGCTGGCTGGCGGTGTGGCCGCCAACGGCCGCCTGCGCCAGCTGGTGAACGATGGTGCCCAAAAGCTGGGTGCCCGCGTATTCCTGCCGGAGTTGAAATACTGCGGCGACAACGGTGCCATGATCGCCGCCCAAGGCTACTACGAGTACCAGGACGGCAACCTGGCCGATTGGACTCTGAACGGTTTGCCCACGCTGGGAATCGATTATCGGTAAATAAAGCAACAAGGCAGAGAGTTTTCCAAATTACTCTCTGCCTTGTTTATTTTACTATTGTTTTTGTACTGCATCCATCAAGGGGGCATACTTATCCTCTAGCAATTCTGGCGGATAAACACCCGGCTGCATCTGCAAAAGACCGTTCATCTCTTGACCCGCTTCTTGCACTGTGTTTACATAGCGCAAATACGGCAGCGTACGTATCCACTGATATGTGCCAGACACTTTATGATTATAGTTGCCAAGCACCACACAAGGAGTCCCGGTAAGGGCCGCAAATACCATGCCATGCAATCGATCTGTAACGACCAGGCGGGCAGACGCAAATTCTTCCAGCTTCGCTTTTGCAAGTGCCGCACGGTTTTCTCTTGTAACCTGCTCACTTGCATACATATCCGTTTTTCGGACAGGCTCACCGCTCTGCTCCGCCTTTTGCTGCAATCCTTCGCGGTCGGTTTGGGTCAAAGCTGCTTCTTCATCATTACGCAGTACTAGCAATATGCCGCTACGCGGCTGTGGCATCACACCAAAATCTTTTTCCTGCATAGAAAGCACAATGTCCGGTGTCAGTAAGATGCTGGCATGGGGATATATTCCTTGCATGATCGAATACGAGGTTTCTTCCCGCGCTGTCAGTGTACAGCTTGGTCGATCATAAATTGGTATGGATTCCTGCTTTACTTGGTCTCCTTGCCTGGTTGGCGTAAAATAAATCGTTTGCGGGAAAACAATTATATCATGCTCCGGGAAGTTTTTCATTACTTGCTGGCGCAGCAATTCCTCATCTAGCCACGCGTCCCCCATATTGCCGCCGCCAATGCAGGTGATCTTATCTCCCGGCTTTACGCATTTCATAATCAGCGCATGATATTCTTGATATTCTTCCCGTGTAATTTCTTTAATCGTATTTTTCGGCGTACCAGCTTTTTCTAAAAAAGCGCGCTGTGCCAGCGCAATCGCACTATCTCCCAAATTCGTATATTGCGGTGTACCCATAATATACGTTTTCGCACCACGCGGGGTGGTAAGATACTTCTTAAATTTTCGGCGCTTTGCAGCTTCGATGGCACATAGTTTCCACGGGCGCAGCATCTTCTTCAGCTTTTTTACCAGTGCTGTCATTCTTTGTCTACTCCTACCGTTAAATATCGGAATACTCCGCCCGTACTATTCCCATATGCAAGGAACCATTCCAAATATTTCTGTACAGCCTCATCCTGCAATATCCACTCATGTGTAAATAGGATCTGTACCTGCTGCCCTGCCATATGATGTTGTGCTTTATAAAAGTCCAACGGGCAAGTTATATTTTCGATTCGCACATCTGTGGGGGTATACTGCATCCCGTCTGCATCTGTGTACCAATCATCCTGGTAGAGGATTTTTTCTTCTTCCTCTGTCAGACCATAGCTTGAACGGTTCGGATCTTCCGCGCAAAACAATCCCTGCGGTCCATCTGGCAATGCTGCCAAGGCACGGGTCAAATCGCGCTTTCCCACATAGCGATCCAATCGTATAAAGCCATAATCAACAGCACTATTGCCCACGATACGGCGCAGTTCTTGCAATGTTTTTTCGTAATAGGCCATTTCTTCTTCTGCCTGCTGGTCTTGATAAGCCCTGTCATCCATAGCATGGAATGAAAGCCGAAGCCAATCTGAATTCATCTCGAACTCACTGCGATATTGGTCTGTTACTTCATCCAGTGTATGCAATACTCCGTTTGCGTCGCTTTGTTGATAATAGCAGTACAGACTATACACTACACCATATTTTCTGTGAAGTTCCTGCAAATATGATAGCGTCGGCTGCTCAAAGATACTGCTGTATTGATCCTGGTTTTCCGTCAGATCCCATAGCAGTGAAAACGTATCATCCACAGACACATGAATGGTATGTTCTTGCTCCTCCGTGCGCAGGGCAATAGGGCGTTCATATAAAACACCGGCAGCAAAACTAATCGCTATAAGAATCAATGCCAGCGCTGCAGTCAGCACATATCTCATACACTTTTTAGCGCATAACATGTTTCAGTTTCCGCACAGCACGGCTGGTGTAGTCGCCTGCCACTTTTTTAGCTTTGCGCATTGCCCTGTAAGCTCCCGAGTACTCCGGGTTGCTTTCTGCCAGTTTGCTGCCAAGGAATCCCTTCATCTCCGGGCTGAGCCACTCGCTTCCATCCTCGCAAACCCGGTTACGTACCGCTGCATAAGTCGGAGCCGCCCAGGAAGGGACATCACCCAGTGTAACAAATGCATGGCCGTTAAAACAATAGGGCATGGTACAGTCATACCCCACTGCTTCAAAATGCAGTGGTTTACTGGTGTCATGATAAATATTGTCTAGGATCTTACCGCTGTAACACTGGCGCATATCTCCGTTGTCCAGATTGATATAAGCACTCCACAGCCCCGCATAGCAAAAATTGCGGTTACATCTTTTGTGATAGAGATCCATCTTAAAGCTAAACAGTTCCGAGTCAAACTGGCTCCACACCTTTTTATACTCATCGAAACTCAGTTTGGTCAGCACGTCAATGCCGTCAGTACAATCATTACGGCCAACGGTAATATGGCACAATGCCCCCAAACGCTCCATGCATTCTTTCTTCACCTCCTCGATGTAGGGCATCAATTCGTCCGAGGGCGTAATTTCAACGGTAAAAGAGATCCCGCTTTTTTTTACAATATCTACATTCGAGAAAAATGTATCCATCATGTTCAGGCGGAACATTTCCAGGTAGTGAAAGGAAATTTTAAACATTAATCGATGCCGCAGTTCTTCCGGCCATGCTGCAGCCTCTTGAAAGCGCTTGGTCATCGTGCCGTTTGTGACCACCATAACATAGTGGCCTTCTTCCAGCAGTTCTCTAACCAGCGGCAATACTTCTGCCGACAGCAGAGTTTCCCCTCCAGCGCAAAGGTTAAACAGGCAAGGTCCCCCCAGCCGTTCTTTCGCAAAAGCCCTTCGGGTCTCCTCCTTGCTGTGGGTAAACTTGGCCAAGCGTTTTCCAAAGCGATGCTGCTGTGCAATGTAACAGTAATGGCAGCGCAGATTGCAGGTTTCTGTTGGAATATAGCAGTCAAAAAACTTCTTGATTTTATCCATTTTCCGCCACACTCCTTTGCCTGATTTCTATTTCATTACCATATACACTGCCCCAATAACGATTCAGCCACGGCATATTATTGTTAAAGCCCGGCTTGGCCACCACCTTAAAGCAATATACATCTTTCAGCCCGTCCAGGTTGACCGTGCCGCCCAACGCGTTGACCTCATAAACCACAAAACTACAGGTATAATCGCCCGGTGCAAGTTGTGCAGTATCTAATGCAAAAGGCAATTCCTTTTTTTCGCCCGTTCGTAAATCAAAGCCTTTTCGCGTAGTCAGCATCGTGATGGGGATTTCATCTGCTGTTTTAATGATAACACGCAACTGTGCTGCTATTTTGTCCGCATCGGAATGGCACGTCAGGACACCTTTCAGCTGTTCGCCAACTTCATACACAGCAGTCTTTCTATCATCTGCCACGAAAGAGTTCATGGTTACCGTATGGTCTTTAAATTCCGGCGCACGTTCCATGCTTCCCAGATCGATCACGCAGTCCGAATTAGCGCGGTTGCCAAGGTAAATTTCAATCGCCTTTTCAACGTCACCTTCAAAAACAACTTTGCCCTTATCCAGCACGATGCACCGGTCACAAAGCTGGCGGATCGTATTCATGTTATGGCTTACATACAAAATCGTACGGGCCCGGGAAGTTGCTTCTTCCCGCATTTTGTTCAAACATTTTTGCTGGAACTTCATGTCACCGACGGCCAGAACTTCGTCCATAATCATGATCTCACTGTCCAGGTGGGCGGCCACACTGAAAGCCAGCTTGACGTACATGCCGCTGGAATAGCGCTTGACCGGGGTGTCGATGAAGTCACCCACCTCGGAGAACTCGATGATCTGGTCCATTTTGGCATCGATCTCGGCGCGGGTCATGCCCAGAATCGCACCGTTCAGGTAGACATTTTCGCGGCCCGTCATTTCCGGGTGGAAGCCGGTGCCGACTTCCAGCATCGAGGCCACGCGGCCGTACAGGTCAATATCACCGGAGGTGGGGGCCGTGACGTGGGTCAACAGCTTGAGCAGCGTGGATTTACCCGCGCCGTTGGAGCCGATGATGCCCACAGCCTCGCCTTTATTTACCGTAAAGCTGACACCGTTGAGCGCCATAAAGGTGGTGCCCACCAGGCGCTGGTCGGTGCCGATCTGGGTGTTAGGATCCTCTTTGCCGCGCTTGCGGGCCCACCAGCTTTGCAGGTCGCCGCGCAGCGTCCCGCCGCCGATCTGGCCCAGGCGGTACTGCTTTTTGACATCCTGTACGCGGATCATCAATTCCTGATTTTCCATGCTGTACCTCCCGTCAGACCGTATCGACAAAGGTCTTTTCCACCTTGCCGAAAAGCGAAATGCCCACTGCCAGCAGCACGACCGTCCAGGCCAGCGAAATGACCCACATCAGCACCGACACTTCTCCGGAGTGGAAGCAGACCGCGCGGAAGCTTTCCATCGGGGCGGTCATGGGGTTGGCGATCATCACAGCGCGCAGCAGCGGGTTGGAGATCATCGACAGCGGGTAAACCACCGGCGTACCGTACATCCACAGCTGCACACCGAACGTGACAACGACCATCAGATCGCGGTAACGAGTGGTGACGCTGGACACAATGATGCCGCAGCCCAGGCCCAGCAGGCCCACCTGCAGCACAATGGGCAGCAGCAGCGGCATGGCTGCCCAGCTGGGGGCTACCTCGCCGCGCACCACATAAAACAGCAGCAGGCAGAAGAACATCACAAACTGCACCAGGAAGTTGATGAACCCGGACAGCATTGTGGAAATCGGCATCGCCAGCCGCGGGAAGTAGACCTTACTGAAGATGTTGGAGTTGGTGGTAAAGGTGCCCGACACCTTATTGATGCAGGAGGAGAAAAAAGTCCACACGGCCGTGCCCGCCAGATAAAACAGCGGCTGCGGCACACCGCCCGTGGACAGGTTGGCAATGGTGCCGAACATGACCGTGTACATTGCCATGGACAGCAGCGGGTTAATCAAAATCCATGCCGGGCCCAGCACCGTCTGCTTGTACAGCACGGTAAAATCGCGCTTGACAAACAGCCAGATCAGGTCCTTATAGCGCCAAAGTTCGTCAAAATCCACGCGGGTGCGGCCCCCGGCAGGACCGTAATGCACATGGTACTGCTTTTTGGGTTGTGTTTGCTCCATGAGTAAAGCTCCTTACGCTTTGTGTTTGAGGAATGCCTGGTAAACCGGCAGTCCCAGGCGCAGCAGCGCGGCCCGCAGCAGCATACTGCGCTGGCCGGTACGTTTAGCCAAATCGCGGTAGGCCTCGGCGCAGGCACGGCAGGCGGCGCGGTAGCGGGTTTGCTGGGCGGGGGTGGAAAGATCAAAGCGGTCTTTCTCGGCCAGGTTGGCGATGGCATCGTTCAGCAGGCCCTCCGCCCGCAGGGTGTCGCCCTTGGCGGCAAAGCAGTTGGTCCATTCCAGCAGGTATTCGCTGCGGTCCAGGTAGTTGCGGGGATCGCCCTGGGCCATGATGCTGCCGGTGCGCTGGGCATAGCGATAGCCACGAAAGTTCAGGCAGAGGATCTTCCGGCACTGCCCAACCAGGTACGGCAGAAGAAACATGTCCTCGTACCGCTTGCCCTCGGCATAGCGCAGTGTGCGGAACAGCTCCGCTTTGTACAGTTTGTTCCACGCCACCACGTAATAGGTGCAGGCATCGCCACCGGCGAAGAATCGCTCCCAAAAGTGGGGCGGGTCCAGTGTTTCTTCCCCGCGGTCCGCCGGGGTACGGTCCGGCAAAGGCTGGTTGTTTTCATCGGTGCAGAGATAGTGGAAAAGCACCAGTTCTGCGCCAGTCTCTTGCTGGGCCTGCAGCGCACGTTCCAGCGTCTCCGGCTCCAGGCGGTCATCACTGTCCACAAAGGCAATGTAATCGCCGGTGCAGACATCCAACCCGCTGTTGCGGGCGGCAGAAAGACCGCCATTGGGCCGGTGGATGACCCGGATGCGGGCATCTTTCGCTGCCCAGCCATCACACAAGGCCGGGCAGCTGTCGGGGCTGCCGTCATCCACCAGGATGATCTCCAAATCGGGATAGGTCTGCCCCGCCACGCTGGCTACACAGGCATCCAGGTAGCGCTCTACTTTATAAACCGGAATAATCACGCTGATTTTGGGCATGGCAGTCCTTTCCTTTTGGGTAGTAATCATTTATTCAGCGGCAGGCTGCTGTTCCAGCTTGATGCGGGCTTCTTCCAGCAGGGCGCGCACTTTGGGTTTCCAGATAAAGTGACGGAACACTCTGGTCATGAAAAACCAGAACTTATTTTCCACTTCACTCCAAAGCCGCACCGGCAGAGGTTCGCGGCTGTAGTTCACCAGGCGGCAGAGACGGCCAGCGTGGTAACTGCGGAAGCGCGGCATAAAGATCTGCGCTTCTTCTGCCAGCTGCGGGTCGTTGCGGGCCTTGTAAAGTTCCGTATACTCGTAAATCATTCGCACCAGACTGCTGGGGAACAGGCTTTTGTCCACGCGCTGCAGTTCATAGATCATGAAGCAGTTCAGCATAAAGTTCTGGTACTGGCTGCGCAGGTGGAAAGTGCTGTTCTCGGTCTGGCGGTAGTTGAACATGCAGTCCGGCAGGTAGTAGATCCCGCCATAGGGCAAAAACTGCGCCGTCAGCAAATTATCATCGATGGTCACACCGCTGGCAAAGGGATCAATGCCCTGCAGCCGCAGGTTGCGGAACATCAGGGCGTTGGTGTGGATGTACAAAAAGCTCCAATACTCTTTGGCGGTCAGCACGCAGGCCCGCAGCGGCTTTTCAATCGGTTTTGTTTTGCCGGTACTTGCCCAGTAAAAGCATCCGTTGTGGCCGCAGGCAACGTACGTGTGGGCGGTGTCTGCATCGAGAATATCCGCCTGCTTCTGCAATTTATGGGGATCGGTATAAAAATCGTCACCATCCAGGTAGCAGATATACTCGCCGCGGGCTTCGTTAAAAAGGCGGCCGCGGATCGCGTTAAGGCGCTTGATGCGCACATCCGGCGGGCGCTTTTCTCCCGGTGTAAAATCCATGACGAAAACACGCACGATATCCGGGTACTTTTTCTCCCACCCGCGCAGTTTTTCTACCGTATTGTCAGCCGAACCGTCATCGGCACACAGGACCTCGATGGGAAAATTCGTTTCCTGATGCAGCACACTTTCCAATGTTTCGTCCACATAGGGTGCCAGATTGTAAAATGAGATCAGGATGCTGACCTTGGGTTCTCCCATCCGGGTTCCTCCTGTTTAGAAATCTTTTGCGAAACTCAGGTTCAGAGCATGATGGCTTCCGTAGCCTTCTTTGCTTTCCACCAGGCCAAAGTTCAAGACCTTGCCATGTTCTTCTGTGGAAATGCCCCAAGAAAGTGCTTTACACCCTCTGGCCGCCCCTACGCAAAGCATCTGATAATACAAGAATGCCGCCGGGCTATAATCGTGGATGCTCAGATCCGCCGCCAAATATTGCGTATGCAGTACGTTTGCTTGTTCAAAATAGAACGTCATACCACCAGCTGTCATTACATCGCCATCAAACACGCCGTAATAGTCCGTAATATCCGGCAGACGGTGTGTTTTAAACTCCCACAGTTCCTCTGCGGTGTGGACGGGTTCTACGTGAAATTTTTGCAGATTTTGCCGCAGCAAAGCGTGAAACGTGTCCACCTCATCGCGGGTCGTCAATGGCCGAAATGTCAGTTCATGCTTCAGCGCCTTTTTAACGTCCTGCTTTTTATTCTGGCGGAAAGATGCCAACAGCGATTCAGGAGTTTTTTCTTTCAGCGGTACCCAAGTGCTCAGTTCGGTAAACTGGGTATAGCCCTTGTAGGTGAAAGCATAGACAAGCGCCTCATTTTCCACCGCCTCAAACAGGTCTGGTGTCAGATGAAACTCGACATGCGCATAACGAGCCGCGAGATATTCTTCTACTGCTTCCAAAATTCCAATCGCTTTAGCTGCAGAATTGTACGTACTGCGCAGTACCAGGCCACCGTAGGTGCTGCCTGGATGCGACCGAAACACATTGCGGCCATCTTCTCCTTGCTGCACAGCACCAGGTACCACAGCAGCCAGCCCTCCATGCTCGTTATACACCATCAGGGAGGCATCCTCGAATCGTCCCGCCGGGTGATAATTCAGAAAATTACGCGTTTGCAGGAAAGTTCCATTGCCGCTTTCTTTCATAACAAAGCGATCCCAGGCTGCTTCCTGGTCCACGGTATAGGGCTGTACGGTCCATTGCATGGTTTAGTCCAGATCCTTTCCTTTGACTGCGTTCAGAAATTCATTATAGTCGCGGATATAGTCATCGGCATCATAGAAAGAATCCGCCGCTACGCATAGCACTGAATTATCCTGCTCCCATATCATTTCACGCCACATATAATGTTCTACGACCAAGCCAATAGTAGGGTCATCCAGCATCACATCGGTCTTTTCGCGGCCATTGTCCAGGCGAATGCGAATTTTTCCATAGGGGCACCACAAGACTTGGCGCAGCTTTTTGTGGGCGTGGCCGCCGCGCTGGACACCCGCTGGGACATCGTGGATGTAGTAGATGCGCTTGATGGCAAAGGGCACATCGTGCTCGGCCTCAAAGACCGAGAGGGTACCCATTCCCTCGGCGGTGACGCTTTTCATGCGGATCGTTTGAATAATCATCGTTGTATCTGCCTTTCTTCTGGCATATTAGTCGGACAGCTTGATCACAGCCGCGCCGTCCACCATAGCAATACAGCCGTTGGCGGGGTAGCTGGGCATGGCCTGCACGGTGGGATTCTCGGCCCAGGCATCCAGTTCCGTCTGGGTGTTTACGACCTTGGCATTGCTGCCCATGATGTTGCCGAACCACCACTTGATGGTGCCATCGTAGGTGATGGCCGAGCCGGAGAGGCCGGTATCGCCTTCCTCATACAGGCGGAGCAGGTCGTTGTGGTAGGTGAAGTTGGAATCCGTAAAGTCGCCGGAGAATACCACCGGGGTCTCCCCTGCCACATAGCCGGGCAGGTCCTCCACTTTCGCCATGATGGTATACACCTGGGCGCGTGTGTTCTCGTAGACCAGCTTGCGGTAGGTGTAGGCGCCGTTGGCATAAATCACATTTTGCACGGTGATAAAAGCGCACAGCAGGCAGGCCAGCCAGGCAGCGCTGCGGGGGGTGGTGTCCGGCTCCAGGCCCGTCAGCAGCAGCACCAGTGCGTACACCAGGTACACCGGGTACAGCATCAGCAGCGTGGGGGCTTTCTCGGAGAGCAGGTACACCACGTTCAAGCCCAGCGGCAGCAGCACCAGCAGGATGACCGTTTGTGCCAAAGTGCGGCGCGGTTTGCGGCGCAGGATCAGCACCAGACAGGCCAGCGCCAGCAGCAGGCAGACGACCGTAGCCAGCCGCATGCCACGGTTGTTCCAGACATCGTAGCCCAGCAGTGTGGAAAACACCTGCTTGTAGGCCCCCGGCAGGCGGGAAAGCCAGACGGATACGCCGCCGCGGCCCATCTGCTGCAGGCCGTTATCGGTATCAATCAGTTCCAGGTGCTTATAAGCAAGCACTGCTTTCATCGATACTGCGTAGAACACACCGCCCAGCAGCAGCGCCGCTACGGCAGTAAAGCCCCGGCGCAGGTAGTCAGCCCAGGACAGATCCTCGGTCAGGCAGTCCCGCAGCAGGCAGAGCAAGAACAGGCCAATGGCGAACTCGATGTAGCCCTGGTACAGGCCCATGGACAGGCAAAGGCACCCGCCGCAGAGCAGCACACCCAGCCAGGGGCGGCGGCAGCGGCGCACCGCACAGACACCAAAGAACGCCAGGAACATGGCGCAGGTGTACACGTCCGTTTTATCATAATAGGTCGCATACAGCAGCGTTACGCTGATGGCTGTGCTGAAAACCGCACACACCGCCGCTGTAGCCTTGCGGCCCAGCTGTAGCAGACTGCTGGCAAGGTACATGGCCAATGCGGTCCAAAAAACAGTATACGCACCGTTCAGCCAGGGGTTGTTGACCCGACCACGGAGAAAGCGGAAATACGGCAGTTCGACCCAGCGGCCCAGCTGCAGCATAACGACGTCCGCGTCAAAAACAACGATGGTCCCATCATGGCTGGGGAACAGATTGAACCACGCAAAGCCGTGGGCCAGCAGCATGCACAGCGCCGTGGCGGCAAAGCAGATTTTCAGCCGGGCCCAGTCAAAGGCTTTTACCCGGCGCAGCAGGGCTTCTTCCCCGCGCTGCAAAGTTGTCATGCGTTTGTGTCCTCCTCGGCATAGGCGTAGATTTTCTGTAGTTCGGCAAGGTCGCCGTTGATGGGCGGCTGCCAGTTCCGCTGCGCTTTTTTAAAGGCGCAGTTCTGCGGCACCACCAGGCGGCCGATCAGTCCTCGCACCAGGCGGGACTTATGGCGGTCGTTATGGTAGTATTCCCAGGCCAGGCGGACCATGCGGTCATGGGGGTACAGTTCCCGCAGCAGGGTCAACATGGCGCGCCAGTCGCGCAGCATACGTGCTTCACTGGCGGCAGTTTTGTCTGTAGAAACGCCTGTACCCATCTCATACCAGGTAATAAGTCGGTCATAGTGGACGATTGGGATTTCTTCCACGGTAAACAGGCGGGCCGAGAAATCCTCTGCCAGCAGCACTCGATCTTGCATTTGGGTCAGAGTGTCTTCCAAAAGCCTTTTTTCATAAAACAGCGCCGCACCGCATATTCCATCATCATACAGCAACATATTGCGCTTGGCTTGTGCAGCATCGAAATGTCCTGCCTGATAAGGTGTTTTATCAAACGGCGTGTCTCCCGGCAGCTGGCAAGGCACGCCCGCCTGTTCACAATAGGCAGCCAATCCGCCAAAGCCCACACGGGGTTCGTCCCGTTGTAAAATTTCCAGCATCCAACGCAGGGTATCGGCATCGTACAGGTAATCTCCCGGTGAGGGCGCAAACACCCAGCGACCAGTTGCTTTGCGCAAACCACCCAGCAAATTTTTCACGGTTCCACCATTTTTTTCTGCTTTCACAAAAGCAGCCGGGTGGATGCTGTGGGCTTCCAGATAGGCTTTTGTTTCTGCGAAGTAATCCTGCTCAGACCCATCATCCGCCACGATCACTTCGAAATCTCGCATTGTCTGCATAGCGAGGGATGCCAGCGTACGGCGCAAGGCGGCAAAATCCGGGCGGTATTGTAGTACGATCACCGTCAGCAGCGGCATGGGCATTTTCCTCGCTTTCTTACAATATTTTAAAGTTCAGTTTTCCATCCGCCCCATCTTGCCGTTCCAGAAGTCCACGGCCCCACGGTAGGCACCGTAGCTGCGGCCTTTTTTGCGGCCCAGGGCCTTGGTCAGCGCGTAGCGGGCGGCACCGGTGAGGATGGGCAGCACGGTTTTCAGCTTCGCGTAGGCGGGGGATTTTCCCTTGCAGGTCAGGTACAGCGTGTTGCGGGTGATATAGTACACCGACAGCATGCCCCCTGCACTGCCGCCTGCCTTGTGCCACAGTTTGGCATCGGGCAGGAACCATAACGGCACACCGGCCTGGGCCAAACGGATGCAGTAATCCACATCCTCGCAGTACATAAACAGCGTCTCATCGAGATAACCGACCTGCTCAATGACCGTCCGCGGCAGCAGTACGCAGCAAAACGTGATAAAACTCACCTGCTGCTTTTCGGCAAAGGCTGGGCCGTCCTTGGCGTGGCCGCCCAGGTGCTTCACCTTGCCGGTGGCCGGGTCCAACGTGCCGCCCGCAAACCAGATCTCGTCCGGCGGGTTCATAAACAGCATTTTAGGGCAGCTTACCGCGCCTGCCGGGGTCTCCCGCAGCAGGGTTTCCAGCATGTCGGGGGCCACGGCGGTGTCGTTGTTTAAAAGCAGCACAAAGTCGCAGCCATCGGCCAGCGCACGGCGCATGCCCACGTTGTTGACGGCGGCGAAGCCCAGATTTTGCTGCTGGGGCAGAAACACCGTATTAGCGGGCAGTTTATCCTGCAGCTGCGCCACCGAGTCGTTGGGCGAAGCATCATCCAGCAGGATAATTTCAAAGTCTTTGTAAGTCTGCTTTTGCAGGCTGTCCAGACAAACCAGCGTATCCTGCCAGCCGTTGTAGTTGGAGATAACGATTCCTACCTTGGGCATGGTCACTCCTTAAAGCTGTTGACGGCATCGATCACGGCGGTGACCTGTTCCTCGGTCATACCGTAGTACATGGGCAGGCTCAGCTCAGTGGCACTGATCTCCTCGGCCAGGGGCAGCGCACCGGCGGGGATGCCCAGTTCTTTGTACGCGCCCTGCAGGTGGATGGGCGTGGGGTAATGCTTGTTGGTGCCAATGCCCCGCTCATTCAGGTGTTTTTCCAGTGCATCGCGGTTTTTGCAGCGCACGGCAAAGATGTGGAACACATGCTCGCAGCCCGGCATCACGGTGGGCAGGGTCACGGCGGGGTTGGTGATCTCGGCAAAATAGCGGGCGGCAATGGTGCGGCGCTGGGCGTTCATGGCATCCAGGTGGGGCAGCTTGGCCGCCAGGAAGGCCGCCTGCATCTCGTCCAGGCGGGAGTTCTGACCTTTATAAATATGATGGTACTTATAGTCGCTGCCGTAGTTGCCCAGGGCGCGGATCTTTTCGGCCAGGGCTTTATCGCTGGTGGTCACGCAGCCAGCATCGCCCAGGGCACCCAGGTTTTTGCCGGGATAAAAGCTGAACCCGGCGGCATCGCCCAAGCTGCCCGCGCTGCGGCCCTTGTAGGTGGCACCGTGGGCCTGGGCGGCATCCTCCACCACCTTCAGGCCGTAGGCATGGGCGATCTTCAAAATGGGGTCCATATCGGCGCACTGGCCGTACAGATGCACAGCCATGATGGCCTTGGTTTTTTCGGTGATAGCTGCCTCGATGCGGGCGGGGTCAATGTTGTAGCTGGCCAGCACCGGCTCCACAAACACCGGCATTGCCCCGGCGTAGGAGATAGCCAGCACGGTGGCGATAAAGGTGTTGGAGGGCACGATGACCTCATCCCCCGGGCCGATGCCCAGCGCCTTTAAGATAAGTACCAGGGCATCCAGGCCGTTGCCGCAGCCAACGCAGTATTTTGCGCCGCAGTAATCGGCAAAGGCAGCTTCAAAAGCGGCATCTTCCTTACCCTCGATATACCAGCTGTTGTCCAGCACACGGGCAAAAGCCGCGCGCAGATCAGCATCCAGTTCCCGCTCCATGGGGCGGAAAGAGACAAACGGCACGGTGATGGGCTGTGCAGCCATAATAAAAACGCCTCGCTTCGTCAGATTTATAGTGCAGCACCCACGTATGGGCGCACAGAACCTACTATATCGTCTTATTATACAACGAAATGCGGTGTTTCGCAACTAAAAAGCACACAAAAAGGCTTCCCCAGTCCATAAGGGAAGCCTTTTTGCGCAGCTTGCGGTTATCTTGGTGCCCGTGTAGCGCAGGCGGGGCCGCAGCTGCAGGTGTCCACGCTGACATGGCTGGCGCAGCAGCAATGCCCCTGCTGATGGCGGCAGCCCCGGTCATCGCAGGCGATCTCGGTTTCCGGGCCTGCAGGCTGGTTGTCGGTAGCAACGTTGCCGTAACCCTCACTGTTGCGGTAACTGCTGCAGACGGCATCGCTCTCGCCGGTGTGATGGACCTTGATGTCGTTCAGGCAGCAGCAGCCAGCCTTGTTATGGCAGCAATCATACTGCGCACAATCCAGATAAGACATACAAAACACCTCCGCCCGTAGTATGCCCGGAGGGTGGAAGTAATATGCGCGGAGCACGGGCTGTTCAAATCCGGCCTATGCCACTCACTTTTATAACCATATAAACAAAAAGCGCTACACCTCTTTACAAGGTGTAGCGTTGGTTGGGCCGGCCGGATTTGGCAAGCCGCGCCCTAAAAACAGCCCACTGGGCTGTTTTTGCCGGCGGGACGCAAGCGCCGGCACGGGCTGTTCAAATCCGGCCTAGAATATCCTGCGAAAGTTTCACGCAACAAAAAAGATGCAGCCCCTTTCGAGGTTGCATCTTTGGTTGGGCCGGCCGGATTTGAACCGACGGATGGAGGAGTCAAAGTCCTCTGCCTTACCGCTTGGCGACGGCCCATTATAAAAAGAAAAGACCGCGCAGCGTGTATCACTGTGCGGTCTTTGGTGGGGTGCCTAGAGAGATTCGAACTCTCGGCCTCCAGAGCCACAATCTGGCGCGCTAACCAACTGCGCCATAGGCACCATAAATGCGCCCGAAGGGACTCGAACCCCCGGCCCACTGCTTAGAAGGCAGTTGCTCTATCCAGCTGAGCTACGGGCGCATAGCGGTTCTTGCCCTATCCATGGGGCACGCTGCGTATGATATTATAGCAACATGGGGCGCACTTGTCAACAACTTTTTTCAATTTTCCTGATATTTATTTTTGCAGGGCATTTTACTTTTCATCCAGCGGCATCTCAAAGGTCCAGGTACCGCCGGTGGTGTCGGTTACTATTGCGCGGTAGAAGGGCAGGCCATCGGTAGCATACAGCCATTCGTTGGGGCCGTCCTCTTTATAAAAGGTACCGTTCCAGACGGCATGCAGCATGTTCTCCTCGCCAGAGCTGTACCAGCCGTCTGCGGCCAGCTGGGCGGCAGCCAGCGGTTCGCCCTCCTGCCCTGTGCGCAGTTCCAGCGTTACATCGGCGATTTCCATCCAGGTGGGCACGGTCAGTTCCACTTCGACCGGGTAGCAGCTTAATTGCAGGTACTTTTTATTGCCGCTGCGGTTGAGGTAATAGCCGTAGTCCAGGCCCGCATTCACCCGGCCCCAGGCCAGTTCCGGCTCGGTCTGGGCGGCGGTAAAGTCCACGGTGCCCAGCTTTTCGTTGGCGGCAGTGCCATCGGCGGCGGTCCACTGTATGGTCAGGTCGTAGGTTTGGCCCACGGTGAACACCAGCTGCGCCTGGTAGATATCCCCGGCCAGCGCCTCCATATCGTGCAGTTCGGTGGTGTCGCCATAGGCAACCGAAAGCCGCGCGGTCATGCCGGCGGTGCTCTCGCTGGGCGTGACCTGCACCAGCACGGGCATCCAGCTGTTTTGCGCGTCCTTATGCAGTTTATCCACCGGCATCCAGCGCCAGTCCAGCACGGTGGATTTGCCCTGGCGCACGGCATCCTGCAGTTCATCCATGCGGCTGGTCAGGTCGGCGGTGGTGCTGCTCAACTGGGATTGCAGCATGGCGTAGCTGTCGGTCAGGCTTTGCATTTTGCGCTGGTACGCAAGATTCTGCACCCCCAGCAGCAGTACCACCACAATAGCCACGGCAACGCCCAGCAGGCCACACAAGCGGCGATGTTTGCGCTGTTCGGCATCGCGGGCGGCCAGCAGGTCGCGCAGGGCATCCAGCGTGACCGCCGGGGCGGGGCTGGCTTTTCCGGTGCCCAGCAGCGTATCCACCGACACGCCCAACACCTGGGCGGCGGCCTGCAAATTGTCGAGACCTGGCAGCGCGGTGTCCTTCTCCCACTTGCCCAGCGCCTGGCGGCTTACACCGATCTGTTCGGCCAGGGTCTCCTGGCTCAGGCCCTTGGCTTTGCGGGCAGCCTGCAGATTTTGGCCCAGCGTCATAGCGGCCACCTCCTTTTTTAACAATTGTAGCAGGCGGTGTGGAAAAAGTCCAGCAAGCGGGCTTGGCAAACCCGCAACCCAGGGTTACAACGGCAAAATTGCGCATAGTATGGAGGGAAAGCGAGGGATGCCCTATGATGCTTTGCCGCCTATTGGATGGGCTGGACTGCACCCTGGTGCGGGGCCGCGCCGATACCGAGGTAAGCGCCGTCTGCTGTGATTCCCGCGCTGCAACGCCCGGCTGCGTGTTTGTCTGCCTGCCGGGGCAGCACACCGATGGCCGCCGCTTTGCCCATGCGGCTGCGGCGGCCGGAGCGGCGGTGCTGGTGTACGAGGATGCGCTCCACGACCCGCCCCACGGCCCTGCGCTGGTGCAGGCGGAACCGGGCAAGGCCCGCCGGGTGCTGGCGCTGATGGCGGCGCGGCTGTACGGGGTTCCTGCGCGGCGGATGACGATGATTGGCATCACAGGCACCAAGGGCAAAACGACCGCCGCCCATCTGCTGGCAGCGATCCTTACGGCGGCAGGGCGGCGGGTAGGCTGCCTTGGCACCAACGGCGCGGCATGGCCGGGGCAGCGGCACACACTGGGGTACACCACCCCCGAAAGCTGCGATCTGCAGCACATTTTGCGCGCCATGGCCGATGACGGCTGTGATGCCTGCGTGATGGAAGTTTCCAGCCTGGGGCTGAAGATGGACCGGGTGGGCGGCATCGAATTTGACGTAGGTGTGTTCACGAATTTATCACCAGACCATATCGGCCCCGGCGAACACGCCAGCTATGCCGAGTACCGCGCCTGGAAAAGTGTGCTGTTCCGCCGCTGCAAAGTGGGCGTGGTGAACGCTGATGACCGGGAGACCCCCGCTATTTTGGAGGGGCACAGCTGCCGGGTGGTGCGGTATGGCATCACCGATCCGGCGGATTGGCAGGCGTTGCCGGGGTTCAGCGCGCGGCGCACGGCAGATGCGCTGGTTACGGATTTTACCGTGCGGATGCCCGGCGGGCGGGTGGCAGATTTTACATTGCCGCTGCCCGGGGCGTTCAGTGTGCAGGACGCGCTGGCGGCCATTGCGGCGGCGGGGGTGCTGGGTGTGCCGGCAGCGGCCATGCAGGCCGGGCTGCGGGGTGCTGCCGTGCGGGGCCGGTGCGAGGTCATCCCCTGCCCTGCGCCCTTTACCGTAGTGTTGGACTATGCCCATAATGCTGCAGCGGCGGAAAGTGTGTTGACCGCCCTGCGGGCGTACCATCCCCGGCGGCTGATCGCGGTGTTCGGGTGCGGCGGCGGGCGCAGCCGTTTACGGCGCACCGGTATGGGCGAAGCCTGCGCCCGGCTGGCCGACCTGTGCATTGTGACCGAGGACAACAGCCGGGGCGAACCGCTGGCCGATATTTTTGCCGACATCCGCGCCGGGATGACCCGGGTATCGAACGGGGCATCGTGTGTGGAGATCGCCAACCGGCGGGACGCTTTGCATTATGCGCTGGGGCTGGGGCAAGAGGGCGATATTATTGCCGTGCTGGGCAAAGGGCACGAGACGACCATAGACAGGGATGGGAGGAAGGTGCCGTTTGAGGATAAAAAGGTGATTGGGGAGTATTTTAAATAGCGAGAAACCTAAAGGCCCCCTTGTGTAAAGGGGGCTGGCTGCGCGTTAGCGCAGACTGGGGGATTGCCTCGGTTGCCGGGCAAGTCGGGTCACAACGCAAGGTTACAATCCCTCAGTCAGCTTCGCTGACAGCTCCCTTTGCACAAGGGAGCCTTTCTCTACATCATAAACAGAATTCCCAACACCAGCAGATGCACCGGGTAAAAGGCGTAGGCGGCGTACTGCAGGGCTTTGTTTTTGCGGCCGCGCTGGCCGTTGTAAAGCCACAAAAGCGGCAGGGCCAGCAGGGCGAAACACTCCTGCTGGATCTCAAACGGGCCGACCAGGTACGCCTGGCCGATGAGCATGTACTGGCTGATCACAAACAGCCCCACCGCCTGGGCCAGGCAGCCACGCCAGCCGCCCCCACGGGTAAGCCAGAACAGCAAAATAATCATGACCCCCGCCGTGCCGTAATCCGTCAGCAGCAGGCCGGGCAGGATCAACGCCGCCAGCAGACCCAGCAGCGGCGGCAGCTTTTGCGGCAGGGTGGGCGCCGTGCGGCAGCGGTCGGCACAGCGGCAGGCCCACAGCCCGGCCAGCAGCGTCCAGGCCACATTCTGGTGCCAGGGGTAAAAGAAACTGCCGCCCGCTACCATATCAAAAGGCACCTCGGACACCACGGCCAGCAGGAGCAGCCGCTTGGCGTAGGCGCGCAGGTCATGGGTGTGGGTGTAGCCCTGGGCCAGTTCAAAGGCAAAGATGGGGAACGCGATGCGGCCCACACAGGTCATCCACGCCTGACCGGGGATGATGGTAGCCCACATGTGGTCCAGCAGCATACAAAACAGGGCGATGGCTTTCAGCTGATTGGCGGTGAAAAAACGGCGGGTTGGCATGGGAGTCTCCTTTAAAATTTTAAGTAACACACGGGCCGATGCAAGCATCGGCCCCTACAGGGTGGATGTGGTTTTTATTATAACACACTGCCCGCAGCCAAGGCCATTTTATACGCCCGCGCCCGTGTGTTTTTTCCAGAAAAAGGCGATTGACAAAGCCCCTCCCCTGCCGATATACTCTGGGTACAAAACCATATTACCATGTTAGGAGGGGACTGCTATGAAACGCTGCCCGCACTGCAATTCGCCTATCACCCAGCCCGACCGCAAGACCTGCCCGGTTTGCGGCAATCCGCTGTCCGGCCCAACCGGCGCGGCACGGCGCAGGCTGCCCCCGTGGGTGCCTGTGGTGTTGCTTTGCGCCGTGGCGGTGGTGGTTGTGTACTTTGCCCTGCACAAGCCCGCCACCCTGCCCGCAGACATCCAGGTCCCGGCCGAGACTACGCCGGAATCCGCCGAGCTTGTGCTGGACGAAGCCGACCGTTTTTACCTGGACAACCTGCCCACCAACATCACCTTTACGCTGACAGCTGACGGCGTGGAACTGCCCCACGGCACCAGCGACACCGGCCGCTACTACATGGCCCGCAGCGCCCTGACCCGCACCGATACCCTGCTGCGGGTGGTCTCGCCCGAGGGGGACGGCTACCGCACGGCGCTGGCGCTGGTGTCCAAGCCCAGCAACGAAAACGCCACCTTTGGCACCTTTGTGCCCTGCGAGGCAGACGGCTACGCCAAGCCCGATGAGGAATATCTGGATGCGATGCTGACGGTGTATTACCGCGCTTACCTGCGCGCCGCCAACGCCGCCGACCCTGCCGAACTGCGCTACGTGACCGACCTGCACAGCCAAAGCCTGGCCGATGGCATCCAGAGTGGTGCCACCGGTGCTGTGACCTTTACGCTGGACAAGTCCGACATGGTGTGCGACACCGAGCACATTGAGTACGGCGACAGCACCGTGACCGTGAACGCCGCCGCCAGCTACGAAGCTGTGAACGACACCACCAATGCAGTGGAGACCGCCACGGATTATTACACCATCCAGGCCGTATGGCAAAACGGCATGTGGCTGGTGGACCGAAGTTGGATGATTTCGGAAAACGATTACCAGAACGGCGTGTTCGGGAATCAGTAAATCTTAAAGGCTCCCTCTGTGAGGGAGCTGTCAGCGAAGCTGACTGAGGGAGAGAAACGCTCCGAAACCCAAAATTTTCAGACAATTACAACGCTCTCTCCCCCACCCGCTTCGCGGGAGCCCCCCTCCCAGAGGGGGCCTTCAGTAGCGATACAACATAAACCAAGCGGCAGAGTTTTTACGCTCTGCCGCTTGGTTTATGTCGCTATAAAATTATTCGGCATCCTCGGTGGTGACTTTGCCGGTCTTGCCTTCGCCGTCCAGGGCTTCCTCCAGGGTGTGCCAGGCCAGCACCGCGCACTTGACACGGGCGGGCACATGGGCGATGCCTTGCAGGGCGGCCACGTCCTCCAGATCGTCCAGTTCTTCGGGGGTGACCTTGCCTTTAATCATCTGGAAATAGAGGGAGATCAGGCGGTGGGCATCCTCGACCGTGCGGCCCTTGACCAGGTCGATCATCAGCGAAGCCGATGCCTGGGAGATGGCGCAGCCACTGCCGATGAAACCGGCATCCTCGATCACGCCATCCTGCACCCGCAGCTGCAGGGTGATGTCATCGCCGCAGCTGGGGTTGACACCCTCCAAGCTGTGGGTGGCACCCGGCACGGGGTGGCGGTTCTCTTTGCTGCGGCTGTTCTCGGTAATGATCTGGGTATACAGTTCGTTCAGGTTCACAGGCCCATCACCTTTCGTACGTTTTCAAGATTTTCCAGCAGGGCATCCACATCCTCGGCGGTGTTGTAGATGGCCACGCTGGCGCGGCAGCAGCTGCCGATGCCCAGATACTCCATCAGGGGCTGGGCGCAGTGGTGACCGGCGCGCACGGCTACGCCGCCCGCATCCAGGATGGTCGCCACATCGTGGGGGTGTACGTCATTGACGTTGAAGCTGACGACACCGTAACGGCCATCGGCCACCGGCTCGCCGTAGACGGTCAGCCAGGGCATGGCGCGCATGCCGGACAGCATACGGTCCAGCAGCATATGCTCGTGGGATTCCATAGCTTCCCAGCCGATGTTGTTCATATACTCGATGGCGGCGGCAAAGCCGACCTCACCGCCAACGTTGCGGGTACCGGCCTCAAACTTGCGGGGGCCTTCGGCCCAGGTGGCCTTGTGCTCATGCACAGCGCCGATCATATCGCCGCCGCTCAGGAACGGGGGCATCTTCTCCAGCAGTTCGGCGCGGGCGTACAGGGCACCCATGCCCATGGGGGCGTACAGCTTGTGGGCGGAGCAGGCCGCGAAATCCACGTCCAGCTTCTTCACGTCCACGGGGGTGTGGGGTGCGCTCTGGGCGCAGTCCAGCACCACCACGGCCCCCACAGCGTGGGCGCGCTTGACGATCTCCTCCACGGGGGCGCGCAGGCCCAGCACGTTGGAGACCATCGCAATGCCGACCAGCTTGGTCTTGGCGGTGATCTTTTTATCCAGTTCGTCCAGCGTCAGGCGGCCGTCCTTGCCGGGGTACATATACACCAGCTTGGCACCGGTGGCTTCGGCCACGCGCTGCCAAGGCACCAGGTTAGAGTGGTGCTCTGCCACGGAGATGACGATCTCATCGCCCTCATGCAAAAAGTGCATGCCGTAGCTGTAGGCCACCAGGTTCAGTGCCTCGGTGGTGTTCTGGGTAAAGACGATCTCGTCATCCTCGGCGTTAAAGAATTTTGCCACGGTATGGCGGGCACCCTCGTGGGCATCGGTGGCGCGCATAGCCAGCTCGTACACACCGCGATGGGGGTTGGCGTTATCCTTATTATAGTAGTTCACCACAGCGTCCAGCACCTGCTTGGGGTGCTGGGTGGTGGCGGCACTGTCCAGATAGACCAGGCGGTTGCCGTTTTCATCGGCCGCCAGGATCGGGAAATCAGCCGTCCAGTTGTTCATCATCAAGCCTCCGTGCAACAGTTTCGCGCACCTCGGTGCGCAGCTCCTCCAGCGGGATCTTCTCGATAGCCGGGGCAAAGCGGGCATCCACCATCAGGCGGCGCGCCTGGCTCTCGCTCAGGCCGCGGGAACGCAGGTAGTAGAGTTTGCTCTCATCCAGCCGTCCCACGCTGGCGGCGTGCTGGCCCTCTACTTCCTCCTCACCGCACAGGATCAGCGGGGCGGTGCGGTTGCGGGCCGTGGGGCTGAACAGCAGCACGTCCTCGCTCTCGTGGCCGACACCACGCTTGGCACCACGGCGGAAATCCACCGTGCCGCGCAGGATCTTGTCAGCGTTGCCGGTCAACACACCGGCGGTGTGCATCTCGCACAGGGTATCTTTGCCGATCTGGACAGAGACATCGTTGTAATCCAGCACGTCATTATCGCGGCCGAAGTAGACGGCATCCAGGTCGTATTCACTCTTGTTGTGGTCCTGCAGGGTGCGGGTACCGCAGGCGGAAACCTTACCGCCCAGCTCAATGCGCACCTGCTCCACCTGGGAGCTGGCGGCCTGCTGGATGGCAACGGCACCCCAGCGGCGGGCATTGCCGCCCAGCAGCTGCACCTGCACCAGTTTGACATGGGCACCCTCGGCGGCATTGATGCGCACCAGAGAAGCTGCCGCGCCGTCCTCGGCATCGCCGCGCAGCACCTGCACCACGGTCAGGCTGCTGTTGGCAGCGGCATCGATGGTCAGGTAGGTCAGCGCGTAGGGGTGGGCTTCGTTCAGCTCCACCGTAAAGACGGCGGGCGTGTCGATGGCAGCGCCCTCACCCACGGCAAGGTGTTCTTTCACATTGGCGTTGGCCGCCAGGAAAGCATCGGCGGCAGCGCCCATGCCGGACTCGGTAAAGGCATCAAAGGTTTCTGCCGCCGGGCCGTTGGTGCGGATGCCCGCAGGCACGGCGGCGGTAGCAGCGGCGGTGCCCCAGCCATTGGCGGGGACCTCCGGCAGGGCGGCCTTATCCGGGGCAAAGTTTACGCCCAGGTGGTTCCAGGTAGGCACCGGCAGGCGGTTCATATTCGTATTCATACTATGCTCCTCCCCTCTCAGCCGATGCTGCCCTTCATCTCAAGATGGATGAGGTTGTTCATTTCCACGGCGTATTCCAGCGGCAGTTCCTTGGCGATAGGCTCGGCAAAGCCGCCAACGATCAGCGCACGGGCATCTTCCTCGGAGATGCCGCGGCTCATCAAGTAGAAGATGGCATCCTCGCTGATGCGGCCGATCTTGGCCTCGTGACCAACGTCCACGGCATCGCAGCGGATGTCCATTTCGGGGATGGTATCGGAGCGGCTGCGGTCATCCAGCATCAGGGATTCGCAGCTGACACTGGACTTGCTGCCCTCGGCACCCGGCAGCACGACCACGGACGAACGGAAGTTGGAGATGCCGCCGTCCCGGGCGATGCTCTTGGTGGAGATGTGGCTGGTGGTGTGGGGGGCTGCATGCACGACCTTGGCACCGGTGTCCAGATCCTGGCCTGCACCGGCGAAAGTGATGCCGGTGAACTCCATGCGGGCACCCTCGCCCT
Source organism: Bulleidia sp. (assembly GCA_963655125.1). Taxonomy (GTDB): domain Bacteria; phylum Bacillota; class Clostridia; order Oscillospirales; family Ruminococcaceae; genus Gemmiger. Next base: position 81,712 of record CAVKDR010000046.1, read on the forward strand.
GCAGGATGCTCATCGGGTACAGGCAGCTGGTGTGGGAACCGAAAGAGCCGGAGACCCACTCAATGGTGCCGCCCTTTTCCACCTTGGCGCGCTTGGTGTTCAGGTTGTACATGTTCTTGGACCAGTTCTCGATGGTGGAGTAGCGCACACGGGCACCCTCGCCAACGAAAATCTCCACACAGCCTGCGTGGAGGTTGGCCACATTGTACTTGGGGGCGGAGCAGCCCTCGATGAAGTGCAGGTAAGCACCCTTGTCTACGATGATGAGGGTATGCTCAAACTGACCTGCGCCGGGGGCGTTTAGGCGGAAGTAGGACTGCAGCGGGATCTCCACATGTACGCCCGCCGGGACGTAGACGAAAGAGCCGCCGCTCCACACAGCGCCGTGCAGGGCCGCGAACTTATGGTCGGTGGGCGGCACCAGCTTCATGAAGTGGGTGCGCACCATCTCGGCATAGGGGCCGGTCAGGGCACTTTCCATATCGGTGTACACAACGCCCTGGGCGGCCACTTCGGCCTTGACGTTGTGGTAGACGACCTCGGAGTCGTACTGAGCGCCGACACCAGCCAGGCTGGCGCGCTCGGCTTGGGGAATGCCCAGACGCTCAAAGGTGTTTTTGATGTCATCGGGCACTTCGCTCCACTTGCCGCGCATCTCGGTGTTAGGGCGCACATAAGTGACGATGTTGCTCATATCGAGGCCCTCGATGGAGGGGCCCCAGTTCTGCACCGGCATCTTGTTGTAGGTTTCCAGTGCTTTCAGGCGGAACGCGCGCATCCATTCGGGATCGTGCTTTTCCTCGCTGATCTTTTCCACGATCTCCGGTGTCAGGCCGGAACTGACCTCAAACGCCGCGTTGGCCGCATCTTTAATATCGTAAATGCTGCGGTCTACCTCGGCGACATCGGTCTTTTCAGTCTCAAAGGCTCTCATTTGGCTTCGTCCTCCTTCAGGGCGGCAAAGCCTTCCTCGATGATCTCGCTCACCAGTTCGCCGTTGCCGGTGCGGACAATGCGGGCATCGTCCAGCACGTGGACGTAATCGACCTGCAGGCCCTCCAGGATCTTGGCGTTGTGGGTGATGATGATGAGGGCGTTGGTGTCGTTATGGTACGCCTTGATGCCGTTTGCAACGGTCTTGACAGCGTCAACGTCCAGGCCGGAATCGGTCTCGTCCAGCAGGGCCAGGGCGGGCTTGAGCATCAGCAGCTGCAGGATCTCCGCCTTCTTCTTCTCGCCGCCGGAGAAGCCCACGTTGAGGTAACGGTCGGCGTAGGCGGGGTCCATGTTCAGGGCTTCCATCTGGGCGGCCAGCTCGTGGCGGAACTTCATGACCTTGACAGGCTTGCCGGTAACGGCAGCCTGGGCCGTGCGCAGGAAGCTTTCCAGCGTGATACCGGGGATCTCCTCGGGTGTCTGGAAGGACAGGAACATACCGGCGCGGGCGCGGACATCGGCGGTCTCGTGGGTGATGTCCTGGCCGCGGAAGATGATCTGGCCGCGGGTGACGGTGTAGCGGGGGTCGCCCATCAGGGCGCTCATCAAAGTGGACTTACCGGCACCGTTGTGGCCCATCAGGACATGGGTCTCGCCGGGGTTCACGGTAAGGTTCAAGCCATCGAGAAGAATTTTGTTTTCCTCACCGACAGTGACCTGTAAATCTTTAACTTCCAGCAGCGGGCTGCTCATGGAAAAACACCTCCAAGTGAATCACCGGGGAAAAATGCCCCCGGCAGGCAGTATTTGCTCTACTTATGTATACTATACCATTTTTATAGGGATTGCAAGTTCTGAAAGCGTAAAGTCATACAGTTCGTCAATTTCATACAAAAACATTAGGGATTCAAGGGCCGGTTTTTGTACACTAACCGGGTGCTGCAGCCCCGCAAAACTTTCTCAACCACCTTGCGAAATCTGTTTCGGTGGGGTATAATAGGTGTATCCGTAAAATTATCCCCTGCCCGTCTGCGGGCTGTGTCATTATAAAATGTATAAAAGGAGGATCCTTCTCCCCATGTCTACTGCCAAAGAGAAATTTGAACTGGCCCAGCAGCGCTATGCTGCTACCTTTGAGCGCCACCTGGATAACGGCGTGGAGTTCATCAGCAAAGATGTCTACATCGAGCCGGAGGTCGTTATCGCCCCCGGTACGGTCATCCTGCCCGGGTGCATCCTGCGCGGCAAGACCGTGATCGCCGAGAACTGCGTCATCGGCCCCAACACCCTGCTGGAGGATACCGTTGTGGAGGCCGGCACCACCATCAACGCCAGCCAGTGCTACGAGAGCCACATCGGCCCCAACAACAAGATCGGTCCTTTCACCCATGTGCGCACCGGCACCAAGACTGCCGAGGGCTGCCACCTGGGCGCTTATGTCGAGACCAAGAACGCCGACTTTGCCGAGGGCAACACCGTCAGCCACCTGACCTACATCGGTGATGCTACCGTGGGCAAGTACTGCAACTTCGGCTGCGGCACCGTCACCTGCAACTACGATGGTGAGGGCAAGTATCACACCACCATCGGTGATTACGCCTTCATCGGCTGCAACACCAACCTGGTGGCCCCCGTCACCGTGGGCGACCGCGCCTTCACCGCCGCCGGTTCCACCATCGGCCATGATGTGCCCGCCGGTGCCCTGAGCATTGAGCGCGCCAAGCAGACCGAGATCGACAACTGGGGCGAGAATAAGCTGCAGAAGTACATCGCCAAAAAGCAGAAATTGGAAGCCGACAAGAAGAACAAGTAATTTTTATTACATTTATCACAAAGGATAATATAATGGATTGCTTATATATCGTAATGCCTGCTTATAATGAGGAAGATACAATTGTCGATGTCATCGAACAGTGGTATCCCGTCTTGGCGTATGGTGCACCCGAATCCCGCCTTATAATTGCTGATAGCGGCAGCACCGATCGCACACATGCAATCATTACCGAACTGATGAAAACTCACCCGCAGTTAGGAATCCTTTCTGACACCGAGAAACAGCACGGGCCCAAGTTGATTGCACTATACAATTTTGCAATTGCCTGTGGTGCGGACTATGTGTTCCAAACCGACTCTGATGGCCAAACCATCCCCCGTGAATTTAGTATGTTCTGGGAGCTTCGCCACCAGTATGACGGCATTTTCGGCAATCGGACAGTGCGGGGAGACGGGAAAGACCGCGCCATAGTGGAAAAAGTTGTGTGTCTGCTTCTGCGCCTGTATTTTGGTGTTGATGTTCCTGATGCCAATGCGCCTTTTCGGCTGATGAATACGGATGTCTTGAAAAAGTTCATGGATTTCTTTGCTCCGGATTACAATCTTCCCAATATCATGCTCACCACTTTTTTGTGTACTATCACAAGCGCACGGCTTTCCGCGAAATTTCCTTCAAGCCACGCCAGGGTGGCGTAAATTCAATCAATGTGAAGAAAATTTTTCTGATTGGATTCCATGCCTTAGGCGACTTTGGAAATTTCAAAAAACAAATGGCCTTACGCCTGTTGTAGCTTAAAGATATTGTTTATAGGAGTTTTCATGATGAGGAAATCTTTTTCAACCATCGTATTGCGGATTTGCCTATTCTTCGTTCTTTTATGCAGCGCCTTTATTGTTCTCGCCGACTCTCCTCTATGTCCTTGGGTCCAGGGTGAATCAGCTACAGATTCCAGCGTTTTTCAGGCAGTTGCCATGATGATGCGCAAAGGTTACATGCCATACAAAGACACTTTCGATCATAAGGGTCCACTTACCTATCTTCTAAACTATGTTGGCACTTTGATATCCCCTAATTACGGGATATGGTGCATTGAGTTTGTTTCCCTTGCCATTACTATTTGGGTAATCTACAGAATTTCGTGTCTGCTTTGCACTCGGCTACAGTCTTGCATTGTAGCGTTTGTCTCACTGGTTCCTCTTTATGATTATTTTGAACATGGCAACTTCGTTGAAGAATATGCCATGCCTTTGATTGCAATTTCCACCTTTATCTTTGTAGATTATCTTTTGAACGGGATTATTACCCGCCTGCGCCTAATTCTTTGCGGTTTCTGCATGGGCGGTGTACTTATGCTTCGTCCCAATATGATCAGCCTTTGGATTGTATTTTGCCTTGCCATCTTTTTCAACAAACTGTATCATAAGCAATTTGCTGAACTTCTTCATTTCATTCTCTTTTTTTTAATCGGGACTGCCATTTCCACCGTTCCTTTTCTTATTTGGCTTGGCATGAATCACGCCTTAGGTGATTTCTGGAATGTTTATATCCTTTTTAATTTTCTCTATTCGAATAATGACGATACAAATCTATCCACCAAATGGGAGACACTATGCTTTTTTGCTAACAACATTGTTTTTCTGTTTGCTATTGTATCTTCTCTCTTTTTCTGCTACAGTAACAAAGAAAAACGTTTCCTATACGCCACCTATTCTCTTTACCTTATTGTTACACTGTTCTTGCTGAGCATGTCGGGAAGGGACTATGGCCACTATGGAATGATACTCATTCCTGTTTTTGCGTTTCCAATTGCTTCTGCTTTTTTCTATTGCAATCAGGCAGAAAAGGCTGTATCCTTTCTATTGGGTGCATTTCTCTTATGCAGCGTTGGTGCATCGCCGTGGATTGCTCAAATTTCTAAAGTTCCATCGATTTATTCTACTCGTCACGACAACCACTTCGTAGGCCAAACTGCAGAAATCTGTGATGTGATAACGGCCAACACTTCCCCAGACGATACGATCTCTGTTTATGGAAATTGGGATGCCTTGTACGTCCACACGAATCGTCGACACTCCACAAAGTATTCTTATCAGTATCCGCTCACTCTTATTTCCGCGGAAATCGACGAAGATTACTGGCAACAGTTAAAGGCTGAACAGCCCGTCTTGATTGTTTCCGCTTATCCCGATGCTGAAAAGACTGAACTCATGAACCAATTTGTTTCAGAAAACCATTACACCCAAGTCTGGACAGACGAAAGTAACTACATTACTGTTTACGTGAAACCTTCCACCAATTAAATTATCATACCAAAAGGACCTTTTTTATGTTAGGAATGACCTCCGGGGCAGACTGGCTGATTGCCGGGCTGGGCAACCCTGAACCGAAATATGACGGCACCCGCCACAATGCCGGGTTTGAAGCGCTGGATTATCTGGCCGCCCAGTGGCATTGCGACATTGCCAAAACCAAGTGGCAGGGCCTGTACGGCACCGCCCAGGTGGGCGACCACAAGGTCGTGCTGCTGAAACCGCTGACCTATATGAACCTGAGCGGCCAGAGTATCGCCCCTGCCGCCAACTTTTACAAGATCCCGGCCGACCATGTCATCGTGCTGTGCGATGACATCACACAGGAGCCGGGCCACCTTCGCATCCGGCCACACGGCTCGGCGGGCGGCCACAACGGGCTGAAAAGCATCATTGCCAGCCTGGGCACCGAGAATTTCAGCCGCATCCGCATTGGCATTGGTGCCAAGCCCAACCCGCAGTACGACCTGGCCGCCTGGGTGCTGGGCAAGCTGCCCCCTGCTGACCGCAAGGCCATGACCGACCGCTACCCGGACATTGAGGATGCCTGCAAGCTGCTGATGGACGGCAACCTGCAGTACGCCCAGAACAAGTTCAACCATTGAGGGGATGTAAACCATGAGCAATCTTCGTAAACAAGCCCTGATCCGCATTGTGATCTGCGTGGTCATGCTGGCCGCCAGCATCGTGTTTTCCTTTTTGCTGATTACCGGCAAGCTGGACGGCACTTCGTCCTCGGCCAGTTCCAACGTGGACAGCACACCCGCCGTGAGGGACAGCGTGGAAGCCCAGACCCCGGAGAGCACCGAGCCCGCCGAATCCACCGAGCCGGAGCCGACCCCCGAACCGACACCGGAACCCACCCCGGAGCCGACACCCGCCAACTTTGACGGCCTGGCCGAGCAGCCCACCACCGTGTATGCCGAGGGTGAGCAGCCCAGCTACACCACCACCGCCGATGCCAGCATGAACCTGCGCGCCGGCCCCGGCACCAACTTTGACAAGGTGACCAGCGTACCCGCCAGCACCGCTGTGACCGCCCTGGGTGCCAACAGCGATGGCAGCTGGGTGGTTGTACAGGTAGGCGGCCAGTATGGTTGGCTGAAGGTCGAGTTCCTGAACCAGTAACTTTATAAAAACATTGTAACTATGCTGTTTTCATCACTTTTTGCAAAAACAGCCGAATATGAAAAACTGGCGCATGCGCTCTCCGCACCGGGGGCATGCGCCTTATTCGGTTTACCCGGTTCCGGCCGGGCGATGGTCTATGCCGCGCTGGCGAAAGAGACCGGGCGTTTCCTTTGCATCGTGACCCCCGGCGAGGCCGAGGCCACCCGCTTTGCCGGGGACCTGAACGCCCTGGGTGTGCCCGCCGCCGTGTTCCCCGCCCGCGATTATGTGCTGCGCCCCATCGAGGGCACGGCCCGCGAGTATGAGTACCGCCGCTTGAGCGTGTTGGGCGACATCGTAGGCGGGCGGCTGCAGGCCGTCTGCGTACCGGACGAGGGCCTGACCCAGTACACCACGCCCCGGGCCGAGTTTTGTAACAACACCCGCACCCTGCACCCCGGCGACACCGTGCCCCGGGCCGAACTGACCGCGCTGTTGTACAACGCCGGGTACGCCCGCCGCGCCCAGGTGGACGGGCCGGGCCAGTTCTCGATCCGCGGCGACATCGTGGACCTGTACGCCCCGGACATGAAGCTGCCCGTGCGCATGGAGTTTTGGGGCGATGAGATCGACACGATGCACACCTTCGACCTGGCTACCCAGCGCCGGGAGGACCCCATTGAGAAGATCTACGTCAGTCCTGCGCGGGAGGTGCTGTTCGGCTCCCCTGCCGAAGCCGCCGAGCTTTTGCGGGCGTTCATCAAAAAGTCCCGTGGCAAAAAGCGCACTGCCTTAGAAGCCTGCCTGGCCCCCGAACTGGCCCAGCTGGACGGCGGTGCCCTGCCCGTGAACATGGACAAATATCTTACGGTGCGCTATCCCCAGCCCGCCACGCTGCTGGATTATTTTGATGATCCGCTGCTGGTGTTGGAGGAGCCTGCCTCCCTGCGGGAAGCCGAGCGCGCCACCGCCTACCGCCGGGGCGAGGAAATTTCCGCCCTGCTGCAGGACGGCGTACTGGCCGCCGGGCTGGATGGCCTGTATGCCGAGAGCGGCTATCTCTGGGCACAGGCTGCCAACCACCGCACGATCTGTGCCGAGAACTTTGCCCGCAGCATGCCGGACATCCCGTTAAAAGAGATCGTCAACGCGCCCGCCCACACGCTGCCCGCCTGGGGCGGCGAGGTGGCAAGCCTGCTGGAGGACTTGCAGCCGCTTTGCAACGGCGGCGCGGCCGTCACCGTATTGGCAGGCACCCAGCGCGCCGCGGCGGGCCTGGCCGCAGACCTGCGCACCAAGGGGCTGCTGGTCACTACCGACCCGGAGGCCGCCCCCAGCGCGGGGCTGGTGCAGGTGCTGCCGGGGCAGCTTTCCGCCGGGTGCAGTGTACCTTTTGCCAAGTACGCGCTGTTCACGGCGCGGGCGTTCGGCATCAGCAGCGCCCAGAAAAAGAAGAAGCGCAGCAAAGACGCACTAAACAGCCTGAGCGAGATCGCCGTGGGCGACCTGGTGGTACACCAGAACCACGGTATCGGCCGCTATGCGGGCATCCAGCGGATGGCCGTGCAGGGCGTTACCAAGGATTATCTGCGCATCGAGTACGACAAAAAGGATGTGCTCTACGTCCCGGTCACCCAGCTGGACCTGCTCTCCCGCTACACCGCCCCCAACGACAGCGACAATGTAAAACTATCCCGCCTGGGCGGCAATGACTGGGCCAAGACCCGCAAAAAGGTCAAGGCCGCCACCGAGCAGATGGCGAAAGAGTTGATCGAACTCTACGCCCGCCGCAAGCAGGCCAAGGGCCACGCTTTCCCGCCGGACGACACCTGGCAGGGGGATTTTGAGCAGCGCTTCGCCTACGAGGAAACCCCCGACCAGCTGACCTGCGCCGCCGACATCAAGCACGATATGGAGGAACCATGGCCCATGGACCGGCTGCTTTGCGGCGATGTGGGCTTTGGCAAAACCGAGGTTGCCCTGCGCGCGGCGTTCAAGTGCGTAATGGGCGGCAAGCAGTGCGCGATTTTGGCCCCCACTACCATTTTGGCGTGGCAGCATTTCAACACCGCCATCGCCCGCATGGAAGCGTTCCCCGTGCGTATTGGGCTGCTTTCCCGCTACCGCAGCGCCAAGGAGCAGAAAGAAACGCTGCGCGGCTTAAAAGACGGCACGGTGGATATCGTCATCGGCACCCACCGACTGCTGTCCTCGGATGTCAAATTCCACGATTTGGGGCTGGTCATCATCGATGAGGAGCAGCGCTTCGGTGTCAAGCACAAAGAAAAGCTGAAAGAAGCGTTCATCGGCGTGGATATGCTCACCCTGTCGGCCACGCCCATCCCCCGCACCCTGAACATGGCGCTGTCCGGCATCCGGGATATGTCCACCCTGGAGCAGCCGCCCTTTGAGCGCCAGCCCGTGGAGACCTACGTGCTGGAGTATGACGAGGGCATTGTAGCCGAGGCCATCCGCAAGGAGCTGGCCCGGGGCGGGCAGGTCTACTACCTGCACAACCGCGTGGGCACGATTGAGGAGTGCGCCGCCCGCATCGGCAAAATGGTGCCGGGTGCGCGCATCGGCATCGCCCACGGCAAGATGACGGAAGAACAGATTTCCTCGGTATGGCAGCAATTGCTGGACAACGAGATCGACATTCTCGTCTGCACCACCTTGATTGAAACCGGCGTGGACGTGCGCAACTGCAACACGCTGATTATTGAGAACGCTGACCGCATGGGCCTGAGCCAGCTGTACCAGATCCGCGGCCGCGTAGGACGGTCCTCCCGCAAGGCGTATGCGTACTTTACGTTCACCCGTGACAAGGTACTGACCGAGGTCGCCGCCAAGCGGCTTTCGGCCATCCGGGAGTTTACCTCCTTTGGCTCCGGTTTCCGCATTGCGATGCGGGATTTGCAGATTCGCGGCGCGGGCAGCCTGCTGGGCCACAGCCAGCATGGGCATATGGAGTCGGTGGGCTATGACCTGTATGTAAAGATGCTGAGCCAGGCCATCTCCGCCGCCCGGGGCGAGACCCCCGCGCCGGACAAGAGCGACTGCCTGATCGATATCACGGTGGACGCGTTCCTGCCGGAGGATTACATCCCCGATGCCGCAGGCCGCATCGAAGCCTACAAGCGGATTGCAGCCATTGAAACCACCGCCGATGCGGACGATGTGATCGATGAACTCATCGACCGTTACGGCAGCCCGCCCAAGAGTGTGCAGGGGCTGGTGGATGTATCGCTGATCCGCGTGACCGCCGCCCGCGTAGGCATTGCCGAGATTTTGCAGCGGGGCGACCAGCTGATCTTGTACTCCGACATTGTAGGCCCCAAGCAGCTAGCCCCGCTGATGGACCAGTACCCCCACCGTGTGTTGTATAATGCGCTGGGACGTCCTTATTTCAGCCTGCGGGTGCAAAAAGGCGAGAACCCGCTGGTGCTGCTGCGGGATGTGGTAACCCTGCTGCCGGGGGCACAGGGTAAGGAAGAATCATAGAACCTGCCTTGTAGGGGTCGATGCTTGCATCGACCCGCGGACGGATGCAAGCATCCGCCCCTACAAGGCAGCACACTGCTTTAGCACGTTCTAAAAATAATCCTTGACAACCCCCCGGTAATAGGCTATATAATAAATGAATATCTGTTTTAAAGGAGTTATCGTATGGATTCCGAAGTATTTGCACGTATTCGTGATTACCTGGCTGACCAGCTGGAAGTTGAACCTGAAAAGATCACCCCGGACAGCGACATTGTGAACGATTTCGGCGCTGACAGCCTGGATGTCATCGATATGATCACCACCCTGTCTGACGAGTTCGGCGTGGAGATCCCCGATGAGGACATCGAGACTTTCCACACCGTTGGCGATGTAGTTAATTATCTTGAGGAGCGCCTGTAAAAACAGCGCATCCTTAAAAAGTGTGAGGATTGGATAAAATGGCAAACGATAAGAAAAAAATGGTCGAAGCGATCACCGCACAGGAGGTCGACTTTGCCCAGTGGTACACCGACATCTGCACCAAGGCCGAACTGGTAGAGTATTCCAGCGTTAAGGGCTTTGTGGTGCTGCGCCCCTATGGCTACGCCATCTGGGAGAACATCCAGAAAAACCTGGACGGCCGCTTTAAGGCTACCGGCCACGAGAACGTGGCTATGCCCGTGCTGATCCCCGAAAGCCTGCTTAAGAAAGAGGGCGAGCTGGTCAACGGCTTTGCCCCCGAGGTTGCCTGGGTCACCGCCGGCGGCAGCGACCCGCTGGAGGAGCGCCTGGCTGTGCGCCCCACCAGCGAGACCATGTTCTGCGACCATTTCAGCCATGTGCTGCACTCCTACCGCGACCTGCCCATGCTGTACAACCAGTGGTGCAGCGTGGTCCGCTGGGAGAAATCCACCCGCCCGTTCCTGCGCACCCGTGAGTTCTGGTGGCAGGAAGGCCACACCATCCACGAGACCGCCGAGGAAGCCAAGTCCGAGACCGAGCAGCAGCTGAACTGCTACGCTGACTTTGCCGAGCATGACCTGTGCATCCCCGTGCTGAAGGGCCGCAAGACCGACAAGGAGAAGTTTGCCGGTGCCGAGGCCACCTACACCATCGAGGCCATGATGAAGGACGGCAAGGCCCTGCAGAGCGGCACCAGCCACTACTTTGGCGATAAGTTCAGCCGCGCTTATGACGTGACTTTTACCGGCCGCGACAACACCCTGCAGTATCCGTTCCAGACTTCCTGGGGCGCTTCTACCCGCCTGATCGGTGCCATCATCATGACCCACGGCGATGACGACGGCCTGATCCTGCCCCCGGCCATTGCCCCTGTCCAGGTGGTCATCGTACCCGTTGCCGCCCACAAGCCCGGCGTACTGGACAAGTGCCGCGAGCTGGCTGCCGAGATCGGCAAGTATGCCCGCGTGAAGCTGGACGACAGCGACAAGCAGCCCGGCTGGAAGTTTGCCCAGTGGGAGATGAAGGGTGTGCCCGTGCGCCTGGAAGTCGGTCCCCGCGATATCGAGAACGGCCAGTGCGTGCTGGTCCGCCGCGACACCCGCGAGAAGCAGTTCGTCAAGTTTGACGAGCTGGCCACCGCTATCCCCGCCGCCATGGATGCCCTGGCGAAAGATCTGTACGAGTGCGCCCTGGCCAACCGCGAGGCCCGCACCTACAGCGCCACCACCATGGACGAGGTCAAGCAGATTGCCAAGGAGCACACCGGCTTTATCAAGACGATGTGGTGCGGCGACCTGGCCTGCGAGGAAGCCATGAAGGAGCAGGCTGGTCTGTCCAGCCGCTGCATGCCCTTTGCCCAGGAACACCTGAGCGATGTTTGCCCCGTTTGCGGCAAGCCCGCCCAGAAGATGGTCGTTTGGGGCGTTGCCTACTAATTCGTAAAAATAAAAGCGGTGCCGCAAAGCGCCGCTTTTTCTGTATCGGTGAAAATTATCATGTCTGTGCTGGTTTTAACATTCGGGCTGTATATGCTGGGGCTGCTGCTGGCGGCCATTGGCAGCCGGTTAGCGGGGCGCTGCGCCACCTGGTGCTGTGCCCTGCTGGGCCTGCCCATGTGGGTGGTGGGCGGTACGGTCGTGCCGCTTTGCCTGGCTTTGCCCCAGCTGATGCTGGCCCTGCTGGCCGCCGGCATGGGCATTACCGGCCTGGCGGTAGGCACGGCGCTGGCCGGTGCCGTTACCAACGTGGGGCTGGCGCTGGCGCTCTGCCTGCTGGGGGTCAACGGCCAGCCCGTGGTGGCTGATAGGCAGGAGTTTTGCCGTAAGTGCCTGCTGCTGGCGCTTGCCTGCACGGTGATTACGCTGTTTGTGCGCGATGGTACGTTAAGTTACACCGGCACCGGGCTGCTGATGCTGCTGTTTGTCATCTTTATCCTGTCCAGCATTGTTTACCAGCACCAGTTTATTTACGGCGAGCGGTATGAGCCGATCTCCAACGGCCGCCACGCCGCCATCCCCCAGGCACAGGATTACGGCTACACCGCCCACACGATGGCCTTCCCTGTGATGAACCTGCGCAACTCGCTAAAAAATTTAGCCGGTGTGGTGGGCGGGCTGGCGCTGCTGGCAGCCGGGGCGCAGGGGCTGGTGTACAGCGCCACCACCATTGCTAATTTAACCGGCACCATCCAGGCTTTGTGGGCGGCAACGCTTATCAGCTTTGGCTTCTGCCTGCCTTTGCTGGCCGAGGCGTTGGGGCACCCGTTCGGCTCTATTTGGAAGCGGTTCGATGCCCGCTGCCGCTTTTACCCGGCCGACACGCTGCCCATTCAGCTATTGAACAGCGCGATTTTAAACCTGACGCTGGCGCTGCCCATTTCCAGTTTGATGTACCGCCACCGCCTACCGGTGGGTGCGCAGTTCCGCGCCTATGAGGTGCCCGTCTGCACCGCCATGGCGCTGGTACTGCTGGCCGAGCCGCTTTTGCGCCGCCGCCTGCACCGCTGGCAGGGTGCGGCCTGTTTGGTACTGTACTTTTTGTACCTGGCAGCGGTATCCTTTGTACCCCGGGCCGGTGCGTAAAATTTTCAACAAGCAAAAATCCCATGCAGATGCAATTTCTGCATGGGATTTTTTATGCTTAGTAGGTCGTCAGCGTTGTGCCAACGAAGTAGTGGGTCAGGATGTCGCGGTAGCTCCAGCCGTTGCGGGCGTAGCCGATAGCACCCCACTGGCTCATACCGCAGCCGTGGCCGTAGCCGTACACATCAAAGATGAAGCAGTCCAGGTCCGCATTGTAGCTGACGGTGAAGCACTGGCTGCGCAGGCTGCGGCCGTCCACGCTCTGGCGGGCCAGCAGGTTTTCGCGGAACCAGCGGCCGCTGACGGTGCCCACGCTGGCATCCGGGCCGACCTGAATTTTGGCTACCCAGCCGTATTGGTTGGCGGACTGGATGGTGAACCAGCTGTTGGGGTCCACACCGGAGAGGTCGATGTCCATGACCTCTTTGATGCGGTCCTGCAGCGTCTGGCGGGAGAAGCGGGCCGTGCCGCTGGAATTGCCGTTGGTGTTCCAGTTGGTGGCGATCTGCTGGTCGTAGGGGCTGTCCACCGCCTGCAGCCAGGCGCGGTCGTTGCCCCAGACCTCGGCAGCCGAGGCGGTGCCGGTGCTGGCCGAAGCAAAGTAGGGCGTAAAGCAGACCTGGCCGTTGTAGGTCACCAGCACGTGGGCGACCTCCTGGGCGGCGGCCAATGCGGCTGCGCCCGGCTCGGCACCCAGCACAGAGGGATAGCCCGACTGGCTCAAGATCCAGCAGTGGGTCGCCACGCACTGGGCCTTGTAGGCCTCGGCGGGGGCGCTGGAGCCAAGCTCGTTCTGGGCCACCATAGCCAGGCAGCGCACCAGGTCCATTGTCTGGGCAGTGCCGTTCATCGTTACGTTGATGGTCTCGCCCTCGGCGCTGGTGCCGCCGTTGTTGGTGTTATCGCCGCTGTTATCCGGCGTATCTGGCGCAGTATCGCCATTTTCAGTGCTGTCGCCGTCCGCCGTGCTGTCCGCCGGGGCGGGCGTGGGGTTGGCGTTGGCGATCTGGTCCACCGTTATGGTCTGCTCCGGCAGGGTACCCTCGGCCCCCTTGTTCAGGTCCGTCTCGGTGGCGTTGGCCGAGCCTGCCACATCGGTCAGGCCCGCCATCAGCTTATCGGCGCTGGCGATCAGCGCATCGGTGCGCTGCTGCATTTCGCTGGCGGCCTGGATCAGATCGGTGCTGCTGTCAGCGCTGTCGCCGGCGGCCTGGCTGCTACCCCGATTGGCGGCGGTGGCGGCGCTCTGCTTGGCGTAACGGTCGATGCTGGCCCCCAGCAGGGCGCTGACAGTGGGCATCGGCTGGTTTTTGCTCTGGTACTGCACGGCGGTCAGCAGCGGGTCGTCCGCCGCCGTGATGGCCGAAGCGTTGAGCACCTCGGCCTCGCCGTCTTCGATCAGGCGGCCGGTAACGCACAGCTGCACACCGGCCTCCTCACTGGGGGCGGTCAGGGTCAGGAAGCGGGATTCGTCCCCCACCTCGACCTCGGTATCCCACAGGCTGCGGGCCTGGATGCCCGCCACAAAGCTGAGGTAATCGTAATAGCTGGACAGGTCGGTGCTGCCGTAGAGGTCGAACGCACCATCGCCCTGCTCGGCGGGGTCGTAGTAGTAGACGGCCAGCACCTTAAAGCGGTAGGTGCGGCCCGGCAGGTAGAGGGTGAAGCCGCTGTTGGCCTTGATGCCCTCCTCGGTGGTCAAGGGGGTAAGCAGGGCATCGGTGGATGCCAGCACCGTGTTGCCGGGGGCGGTGCTGTTCAGCGCGCTGGGGGTGGCAAAGCGGGTCTGGGCGGCGGTTTCTGTATCGGGGGCCGCATCCTCGGCGGTGGCGGTATCAGCCGCATAGACAAAGCGGCCGTCCATGCCGGGGAAGCCCAGATAGCCCACCACGCCGGGCAGCTTCTCGGTGCCCTTGGCCAGGTAGCTTTCGGCGGTATTGTCGTACAGGGCGGTGCCGTAACTCTTGGCGGCGGGGCGTGCGCCCAGGTCGTTGCTGAAGAACCACCACAGTGCCGCTGCGCCGCCCACGATGGCCAGCGCCAGCACCACCAGCACGGTAATGACCATGCGGCGGCGGCGCTTCTCGCTCTTTTCGATCACATCCAGGCTGTGATTTCGGATGCTGCTGCCCGTTTCCGGGCCGGGCTTGTCCCCACAGCGGCGGGGCGGCAGCGGGGCCTCGTCCGTGTCGGCGCTGTCGTCCTCCTCAAACAGGCGGCTGGCGGCTTTGGTAAAGTCCTCGGCGCTGGTGGTGCGGCCTGCGGCGGCATCGGCTTCGTCCGCCGCCTGGGCTGCGGCCAGGGCTTCGGGGTCCAGTTCTGCCGAGAAATCCGGTACCTCCTCATCCAGAATGGACGGGGCCGGACTGCGGCGGATGGTGTGGCCGCCGGTGCGTGGCGGTTCGGCCGGGGCAATATCCGCTTCGGGGGCCGGGGCTTCGCGGCGGTTCACCCGCAGGCTGCGGGCAGCACGGGCGGCTTCGGGGCCAGCGGTGCGGATATCCAGCGGGTCAGCCGCTTCTGCGGGGGTGGGCTCGTTCTCCTCCTCCAGCTCCGATTCAAAGCGGATCGTACCGGTAGGTTCGGACACAGCCGGGGGCGGCGTGTGGGTGCGGACTACATTTAAGTGGCGGGTCGCGCCTGCCGCAGTCGCTTCTGCGGCGGCCGGGGGTTCGGGTGTCGGCGGGGCCACCGGCTCGGCGGTGTCAAAGTCCAGCATCGGCTCAAAATCGGCGGTGCGGTCCGGCTCGGTGGTGGGGGGTGTGCGGCGGCGCAGCGAGAACCGCACCGTGTTGCCCCGCTCGCGCCCGGCTTCGGACACGATGAGCAGCGGCCGCTCCCGCCCGGGGCGGAAGATGATGCAGGAATCGGTCAGCCGCAGGCCCAGCACACGGCGGCGCAGCAGGTCCAGGATCTGGTTGCCGATGGTGGCATCGTTCAAATCCGGCGGCAGTGCACAGGCGGCAGCGCCGTGGTTATCGCAAATGAGCACAAAGGGGCACTGGCCCACAGTGGCGGGCATGTACACGGCGGCAAAATCCGCCCCTGCGGCCTGCATGGCGGCCAGGGCGCGGCCTGCGGCGGCCTGCACCACATCGCCGGGGAATTTTTTCAACAGTTGGGGCGGTACCACGATCTGTTTTTGCTTTTTGGGGTCGGCATAACTCTCGGTGCCAAAGTCAAACACGGCTTCGCCGTGGGGCAGCGGCTGCAGCAGGGAGCCAACCAAGCGGCCCGTCATCTCGTCCGCCGCCACCAGCAGCTTGCGCTTTTCCAGCAGGGTGTCCAGCGTGGCCTGGGCCAGGCTGGTTTCGCCGGTGGCAAACACATCATCGCCAAATTTGCTGCGCAGGCGCTGCACCCATTTTTCGCAGTACTGCTCGGCCATGGCGCGGTTGGGCGCACTGACCTGGACGCAGACGGCAAACTCACCGTCCCGTTCCAGCAGGCGCAGGCCGGGGCAGCCATCGGCCCGTGCCTGACGCAGCACCGCCGAAACTTCCGCCGCCGTGGGGCCGAATACGCGCAAAATTCTCAGTTCTGTGTTTACCATGTTGAACCTCTAGTCAAATATCCATTGTTTGTGCCGGGGTGTCGGGGGTGATAGCCAGGCTGTCCGGCACGGGCAGGCCCAGCGCCATGCGGCGCAGCATGTCCAGCGCGTACATGGCGGCGCGGGCGCGGATGACGCTGCGCTCCCGGTAGCCGCCCAGGGTCAGCCGCATGAGATACCCCGTGTTGGTGCGGGCATCGGCACCGGCCAGGTAGACCGTGCCCACCGGCTTGCCGGGCAGTTCCCCGCCGGGGCCGGCCAGGCCGGTGATGCCCACGGCCAGTTCCGCGCCGGACTCTTTGGCCGCACCAAAGGCCATAGCGGCAGCCACAGGGCCGGAAACTACGTTGTACTGTGCAATCGTATCCGCCGGGACGCCCAGCAGCTTTTGCTTGGCGGCTTCGGCGTAGGTGACAAAGCCGTAGCCGAACACCTCGCTGGAACCGGGCACATTGGTCAGCCGTTCGGCGATCATGCCGCCGGTGCAGCTTTCGGCGGTGGCGGCATGCAGGCCCTTTTCCCGCAGGACGCGCACCACCGTGTATTCCAGCGCGGGCACGTCCACATCGTAGGCGGCATCGCCCAAAATGCGGCGGAATTCTCCCAGCCGTTCGCGGCAGGCGGCCTCGGCGGCTTCGGGGGTGGTTTCCCGCGCGGTCACGCGGATCTCACACTCGCCGGTCTTGCAATAAATCGCGGCGGTGGGGTTGGTGCTTTCAAACAGCGGGGCCACCTTGCTGGCGATGGCGCTTTCGCCGCCCAGCACCCGCAGCGTGTGGCTGTGGATGGTGCAGTTCTGGCGGGCCAGCAGCAGCGGGCGCACCTGCTCTAACCACATAGCCTTCATTTCGCGGGGCACACCGGGCATCAGCGCGGCGCAATGACCCTGGGCATCCTCAAACCAGGCACCGGGGGCGGTGCCATGGTCGTTGATGATTTTGTGGCCGTTGGTGGGCACCATGGCCTGTTTGCGGTTGTTCTCGGTGGGGTGGCGATTTGTCCGGGCGAAGAAGGCCAGAATTTTGTCCCACTCCACCTCATCAAAATGCAGTGTATCCCCAAAGGCTTCGGCCACGGTCTCCTTGGTCAGGTCGTCCTCGGTGGGGCCTAAGCCGCCGGAAAAAATCAGCAGGGCGCTGCGGCTTTTGGCCTGGGTCACCAGCTCCCGCAGGCGGGCGGGGTTATCGCCGATGACATGCTGGTGCAGCACACTGATGCCCAGCTCGGCCAGCTCACGGCTTAAAAACTGCGCATTGGTGTTTAAAATGTCGCCCAACAGCAGTTCGGTTCCAACGCAGATGATTTCAGCGGTCACAGCAGATCATCTTCTTCCCCACCCATACGGATGTAAATTTTTTCGACATTTTCAGCGGCTTCTGCTTCCAGCGCCAGCAGGTCCGGCATGCCCGCTTCGGCCGCCAGGATCTCCTCCATGGTGGGGTTGGTCTTGGGGTGCGGCGGGGTGAAGATGGTGCAGCAGTCCTCATACGGCTCGATGGAGGTCTCAAAGGTGCCGATCTTGCGGGAAATGGCGATAATTTCCGTCTTATCCATGCCGATGCAGGGGCGCAGCACGGGCAGGTTCTGTGCGGCATCGGTGCAGGCCAGGGCCGCCATCGTCTGGCTGGCCACCTGGGCCAGGCTTTCGCCGGTGATGAGGGCCTGCAGTTCCAGCTTGTTGGCTACCCGCTCGGCAATACGCAGCATGCTGCGGCGCATCAGGACGGTGAACAGCACATCGGGGGCGTGGTCGCGGATATACTCCTGCGGCTTGGTGTAGGGCACCACAAACAGGGTGCAGTTGCCGGTGTACTCCACCAGTTCCCGGGCCAGGTCGCGCACCTTCATCTTGGCGCGCAGGCTGGTGTAGGGCGGGCTGGCAAAGTGGATGTGATGCAGCGCCAGGCCGCGGCGGGCCATGCACCAGGCGGCGACCGGGCTGTCGATACCGCCGGAAAGCAGGTTCAGCGCACGGCCGCTGGTGCCCACCGGCAGGCCGCCGGCGGCTTCCACCTTGGGGCCGTGGACGTAAGCGGAGTGGTCGCGAATCTCGACCATCACTTCCAGCTGGGGGTTGTGTACGTCCACCCGCAGGTGGTGATGCTTGTCCAGCAGGTAGGCACCCAGTTCACGGCAGATCTCCGGGCTTTTCATCGGGTAGGTCTTGTCGGCGCGCTTGGCCTCCACCTTAAAGGTGCGGATGCCCCGCAGCGTATCGCCCAGGTAAGCCTCGGCGGTCTCGCAGATGGCATCGAAGTCCTTGGGGCACTCCACCGCGCGGCTCATCTTGACGATGCCGAACACGTGGGAGACGCGGCGGAAGGCCTCGTCCATATCCAGGCCTTCTTCTTTCGGCTCAATGAACACGGTGCTTTGGGCCTGGTAAACCTTGAACTTGCCCAGCGGCTCCAGCCGCCAGCGGATGATCTTGGACAGGCGGGCCTCAAACTTGCCGCGGTTCAGGCCTTTCAGGGTCATTTCGCCCTGGTATGCTAGAATGATCTCTTTCATATAGAAATACGCCTTTCGTTGGTAGGTGTTACATTTTTAGATATGCTGCAGTTCGTGCAGGCCCGCGCGCAGGCCGTCCAGCAGGGCATCCACGTCCTCCGGGGTGTTGTCGGCACAAAAGCTGACGCGCAGGGCGGTGCGGATGGTCAGATCATCGCAGCCCATGGCCTGCAGGGTGTGGCTCGGCTCGCCCTTATCGCAGGCGCTGCCGCCGGAGACAAACACCAACCGCCCGTTGAGGTAGTTGATGAACGTCTGGCTGTTGATGCAGCCGGTGGAGAAGTTGACCACCTCATCCACGGCATCGGCAGGGGAATTCAGCGTAATGCCGGGCAGCTGGGCCAGGCCAGCGCGCAGCTGCTGGTTCAGCGCATGGATGTGATCCCCCTTGGTGCGCAGGCGTTGGGCACCCTTGGCTGCCGCCAGGCCCAGGCCCACGATGTAGGGCGTGTTCTCGGTGCCGGGGCGCATGCCGCGCTCCTGATGGCCGCCGATGTAGGGCGGGCGCAGCGTCTGGCGCTGGCTGTCCCGCACGAACAGCGCGCCGATGCCCTTGGGGGCGTGGATCTTGTGCCCGGAGACGGACAGCGTATCCACGCCGGGCCACTTTTGCAGGTCGATGGGGATGCGCAGCCAGGCCTGCACGGCATCCACATGGAAGTGTGTGCGGCTGTTTTTGGCCTTGATGCCCTTTGCCAGGGCGGCGATGTCCTGCTTCGCGCCGGTCTCGTTATTGACCACCATGCAGGCGGCCAGGACGGTATTTTTATCCACCGCAGCGAGGAATTTCTCGGTGTCGATATGGCCGTCCCGCTCCGGGGCGATCTCCACGACCGTGAAGCCTTCCGCTTTTAAAGCGCGGATGGGCAGCTGCACACTGGGGTGCTCGAAGCCGGTGACAACGATCTTGTTCCCCCAGTGGCGGCGGGGCAGCGCGGCACCGTAGATCGCCATGTTGTTGCTCTCTGACCCGCAGGCCGTGAAGTAAATTTCATCGCTGCGGCAGTGCAGCGTTTTGGCAATGCGGGCGCGGGCCGTTTCGATGCCGTCCTGCGCGGCCACGGCAGGGTCGTACAGGCTGCTGGGGTTGGCCCAGAGTTCCACCAGCGCATCGTGGATGACCTCGGTCACAGCGGGGTCCACGCGGGTGGTGGCGGCGTTATCCAGGTAATGAAGCTGCGGGTCGGAAAGCATAGACATTCCTCACATTTTGAACAAAATTATACAGGATAAATTATACACGCATACGGTTTAAAAAACAACTGTTCCCGCAAAAAAAGACGCAAACCCCCGCCTGCCTGCTTGACATTTTTGCAGGGAGCAGGTATAATAATATAGTTTCCTGTGCCGGTGTGTTGGAATTGGCAGACGAGACGGACTCAAAATCCGTTGCCAGTGATGGCGTGCGGGTTCGACCCCCGCCACCGGCATGAAAGTTACCCCTTGACTTATCTTGGTCAAGGGGTAGTTTTGTATCTTGGCCGGGGTGATTTTCTTGAAGATCTATACACTTATTGGCGGCGTAAACGGTACCGGCAAGTCCAGTTTAACGGGGTCTCTGCGCGCGGTGCGCAACGACCTGGGTCTGGTCGTTGACCCGGACCAGCTGACCGCCCAGTGCGGCGGCGACAGCTACGAGGGCGGCAAACTCGCCGTGGAGCGCATCGAAACCGCCCTGACTGACGGCGTAAACTTCACCCAGGAGACCACGCTTTCCGGCGGCTACCCCAAGCGGCTGTGCCGCCGGGCCAAGGAGGCCGGGTACACTATCCGGCTGTACTACGTTGGGCTGGATACGGTGGAGGACAGCTTACAGCGCATCCGCAACCGCGTGGCCCGCGGCGGGCACGACATCCCGGAAAAGGACGTGCAGAACCGCTTTGCCCATCGCTTTGCCGATGTAGCCAAGGTTCTGCCTTACTGCGATGAAGCGCAGTTTTTTGATAACAACAACGGCTTTGTGCTGGTGGCCGAGTATCGCAACGGCCAGTTGCTGCCCGTGGGCAGCTGCCGCCCACAGTGGGTGCAGGAGCTGCTGGAAACCGTACATTTATAACCACAGACGGCGAAGCCTTTCGCCGTCTGTTTTGTAACAGTCAGGAGCCAAACCATGGATAGCAACACATTTACGCCGAGCACCGCTGCTTTGCAGGATGAACTGACCGGGGCGCTGATTGGGCTGGCGCGGGCAGCGGATACCGCCCCGGCGGTGAGCGATGCCACCTGGCAGGTGATGGCCGAAGGACTGGCTGCGCCCCTGACCAACGGGGGCCTTGATGCCGCCGCACTTCTTGCGCTGATCGACCGGGTGCATGGGGAAAAGTTCAACGTTGTGCCGGACTGCGCGGTCTGCGCTTCCCCCTGCGGGCGGACAGCCGATTACGATATGGCCAACATCCGGAACGCCCCGGCAGAGATCCGCACACTCAAGACCCGCATCCTTTCCGGGGTCCGGGATATGGCCGTTGATGCCTGCCGCGCCCTGGCGCTGGGCCGCAAGGATGACGAGGTAAACCGCTTTTTTGCCGAGGCATTGGCAACCATCGGCGAAGAATTGGATGCAACGTACCTGCAGCCCACCTTGCAGAAAACCGGCGAGATGGCCCGCCAGTGCAAGGCCCTGCTGGGCACCACCGAAAGCATCCCCTGCCCTGCCGCACCGGAGAACGCCCCGCAGTAACCACTTATAAACAGCAAACCGCGACCCACGCTATTGCAGCGGGCCGCGGCTTTTTTATTGGCATTTTTAGTTCTGTTTCAGATTTTTCAGCGTCTCCCCGATATCCCCATCGATGCAGATGGACTTTGCGGCGATCTCGCGCGGGGCGTAGGCTTCGCCCAGGTTCACGCAGGCGTAGGCAGCATCGGGCCACTGGGCGGTCATCCGCCAGAAAGGATATTTGATGATGCCCGGGGTGTTATGTTTATTGCGCACCATTTTTTAGAGGCCGCCTGCCGTTACTGAACTGGCAGGACTCCAGCCTCCATAAGTAATTTCGTGTTTCTGCGAATTTTGGGAGCTTGTAAGGCTTCACCGTCTTTGTCGCCAACTTTACCGATAAAGCGGTAAAAAATATCCACCCGCACAATGATCTTACCATCGACCACTTCTTTTTCATGGACAACGATTTTATCAACCAGCGCATGAAGCAGTTCCTCGGTTACTTCCGTAATGTCAGTATAGGACTCCACCAGTTTGGCAAATTTCTGAGCGTCACGACTTTGTTTGGAGAAACTATCCAGCAAGGTTTGAAGCTCATAATACCTGTCTTTCACCCGTACTGTTTCTGCTTCATAATCAGCGGACATTGAAAGATAGCGTTCATCAGAAATCAAGCCAAACACGCGATCCTCATAAAGTTTTTTCAAAATCGCTTCCAAATCGGACATCCGTTTCTGGCAGTTTGCGGCTTCCTTTTGATAAGAGGCCCTTTCACCATTCCACTCTTGTTCGGACAAGTGCATCAGGTATTCTATATACCGGTTCTTGTCTGCGGCGGCCAGACTTGCATGAGTGCGAATATCACACAAAAGTAGTTCTGTGACCTGTTCCAAGGTGATATAGTGGTTAGAGCATTCCTTCCCGCCGTAGCGCCGATGTTTGTTGCAGCAAAAGTGTCCACGGGATTTTCGACCAGTCCGCGCGGAAAAGACCATCCGTGTATTGCAGCCTCCGCAAATCAGCAGCCCATGGAAGATGTTATTGGAATTCGCCCATGTGGCTGGCTGCTTGATTTGAATACGCTTTTGTACGGTATCGAAGGTTTCCTGATCAACAAGAGGCTCGTGCGTATTTTCCACTGTGATCCATTCATCTTCCGGCCTTGGTACAATTCGCTTGTCCTTGAAGGATTTCGTTTTGTACCTTTGACTGACCAGCTTTCCGAGGTAAATGGGATTGCTCAAAATCTGATGAACTGTCGTTTTGGCCCACGCATACGGGTGTTTTACCCGTTCATTAGCATGGTACTTTCCAAACGCATCCATCAAGTAAGCCCTCGGAGTTGGAATTTCTTCGCTCTCCAATGTCTTTGCAATGTGAAAACAGGTTGTGCCCTCTAATGCCATTTGGAACATTCTCTGTACGATTGGAGCGTGTTCATCAGGAATCAACCGGTGCCTATCCTCTGGATCTTTGCAGTAACCGTAAGCTGGATAGCCGCCGGTATATTCCCCATTCAGAGCCTTCGTCCGAAATGCTGACCTCACTTTGCGGCTGCAATCTTTTGCGTACCATTCGTTGATGATATTCTTGAATGGGGCAAATTCATTGTCTCCTTTAGCGGTATCAACATTGTCATTGATGGCAATAAAACGGGTATCATGCTCGGGGAAAATAACCTCTGTGTAATATCCGGTTTGAAGATAATCGCGGCCAAGCCGTGATAGATCTTTTACGCAGATTACCGCAACGCGGCCATCTTCCACAAGCCCGAGCATACGCTGAAAATCCGGGCGGTTGTAATTTGTTCCTGAATAACCGTCATCTACGAAAAACTCACAGTTAGAAAATCCTTGTTCCTTAGCGTATTGGGTGAGCATCGTTTTCTGTGTCTGGATACTTACACTGTCACCGCTAAATTCATCGTCTCTGCTGAGTCTGCAATATAAAGCGGTAATTCTGATCTGTTGTTTTAACTTTCCCATAACCGTCCTTTCCAACAACAGATTCAGGTTTTCATCCACCTTTATTATATCGCATTCGTGCAGAAATTTCAGCAGGTCAGAATGTAAAATCAGAAGCTGTCGTCACTTTTTTCCCGTTTCACTTTGCTCTCCAACATCTGTATGATGAGCTGCTGTGCTGTGTTTTTCCCGTGTACATTTCCAAATGATGAAACCTGGAATGTTACTTTCCCAATGTCCTTTTTATAAGGCTCAGCAAGTTTCATCGGTAATGATGTTACTATGTTTATAAATATTCCTCCTTTCGTTCTACTATTGGTCATTCAAAACCACATGAATAAGCCGGACCTGCACAAAGATTGAAACAGGTCCGGCTCATGGTATCTGATTTCGATTTGCTTCGCCGTATTTGCCACGCACCCCGGCGAATAGATAGGGGCTGCCATAGGCTGCGGTCAGCGTAACCACATCATAGCCCCACGATGCCGCCGCTTTGCCAAAGCTGGCGCACACCGCAGGAACACCCCTGCAAGTCTGTGAGAGGACGTGAGTAAGTATCATTATAAGCCGTACAGGTCATGGCAGCCAGCTTGCCGGGGCTGGTTTTGCAGGTTGCGGTGGATCGCTCAGGCGGCCGGAAATTCATCACCTCCTATGGCCGTCGTCATGGCGCCGCCCTGCTTTTGCTCTCTGTACGGGAAAACGTACCTATGGCAGCGTATATGCGGTTGTCAATGTACAGGCGAAGGACGGCATGAATTCAGATTTAATGGGAAGCAGCGGTCATATAGACATTGCACCGCTCCGTCTCCTGTGTCTTGAAGTAGCCGTTAATGTGTCCCTTCACTATACAGTACATTTTTCGGGCAAATAGGGGTGGGGTTAGCTCAGATTTTCAAAGATTTTTTTGAGCCGCCGAAGGCCACGGTTGATACTGTCCCGCACAGAGGTAATGTCACAGCCTTCAACTCTGGCAATCTCCGCATTGTTCATGTGGAGAAAGAACCTCGCATAAATGCGCCGCTTCTGCTGGGGCGTGAGCTTGCTCATAGCTTCATGCAGCCGACGATTGATCTCTTTCTGTTCCCAGATGTCGGCGGGCGTCATAACAAGGAACACGGCCTCACGCTCAACGTTTTCGCCATAATCCAGCGAGAAGTAGGCTTTGTTTCGATAGGTGCGGATCCGATAGGCTTCATCTTCCAGCTTGAAACGCCGCAGCGTTTCAGCAATCTCGTCAGGGACGGCAATGAAGCAGTCGGTAGTATAGGAATCCGGGTAGTATTCCCGGAGATTGATCATAGTCATTTGATTTCCTCCAATTTCGATTTGTTGTTTTGGGGTCAGGCAAATCGAAATCAGAGGCGGTGAGCGGCAACCCGGACTAAATGCCGAGGCAGTGAGGTCATCTATAAACAAAAATGCGCATATCGACCGTTCGGAAGATATGCGCATACATTGGAATATTCTGTTTTCGCCCGGAGGCAGAGGGTCAAACGCAAAGGAGCCAGGGGAAGAAAAAAACGCCGCAAACCACCCAGGGCTTACGGCGTAAAGGCAATATAAAAAGCAGTTATGTAGGTATCGTCGCTCGGAACATGGCGGCATCCAAGAATCCTCCCCAAAGGAAGAAGAACCGGGTGAAGTGGGGACTCACCCGGCCTCGCTTCATCTTTGAGGGAGATTATACGTGGTAGTTTACTATGTTTGTTCCCGTAGTAGTCAACGCATACTCGATTTTTGTTCTACATTAAGGCATCGGATTAAATTTGTACCCGATTCCATGAACGCTGACGATAAAATCATGTTCTGGGCATAATTCTCGCAGCTTTCGTTTAAGGTTGCTGACATGATTATGAATTGCTTTCTTGGAGTAAAAGTTATAATTTTCTTTCCAGATAATATCCATAATCATTTCATAGGTGAACACACGACGAGGATTCAAGATAAGCAGTGCCAGAATATCAAATTCTTTGGCGGTCAACTCGACTATCTGACCAGCCACTTCTACTTCACGGTATTCGAGGCAAAAATGCAAAGAACCAGACTCCACAGTCGTCAATGGATTTTGGTTGATCCAATCTTTATAGTCGCCCATGTGCTCACCCCCTATTTATAAAAGGCCAACCTACATCAGGTAGATTGACCTTTTAGAATAAGCAATAGTCTGGCTGAAAAACTTTTGATCGTAAAGGACTTGCCAAGAACACTACCTGAGTTATTTGCTGCAAATCTTTGCTTTTGTATTTGCTTTTCGCAGTAACATGTTCATAAAATAACCGATTGTCACAAACAGCCCCATCACTGCCAGATAGTCCAGCAGGAAAGTGATGAGCGGTTCGGAATAATCAAAGAACACAAAATGGCTTTTCAGCAGCAGGTAAAGCCCCACATCCCGGCGGACGAAGGCTACGGCTCCGTAGACGGCAAATGAATATCCGGCGATTCGGAGCGCCCATGAGCGTATCTGATTGGGCCGCAGGTGCTTCCGCGCCATGGTCAGCAGCATATTCCAGTGCATTCCCAAATGCAGGCTCATCAGCACAAAGCCCCAGAAGGCGCAGAGAATATGCAGCTTTCCGGCCAGCTCGTAGCCGCCATGCTTGGGGAGAAACGCAAACACATGGCGGGACAGCACGATACCGCTGACCATGGAGCCGACCATACACAGAAAAATCAGCCAGACGAGTGCCGTCTGCACCATCCGCAGGGGTGTATAGCGCCCCTGCGGTACTGCCTTGATCCACCGGCGGTTCAAAATATGGTGTAGAACGAACAGGGCAAACATCCCCATGCCGATCCACTCGTGGGCTGCTTTTCCCACAAGGCCGTATGCCATCAAGAGCAGCATGGACACCGACATGGCCGCATCCACGGCGATTTTGATTTTAAGAATTGGTTTCATGTCCTCATCCTTTGCTGTGGGAGATCACCCAGTTCAGGTTGTCCGGGTTGTCAAAGACCACATTGGCGCCACCGTGGTAATTGTAAATCCAGACGGGCAAGGGTCTTGTCCACCGCGTCCGGCTGCTCGTAGAAGCTGGGCCACAGCTTGGTTTCGAGGAAAATCTCCTCCCGCTGCAAACCGGACTTCTTCATGGTGCGGCCAACGGCCTTTTCATTCACATAAGCGTTGGCGGTATCGATGAGGCGATAGCCGTCCTGCAAGGCACTGACGCAGGAAGTCTCCGCCTCATCTGGGGTCAGCAGGAACGTGCCGATACCGGCCATGGGCATTTTCACGCCGTTATTGAGATTTGCATATTCCATAAAACAAAATCCTGAAAATTTATTTGCTTACGATTTTACTGCCGCCAAATACTGCGGACATTTCCATGCCGCTCAGCGCCTCGTCGATGGCACTGACTTCTTCGGCGGACAGCATAACATCTGCCGCACCGGCGTTTTCAAGCAGGCGGCTCAACCGGCGTGTGCCGGGAATAGGTACGAGGTACGGCTTCTTGCACAGCATCCATGCCAGTGAGATTTGTGCGGGCGTGGCGTTGTTCTGCTCTGCCAGCTTTTGAAGCAAAGTGAGAAGATCGTGGTTGCGGTCAATATTCTCCGGCTGGAACTGAGGCATGACGCTGCGGTAGTCCGTCCCGGCGTCAAAACGAGAGGTTTTATCATACTTGCCGGAGAGGAAACCGTTCGCCAGCGGCGAGAACGCCACATAGCTGATGTGCAGTTCTTCCAGCACCGGAAACAAATCTTCATACCACCGAGCCATCATAGAATAGCGGTTCTGAATGGCTGTCACCGGGCAGACCGCATGGGCGCGGCGGATCGTGTCCTCCGTAGCTTCGGACAGCCCCCAGTGGGTGATCTTGCCCTCACGGATTAGGTCGGCCATTAAGCCCGCCACTTCTTCAACGGGGATCTTAGGATCCAGCCGGTGCTGGTAATAGAGGTCGATGTGGTCGGTGCCCAGCCGTTTGAGCGACGCTTCCACCGATGCGCGGATGACCTCCGGGCGGGAATCCGGTACCAGCGGCTTATTGGTGTCGGTGCTGCTCATGTCAAAGTGAATGCCAAACTTGGTGGCAAGTACGATCTTATCCCGATAGGGCTTCAGCGCCGCACCCACCAGTTCCTCATTGTCATGTGGGTGCTCCGGTGTATCGTAGACCTCCGCAGTATCAAAGAAGGTATAGCCCAGATCCACCGCCTGCGCCAGCAGCTCCGTCATCTCCTTCTTGTCGGCAGGGGCTCCGTAGCCGTGGCTCATGCCCATGCAGCCGAGACCGACCGCAGAAACGGTCAGGTCGCCGCCTAAAGTACGATACTGCATCTTACACTCCCTTGTTCAGCTTGGTGGCCTCGGCTTTATTGGTTGCCATGCCGCCGTAGGCCATGCCGTAGAGTGCGGCAAAGCGCTTCATGGTGTACTCGCCCGCCTCCAGCATCCATTTTTCGGGGGCTGCGCCCTGAAACACGAAATACAGCTTGCGGCCGGACAGCGAACCGTTTTCCACCTTACCATAGAACCGGTCCAGCACATTGCGGACGCTGCCGCAGATATTGTGCCAGTAGACGGGAGAGCCAATGACGATGGTGTCCGCCTTCTTCATGGCGGCAATAACGGCATTCAGCCCGTCACCGGGGAGATTCTGACCGAAAGCACCGATGGTGTGGTCAGTCAGATTCAGGGTTTCATATTCTTTGCCTTTCAGCAGCGCTGCCGCCAGCAGAGCGGTGTTTCCGTTTTGATTGGGACTGCCGTTGATAAATAAAACGCTCATCGCAATGCTCCTTTACACATTCTTTCCCATTTCATAGGCCTGCTTCATAGCAGGGGTATTTTTCACCTTGCCCGGCTCATAGACGCCGCTGCCGATGATAACACCCTTTTCTACTGCACCTTCCACGCAGTCGGCATAGCCTCGGAAGCAAGCCAGTGTGGTATCAGCGGACGAATGGGAGTCATCTGCCATGGTGACGATGTAGTAAAACTCCTTGTTCTTGACTTCCAGCCAGCGGGCAACCGTGCGGTCGATGACCCCTTTCAGTTGGGCGTCAATGGAGTAGAAATAGACCGGGCTGGCCAGCACCAGCACATCGGCATCGATCATTTTTTGCAGGACTTCGGCCATGTCATCCTTGTGAACGCAGGCTCCGCCGTGGTCACGGCAGTAGTAGCAGGCGGAACAGGGGTGGATCTTCTTGCTGGCAACACGGATCTTTTCCACCTCATTGCCTGCTTCCTGTGCGCCCTGTGCGAATTTGTCACACAGAATGTCCGAGTTGCCGCCTTTGCGGGGACTTCCGGATAAAATCAAAATTTTCTTTCCCATTGCGCTGCTCCTTATCGGTGAAAATTTGTAAAGACCGGCGTTTCCTTCTGGGGCAGGCCGAATTGCTCCTTGCCCAGCCGGAAAGACTTCATCATAAATACCATATTGTGTCCCAGCGTCCGCATGGTCTGCAAGCCTTCGGCATCCCGGGCCACTTCTTCGGCCGAACCGCCGTAGACCATGTTCCAATACTGGCTGGAGGCCACAGGCATCCCGGTCATAGTGAAATATTTGTTCAGGACATCAAAGCTCGCTGTGTTGCCGCCCCGGCGGCAAGTCACCACCGCTGCACCAACCTTCATGGTCTTGTCGATACTGAGGGTGCTGAAAAACAGCCGGTCCATAAAGGAAATAGCTCCACCTGCGGGAGAGGCGAAGTACACAGGGCAGCCGATGACGAAGGCATCCGCCTCAGCCAGCTTGGGGGCCACTTCATTTACTACATCGTCAAAGACGCACTTTCCGGTCTGAGCGCATTTGCGGCAGGCAATACAGCCCCGAATGTCCTTCTGCCCCACATGGAGCAGCTCCACTTCGATGCCTTCGGCCTCCAAAGCCTTTTTCAGTTCCGTCAGAGCGGTGTAGGTGCAGCCCTTGGGCCGGGGACTGCCGTTGATGAGCAGGGCTTTCATGGGCTTCATTGGGCATCCTCCTCATAGACCTCTTTGGCGATCCGCAGAGCGGCCCATGCTTTCGGCCATCCGGCATAGAACGCAAGCTGGGTCAGCGCCTCGGAAATTTCCGTTTCCGTAATGCCATGGGCTTTGCCCATGCGGATGTGATTGACCAGCGGGCCGCTCAGAATGCCGCTTCCCACCAGTGCTGCGATGGTGATAAGGCTCCGGTCACGGGGCGAAAGCTGGGCTTCCCGGCTCCACACCTGACCGAAAAGAACATCGTCATTCAATTCTGCAAACTTCGGGGCAAAGTCGTTCATCTGATCTCTGCCAGTTGTTATTTTCTCCATGTCGGTCACTCCATTTCACTGAAAACTGTTTCCAGCCATGTGGCATAATCCTTGACCCAGCCACCGTCGGAGCCGAAACTGTGAGGCCAGCCGTTCAGTACGATGCGCCCGGTGGGAATACCCATGCCGGAGATTGCGGCGAAAATTCGATTCCTACGCATTACAGGCCCAGTCCGTTGACCCAAGACTGTACATCAGCGCTGGAAGCACCGGAGGAGAACCGCTGACCCTCCTGCCAATCGCCGGTACCGGCCATGTCGGCCAGCAGACTACCGCTCTGACCCATGCCGGAGGAGGAAGAAGTGGCAAAGGGAATGACAGTCTTGCCGGTGAAGTCGTTGGCCTTCACGAAACCGTCCACGGGCCAAGCGGCAATGCCCCACCAAATCGGGTAGCCGATAAAAACGGTATCGTATTCGTCCCAATTTTCTACGGTGCTTTTTACAAGGGCAATGTCACGCTCATCGGGATTGTCGTGTTCACGCACAACGCGGCTGTTATCGTCCGTCCAGTTCAAATCGGCGTCGCTGTACGGTTCGGCAGGTTCGAGCTCAAACAAATCGCCGTTTGTTGCGGCGGCAATCGTTTTCGCCACATTCTCGGTATTGCCGGTTGCGGAGTAGTAGACAACCAATGTTTTTCCGGCTTCATCGGCAGGATTCTGCGTCACGGCAGAAGATTCCGGCGATTCTTCGGATTCGGTAAGTCCAAGGGAATTTACCCAATCCACGATTTCCTGTTCTGCGTCCTGAATGTCATTGCGGGAAATAGATTTTCCGTCCAACACTTCGGCGTTCGGCTCAAGCTCCTTGATTGTGGAAATGGTATCCGAAAAGCCGCTGCCGCCGTGGGTGTTAAAGGGAATAATCGTCTTGCCGGAAAAATCGTACTCGTCAAAGAAAGAGTACAGGATCATCGGCATATCGCCCCACCAGTTGGGATAACCGACAAAGATATTTTCGTAGGTATCAAAGTTTTCAATCGTATCTTTGATTTTCGGTCTGGCACTATTGTTTTGTTCTTCTTTTGCAAGGTCAACCAATTCATCGTGGTCGGTGGGATAGGGTGTTTCCGGCTCAATGCGGAAAATGTCAGCACCGACGGTTTCCTGAATCACATAAGCCATATACTGCGTATTGCCCAGCGTTTCACCGTCGATTACAACCGTACTGTCATCAACATTATCGGGCATTGAGAAGTACACCACAAGATTTTTCCCGTTTGTGTTACTCACCGCAGGGGTGCTCTCGTTTGTCTGCGAACTGCTTTCTTCGGGTGCTGATTCGCTGGTGGGTTTACTTTGTTCGAGTGTTGATTCACTGGGGGATTCATTTGCCTGGCAGGCCGCCAGCGACAGCACCATGGCAAGTGCCATAAATAGCGAAATAATCTTTTTCATTGTTTTTCTTCCTTTCTGTTTTTAATAACATTCCTTCAAAATTTCATAAATCTCGTCATGGGTCAGCTTTTTGCAGCAGCCAGCGGTGACATTGGTGGAGTCCGCGATAGCGCGGAAGTCGGTATCAGCGGGGATGCCAAGCTCGGCAAAGGTAGTGGGCAATTTGATTTCCTTGATGAAACTGGTCAATGTGTTGATACCGGCAAGGGCGGTCTCTCCCTCACTGCCCTTCGGCGCGATACCCCAGACATTCTGTGCCCAGCGGGCGAAGCGGGCTGTGCCGGACTTGTAGATATGGCGGTACAGAACGGGATGGATGACCGCCAGCCCTGCGCCGTGGTTGCAGTTGGTGTAAGCCCCCAGCTGGTGCTCGATCTGGTGCGCCTGAAAATCCGTGATCTTGCCGATTTTCAGAATGCCGTTTTCCGCCATGGCGGACGCCCAGGCCAGTTCGCTTCTGGCATCGTAATTCTCCGGGTCAGTCAGCAAAATCCGAATGTTGCGGATGACGCTGCGCATCACGGCCTCGTTTATATCGTCGGAGAGGTTATTCTCGTCCGGCTTGCCGAAGTAGGTCTCCATGGCGTGACTCAGGGTATCAAACGCCCCGGAAATGACCTGCTTCATGGGGA
Organism: Bulleidia sp.; assembly: GCA_963655125.1. Classification (GTDB taxonomy): domain Bacteria; phylum Bacillota; class Clostridia; order Oscillospirales; family Ruminococcaceae; genus Gemmiger. The sequence continues at coordinate 113,350 of CAVKDR010000046.1, forward strand.
CGGACAGGGTGTAGGTGGGGTCGAGGAAGGCAAATTCCGCCTGTGCCCCCCACAGAGCGCCCTTGATTTTCTTTTCCTCGTGGGTGATAACTGCGCCGTTGTTCATCTCGCTGCCCGTGCCGAACACGGTGACGATGGTGCCAAGGGGAATGAACTTGGTCGGAAGCGTGTGCTTCGTGTACTGCATCTCCCAAATGTCCTCGTCGAGATTTGCCTGCGCGGAGATGACCTTGCAGCAGTCGGAGACGCTGCCGCCGCCCACGGCGAGAATCAGGTCTACATGGTTTTCTCGCGCCAGTTTCGCACCCTCCTGCACCTTGGCATAGGTGGGGTTGGACATGATGCCAGAGAACTCTACCACCCGCTTGCCCGCGGCGTTCAGGATGCCCATGATCTCGTCGTACACGCCGTTGCGTTTGATCGAGCCGCCGCCGTAAGCCAGCATAACGGTTTCACCGTAGTTCTCCAGCAGACTGCCGAGATACTCTTTCACACCGCCCTTGCCGAAATACACCTTGGTCTTGTTCTCAAAAATAAAGTTGTTCATAAAAACGCATCCTTTCTTGTATAATCATATTTCTTATGTTATACTGTGATAGAAACATCCGGTTGATACTATCGTATTATAATTTCCGATAGTTACAATCGGTCAAGAGGATTTTTCCCGAATATTTTGAATTTTTTGTGAACTGTGAGGCGTTACCATGCTTTATACCATGATGCAGGTCTGCAAAGAGACGGGAATGACCTATCAGGCCCTGAAATTTTACTGCAACGAGGGACTTGTCCCCAACGTGAAGCGGGATAAGAACAACCGCCGCGTGTTCGACGAACGGGATGTGGCATGGATCAACAGTCTGACGTGCCTGAAAAAATGCGGCATGAGCATCCAGGAAATGAAGGATTACCTTGCCCTGTGCCTGCAAGGAGAAAATACGATCCCCCAACGCAAGAAAATACTGGCGCAGAAGCAGGAGAGACTGCGGGAAACCATGCGGGAATTGCAGGAAAGTATCGCTTACATCGACTGGAAGCAGAATTTCTATGATGAAGTCCTCTCCGGCAAGCGGCCATACGAGAGCAATCTGATCCCGATCACAGAATAACAAATTTTAAGTCCCCATTTGCTTTTCCCAAAAGGCAACGGCATCGCCCAACCAGCCCTCGGCGTTTGTGCCGGTGCCAAGACCGAAGCCGTGGCCCAAGCCGGGATAGACATGAAATTCTGTGTCGATGCCTGCCTCCTGCATGGCGTTGAGCCGCGCCTGCATGACACGCCAGTTGGCAATGCCGTCCCGGTCGCCAACCGAATATTCGTAGTTTTTCAAGTTGGCAAGCAATGCAAACTTGTACAAGTTCGCGTATTTTGCGGGAGGCACCGACCTGGCACCTCCCGCAAATGCTTGTTGGGGACGATTCCCCAAACCCCTGAGATCGTTACCTGCGGTGACGGCTGCGCGTTCTGCGAACGCTGAAATACCCAAAAGGTCAGGAGCGGGATTTTTGAGTTTCTTTCTCCGCTTCCGGCTGGGACGAAAGTTCAAGCAGACTCTCCACATTGGCACGGATATTGTAAAGTTCCCGCATATCGGAGCGGGCCTGTTTGTAGTCGGCGTAGACCTTCCGTTTTTCGGCCAGCAGTTCTGCATAGTTCTCCCGCAGCGTTTTCATAGAGGGTAGCTTTTCAATGCCGATGTCATCAAAGTGCTTTTTCGCCGCCTGATGGATCAGAATATCGGCCTCATGCTCAGAACGGAATTTGGGGCTGTATCCGGCTTTCCGGTATTCTACATACACCGCACGGGTCTTGGCGTAATTGACGATCTGCTTTTGCAGTTCGGCGTTTGCTGTCATTTGACCTTCCAGCGTTTTGAGATGGGTGGAAAGATCATTGAAGCGGGCGGTGGCGGCGTCAGATTTTTCCCGCAGCTCGGCATAATCCATGTCGCCGTGTTCTTTCAGATAGATCACGGCCTGCGAGAGCTGTTTCAGGTTGAACACCTTGGCCCAGCGCACATAGCCAGGACCTTTCCCGTTTCGCATGGCTGCTTCAATATCCACCAAAAGTCCGACCTTCGGCGGCGCTTTTTTCGGAATACACCGGGGCTGTACAGTGCGCTGACCGGCAATGCGCTCCCGAATTGCCAGCTCTGTGTAATCACCTTTGAGGGTGTTGCAGCGGGTAAAGCGGTCCTGGGGCGACAGTCGCAGCCGAAGATTTTTCCGTTCTTGATTGACTTCCACACCGGTTGCTTCCAGCTTTTTTAGAAAATCCGTGAAGTCCTGCGGGTGCTCTGCCAGCACTTCATCAATGATCCGGCGCAGTCGCTCCTGCTGAGAAAGCCGCTGGTCATCTCCAAGCCAGGCGCCGTAATGACTGCGGCTGGGCTTCGGCTTTTCCACAATGGACAGACCATGCTCCAGGCACAGCTTGTCATTTAATCTGCGAATAGCCCAGGTCGAACCCCAGAAATTACGAAATTTATGGGTGCAGTCCAATGAGGTGGAATTGATGATGATGTGATTATGAATGTGGTGGCGGTCTATATGGGTGCAGACCACAAAGGCGTTTTTTCCTTTGGTCAGCGACATTGCCAGCTCCTGCCCGATTTGATTTGCTTCCTCCGGCGATACCTCGTCTGGAAGAAATGCCTGCCGCAGATGGTAGGCAATCACATCGTCTGTTCCACGCTGTCTGCCGGTCAACTGCTGATACTGCCGCTTAGAAAGAAGGAACTCGGCGTCCGCTGTCCGGGTATCGCACCCAAAGCCGGAAATCAATCTGCCATAATCCGTCTTTTGCGGATTTTCTACATAGTCGATCACTGTGGCAATGGCGGTAGAAACATTACGCCCTTTCCCGGTGTGCAAGGGCATGAGCCGCGTGGTCGCCATTTTATCGCTCCTGCTGTTTTACAGGAGAGTGTTTTGCCGGAGCGGAGGACGTTTCTTTGAGCTGTTTCCGCACGGACGCTTTCTCTTGCTGCTGCAATTTCAGTTCGGCTCGTGTCTGGTCGGTAAACAGATCCACGAGGCCGGGGTGACTGTTGATGATAAAATTGGCATTCCGGTCATGACCTTCAAAGTCTGGGTTCGGATAGACCGGAATCGTCTGCGCCCAGGCTTTGTTGTCCCGGGAATAGCGCAGATCCCAGTCCGCCCAGCGGATCGTATTGGCAAGCAGATAAGTAACTCGTTCAGAGCCGAAGTCAGCCAGCACCTGCCGGGCACCCGCAGGATCAAGGCGGTTATCCCAGTAGTGTTCTCGGATAGCCGATTCGATACTTTCCTTGCATTTCAGATTGGCTCGGTTGGAAGCTCGGTACTGTTCCAGCTCACCATGTTCCCGGGCGTGGGAGCCCGGATACCGATAGAGGGGTGTATTATCTTTCATAGGCTTTCCTCCCAAATATGCAGATATAGAGAAGGAGCGAGACACCAAAATGTCCCGCTCCACTTTTTATGATACGACGAATTCTCTGAGGCTGTCATGGGCACCACCAAGCAATCCCACGGCCCAGGCTGCCAGCAGCGGCAATCCGTATGGGCTGATCAGAAACGCAATCAGCAGCCAGGCCAAGCCGCCCCACAGGCCCGCAGCGAAAAAGATCCCTATGGCTATTAAAAAGACGATTCCCGACAGAACGCCGAGGACGGCCCCGGACGCAAGGACAAGGAATTTGCAAAAAACATAGAGGATCCCGGTGACCATCAGAAGCGGCAAGGATAATATCTTCAAAAGCAAACGCATAGTGGAGCCTCCTTCAAAATGTGATAGTTCTTCTGCCAAAATTCTATCGTGCCGGGATAGAAAAGGCAATGACCAAAGATAAGTTCATGGAATGTTTGCGAATCCTTGCAGCAGTTTCCCAGCCAACTCCCATACCTCGTCCAGCCGCAGACGCAGATCTTCTACATCGGCGGCATAGACGCTGCCCACCTCGTTTGCTCGTTTGGCGTATTGGTTCAGGTTGTTGGAGCAGATCCGCAGAAGCCGGGTCAGCTCCTGCAGCTCCGTCATATCCAGATGGATGATGTACCCGTCCAATGCCATTTTCCGAAGAAAGGCTGAGAGATTGGTAACGCCACATTCCTCCATGCGCTGCCGGATCAGGTCAAGTTCCTGTTCAGAGACGACGAAATGAAGCTGTGTCTTGCGGTTGCTGTCCTTCATCGTTCCGGCACCACTTTCTTTTTGGTAGGCGGCTTGGTATTCCGCTCGACCTTTAATTTGTTCCTGACAGATTTCTTCTCCAACTGTGCAAAGTGATCGCCAATATCAGAAACCTTTATATTTCTTTCTCTGGTCAGGCGTTCCCGGCGAAGGATCATTGCAAGCTCCCGCTCACTCTCCGGGTGAAGCGTCATGCACTGCACAGCGCCGTGAGCAGAAGTAAGCGCAGCAATCTGGCGGCGGCGCTCTCGGTAAGGAAAGGTGTGCTGTGTTCCATCTTCAAATACGGCGGTCATGCGCTCTACGGAACAAGTCAACGCCTTGGTGCGCTCTGCGTATGCCGGATAATCTAACGGGAAAATGGCTGCTTTGATTTTGCCGTTTTCCTCGCCGCTTAGCGTGAGGGCATACGCCAGAACACTGTCATGCAGCTGCTCATGATAGAAATGCCAGACATGATTTTCATAGCTGTCTGTCAGGAAAATCTCCCGTTCCCGTAAGCAGTGTGTTCCATTTACACGGGACATCCAGATCACATGATGATCCTCCGGGGTGGCAGACGCGCATAATTCTGTCAGTAGCTTTTTATCCAACTCGAAATCTTCCTGATAATGCCGGGTGTGCAGCTTTACAATACGCTCCAAATCAGCCAGCAAATCGGAAGATTTGAAAACCACGCCCGCCATCAGCGTTCCCGCTCCGGGGGTGTGACAGCCAGTTCATGTTCCTCCGGGTGGGGAATGTCTGCTTTCAGCCGCTCCAAAACGGAAGCCTTTTCCTCCGGCAAAGTTTCCGGGGCAAGCGCCATGATCTCGTCATAGGTCTGCCCGTCAGTCAGATCCGCTTTTACGGGAGGCAGATTGTTGATCACGCCGTCGATCATGTTGTAGTTGCCGCCCTCGGCCTCCATATCCAACTCAGCAGATTTCAGCGGATTGCCGGGTGTGGGCTGCGGTTCAAAATGCACTGGGGCCTTCGGAGCGGCCACCAGCTCCAGCTGCATCTCTTTGGGGTAATAGTGGACATTGGGACTGCCAACAGTTTCATTCAGGTGGTTGGCATAGAGCCTTGCCGCATTGAGCGAATCAAACTCCATCGGTACGCCGTCCGCTTTACACCAAGCCTCCGCCGTACCAAACATAGAGGCTGCACTGCGGACAGCCCACACGCCATACTTCTTTTCTTCCATAGAAATTCCTCCTTTCATCTTTCCGGCTCTTTGGCCTTGTGTGCTTTAGGGGAAGGCATTTCCGGTTTCGTTTGCAGCGCCTGACGCACCGAAGAACGCTGCTCCTGCATTTCTTCTGCGGAAGTGATGTTGACATACTCGCCAATAATGCAAAGGGCCTCATTGTAACTGCCGGAAGCAAATACTCGTTCCGTCATGGCCTTGGCCTGCTCCGGCATATCGTTCTGCCGCAGGGTGCGGGCGGCAAGACCCACCAGATTGAAAATGTTTCCGTCCTGCCCAATCAGCGGACAATCCGGTTTTTCCGGCTCCGCTCCCAGGAATCCACCCAGCCGGTTATCCACATAATCGGAGAGCCAGGTGCCGCCAAATTCAGCGACCGTATCCAGACGCCATAAGGCAAGTTTGCCGATGTCCGCATCCACACCCTCGAAGGGGAACAGCAGACAGGTCGTTTCTCCATTCTGAAAGGTCATCACGGATTCAAATTTGCTGCCGTTTCGCAGGATACCGGTCTGTTCCAGAAGCTCGTTGATCCCATCGACCCACTCATTGAGGTCGCCCCCACAGCCCTGGATAACCAAGCCGTCCTGATTCCACATACGGCGCAGATTATCGGTCGTAACAGGTGTGATACTCATAAAAACGCCTCCTTATTTTTTGCTGCTTTTCCTCGCCGGAAATTCCAGCTTGAAATTGACATACTTGCCGCCGGTGTCATCCAGCACGACCGTTGCGTCATAGACTTTGCCGGTTTTTTCGCTGTACAGCCCGGAAACGGCGACACGACCTTCCTTCAAAAGTGCCGCCGCCATCGTTTTGGTCAGGCTCTTTTTCTTGGTCGAGAAGAACCGATTTTCTTTCCAGAGGGCAAAAGCACAATCCGGGTTTTCACAGAAGAATCCTTTCTGCCGTTCCCGAACCGCACCGCCGCAGCGGGGGCAGGAGCCGATAGAAGGCGAGGTGTTTTCCGGGGCAAACAAGGCGGTGAACGCCGGATCCGGTGCGGTATGCTCCTGCACAAGTCCGGTGGTCAATTCCCGGATCCCAGTCATAAATGCCTGCTCCGTCAGTTCGCCCCGCTCTACCTGTTTCAGCATGGACTCCCACTCTGCGGTCAACTGCGGGGACTTGATCTTTTCGGGAAGCACCGCAATCAGGTTGACACCCTTTTCCGTGGGCAGGAGCTGTTTTTTCTTTCGCTGAACAAAGCCGGAATTGACCAGCTTTTCCAGCGTAGCCGCCCGGGTGGCGGGTGTTCCAAGGCCCTTGCGCTCGGCATCCTCCGGCATATCCTCCGCACCGGCCGTTTCCATTGCTGCCAGCAGAGAATCCTCCGTGAAGTGTTTGGGCGGTGAAGTCTTGCCTTCACGCACACTGGCCTGTACATCCGAGAGTACCTGCCCCACTGTCAGAGTAGGCAGCGCAGCTTCTTCCTCGTCACTCTCCTGAGGTTGCTGCTTCATGCCTGCCTTGAACGCAGACAGCACGGCTTTCCAGCCATCCTGCTTGACGGTCTTGCCCTTGGCGGTAAAGCTGTGTCCACCGCAGTCCAGTACAGCCGTCACGGCCTCAAAGATATGGGTCTTATCCACGGCGCAGAGCAGACGCATTGCCACCAGTGTCAGAACATCCCGTTCCCCGGCAGGGAGCGCCGACAAATCCGTTTTACTGATTTCCATAGTAGGAAGAATGGCGTGGTGGTCGCTGACCTTTTTGTTGTCGATCACCCGGTCCAGGTCAGGAACGCCATTTCCCGCAGCAAACGGCATATTCCCATTCAGCCAGGCAACCAGACGCTCTGTTGACGCTTTCATATCTTCGGTCAGATACTGGCTGTCCGTGCGGGGGTAAGTCGCCAGCTTTTTCTCATAGAGGCTCTGCAAGTAGTCAAGCGTCTGCTGGGCTGTGTAACCGAAGTAGCGGTTGCACTCTCGCTGCAAGGTGGTCAAGTCATATAGACGGGGCGGCTGAACCGTCTTTTCCTGCTGATCTACGGAAGTGACCGTTACGGCCTTGCCGGTGCAGTCGGATACAATACGGTCGGCAAAAGTCTTATCCTCCGTTTTCTCACCGGAAGCGGTCAGGCTGCCTGTATGAAGCTCCGATACATAAAAGGGGTTACTCTGGAAGGCACTGATTTCTGTCTCCCGCTGTACCACAAGGGCAAGGGTGGGTGTCATGACCCGACCTACATTCAGCTTGGTGTGGTACAAGACCGTGAAAAGCCTGGTGCCGTTGATACCCACCAGCCAATCAGCACCGGCTCGGCACACCGCCGCCCGGTAAAGAAGGTCATACTCAGAGCCGGGGCGCAGATGGGCAAAGCCATCCCGAATAGCAGCGTCCTCCATAGAGCTGATCCACAGCCGTTCAATGGGCTTTTTGCAGCCGCAGTAGTCGTACACCAGCCGGAAGATCAATTCGCCCTCGCGCCCCGCGTCGGTCGCACAGACGATACTTTCTACCCGCTTATCCGCCATGAGCTTTTTCAGCACGGACAGCTGCTTACGCTTTTCTTTGGCAACTTCATACTTCCAGACTTCGGGCATGATCGGCAGATCCTCACGCCGCCATTTTGCATACTGTTCGCCGTATGCCTCCGGCTGAGCCAGTTCCACCAGGTGTCCTACGCACCAGGACACCAGATAACCGTCGCCCTCGGTATAGCCGTCCTGCTTCGTTGTTGCCCCGAGGATGACGGCCAGCGACATGGCGACGGAGGGCTTTTCCGCAATTACAAGTTTCATTGAATACCTCCAATCTGAGCGAAACGAAAACAGGCAGCCATTCAGACTGCCTCAGCTTGTCGAAAAAGGTCACCGTAAGGTGGCCTTTTTCTCGTAATATTCAAAAAAATATGATATAATAAGTACGGGTGATGAACGTGCTTACGAAAAAT
>CAVKDR010000047.1:0-53060 GCA_963655125.1 Bulleidia sp.
GGTGAAATACTATACTTTATCCAATACATTAGGAGGTTTCACCAAATGTTAGGAGAACTATTGCGAGAATTGCGAAAAGACCATGGTATGACCCAAAGTGAACTTGCAGAGCTTCTTTCTTTATCTCCTCTGACTATATCATCCTATGAATGTGGTCGAAGCACTCCTGATGATGAAGTAAAAATCAAGATTGCAAAACTATTTGATGTTTCACTAGATTATTTGCTCGGCCTTATTCGAGAGCCTGTATCTTATAATAGAGATAGGAATTCTATCACTGTTCCAACTAATTTTACTGTAGATGATACGGAATCCATTAAAAAATATATTTCATTTTTGGAATACACTAAAAATTTGAAATGAGCATAAAAAATAACCCCCACCTGTTTTCACAGGTAGGGGTTATTTTTTATGCCTTTAAGCGATGCCTATGCAAATTACTTGTACAGGTCGACCAGCTTGGTCAGGTGCGTGTAACGAGCATCGGCCACTTCCTGGTTCTTCTCGAACAGCTCCTTAGCACGATCCGGGAAGGCACGTGCCAGACGGCTGTAACGGGTCTCGTTAGCCAGGAATTCCTGATACTTGGACATATCGCCAGCCTTGGAGGTCAGGGTGAACGGGTTCTTGCCCTCTGCCTTAGCAGCGGGGTTGAAGGAGAACAGGTTCCAGTAACCAGCAGCAACTGCCTTCTTCATCTCGTTCTGGCAGTTGGTCATGCCGCCCTTAACACCGTGCAGCTCGCAGGGAGCATAGCCGATGATCAGAGACGGGCCGGGATAAGCCTCGGCCTCAGCGATGACCTTAACAGCCTGAGCCATGTTAGCGCCCAGAGCGATCTGAGCAACATAGATGTAGCCGTAGGTCATGCAGATCTCAGCCAGGGACTTCTTGCTGATTTCCTTACCAGCAGCAGCGAACTGGCAGACCTCACCGATGTTGGAGGCCTTGGAAGCCTGTCCGCCGGTGTTGGAGTACATCTCGGTGTCGAAGACCATGACGTTGACATCGTGGCCGGAAGCCAGGACGTGATCCAGACCGCCGTAACCGATATCGTAAGCCCAGCCGTCGCCGCCGAAGATCCAGAAGCTCTTCTTAGCCAGGTACTGCTTATCCTTCAGGATCTCAGCAGCCTCGGCGCTGCCGTCAGCCTCGAGAGCTGCGACCAGAGCCTTTGCGGGAGCATCGTTAGCCTTGGTGTTGTTCTTGGTGGCCAGGAAGTTGTCAATGGCAGCATCCAGGTCAGCATTCTTGCCCTTCAGGGCCTCAACCTTGGTGATCAGGTTGGCGCGGACGGTCTCATAACCAATCTGCATGCCCAGGCCGTGCTCAGCGTTATCCTCGAACAGAGAGTTGATCCAGGCGGGGCCGTGGCCAGACTCTTTGTTGGTGGTGTACGGGCTGATAGAAGCGGTACCACCCCAGATGGAGGAGCAGCCGGTGGCGTTGGAGATGAACATCTTCTCGCCGAACAGCTGGGTGATCAGGCGGGCGTAAGAAGTCTCGGCGCAGCCTGCGCAGGAGCCAGAGAACTCAAGCAGCGGCTGGTTGAACTGAGAACCCTTGACGGAAACCTCGGAAACAACGCCGGGGACGTTGTCCTTCTTGCGGATGTTCTCGACACAGTAGTCGAAAGCAGCCTGCTGAGCGGACTGGCTCTCCTGCGGCTTCATCTCGATGGCCTTGGTGGGGCAGACGGTAACGCACTCGCCGCAGCCCATGCAGTCCAGAGGAGAAACAGCCATGGTGAACTTGTACTCGCTTGCCTTGGGCTTGGTGTCGGCCAGCTTGGTGCTCTCGGGAGCGTTAGCAGCCTCATCAGCGGTCAGGCAGAACGGACGGATGGTAGCATGAGAGCAAACGAATGCACACTGGTTGCACTGGATGCACTTCTCAGCAGACCACTCGGGAACCATAACAGCGGTGCCGCGCTTCTCGTAAGCAGAAGCACCCTGCTCCCACTCGCCGTTGACGTTGCCTTCGAAGGCAGAGACAGGCAGGCTGTCGCCGTCCATACGGGCGATGGGCTCCATGATGTCGCGGATCTGCTTGACCAGGGCATCGGATCCCTTCAGGGCCTTCGGAGCTGGATCAGCAGCGGGGTTGGACCAGGAGGCGGGGACCTCGACCTTATGGACAGCGTCCAGGCCGGCATCGATAGCCTTCCAGTTCATCTGGACGACAGCGTCGCCCTTCTTGCCATAACTCTTCTTGGCAGCGGCCTTCATGTACTCGACAGCATCGTCGATGGGCATGACATCGGCCAGCTTGAAGAAGGCAGACTGCAGGATGGTATTGGTGCGCTTGCCCATACCGATCTCGATAGCCTTATCAATGGCGTTGATGGTGTACAGCTGAATGTTGTTGTCAGCGATGTACTTCTTATCAGCAGCGTTCAGATGCTCGTCCAGCTCCTCATCGGTCCACTGGCAGTTGATCATGAAGACGCCGCCCGGCTTGACATCCTGGACCATCTTCATGCCCATGTGGATGTAAGCGGGGTTGTGGCAAGCCACGAAGTCAGCCTGGTTGATGTAGTAGGGGCTGCGGATGGGCTTGTCGCCGAAACGCAGATGGCTGATGGTAACGCCACCGGTCTTCTTGGAGTCATACTGGAAGTAAGCCTGAATGTACTTGTCAGTATGGTCGCCGATGATCTTGGTGGAGTTCTTGTTAGCACCGACAGTACCGTCGCCGCCGAGACCCCAGAACTTGCACTCCTTGGTGCCGGGGGCGGAGGTGATGGGAGCGGGCTTGACCTCAGGCAGGCTGAGGTTGGTCACGTCATCGGTAATACCGATGGTGAAGCGGGGCTTCGGAGCGTCCTTCTCCAGCTCGGTGTAGATAGCAAAGACAGAGGACGGCGGGGTGTCCTTGGAGCCCAGGCCGTAGCGGCCGCCGGTCAGAACGACATCGTTCATGCCAGCCTCACGCAGGGTGGTGGCAACATCCAGGTACAGGGGCTCGCCCAGGGAGCCGGGCTCCTTGGTGCGGTCCAGAACAGCGATCTTCTTGACCGTCTTGGGCAGGACCTTCAGCAGAGCGGAAGAAACCCAGGGACGATACAGGCGGACCTTGACGATACCGACCTTCTCACCCTTGGCGTTCAGGTAATCAATGACCTCATCTGCAACGTCACAGACAGAGCCCATAGCGATGATGACGCGGTCTGCATCGGGAGCGCCGTAGTAGTTGAACAGGTCGTAGTTGGTGCCCAGCTTCTCGTTGATCTTGGCCATGTACTTCTCAACAACAGCAGGCAGAGCCTCGTAAGCGGGGTTGCAAGCCTCACGATGCTGGAAGAAAACGTCGCCGTTCTCGTGAGAACCGCGCATCTTGGGGTGCTCGGGGTTCAGGGCCTTAGCACGGAACTCCTCGACAGCCTCCATGTTGCACATTTCCTTCAGATCGGCGTAGTCCCACTTCTCGATCTTCTGGATCTCGTGAGAAGTACGGAAACCGTCGAAGAAGTTCACGAAGGGAACGTGACCCTCGATGGCAGACAGATGAGCCACGGGAGACAGGTCCATAACTTCCTGCGGGTTGCTCTCAGCCAGCATAGCGAAGCCGGTCTGACGAACAGCCATAACGTCGCTGTGGTCACCGAAGATGTTCAGGGACTGGGTAGCAACGGTACGGGCAGACACGTCAAAGACGCAGGGCAGCTGCTCAGCTGCGATCTTGTACATGTTGGGGATCATCAGCAGCAGGCCCTGAGAGGCGGTGAAGGTGGTGGTGATAGCACCAGTACCGAGAGAACCGTGCACGGCACCGGCAGCACCGGCCTCGGACTCCATCTCAACAACCTTGACCTGGTTGCCGAAGATGTTCTTCAGGCCGGCAGCGCTCCACTGGTCAACAGTGTCGGCCATGGGGCTGGAGGGGGTGATGGGGTAGATGGCAGCCACATCGGTGAATGCATAAGCTACATGCGCCGCAGCGGTATTGCCGTCCATAGACTGTTTTGCTCTGGGCATTTTTCTTCCTCCGTTTTCATTAGAGTGTATTGCATTCCGCGCGGGTGTCATGCCGCACGGGCCCACGTTTATTTATCGGCGACCTGTATTTTGCTCCGGGCGCACTGATAGATAAACGCTTTTGCATAGCTTTATTGTACCAAAAACCGCCCCCATTCGTAAAGGGGTTTTATTTAGAATATTGCACAGATTTTTTTGTTTGATGTGTACATTTTGACCATTTTCACCAAACGGCGGTTTTTTTACCCGTTTTGCAGGGACATTTTCAGGACTGTTATATTTTTATCAAACGTAAGTATGCTTAATTTTGAATGTCAATGACAGTTAACACAGACTCACTGACCTTAAACTGCACCTTATATCCGCCAAAATCCATGGCATATACACGGTCCGGGTCATGCTGGTAGGCGGGGCGCGGATCGTTTTTCAGCACACCTAACAAAGCTGCCCGCTTATTTTCCGGCAGTTTGTCCAAAAGCGGCTGCGGGCACTGCACTTCCAGCGCGTAAGTGGCTGTCTGCTCGGTAAAGCCGCCGCGGGCCTCGGGGTGGGCATCCACGTAAGGCAGGTAGGGCTTGATATCAAAAATCGGCGTACCGTCCAAAAGGTCGGCCCCTTTTACCAGAATCTCACCGTTTTCAATGCCTGCCAGTTCCACGCAGGAAAGTCCCAGTGCGTTGGGCCGGTAGGGGCTGCGGGTTGCAAACACACCGCGCCGGGCGTTTCCACCCAGCCGGGGCGGACGCACGGTGGGCCGCCAGCTTTTGCCGGCAGCATACTCGGCTGCCACCGTTGAGAACTGCCAGATCAGCCACAGGTGGCTGTAGCCCTCCAATCCCACCAGGGCGTTGGGGTCACGGTATTCCGGCTCAAACACGATGCGGGCGGTCAGTTCCGGCACCAGGCCGCTTTGGCGCGGGATGCCGAATTTATCAGTAAAATCACTTTTTATATGAGCAATGGGACGGATGATAGTCTCCATGGTAACACTCTCCCCTCTTTTTCCTATTATATAAGAAACGGGTCGATATTTCAAACTTTTACATCTCCCTGTCTTCCTATTTTTTACGTTTTATGGTATAATAGGCATATCTTATTTAAGGGGGCGAATCTTTGGCACCCATCATACGAACGGAAAAACTGCGCAAGGTCTATGCTGTTGGAAAAGAACGCGTTGTAGCGCTGAATGACGTGGATCTCGCGATTGAAAAAGGCGAGTTTTGCTGCATTGTCGGCCAATCCGGCAGCGGCAAATCCACCTTATTAAACCAGCTGGCCGGGCTGGAAAAGCCCACCCGCGGCAAGGTGTTCATCGGCAAGCACGAGATCAGCGCCATGACCGAGACCGAACTGGCACAGTTCCGGCAGCAGCATCTAGGGTTCATCTTCCAGAGCTACAACCTGCTGCCCACGATGACTGCCGCAGAAAATGTCGCATTACCGTTGATGTTCAAAGGCGTTGATAAAAAGACCCGCTTGAAGCTGGCTCGTAAGGAACTGAAAAATATGGGCCTGCTGGGCCGCGCCAACCACCTGCCTACCGAGATGAGCGGCGGCCAGCAGCAGCGTGTGGGCATCGCCCGCGCCTTTGTCAGCAATCCCAAGGTCATTTTTGCGGACGAACCCACCGGCAACCTGGACTCGAAAACCAGCAAACAGGTACTGTACCGCATGCTGGAGTTGACCAAGAACCAGCAGGTCACCTTTGTGATGGTTACCCACGAACCGGAACTGGCCGAATGTGCTGACCGGGTGGTAACGATTCTGGACGGCAAGGTCTGCTCCAACGTGGTGCAGGACGAAGCCACCAAAACCCGCAACCGCGAAGCGCTGTTTGCCGACCTGCAGGGCGATATGTCCATTGGCGGCGATGCGGCAAAAGAAAAGGTATAACAACACTTTACATACGGAGGATCTACCCTTGAAACGCTTATTTTCCCTGCTTATGGTGCTGTCGCTGGCGGCGGCGCTTTCCCTGCCCGTCTGGGCCGATGACACGGCAGACATTACACCGACCCCCACCCCCAACACCAGCACGTCCGTTACCGAATCTGACGGCGTTTACGTGACCGGCTACACCGTGACCACCCCCGCAGGCGGCGAGATCACCACACTGGGCGTTGGCGACCAGGTCAACATCGTGCTGCAGGTGGTGGACCATTCCTCGGCCCGGTACGCGGTGCAGGCCGAGGACATTGTGGCCCGCATCAATTCTTCCATCTTCACCTACACCGGCACCGGCGAGATTGGCCAGCTGTTTGAGGGCAACGATGACCCCGACACCAACCGTCTGCAGCGTGTGCGCAGCGGCCAGGCCAGTGACGAGGAAAAGGCCGCCAACGCCTACTACAACTATTACAGCTATGTGCTGCTGTTCCGCGATGTCATCTATAACGGCGGCGGCAACACCCTGCCCATCAACCTGAGTTATCTGGACACCAGCAAGCCGCTGCAGCAATTCAGCGTAACGCTGGGCCAGTGCGTGGACAAGGACCAGACCACCACGCCGAACCTGATCGTCCGCACCTCCAACTACGGCGACACCGTAACGGCAGGCACCGCCTTTACCCTCTCGCTGGGCGTGTACGCCACCGATGGCAACGAAACGCTGAACGATGTTATCGTCTCGCTGACCCTGCCGGAGAATATCTCGCTGGGCGGCGGCAGCCTGTCCAACTATGTGGGCAGCATGGCGGCCAAGTCGATGCGGGATGTCACTTTCTCGGTGCTGCCCGCTGCCGGTTTTACCGGCACCGTGGCGGACATTACCGTAAATATGACCGGCACCGGTGCTATTTCCGGTAAAGCGGTTACTTCTACCACCGCCATCTCGGTTCCTATCAGCCAGCCCGACCGCTTTGAGGTAGGCCAGCTGCAGCTGAGTTCTGAATCCATCATGGTGGGCGATACCGGCAGCGTGACCCTGAGTTATGTCAATAAGGGCAAGAACCCCATCGGCAACCTGGAAGCCCGCCTGACCGGCACCAACCTGGGCGGCGAAAATTACCAGTACCTGGGCAACCTGAACGCCGGCACCGAGGGCAGCGTTGACTTTGACATTACCCCCGATGCCGCCGGCAACATCTCCGGCATCATCACCCTGAACTACGAGGATGCCAGCGGCAACCCCCGTACCGTAAGCAAAGATTTTACCGCTACAGCGGAAGAAATAAGCTACGATGATTACATGCCGGACTACGACCCCAGCATGGACGAACCCCAGCAGACCGGCATGCCGATCTGGGGCTGGGTGCTGATCGTAGTCTGCGTGGGCGTTGTGGTGGCCGTGATCGTAGTCGTGGTGCTGCGCAAGCGCAAGAAGGCCAAGGCCCTGGCTGCTTTGGATGAGGACAGCGATGAAGATATCTGATGAGATCAGCCTTTCGGCCCGCAACCTGCTGCGCCGCAAAGGCCGCACCGCATTGACGCTGGTGGGTGTCGTGATCGGCACCTGCATGGTCGTGCTGATGATTTCCCTGGGAATTGCCCAGAACCAGGCCAATGACGAGATGATCCAAAGCTGGGGTGATTTGACCCAGATTGAAATTTACGGCGGTGGTATCTCGCTGGGCAGCGACGGCAAGGCTATCAAACTGGATGATGCCGCCCTGGGTGAACTGCGCAAGATGGACCATGTATTGGCCGCGACCCCGTTTACAAACCCCTACAATTTAGATGGATACATTTCGTCCGGGCGTAATGACCGTTATCAAACCTACATTGGCAACATTACGGCGCTGGATCCTGTGTCTTTGGAGCCGATGGGCTTCGTACTGGATTCTGGCCGGTGGCTGGATACCACCGTCATCAATGCGCAATCCAAAAAAATTCCTGTCCTGGTCTGTGAATACACCGGCTACAATTTTTACGATACCCGCCGCAGCGAGAACAGCCCCAAGCGTTACCGCTGGCAGGGCCAGACCGATGCCAACGGCAACGAAGTGGAGCCGTTTGTAGACGTAGACAAAGACAAAATGACCCTGACCATCACCTACGGTGATAGCTCCAATGCTAAGACCCAGAGCTGGGAGTTGGAAGTAGTGGGCAAGCTGCAGCAGGATGCTTCCAAAGGCTGGTGGACCCAAAGCGGCATTATCATGAGCATGCAAAATTTGCAGGTAGTGCAGGCTGCTTACAACAAAATGGCAAAAATCAAGCAGACGGATTCTTCCTACGACCAGGTTTATGTAAAGGTCGATGACCTGAAAAACGTAGGTGACGTGGAAGAAGCCATCCATGATTTAGGATTCCAAAACACCTGGTCCTCGAACCAGCAGCGGGAGGACATGCAGAAGCAGGTTTTCCGCAGCCAGATGATTTTCGGCGGCGTAGCGGCGGTTTCCCTGCTGGTCGCGGCCATCAACATTATCAATACCATGACAATGGCCATCTATGAGCGTACCCGGGAAATTGGCGTAATGAAAGTCCTGGGCTGTGAGATCAACAACATCCGCACGATGTTCCTGATGGAAAGTTCCTGCATCGGGTTTATTGGCGGCGTGTTGGGCGTACTTATCAGCCTGTTGGTCAGTTTCATCCTGAACAACCTGACAACGATCATGGCATCCTTTGGGCAGTATGTGGATCTGTCCGGCATTATGGGAGGGTACGGTGCGTCCAGTTCGACCATCTCCATCATCCCGCCCTGGCTGATGCTGGGTGCCTTAGTATTTGCGACCCTGATTGGCCTTGTTTCCGGTATCCTCCCCGCCAACAAAGCCGTAAAAATCAGCGCCTTGGAGGCCATCCGACACGACTAAACTACTTTCTTTGAAAAGAAAGTAGGCAAAGAAACTTTAACATTATATCCCGTGGGTGGGTTACTGCCTTTTACAGCAATACAAAAGGACGATGCAGATTTTTTCTCTGCATCGTCCTTTTTGTGTTATTTGATTAAAAGTTTCTTTGGTTACTTTCTTTTCAAAGAAAGTAACAGAATCCCTCGTTATTCTTCGCCTTCGTCTACAGGTGCAGCGTCCTCGGCGGCTTCCTGGGCGAGTTCTTCGGCTTCGATAGCGGCCAGTTCCTCCGGGGTCGGGTCGGTTTCGCCCTCATTTTCGATCTGGGCAGTCTCGGCCTCGTTGTCGCGGTCCACGCGGGCCACAACAGCAACCTTGTCACCCTCGGTCAGGCGCATAACGCGCACACCACTGCCGTAACGGCTCTGGGTGTTGATATCGGCTGCATGGATGCGAATCAGGATACCGTTCTGGCTGATGAGAATCAGGTCATCGGTATCGTCCACGATCTTGATGCCAGCCACGCCGCCATTGTTGTAGTTGCGGATACCCAAACCACCACGATTGGTGATGCGGTAATCATCAATGCGGCTGCGGCGGCCCTTGCCTTCCTCGGTAATGGTCAGCACACTGGCACCCGGGCGGCAGACACCGGCACCGATGACATAGTCGCCCTCGCGCAGTTTGATAACGCGCACACCGTGGCCGGTACGGCCCATGGCGCGGGCACCGCTCTCGGTAAAGTGGATGGCAGCACCGTCATGGGTAGCAACAATGATTTCATCGTCACCCTTGGTCAGGTGGCTCCATACCAGGCTGTCGCCCTCGTTCAGGGCAATGGCGATCAGGCCCGCTTTGCGGATGTTGCGGAACTGGGACAGCGGCGTACGCTTGATAAGGCCCATCTTGGTAACCATCGTAGCGTAGGTGTTGTCCTCGTCCACATCAGCGGCCTGCTGCAGCATCAGGGTGACTTTCTCGCCCTCCTGCAATTGCAGCAGGTTGACGATGTGGGTACCCTTGGCGGTGCGGCTGCCCTCGGGCACCTGGTAGCCCTTCAAGCGGTAAACGCGGCCCTGGTCGGTCATGAACAGCATATAATCATGCGTAGAACCGACAAAAAGTTCCTCGGTAAAGTCATCATCTTTCTGGGTCATGCCCTGCACACCGCGGCCGCCGCGGTTCTGTGCCTGGTAGGTGTCCAGCGTGGTACGCTTGATGTAACCCTCGTGGGTCAGCGTAAAGACGCAGGTCTCCTCGGGGATCAGGTCCTCGATATCCACCTCGCCGGAGACAGCCTCGATGGAGGTGCGGCGCTCATCGCCGTACTTGTCGGCCAGGGTGGTCAGATCGGTCTTAACGATGTTCTTGACGTGCTCGTCATTGGCGAGGATGTCCTCATAATCGGCGATGGCAGCGCGCAGTTCGCCCAACTCCTGCTCGATCTTGAGGATTTCCAGGCCGGCCAGACGGCCCAACTGCAGCTTGACGATGGCATCTGCCTGCAGTTCATCAAAGCCGAAGTTGTCCATCACAGCCTGGCGGGCCTCGGCAAAGCCTCCCTTGCAAGCACGGATGGTGGCAATGATCTCATCCACGATGTCAACGGCCTTGTGCAGACCTTCCAGGATGTGCTCGCGCTCCTTGGCTTTCTTCAAGTCAAAAGCGGTGCGGCGGCGAATGACCTGCATCTGGAACTCAATATAGCGTTCCATCATGGTTTTCAGGCTCATGATCTTGGGTACGCCATCGTCCAGCGCCAGCATAATGACACCCACAGTGTCCTGCAGCTGAGTATAGCGGTACAGCTGGTTCAGCACGACCTGTGGGTTGGCATCTTTTTTGATCTCAATGACGATCTTCATGCCGGTACGGCTGGAAGATTCATCGTTCAGGTCGCTGATGCCCTCGATGCGCTTATCCTTGACCAGATCCGCAATAGACTCGATCAGGCGGGTCTTGTTGACCATGTACGGGATCTCGTTGATGAGGATCTCGTAACGGCCGTTTTTCTTTTCGATGATCTCGGCACGGCCGCGCAGTGTGATCTTGCCACGGCCGGTAGCGTAGGCAGCACGGATACCGGAACGGCCCATGATGATGCCGCCGGTGGGGAAATCGGGGCCCTTGACATACTCCATCAAACCAGCCAGGTCGATCTCCGGGTCATCAATTAAGGCGACCATACCATTGACGATCTCGCGCAGGTTGTGGGGCGGGATATTGGTAGCCATGCCGACCGCAATGCCCTGGCTGCCGTTGACCAGCAGGTTCGGGAAGCGGCTGGGCAGGACGTGGGGTTCCTTTTTGGTCTCATCAAAGTTGGGGTCCCAGTCGATGGTATCTTTATCGATATCCGTCAGCATCTCGCAGGCCATTTTGGACATGCGGGCCTCGGTATAACGGTAAGCAGCCGGGGGGTCACCATCCACGGAACCGAAGTTGCCCTGACCATCGACCAGCGGGTAACGCAGGCTGAAATCCTGGGCGAGACGAACCATGGCATCGTAGACAGAAGCATCGCCGTGGGGATGGTAGGAACCCAGCACAGCACCGACAGTATCGGCGGATTTGCGGTAGGGATGCTGCGGGTCGTTGCCGCGCTCGTGCATCGTGTACAGAATACGGCGATGCACGGGTTTCAGGCCATCGCGCACATCAGGCAATGCGCGTGCAACGATAACAGACATCGAGTAGTCTAGAAAGGCCGTCTCGATCTCCTGTTTTACATCGCGCACAATGACCTTGGTGCCGGACCCCGGCACCATGATGATATTTTCTTCCATTCTATCACCTTAAAATAAATCTTATCTCTATCTCAACTTAACGGGAAATCTAATTAAAGTTTCTTTGCTTACTTTCTTTTCCAAAGAAAGTAAGTTACACATCCAAATTGGCGTACTTGGCGTTTTTCTCGATGAACTGGCGGCGGGGTTCGACCTGCTCACCCATCAGGATGCTGAATGCTTCATCGGCGCGCTCGGCATCCTCGATCTTGATCTGCACGATGACGCGGTTGTCCGGGTTCATGGTGGTCTCCCACAGCTGGTCGGGGTTCATCTCGCCCAAGCCTTTGTAGCGGTTGACCTTGGCTCCGGGCATTTCGGCACTCAAAATCTTCATTTCATCGTCATTATAGGCGTACTTAACGGTCTGCCCTTTCTGCAGCTTGAACAGCGGCGGCTGGGCTACATACACATAACCGTTATCGATCAGCGGCCGCATATAACGGAAGAAGAACGTCAGCATCAGGGTGCAGATATGGGAGCCGTCAACATCGGCATCGGCCATAATAAAGATCTTATGGTAACGCACCTTGGAAATATCAAATTCATCGCCGATACCGGTGCCCAGGGCCGTGACCACGGGCATCAGCTTATCGTTGCCATAAATACGGTCGGCGCGGGCTTTTTCGACGTTCAGCATCTTGCCCCAAAGCGGCAGGATGGCCTGAATGTTGGAGTCTCGGCCCATCTTGGCCGAGCCGCCTGCAGAATCGCCCTCCACGATAAAGAGTTCGGTCTTGCTGGGGTCTTTTTCGTGGCAGTCGGCCAGCTTGCCGGGCATGCGGTTGGATTCCAGCGCACTCTTGCGGCGGACCAGCTCACGGGCCTTTTTGGCGGCGGCACGGGCACGGGCGGCCTGGGTGGCCTTTTCCAGAATTGCCTTGGCAACGGCGGGGTTTTCCTCAAAGTACTCGGTCAGGGCCTTATAAACCACGTTGCTGACCAGGCCCTTGATGAAAGTGTTGCCCAGTTTGGCCTTAGTCTGGCCCTCGAACTGCGCCTCCTGCAGTTTCACGCTGATAATGGCAATGATACCCTCGCGGGCATCGGGGCCGGAAAGGTTTTCATCCTTATCTTTCAGGATGCCCTTAGCGCGGCCGTACTCGTTCAGCACACGGGTCAGGGCCAGCTTAAAGCCTTCCTCGTGGGTGCCGCCCTCCGGCGTATGCACGTTATTGGCAAAGCTGAGCAGCAGCTCGTTGTAGCTGTTATCGTAATATTGCAGGGCCACTTCCGCCACAGCGCCCTGGCCCTCGCCTTTCATATACATGACCTGCGGGGTCAGCGGGGTGAGGTCGCGGCGCTCGCACAGGTAGCTGACAAAAGAGCGGATGCCGCCCTCGTAGCACATGGTCTCGGTGCGGACCTCGCTGCCCTCGCTCTTTTCCTCCTGCGGGCGGTCGCTTTCGGGGCGCTCGTCTGTCAGGGTAATGCGGACACCGGCGTTCAGGAACGCTTCCTCACGCAGGCGCTTAAGCAGCGTTTCGTAACGGTACAGCGTAGTTTCCTGGAACATTTCCGGGTCCGGCTTGAACGTGACCGTGGTGCCGGTGGAGGCTGCCGCGCCGATCTTTTTCAAATCACCATCGGGTTTGCCGCGCTTGAAGCTCTGCTCATATTCGGCACCATCGCGGCGGACGCGGACGGTCAGCCACTCCGACAGTGCGTTGACGACCGAAGCACCAACGCCGTGCAGACCACCGGCCACCTTGTAGCCGGAATCCTCGCCGCCGAACTTGCCGCCGGCATGCAGCACAGTATACACGACCGTGACAGCCGGGATGCCCAGTTTGGGCTGGATGTCCACGGGGATGCCGCGGCCGTTATCGGAAACTTCGATGATATTGCCGGGTTTGATCGTTACTTCGATATGGGTGCAGTATCCGGCCAGCGCTTCGTCGATGGCGTTATCAACGATCTCGTAGACCAGGTGATGCAAACCGGACGGGCCGGTAGAACCAATATACATGCCGGGGCGCTTGCGCACAGCCTCCAGGCCCTCCAGGACCTGGATCTGCGCACCGCCGTAGGCATGGTCTGTGGCCGTTTCGCGGTTGGTTTCGGTGATGATTTCTTCTGCCATGAAATGATAGCCTCCTGTTGTGGTGGGTATCTGCTATTGCTTCCCTCTATAGAAGCAGTTTTATTTAAGTTCGGCCTTTTCCGCCCGCTTTTTTAAAGCGGCGGGCGAAAGCTGGCTGATGTAGATGGTCTCATCGGGGAAATCGGTGACGAGGAAGCTTTTTGGCAAGCTGCCGGGGGCACACAGGTCCACCACGGCACCGTTATCCTCGGCACTTCTGAAATATTCCTCTGTCCGGCGGGAGGCCCCGGCCGTGTCCAGATCGAACACGCCGATGACATCCCGTGTATTGAGTACAAAGTCCTGCCCTGCATGGAAATACATGCCTTGCTCCCCTTTTATTCGGTCACAGTGCCTGCTTTCACCATCACAATTTTACCGTTGGTACGCGCAAAAGCAGCGGTATCGCAGGTAGTCACGATGGTCTGGTGCTCCCCCATGCGGGTCAGCAGGTACGTCTGGCGTTCATCGTCCAGTTCGCTGAGCACATCGTCCAGCAGCAGCACCGGGTGTTCGCCAAAAAGGTTACCGACCACGCTGGCCTCGGCCAGTTTCATTGCCAGCACACAGCTGCGCTGCTGGCCCTGGCTGCCAAACACGCGGGCGGGCTGGTCATCCAGTTTGATTTCCAAATCCTCGCGGTGGGGACCTGCCAGGCAGAACCCGGCGCGCAGCTCCGCATTTTTGACCGCTTCCAATTTTTCGGCCAGCGCGTCCGCCGTGGTGGCATTGGCGCACAGCTGGTAATTCAGCTGCAGCACTTCGGCATCGTGGGAGATCTCACTGTAATTCTTGGCGGCAATAGGGGCCAGTTCCGCAATAAATTTGCGGCGGTGATCCATGATCTGCCCGCCGTACTGGGCCAACTGCTCGTTATAAGCATCCAGCAGCAGCGCGGCATTGGGCGTTATTTCGTAGCTTTTCAGCAGCGCATTTTTTTGCGCCACAAGCCGTGTGTAGCGCCGCAGCGCTACCAGATAGGGCCGGTACACCTGGCACAGTGCGGAATCCAGGAACCGCCGCCGTCCCTCCGGCCCGCCTTTGACAAGGCTCAGCAAGTCCGGCTCAAACACAACGGCCTGGAAGTTCCCGGCCAGTGCGGCCGCACGGCCCTGGTCGACACCATTCAATTTAGCGGTGCGGCCCGGCCGTTGGCTGCCCTTACTGCCCACCGTCAAACGGATGTTTTTGGCGCAGTCCTCGGTCTCGAACGCGCCATCGATCACCGAAAAGTCGCATCCGCGGCGGATGAGTTCCGCATCCTTGGATCCGCGGAAGCTTTTGCCGCCGGTCAGCAGCCAGACGGCTTCCAGCAGATTGGTCTTGCCCTGGCCGTTGGGGCCGCACAAAACCGTAAGGTGCGGGTCGGGTGTCAGTTCGGCGTGTTCGATATTGCGGTGGTCGGTGAGGGTCAGGTGGGTCAGGCGCATTACGCGCCCTCCGCGACCTGCACGGTCTGGCCTTCCAGTTCCACCGTGTCACCGGCGCGGCACTTTTTGCCGCGCATCGTGCAGACCTCGCCATTGACCTTGACCGCGCCGCCCTGGATCAGTTCCTTGGCTTCGCCGCCGGTCTCGCACAGGCCTGCAAATTTCAGCAGGGCATCCAGCTTGATAAATTCCGTGTTGATACGAATTTTTTCCATAGTTTAGCCTTCATTCTTAAAGCGGACCGGCAGGACCAGATAGATGAAGTCCTTGCCATTTTCCGGCAAAATCTTGACAGGGCTCAACGGGCCGTTGATCTCCAGCACCATCTTTTCGCACTTGGAGTAGCGCAGGGCATCCAGCAGGTAGCGGTTATTGAAACCGATCTCCACGGCATCGCCGGTCATCTCCACGGGGGCAAACTCGTCCACGACCTTGCCCAGCGGGGTCTGGCAGCGCACCGTGATCTTGTTCTCGGTAAAGCTGATGCGCAGCGGGTTCTTCAGGCGCTCGGTGATAATCAGCGATGCGCGTTCAATGGTATCGATAAAGGCCTTGCAATCAACGGTGATACGCGTTTTTTTATCTTTTGGAATAACGCTCTCATAGTTCAGGAAGTCGCCCTCGATCAGTCGGCTCATGATGGTATAGCCGTTGGTGGTGAACACGACATAACGGCGGTTGGCATCGATCTTCACGTCCTCGTCAGCACCGCCCATGATCTTGAGCAGTTCCTGCAGCGTTTTGCTGGGGATGATGATGCGGATATCGCGGGTACACTCAACGTCACGCTGGATAATGGCGAGGCGGTAGCCGTCCAAAGCAACGACTGTCAGGCTGCCCGGCTCAATGACGAACAGTTCGCCGGTGTGGGCGGGCTTTTTGTCGTCCTGGCTGACAGCGTAGATGGTCTTTTCGATCATTTCGCGGATGACGCCGCATTTCAGCGTCATGGTATTGTCGGCACCGGTCACGGGCAGACTGGGATAATCGCTGGCGTTCAGTGCAGGAATCTCAAATTCTGCCACACCACCGCTGATTTTTGCCTGGCCCTCATCGTTCAGTTCAATGCAGACATTGCCGGCCGGCATGCGGCTGACCATCGAGCCCAGCAGTTTGGCATCCAGCACGGTCTCGCCGGGGACCAGCACGTTGCATTCGATGGTGGTGGTGATGCCCATCTCCATATCGTAACCGGTCAAGGTCAGGTTGAATCCTTCGGCTTTCATATAGATGCCTTCCAGCACGGGGATGGCGGCGCGGTTGGTGATGGCGCGGCTGACACCCTCAATGGCGGAAGCGAGCAGAGATTTTTCGCATTCAAATTTCATAATTTATTCCTTTCTCCCGACTTTCTTTGGAAAAGAAAGTCGGCAAAGAAACTTTCATCAATCTTCTTGAAAGGTGGTTGTCTTATTCAGCTTTTACTTTTCCACAGAAAATTTGCCATAAATGATTCCTGGTTGCCATGGATTTGGAAAAAGTAGAGCAAAAACTAGAAACTTTTATCGTAGTAGTAGTAGGGGGTGTGAAAACTGTGGAAAAATGGCGCGATTGTTTTCACCGCGCGGAAAATCAGCGGTGAATTTTCCAGAATTCGCCGTGAAATCTTTTGTGGAAAACTGGGATAACTTGCGTTTTCCACACGCGCCCGGGAAAACTCGCGGTTAATAACTAAAAACTTTGTGGAAAATTTGGGGCGTTCTTTCTTTGAAAAGAAAGAACCAAAGAAACTTTAAACATGATCCGAACTAAGTGGGATGTAGAGGTAAATTTTCTACCCATACGAACATGGGATACCGTGTAGAATCTACCCTTTATATCAACATTTGTGGGATAATATATTGAAAGTTCTTTGGTTACTTTCTTTCAAGAAAGTAACATAGCCCCTCGTAAATTAGGTGCGGACGTTTTTCATGATGTCGCTGCACATTTCTTTCAGGTGCTGGTCGCGGGAGATGTTTTCTTCCATCGTCTTGATAGAATACACGACCGTGGAATGATCGCGCTGGAACTCCTGACCGATAGCCTCCATGCTCATGCCGGTAACTTCGCGGATGATATACATAGTCATCTGCCGGGCGGCACTCACATTCGCATTGCGCTTTTTGCCGCGGATATCCGCAGGCAGCACATTGTAGGTGCGGGCAACCTCATTCAGGATCTTTTCGATCGTGACCGGGATCGGCTGGCTGTCGTTCAAGGTATCCTTGATAGCCGTGGTCGTCACACCAATGCAGGGGGCAATGCCCTCCAGCATGTAATAGGCGTTCAGCTTTTTCACAGCACCTTCCAGCTGGCGGATGTTCTGCTTCAAGTGGTTGGCAATGTATTCCGCAACATCGTTGGGCAGATCCAGGTTCAGCAGTTCCGCCTTGCGCTTGACGATGGCAACGCGGGTCTCAAAATCCGGCGGCTGGATGTCGGCAGTCAGGCCCCACTCAAACCGGGTGCGCAGACGCTCCTCCAGGCTCTTGATCTCCTTTGCGGGACGATCAGAGGCGATAACGATCTGACGGCCATCATTGTGCAGGGTGTTGAAAGTGTGGAAAAATTCTTCCTGCGTACTTTCCTTACCGGCCAGGAACTGGATATCATCGATCAGCAGCACGTCCGCCTTGCGGTACTTCTGCCGGAACTGCTCCGTGGTGGCCGTCTTGACGGCGGTGATGATCTCGTTGGTGAACATTTCACAGTCCACATACACAATGTTGAAATCCGGGTGGTTCTTTTTGATCTCCACCTGGATCGCGTTCAGCAAGTGGGTCTTGCCCAGGCCGGACGGCCCGTAGATGAACAGCGGGTTGTACGCGCCGGACGGGTTGGCGGCAACCGCCTGCGCAGCCGCATAGGCAAACTGGTTCGAGGGTCCCTTGATGAAGTTTTCAAAGGTGAAATCATACCGGCCGCTGGGCAGGGATTTTTCGTCCAGCTTGGGTTTCTTCTCTTTGTTTTCCTCGTCGCCGCCCTCTTTCGGGGTGACAAACTTCAGGTCAACATCAAAGCCAAGTACCGATTTGAAGGCATCCTTCAACGTAGCTGCATAGCGGTCCGACACAATGCTTAAAATAAACGCATTGCGGATCTCCAGCGTGATGGTGTTGGAATTTTCAAAGCTGACCGCCTTGATGTCGCTGATGTAATATTGATAGGTCGCCTCGGAAGTATGTTCACGGCAATACTGCTTGGCCGCGTTCAATACGTCGTTGATGGAATCCATGGATCTCGATACTCCCCACTTCCTGTTAAAAATCGCGCCCTTTCAACAGGGCGCAAAAATACCACATACAGTATACCACAAAACAGCACCCAAAACAACAGTCCCTTTATATAAAGGTAGAAATTTTTTAAAAAATCCCAGTTCTGAACCGAGTTTTCAACAGACGGTGGAAAAACCATAGTGGAAAACTGCCGCGCCGCCCTAAAAATAAAAACAGCGTCCGGGCGCAGGATGCAGGGCAGGCGGGCAACTATGTGGGAGAAAAGCCATGGTACACTACATCTTGTAGACCGGCAAAAAAACAGCAATAACTTAGCGCTTCTGCGAAAAAATATGCGGAAAAGTATTGACAAAACCTATATACATCGCGTATAATCTAAGTCTGCAAGGCTGCCCCAGTGTAGGGCAATAGCCTGACTAGCCCCATACTGGGAATTTCAACAGGAGGAATGAAAAATGAAGCGTACTTTCCAGCCCAAGAAGCGTCAGCGCAGCCGCGTCCACGGTTTCCTGAACCGCATGGCTACCAAGAACGGCCGCAAGGTCATTGCTCGCCGCCGTGCTAAGGGTCGCAAGAGCCTGACTGTCTGATCTTTGGTATAACAATGAAGTAAAGGGTTGCTGATGGAATATCAGCAGCCCTTTTTTCAAAAAAGGATTTTTACCATGCGTTACCGCACTTTAAATAAAAACTGGCATTTTAACCGGGTATACAGCCGTGGCAAAAGCTACGTGCACCCCCATGTGGTGCTGTACGTGGCAAAAAACCGGCTGGGCTATACCCGCATCGGCCTGACGGCTACCAAAAAAGTAGGCCACGCTGTACAGCGCAACCGCGCCCGCCGCGTAATGCGGGCAGCACTTTGCGAACACCTCTCGCAAAATATCGGCGGATATGATATAATACTGGTAGCGCGCGGCCAGACACCGAAGCTCAAGAGCACCCAGCTGAGCAGAACGCTGGGCAAACTCTTTGCAAAAGCAGGTCTGCCGGACCTGGCCGCCCCCCAGCTGCCCCCGCAATGACCCGGCTGCTGATCGCCCTGCTGAAAGGGTACAAAAAACATATCAGCCCGCATCTGGGGCATCACTGCCGCTTTGTGCCCACCTGCAGCGAGTACGCTATGCAGGCCTTGGCCGTACACGGCTTTTTTAAGGGTACGCTTTTAACGGTCTGGCGGTTATTGCGGTGCCAGCCGTTGGCAAAATTCGGGTTTGACCCGGTGCCGGAAAAAGGAAAATGGGTAAACCCCAACCGGAAACTGACTCGCTCCAAATAAGCTTCTCATGTCTTTGCTCTGCGTGGCAGAGACCTACATAAAAAATAAAATGGTCCCGGGCGCAGACGGGGCAGAATGGATAGAGTATGAACTTTATGTACTTCCTGGCCATCCTGATTGGCCCGCTGATGAAGGTGCTGTACAGCTTCATCGGCAACTACGCAGTGACGATCATCGTCGCTACCCTCATCATGAAGCTGCTGCTTTTCCCGCTGGCGATCCACCAGCAGAAATCCACGGCCAAGATGTCGGTGTTCCAGCCCCTGATCGCCGAGATCCAGCAGAAATACAAAAACGACCCCCAGAAACAGCAGGAGGAGCTGATGAAGCTCCAGCAGGAGCATGGCTACAACCCCATGGGCGGCTGCCTGCCTATGCTGCTGACTTTCCTGGTCCTGTTCGGCTTCCTGGGCGTTGTGTACTACCCTGTCCACTACATTTTCGGTGTGGATAACACCGCCATCAAAACTGCCTGCGAGGCCATCGGCCTGACGGGTGTGAACGCCTCCACCATGCAGACCTCCCTGATCCAGGCTATCCGCAACGGTGCCTCCATCGACCCGTCCATCATCCCGGCTGCAACGGTTAGCGAAATTGCCAACTTCAACACCACCTTCTTTGGCCTGGATATCTGCGATATCGCCGGCTTTGCCCTGACCCCGCTGGCTATCTTCCCGGCCATCGCTACCGTTACCATGTTCCTGAGCTACTTCATCACCCAGAAACTCTCCGGCATGGATGCCCAGATGCAGGGCAGCATGAAGATCATGATGCTGGTCATGAACCTGATGTTCGTTACCTTCTGCTTTAACGCCCCCATCGGTTTCTCTTTCTACTACAGCGTTTCCAACATCTGGCAGATCGGCCAGAGCTTTGTGACTTATAAGATCTACAGCCCCGAAAAGTTCAAGAAGCAGTACGAGGAAGAACTGGCCGCCAAGCGCGCCGAGAAAAAGAAAAAGCGCAGCGTGACCGTGGAAGAAAACGGCCAGACCGTTACCAAGGAAGTCAGCTTGGCAGATGCCAACAAGATCCGCCTGGAACTGGCCCGCAAGCGCGAAGCCGAACTGCACAAGGATGAACGGACCACCCCGTTGAATAACGAACAATAATAAGAGGAGGCAACAAAGATGCGCAGCATTGAAATGAGCGCCAAGACCGTAGAAGCCGCAGTACAGGCCGCCTGCGAAGCCCTGGGCGTAGACCGCGATGACATCAACGTAAGCTACGAAGTGCTGGAATTCCCTGCCCGTAAACTGTTCAAGACCATCCCCGCAAAAGTTCTGGTAAAGGTTGAGGAGCCGGAAGCAGAGGAAGTGAAGCCCGTGGAGGCCGCCCCCGCTCCTGTTGAAGCTCCTGCCGCCCCCGCAGAGGAAGCTGCCCCGGCTGCCGAGCCTGCCGCTGTGGAAGAACCCGCCGAAGCCCCGGCTGAGGAAGCTGCTTCTGCCGATGAGGAAGTTCCCCTGGATATCGCCGCCGACCCGCGCCTGCAGGCTGGCGTTGATTACCTGACCCCCATCTTTAAGCTGATGGGTGTCGAGGAGTTCAGCTTTACCGCCGTCAAGAAAGGCGAAGCCACGATCCTGCGCGTGACCGGCGAGCACATGGGTGCCCTGATCGGCCGCCGTGGTGAGACGATGGAGAGCCTGTCCTACCTGGCCAGCCTGGTTATCAACCGCATGGAAGGCCCCTACGTGAAGCTGGGCCTGGATGTGGGCGGTTACCGCAATAAGCGCGAGGATGATCTCTCTGCCCTGGCCAAGCGCATTGCCGACCGCGTGATCCGCACCGGCTGCTACTATGAGATGGAGCCCATGAACCCCTACGAGCGCCACATCATCCACACCGCTATCGCGGACATCGAGGGTGTGCGCAGCGAGAGCAAGGGCGAAGGCCCCACTCGCCACATCGTGATTTACTCCACCGATCCCAACGCATCCAACCTGCCGGATCGTGACAACGCCCGCAACACCCGTGGCCCGCGCCGTGATGGCGGCCGTGGCCCTCGTCGTGATGGTCGTGGTCCCCGCCGTGACGGTGGCCGTGGTCCCCGCAGCGGCGGCCCGCGCCGCGATGGCCGTGGTCCCCGCCGTGATGGCGGCCGCCCCTACGGCGGTCCCCGCTCCAGCGTACCGAGCCGTGAGTTCGCGGATCGTCCCCGCGAC
The DNA here is from genome assembly GCA_963655125.1 of Bulleidia sp. GTDB lineage: Bacteria > Bacillota > Clostridia > Oscillospirales > Ruminococcaceae > Gemmiger. Next base: position 21,678 of record CAVKDR010000047.1, read on the forward strand.
CCCAACGCCCAGCCCATGGCCCCCAAGACCACGGAGCGCATCCACGATGGTGACGATTTCGCTTTCGGCAAGATCGAGTTTTGATTCTCCCTACTTTTCTTGAAAGAAAAGTAGGCAAAAGAACTTTCAATAAGACCAAAATAAAAGAGGGAGGCACCGGTATGTGGTGTCTCCCTTTTTGGATAAGCTGTATCTTTTTATATTGTTTGTAGGGGCCGATGCTAGTCATCGGCCCGCGGGAGCATATAGAATGCTCCCCTACGAATTCCGTAAGGCATCCCCTGCCCGGAGGCCGTAGGGGCGGATTCCATATCCGCCCGAAGTGGTTGAAACAATTCTTGGTAGGGGCGAGCATTGCTCGCCCGCCAGTCTGTCTCACAAAAAAGTTTTAAACAAGGCTGTGGAAAACATGAAGATCTATGAAGTAAAAAACAGGACATCCCTGTTGGATGCCCTGCTCACCGTCTGGGAAGATTCCGTCCGTGCGACTCATCATTTCCTCTCGGATGAGGAAATCCTCAAAATCAAAACTTACGTCCCCCAGGCATTATCTGGTGTGGAAAATCTGGTAGTGGCCGAGGACCCGGCAGGCCAACCTATTGCATTTATGGGTGTGGAAAACCACCGGCTGGAAATGCTGTTTCTTGCCCCCTCTGCCCGCGGCCATGGCCTGGGTCGCCAGCTGATGCAGTTCGGTGACGAGCACTACGGCATCACTGAACTGACCGTCAACGAGCAAAACCCCCAGGCGGTCGGCTTTTACGAACACCTGGGCTTTACCACCTACAAGCGCACCGACCATGACGAGGAGGGCAGCCCCTACCCCCTGCTGTACATGAAACGCGGATAAAGATCAAACTTTCAGGTAATTGATCATGCGCTCATACCCCGGTTTGGCTTCGGGCACCAGCGGCATGGCGGCGTAACAGTGGAAAAGCCCCTGCCCGATCTCCAGCGTAACATGCACCCCACACTGTTCCATCCGGTCGCGGAGGGACTCAGCGGCCGCCGAGAACACTTCGTCCCCGCCAAAGCTGAGGTAGGCATCCGGCAGGCCGGCGTAGTTCCCCTTTTGCAGGTAGCGCATATACTCGGGTACCGCGCGGCCGGCGGCCATGCCGTCAAAAATGGTTTCCAGCGCATGGCGGCTCATGATAAGGTCAGTCTGATCCAGCTGGGCGGCTTTCTGCTTTTCTTCCTCGGTGTACAGCATCGTGCCCGGCGAACTGACATACACCTTGCCCGGCATCGGCAGGCCTTCCCCTTTTGCGTTGATGTAGGAAATCAGCCCCAGCGTGTGGTTGCCGCCGGAGGAACCGCCCAAAAACGCAATGTCCTCGGCCTTGTAAGTTTTCAACAACGTTGTGTAAAGTTCGTACAGCATGGCATACACATCGGCCAGGCAGTGCTGCGGCACCAGCGGGTAGTAAGGCAGCACCATATCCCGCCCGGTCAGCTTGGCCAGCGTGATCTGCTCCTTTGCCTGGCTGGGCTTGGGGTATTTCAGCATGCCGCCGCCTACCACGTAGACGCACACTTTCTGCACCGGCTGCTTATGCTTGATGTACAACACCGGCTGGCCGCAGAGCGTTTGCGTTTCAAAGGTAAGTTCCGGGTCCTGCAAGGCAGGAATCTTCGGCACCGCCGCAGCGGTTTTAAAAGTTTCCTGCAGTTTGCTGTAGGGCTGTGCCATGATCTTTTGGAAGTTAAGCAGCCGTGCGGCTCTTTTTAAAAACGCATATTTTACAGACATACGATCCCTCCTGAAAAGCAAAAAAGTTGGAATTAACTAACCTATAATTTTTAAAATGCACCTGCCCGGCAGTTCCCTGCCCGCAGGTGCATTTTTAGTATGGCAGATAGTGTTGTCAGTTTTCAACAGGCTGTTGAAAATTACTCGGCAGTCGCTGCAGCGGTCTCACCCTCGGCACGGCGGGCGACCTGTACTTTGCGCTGGAAAGCAGCCGGGTCGGCATTGTAGTCGCGGGCGATGTCCGGGCTGTAGCCGTAGGCGGCATCGGGGTACAGGCGGTTCAGCTTGCCCAGCAGTTCCTGGGCGGCGGCCTCGTTGCGCACCGGGATCACATGCTCGCGGTCGCGGCGGTCCTCGCTGACCGAGCAGATGTGGACCGAGTAGCTCTTGCTGACGGTGATGATGCCGTACATCTTCTGGCGGGTCAGGTTCTGGTAAGCCCAGGCGATGTCACGACCAGCCAGCAGGAACGGTTGGGTGTTGTCATCATACAGCAGCCAGTTGCGGTCCATGCGCAGGTGCTTGTTCTCCACGGGGGTATCCTCGTAGAAAAGATCCAGCGCATGCTCGGTGCCCTCGGGGTCCACGCTCTTGGCAATGTAGGCTTTGATCTGTTTCTGGTAGCCGCCGGTCAGCGCCAGGACCAGGATGCGGATAAAGCAGATTAGCACGACCACCAGCGCAATGCCCAGCGGCACCATGGCGGAAGCATACAGGCCGCCGATGTTCTTATCTTTCAGCACCAGCGGCAGGAAGCGGGCCTCGTCCTCCGGATCCAGTTCCAGATAATCAATGTAATCCTGGTACAGGCCCTTGGTCTCGCTGTCCATCTCGCAGAAAGTACCGCGGACGCTCAGCAGCGAGCCATCCCACTCATAGCTGCCGTCCTCATCGGCCAACAGACGCATGGTGTCATCGAGAACGGCCTCGGCATCATCGATCTTGTCGGACTTGACCTCAACGCCGACATAGTAGACATCATCCTCCGTGTAGATGGGCAGGATGTACTCGCGGGCAACGGTCTTATCCTGGTGATACTCCTGGGATTCTACGGTCTCGGCGTAGTAATCGATCAGGGTGTCCAGGTCGGCCTCAACGTACTTCCCCTTCAGGGTGGTTACATCGTCCACCTCGTAGGGGTCAAACGCCTTGGGGCCGGTGATCAGCCCCAGCACAAACGGGGCAACCACTACGATCAGGGCGATGGATGCCACGCCGAGGATCAATAAGATCGGAATTCGGCTTTTCAGGGATTTCTGCTTCAGGGATTGCAGCATGATACATACCTCCGTGTTTTCTTTTGCGCAAACGGTTGCTTACTCACGAGCCTATTGTATCATACTTGTGTATTTTTTGACAATCCACTTTTGTGACTTTTTTACATTCCCCTGCAAAATTTCTATTTTTCAAAAAACCGCGTAAAAAAGGTAGGAAAAAGAAAAAATTCGTGGTATGATAAAGTGTTAGAAACTTTACTTCTCGGAGGTATCGCAGTGGATCGCTTACAGCAGACAATCTGTGCGCTGGCAACGCCCCCCGGCGCTGGCGGCATTGCCGTGGTGCGTGTATCGGGGCCGGACGCTTACCCCATTGTGGAAAAGATCTTTGCACCGCTCCACATGGGGCGTAAGGTGGCCGAGGCCAAGGGTTACACCGCCATGCTGGGCCACTACCTACTGCACGGGCAGGAGATGGATGAGACCATTGCCCTTTTCTTCCGCGCCCCCCACTCCTATACCGGCGAGGATGTCATTGAACTTTCGGTCCACGGCGGCACCGCCATGGCGGACGGCCTGCTGGAATCCCTCATCACCGCAGGGGCAGCCCCGGCCGGGCCGGGCGAGTTCACCCGCCGAGCACTGGAGCATGGCCGCATGTCGCTGACCCAGGCCGAGGCCGTGATGGAAGTCATTGCCGCCAACGGCCGCCAGGGTGCGGCGCTGGCAAAGTCGGCACTGGACGGGCGGCTGGCAAAACGCATCGGTGCGATCCAGACCGTGCTGCGAAGCCTGAACGCCCACCTGACCGCCTGGATTGACTACCCCGAGGAGGACGTGCCGGAACTTTCCGATGAACATTTGTTGAAAACTTTGGGCGACCAGAAAGCGGAACTGGACAGCCTGATCCGTGGCTATGGGGCCGGTGCGGTGCTGCGCCGGGGGGTAGACTGCGTACTGCTGGGCCGTCCCAACGTAGGCAAAAGTACGCTGCTGAACCTGATGGCCGGATTTGACCGGGCCATCGTAACGCCGGTTGCGGGCACCACCCGCGATATTGTAGAGCAGGCCGTCCAGCTGGGCGAGATCCGGCTGAACCTGTTTGACACCGCCGGTGTGCGGGATGTGGGCGCGGATGGCGATGCCATCGAAGCCGAGGGGATCCGCCGCAGCTGGAAGAAACTGGACGAAGCCGGGCTGGTGCTGGCGGTGTTTGATGCCGCCCAGCCGCTAACCGAAGCGGATTTGGAAATTGCCTGCCGCTGTCAGAACCGCCCTGCGCTGGCAATTTTGAACAAAGAGGATCTGGCCGATTCCACGGAGAACGCAGCCAAGACCTTGCAGCCCTATTTTAAAAAGGTCATCACCCTCTGCGCCAAAGAGGCGGACAGTTTGCAGCCCTTGACCGAGGCCGTGGCCGAACTGCTGGGTACGGCCCAGCTGGACCCCGGCGCGGCGCAGCTGTGCAGTGCCCGCCAGCTGGCGGCAGCCACCCGCGCGCGGGATGCCATTGCCGAAGCGATGAAAGCCCGGCAGGCGGGTTTTGGGTTGGATGCCACGGGCATCTGCCTGACCGATGCTTTGCAGGCCCTGTGCGACCTGACCGGTGAGGATGCCAGTGATGCTACGATAGAGGAAGTATTTGAGACATTTTGTGTGGGTAAATGATAGAGGAAAAACCTATGGATAAACTGGGAAGTTATGATGTGGTCGTGATCGGTGCCGGGCATGCCGGCATCGAGGCCGCCCACGCGGCGGCAACACTGGGGGCCAAGACCGCAGTGTTCACCCTTTCGCTGGATTTTATCGGCAACATGCCCTGTAACCCGTCCATCGGCGGCACCGCCAAGGGCCACCTGGTGCGGGAAGTGGATGCTCTGGGCGGCCTGATGGGCATTGCCGCTGACGCTACCTTTTTGCAGAGCCGTATGCTGAACCGGGGCAAAGGTCCCGCCGTCCACAGCCTGCGGGTGCAGATCGACCGCAAGCGCTACCACATGTGGATGAAGCATGCGCTGGAAAAAACGCCGAACCTGGACATCCACCAGGCCGAGATCGTGGCCGTGGACATCCGGGACGGCAAGGTCTGTGGTGTTATCACCAATTTGAACGGCTACTACAGCTGCAAGGCGCTGGTCATTGCCACCGGCACCACCCTGGGCGGGCGTATCTTTGTGGGCGAGGCCCATTACGACAGCGGCCCTGACGGCACCCACGCCGCCACGGCGCTGACGAAATGCCTGGTAGAGCACGGCTTTACGCTGCGCCGGTTCAAAACCGGTACCCCGGCCCGCGTCCACCGCCGCAGCATCGACTTTACCCAGCTGGAGCGCCAGCCCGGCGACCCGGATGAGGAATTGCAGCCTTTCAGCTTCCTGACGCGGGAACCGATGCACAACAAGGTCGATTGCTACATTGCCTACACGAACCCCGAGACCCACAAGGTCATTCTGGAGAACCTGCACCGCTCGCCGCTCTACGGCGGCGACATCCAGGGTGTCGGCCCGCGCTACTGCCCCTCCATCGAGGATAAGGTGGTGCGCTTTAAGGATAAGGAGCGCCACCCGATCTTTGTGGAGCCCTGCGGCGAGTACACCGAGGAAATGTACCTGCAGGGGTTGTCCTCCAGCCTGCCCGAGGTGGTGCAGAACGCCATGTACCGCACCATCAAGGGGTTTGAACATCTGGAGATCATGCGCCCGGCCTACGCCATTGAGTATGACTGCGTTGACCCCACCACCTTAAAGCCCACGCTGGAAAGCAAGGTGGTCGCGGGCATTTATGGCGCAGGGCAGTTCAACGGCACCTCCGGCTACGAGGAAGCCGCTGCCCAGGGCCTGCTGGCCGGTTTGAACGCCGCCCGCCACGCACTGGAAAAAGACGAACTGGTGCTGGCCCGCCACACAAGCTACCTGGGTACCCTGGTGGATGACCTGGTGACCAAGGGCGTGATGGACCCCTACCGCATGATGACCAGCCGCAGCGAATATCGTTTAAGCCTGCGGCAGGATAACGCCGATGAGCGCCTGACCCCCATTGGCCGCGAATATGGTTTGGTGCAGGATGACCGGTGGGCAGTATTCTGCAAAGACCGGGAGATCAAGCAGAACGAGATGGACCGCCTGGCTAAAACTACCGTGCGGCTGGCTGATCTGAAAGCCGCTGCACCGGAAGGTGCAGAACTGGGCGAGATCGGCGGCACGGCACTGGAACTGATGCGCCGCCCCTACATCAGCTATGAATTGATCGCCAAGGTCATCGGCCGCGGCGAGGGCGTGGCCCCCGCCATAGCCCAGCGCATCGAGACCGAGATCCGCTACGCCGGGTACATCGCCCGCGAGGAACGGCTGATCCGGGACATCCAGCGCCACGAGAACGTGAAGATTCCCGAGGACTTCGATTACAGCCACATCGAGATGATTACGCTGGAAGCCCGCGAAAAATTGCAGAAGATCCGCCCCCGCACACTGGCCCAGGCCGGGCGCATCCCCGGTGTTTCCCCCAGCGACCTGGCCCAGCTGAGCATTGTGCTGCTGAAACAGAAATGAGTGTACACTATGATCGATAAAAACCGCCTAGCCGAAAAATGTTCCACGTGGAACATTACCCTCTCCCCCGCCCAGCTGGATCAGTTGGACCACTACGCCGAGATTTTGGTCAGCTATAACGAGAAAGTCAACCTGACGGCCATCACCAGCCCCGAGGGCATCGAGGACCGCCACTTTGCGGACAGCCTGCTGTTTGCCGCCCAGTCCGAAGTGCAGGGCAAAATGGTGGACGTGGGCACCGGTGCGGGCTTCCCCGGCATCGTGGCCAAAATCTACAAGCCGGAGCTGCAGCTGACCCTGATGGAGCCCACCGGCAAGCGCGTAGACTTTTTAAAGTATGCCTGCGCTGAACTGGGCCTGACCGGCGTGGAGTTCGCCAAGGAGCGTGCCGAGGAAGCTGCCCGCAAAGTCTGGCGTGAACAGTTTGATATTGCCAGCGCCCGTGCCGTGGCCGCCCTGCCGGTGTTAAGCGAATACTGCCTGCCGCTGGTCAAGGTCGGCGGTGTGTTCATTGCTATGAAAGGCCCCGAAGCCGATGCCGAAGCCAAGGCCGCAGCCAACGCCTTAAAGAAACTGGGCGGCAAATACCGGGAGACCCGGCAGTTCACCCTGCCCGATGGCAGTGCCCGCGGGCTGGTGGTATGCGAAAAAATATCGCAGACTCCGACCGTTTACCCCAGAAACGGCGGCAAAATTGCCAAGAAGCCGCTGTAACACCGCGAAAAGGGCCAAAATCCAGCGAACGATTTTTCTTCCACTTTTTTCCAGTCCGTGCTATGCTTTTCCCAGGGAAAAGCATAGCATTTTTTTATGAGGTTATCACCCGCAGGGAGGAATCAAAAGTGGCTAAGAATGAACTACAAAAACAGGGGCGCATCGTTATGCTGCCCGTTGACTGCATCGAACCGTCCCCCTACCAGGCGCGCACGGCCTTCGATGAGCCGGAGATCGCGGCGCTGGCTGTCAGCATTTTGCAAAATGGCCTGCTGCAGCCCATCAGTGTGCGGCGGGTGGGGCTGCGGAAATACCAGCTGATCGCAGGGGAACGCCGCCTGCGCGCCTGCCGCCTGGCCAAGCTGGAAAAGGTCCCGGCCATCGTGGCGGACTACGATGACAGCGAATCTGCCGCATTGGGCCTGTTGGAAAATTTGCAGCGCAGCCAGCTGGACCCCTTTGACACGGCCCGCGGCATCAAAGAGGTCATCCGCCTGTGGGGCTGTACCCAGGCCGAGGCTGCAAGGCGGCTGGGGCTGAGCCAGCCTGCCCTTGCCAACAAACTGCGCTTACTTACCCTCACGCCGGAACAGCAGCAGCTTTGCACGGCCAACCACCTGACCGAGCGCCACGCCCGCGCGGCCCTGCGCCTGCCGGAAAGCCGCCGCACCCCGGCGCTGGAAAAGATGGCGCGGGATAAGCTGAGTGTGCGGCAGGCGGATAAACTGGTGGACCAGATGCTGGCTGCTCCCAACAGCCCCAGCCCCTGCCGCCGTACCATCCCCATGGTGCGGGATGTCCGCTTTTTTGTGAACACCTTGCAGCATGCCGTTGACCTGATGACCCAGAAAGGCATCCAGGCCACCACCCACTGCGATAAGCATGATGGGTGTCTTGAATACATAGTGCGCATCCCCGTAGGCAGTGATGGCCGCCCCGTGCAGCAGCCAACGACCCCGCCACAGGAACCGGCCAAAGAGTACGCGGCTGAAGTGTAGAGCATCTTAATGCCTCCCTCTGGGAGGGAGGTGGCGCGGAGCGCCGAAGGGAGAGAAACTTGTAATAGCCCAAAGTTTTGGATGAAAACGAGTCTCTCTCCCCCACCGCCTGCGGGCGGAGCCCCCTCACAGAAGGTGCCAAAGAACTACCCCCCCTGTAAAATGTTCCACGTGGAACATTTTACAGGGCATTTTTTATGTTTGACCCCTTTTTTATAGTGTTTCCTTGTGCTATAATAGAATCCAGACGGGTAAAACCGTCTTAAAATGCAAAAAGACGGAGGGAAAAGCGTGGCAAAGGTCATCGCAGTAGCAAACCAGAAAGGCGGCGTGGGCAAAACCACCAGCGCCGTAAACCTCAGCGCCTGCGTGGCAGCACTGGGCAAAAAGGTCCTTGTTGTCGACCTTGACCCCCAGGGTAACGCTTCCAGCGGTTACGGCATTGCCAAAAACAAGCTGGAGTCCGACATCTATACCTGCCTGATCGAGGACGATGACGTACGCAATGCCATCGTCAAGACCGAGTATAATGCCGACCTGCTCCCCTCCAACACCCAATTGGCCGGTGCCGCTGTGGCGCTGGTCAGCCTGCCCCGGCGCGAGATGCGTCTGCGCAGTGTGCTGGCCCCCATTGTGCCGCTGTACGATTATATTTTCATCGACTGCCCGCCTTCGCTGGATCTGCTGACCATCAACGGCCTGTGTGCCGCGGATACCGTGCTGATCCCCCTGCAGTGCGAATACTACGCGCTGGAGGGCCTGACCGAGCTGATGAACACCTTAAAAATGGTGCGTAAAAAGTATAACCGTTATTTGGATATCGAGGGTGTGCTGTTCACCATGTACTCCGGCCGGCTGAACCTGACGATGCAGGTGGTGGCCCAGGTCAAAAAGTACTACGGGGATAAGGTGTTCAAGGCGGTCATCCCCCGCTCGGTGCGCCTGTCGGAGGCACCAAGCTTCGGCATGCCCATCAATTTCTATGAGCCGAACGGCAAAGGCAGCGAGGCTTACATGGAACTGGCACGGGAATTTTTAAGCAAGAACGAGAGGTGAGCCGATGGCAAAAAAGAAAATGGGCGGCTTAGGCAAAGGCCTTGACCTGCTGTTTGCCGACCTGCCCGAAACCTCATCGGATGATGCGGCTGCCTCTACCCTGCCGCTGCGGGAGATCGAACCCGACCCCGCGCAGCCCCGCAAGCAGTTCGATGACGATGCGCTGAACCAGCTGGCCGACAGCATCACCGAGAACGGCCTGCTGCAGCCCATCGCCGTGCGCCCCAAAAAGCTGGGCACCGGCTACATCATCATTGCGGGCGAACGCCGCTGGCGCGCTGCCCGCCTGGCCGGGCTGGATGAGGTGCCGGTCATCATCAAGGATGTATCGGACGAGCAGGCCGCAGCCTTGGCGCTGATCGAAAACCTCCAGCGCGAGGACCTGAACCCCATCGAGGTAGCCGAGGGCTGCCACCAGCTGATCGAAAAATACGGCCTGACGCAGGAAACTGCCGCCAAAAAGCTGGGCAAAAGCCGCAGCTCCGTCACCAACAGTCTGCGTCTGCTGGCCCTGCCGCAGGAGGTCCGCCATAAAGTCAGCGAGGGTGTGTTGAGCGCCGGCCATGCCAAAGTGCTGCTGGGCCTGCCCACGCAGGAACTGATGCAGCAGGCGGCCGAGGAAATCGAAGCCAACGGGCTGAATGTCCGCCAGACCGAAGCCCTTTGCAAAAAGCTGGCCAAGCCTGCCAAACCGCCCAAACCCAAACCGGACCCTTTCAACCGCCCCAAGCGCGCGGTGGAGATCGAAGCCGCGCTGAAAGAAGTGACTGGCAGCGAGGTCCACGTGGAATACAAGGACGGCAAAGGCTCGCTGAAAATCGACTTTTACAGCGATGAAATGCTGCAAAAGTTCGCCGACCTGCTGGGCCATTACGACCCGGAGGCCGAATAATCAATCTGGTTTTCTATAAAGTATAGAAAAATATAGAGGAGAATCATCATGTTAGACATTCGTTTTGTCCGTGAAAATCCGGAGGCAGTCAAGGAAAACATCCGTAAAAAGTACCAGGATGCCAAGCTGCCCTTGGTTGACGAGGTCATCAAGCTGGATGCCGAGTACCGCGCTGCCATCGGCGAGGCCAGCGACCTGCGCGCCAACCGCAACAAGCTGTCCAAGCAGATTGGTGCCCTGATGGGTCAGGCCAAAAAGGACCCCAGCAAGGCAGCCGAGGCCGAGGAGATCAAAAAGCAGGTTACTGCCCAGGCTGACCGCCTGAAAGAGCTGGAAGCTAAGGAGACCGAGCTGCAGGCCAAGATCCAGGAGATCATGTACACGATCCCCCAGATGATCGACCCCAGTGTGCCCATCGGCCCCGATGACAGCTGCAACGTTGAGGTCCAGCGCTTTGGCGAGCCTGTTGTGCCCGATTACCCCATCCCCTACCATGTGGATATCATGGAAAGCTTTGACGGCATCGATCTGGATGCCGCTGGCCGCGTTTCCGGCAACGGCTTCTACTACCTGCTGGGTGACATCGCCCGCCTGCACGAGGCTGTACTGGCCTACGCCCGTGACTTTATGATCAACAAGGGCTTCACTTACGTGATCCCCCCGTTCATGATGCACGGTGACGTGGTCAAGGGCGTTATGTCCTTCCCCGAGATGGATGCCATGATGTACAAGATCGAGGGCGAGGACCTGTACCTGATCGGCACTTCTGAGCACACCATGATCGGCCGCTTCATCGACCAGACCATCGAGGGCGAGAAGCTGCCCCTGACCCTGACCAGCTACAGCCCCTGCTTCCGTAAGGAGAAGGGTGCCCATGGCATCGAGGAGCGCGGCATCTACCGTATCCACCAGTTCGAGAAGCAGGAAATGATCGTTGTCTGCAAGCCCGAGGACAGCATGACCTGGTACGACAAGCTGTGGAAGAACTCCGTTGAGCTGTTCCGCTCCATGGAGATCCCCGTCCGCCAGTTGGAGTGCTGCTCCGGCGACCTGGCTGACCTGAAGGTCAAGAGCTGCGATATCGAGGCCTGGAGCCCCCGCCAGCAGAAGTACTTCGAGGTTTGCAGCTGCTCCAACCTGGGTGATGCCCAGGCCCGCCGTCTGCACATCCGATATAAGGATGAAAACGGCAAGCCGCAGCTGGCCCATACCCTGAACAACACCTGCGTGGCCCCGCCGCGTATGCTGATCGCTTTCCTGGAGAACCACCTGCAGGCCGATGGCACCGTGACCATCCCCGAGGTCCTGCGCCCCTATATGGGCGGCAAGGCCGTGCTGGTGCCCAACAAGAAATAATATTGTAACAAACACCCGCTCCCGCGTTGCAGCCGCAATGCGGGAATTTTTTTGGTATTTTTTCAAAAAAATCGGGAAAAATACTTGACATGAACCCTGCTTTTTCGTATAATAATAAAGCACTTTCGAGTGCGCCTCAAAAATGTGGCGGTATAGCTCAGTTGGCTAGAGCATTCGGTTCATACCCGAAGTGTCACCGGTTCAAATCCAGTTACCGCTACCACATGATACAAGGTTTCGCTAAAATACTTGGGGGTCGGTTGCAATAGTAGCCGATAAGTTGCTTGCTGTTTTAGCGAAATCTTGTATTATATAAGGCCCGTTGGTCAAGCGGTTAAGACACGGCCCTTTCACGGCTGTAACATGGGTTCGATTCCCGTACGGGTCATAGAAATTAGTCTTTAATTTTTAACGAATTGACGCTGAAAATTAAAGACTTTTTCTTTTGCATTTTGGTGTATACCTCACTTTTGTACCACACTTTTAAATTTTGTACATCTTATGCAGGGATTTTAATAAAACAGGAATCACCGGGAGCGGTTATGCTCCCGGTGATTTTTGGTAATGATAGCTATTTAGATTGTAAAGCAGATACTTTTTGCTGATAAAGTCTCATCAACTCGGCAACACAGGCGCTTTCGCTGGTTCTGGCGGCAGTGCCTTTTGTAAATCCGTAAGCATCCATAACGGCGCGGTCGTTGGCTTGATGGGCCTTGCGTAGCTCTGGCGGCATGGTCAGCTCGTCGTACAGGTCGGCAAGGCTACTGTCGGGGTAGAGGGCACGTGCATCCAGAATGGCTTGCGCGGTTTGTTCGATTCTAGCTTTTTGTTGGTCGGTCGGTGTAGGCCAGGGGAAGTTATTGTAAACGATGTCTTTAGAATAACGGTAATCACTTTTAATGCGTCCGCAAACTGCACGCACCCAAGCCATGTGCACATTTGATTCTAGTATACCAAACTCATAAACACCTGCATTGGGAATACACATTGCAGCATTAGTAAGAATCGTTTCCTGCCCAATAAAACCAAATGGTATATATTTTCTATCTTTTGTTGAGTGTATTGGAACTACGATTGCGGTTTCTGGTACATTAGTTTCTCGGAAAAGCCACGGAGTATTAGCTAACTTCTTTCTATCATCGGCACCTGAGAGTCGGTCTTGTTGACATAGTTTTATGCGTTCCATTACCAAGGGCATTTGTGAAAGTGTTGCGGGCGAAACGCCAACCAACCAAAGGCACCAGCGCTTTTTATTATTTATAAATTCAGTTGCACCACTAAGCCTTTTAATATAAGGCAAGGCTTTTGGTTCCGATTTTATAAATGAGTCGTAGTCTTTTTCTTCAATTATGAGGTTGCCACCATCGGCAGGTCTATTACCAGAAGTCATTTCATACGTTTTGCAGATAGGCTTTTTTCTACTTTCAATAAACACACTAGGTGCTGCCATCAAGTATGCATTTATATTCTCAACCGCCTGAACGCTGCCGTTATCAAACAACCATCTCGCCGCAGGGTTCGGTGCACAGCTAAACCCAACTATCACGCAATGAACATGGGCTTTTAGGCTTGCCTCGCTGTCCCACCGGAACGTCCGGTGAGCAAAATCAATGTGTATCCCAAATTGGTCATAGAGAGGTTTCCAAACACCCGCAACCTGTTCTCCCTGTGTGATAGAGTTCGTCGAAACAAAGGCAGTGCGTATCGTGGTGGTTTGCATCAGTTTGGCAGCCTTATAGTACCACCCTGCCACATAGTCAATTTTACCCGCAGTTTTATATGGCTTACCCTTTTCATCCACGTAAATAGAAAGAATGTCGCTTTTTTGCTCTTTGCTTTGCAAAGAGTAGCCAATAAACGGTGGATTCCCCATAATATAATTCAGCTTACTTTTGGTAACCACGCTCTCCCAATCCACTCGCAGAGCATTGCCCTCTACAATGTAGGCATTGGTTTTCAACGGCAGAAATTCCAGCGGGACAAGCAGAATTTTCTCCGTCTCTTTCATCATCTGGCTTTCTGCAATCCAGAGTGCGGTCTTTGCAACCGTCACAGCAAAGTCATTGATCTCAATGCCGTAAAACTGGCTGATAGAAACCTGTATCGGGCTTTCACTGGCGGAATACATTGTAACCTGACCGTGGGAGAGTTCTACCAAAATCTTGTTTTCCAGGCGGCGCAGGCTCAAATAGGTTTCGGTCAAAAAGTTGCCGCTGCCACATGCAGGGTCTAAGAACGTGAGTGATGCCAGCTTGCGCTGAAAGGCCCGCAGTTTGGCATTCTTCGTGCGTTCCACCGAAATGGCGCATATATCGTCAAGTTCGCGCTTTAGTTCGTCCAAGAACAGCGGGTCAATGACCTTGTGGATATTCTCGATACTGGTATAGTGCATACCACCGCTGCGGCGTGTTTCCGGGTTCAGAGTGCTTTCAAAGACAGCACCGAAAATCGTGGGGCTGATTTCAGACCAGTCAAAATTTTCGCTGGCTTTTACCAGCAGCAAATCCCGAATTTCGTCCGTAAAGGGAGGTATTTCAATATCTTCATCGGAGAACAATCCGCCGTTGACATATGGGAAAGCCGCCAAATCAGGGTTGTCATCCTGTAGATACGGGTCCCGATCCAGCGGGCGAGTGTCCAGAACTTTGAACAGTTCTACAAGTGCTTTGCGCATACCGCGCGTGTCGAAGGCAGAGAGATAATCATGAAACATCCCATGCCGCCCAAAGATGCCTGCATCCTCAGCATACAGGCAAAATACTAGGTGCACACAAAGTTTGTTTAGACTTTTTAGCGTATCAACATTGTTTCTTCGGGGGGGGTAAATTGATTATAGAAAGCATCGTACAATAAACCGACAATCTCACCTGCCGCGATGGAAACTTCCATTTCCCGTTTGAGATGTTCGTTTCCTGCATCGACAAGGAATTGAAGCCGGTAGTATTCCCTTTCCAGATTTTCCAGCTGGATAATTTCCGGCTCGCCGTGGGGGCGCTCCATATCGTACACATAGAATGTGCTGAAATTGCAAGTTACCACCCAGCGCGGATGCTGCGATACAGGCAGTTCCAGTATATACCGCTTCGCCTGCTCAAAAGGTGTCAGCAGTGCCCCGTCAGATTGTTTGATGGGTTTGTTCAAGTCTTTGCCCAGTCCCTTTTGTTCGATTAGGACGTGGGTAGTGGGAATCGTACCGTCAATAAAGCTGGTGTGGTCGAGGTGAACCTGTTCTTCAAACTGAATAAACTGCTCCGGGTGTTCGACCCCGTACACATCACGAAGCAGCGACAGCCAAAAAGGTTGGCTGTCGCCTTTTTCGTAGCCCTTATCTTTCCAGTAAGCGGCAAAATTCTTTGCGGCCTGTTGCTGTTGTGCAGCTGTCATAGAGGTCACCTCATGGTACAATTTTTATCATTATCATAGCATAAACCCTTGCTTACGGCAATTGCGTTTTGTAGAGAAGTGGAATGTAAAATGTTCCACATGGAACATTTTAGGGGATGCTCCTCCGCAGGTGCATCCCCTATTTCTATAAAGGTTATTCCTTATTCCTCCACAGTGATGAGGCAATACCCTTCCGGATAGTCGCTTAACGTAGAGATTGCCCGGATGTAGGTGTACCCGGGCCTAACCGCTGTTACCAGCCCGTTTTCGTCTACGGCAGCGATGCCCTGCGTGTCGGAAGTCCAGCGCAGGGCGGTGTAGAGGTCCGCATCGGCTGGTTCAAAGCTGGCGGTCAGCTGGACGGTCTCCCCTGGCTTCAGCCGGATCTCGTTAATATTTAGGTGGATCTCCTCCGGGATGCGCACCACGGTGACCTTGGCTATGGCGGTCTTGCCGCTGCACTCGGCGGTCAGGGGCGTGGAGCCGTAGGCCACCGGCACCAGCCACTGCCCGTCCATCCGGGCAATGCTTTCATCCGCAATTTGGTAGGTGACGGGGCTGCGGTCGGTGGCATCCTCCGGCACAAAGCGGCAGATGACCGCGACGTGGCTGGACGGATAATGCGAGATATGCGCGTTGCCGTCATAATCCAAAACGGTCATGGTGCGTTCGTCAAGGTACAGCACGATGTCATTCAGCAAAATTTCCCGCAGCGGGTTGGTCACCTGCACCGTGCAGCTGGCGGATAAGTCGCCGCTGGCATCCGTCAGGGTCAGGGTGGTCTCGCCGCCGTGCAGCCCGGTGACGACACCCTGGCTGTCCACGGTGGCGATGTCCTCGTCCCCGGTCTGCCAGGTCCAGCGGTTGGCATCTACAGCGGTCTGGATCGCGGCATCCGAAGCTTTGCCCGCCGTCTCGTACTGCACGGCGGCCTCGGCGGTCTCCCCCGCCTGCACCGTGACCGGCTGCAGGCTGATCCCTGTCAGCTCGGCCTTGCCGCAGGCTGTCAGCAAAAGCAGAGCCAGGACCGGTAAAAAGGCACGATATTTCATAAATCTGTTCCCAGAATCAACTTCTCTTTCAGCAACCCCACCGGCGGCTGGCCGGGGGCGCTGGCGGCAGACAGCGTACCAAAAGTGGCGGCACTGCCAAAGGCACCGCCGCAGTAGCGTGTCACAGCGCCATCGCGGCCCATACTCATGGTAATAAGGGCTTTGCCCGGGCGCTGGGCGGCCGCCTGGGCCGTAGCCAGCAGCAGGCGGGCGGCATCAGCACGATTGCGGGGCATAACGGCCAGTTTGGCAATGTCCGCGCCCAGATCCAACATGCCCACCAGCGTGTCGGTCATGGTATCGGTGTCGGGCGTGGAGCCAAAATGGTGCTCGCTGAACAGCGCCGAAACGCCCGCACGGTGGGCGGCATCCCGCAGTTCCTCGGTCAGGGCCTTGTCCGCCAGCCACTCAATGTCCAGGGCATCCACCCCGCCCTGCGCCAAAAGCGCCTGACAGGCTTCGCCGTACTCAGCGGGAGTCAGGTCGACTTCCCCGCCCTCCCGCGCGGTGCGGATGGTCACAATCAACGGCTTCGTCACGGCGGCGCGCACCTGTGCCAGGGCGGCCAGCCAGTCCTGCCGGGGCAGCGGGTCCAGCCGCAGTTCTACCAGATCGGCGGCATCAGCGCTTTGCGCAGCGGCGGCCTGGGCAGTCAACTCCGGCAGGGTGCGGGCAAACAGCGGTACAATGATTTTGGGGGCTTCGGCATGCAGTTCGATCATAAGGGACTCCTTTTGTTGGCAGCAATACTTTACCTGCATTTTACCACACTTTTTGGGTTTTGTACAACCGCTTTCGCTTGCGATAGCCGCTGCCCCGCGTTACAATAATCTGTATAAATGGAGGGTGTGCTTATGAACACAAAACTGCCGGAAAATTCATTGATCCTGCTGGAGGGTGGCTCGCTGCGCGGGCTGTATACCGCCGGTGTGCTGGATATTTTGATGGAGCATGACCTGTACTTCCCCGCTGTGGCGGGCGTATCGGCCGGGGCGCTGAACGCCTATAACTATGTGGCCCACCAGCCCGGCCGCGCGGCCAGCATCAACCTGCGGTACCGCCACGACCGGCGGTACTTTGGCCCGCTGGCGGCGGTGAAAGGCGGCAGCTTGTTTGGGCTGAATTTCTTGCTGAACGACATTGAAAAGGAAGTCCATTTTGACGAGGAAACGTTTAAAAACGGCGGCCAGCGGATGATCGCCGTGGCAACCTGCGTGGAGACCGGCAAGGCAGCCTATTTTGAAAAAGACCAGCCCGGTCTGGACTTCAAGCAGGCTGTCAGGGCTTCGGCCAGCTTGCCGCTGGCTTCGGTACCGGTCAAGATCGGCGGCTACAGCTACCTGGACGGCGGCTGCGCCTGCCCCATCCCCATCAACTGGGCGCTGCGCCAGGGGTTTGATAAGATCGTCATCGTAGCCACGCGGGAAAAGGGCTTCCGCAAAAAGCAGCCCAGCCAGCGTATGGTGGACCTGTATGATGATTTTTATGGCGATAAGCCGTTGTTCCTGGCTACGCTGCTGACCCAGGAGATGCGCTACAATGCCCTGCTGGATCAGATCGATGCGCTGGAGGACGAGGGACGCATCTGCGTCATCCGCCCCGATGAACCGGTGGGCATCGGCCGCTTCGAGGGCAGCACCGAGAAGCTGACGGAACTGTACATCCGCGGCTACAAGGAAATGCAGCAGAAACTGGACAGCATGATGCAGTATTTGGAAAAATAAGGACCGCTCCCCTTTTGGCGGCCTGGAACAAAAATTACTCCCCGTAGCAAACCTGTGTACAGTTAGGTGCAGGTCTGCTGCGGGGAGCGTTTGCTTTTGGCTTTAGATGTGCTTTTTCAAAAAGTCCGTCACGGCTTTGGTGTAGGCGGGCGTGTCGTAGTAGTAGCACATGGCGTGGGTAGCACCGGGGATAATGAGTAGTTCTTTCTCGCTGGCGCAGGCATCGTAGTTTTCGCGGCTCATGCTGCAGGGCACAAAGTCGTCCGCGCTGCCGTGGATGAACAAAATCGGCACCTTGCTTTGCGCTACAGCCTTGCGGCAGTCCACCGTGTCAGGGTCAAAGTGGCCGAAAAGTTCGGCTCCCGCTTTGCCGACAGCGTAGCCCGGCCCCACCGGCACATGCGGCAGGTACTTGGGTAGGCAGGTGCGGCAGATGTCCCGGATGCTGGAATAGCCGCAGTCGGCAATAATGCCGTGGACACTGTCTGGCAGGTCCAGTCCGCTGGCAAGCAGGACGGTGGCCGCGCCCATGGAAACACCCATCAAAAAGATGGAGGCCTTGCCGCCGGTCCGCACCGAAGCCCAGTACGCCCAGGCGCGGGCATCGTAGCGTTCCTGGGCACCCATGGTGATGGTGTGGCTGCCGCTGAGTCCGTGGGCGCGCTGGTCCGGCATCAGCAGGTTGAAGCCCAGCTTTTTGCACAGCACGATCAGCCCCATGGTATCGCGCATGGCGGTGGCACGGTAGCCGTGCATGATGATGGCAATCGGCGCGTCATCGGCCTCGTGGCAGTACCGCGCCGACAGCGAGGTGCCATCATCGGCGGTGATATGTACATAGTCGCAGGGCAGGCTGTCCACAAATTCCGCATTTTCGCGGATCTGGGGCAAAAAGCGGGAGCCTTGCGCCCACTCCTCTGCTGTGGGAATGGTCTGTTTTGGCCGCTGGAAAAAGGCCAGGTGGTAGATGCCGTAGGCAGCGCCCAGGCCCGCCGCCGCGGCAGCGGTAAGGGCAGCAGCAACACGTTTCATAGGTTTGTGCACCTCACTTTGTTCAGGTTATACCCTTATTATACCAAATTGACAAAAAAACTGCAACAAAAGCGAAATTTGTTTACAATCTGCCCATGAAAGCGCAGCGTACATAAGTTTATGAAAACTTTCCCCGCCGATCCGCCAAGAAACATTTGCATTTTTGCGCCAGGTTTGCTATACTATATAAGTCACATAAACGTGGCAATTATGCGATCGTAGCTCAGCTGGATAGAGCGTTCGGCTCCGACAACTGCGGCAGGGCAGGTTTTAAACCTGATTTTCTGCGATACAGCGCGGTTTGTGCATGCAAAAATGCGGTGGTCAACGGTAGTCAGACCACGAATTGACCACTATTGGGAAATGACTACTAAAAGAGGTTGAAATACGTCAGAACGGCGTTTTTCACATATATGCGATCGTAGCTCAGCTGGATAGAGCGTTCGGCTCCGACCCGGAAGGCCAGAGGTTCGAATCCTCCCGGTCGCACCAAGAAAAGACCTCGGTATAGTTCACCGAGGTCTTTTTTATCACCGTTTTTTGTTGAGGGCGGTTGAGAAAAGTCGAATCACTTCTTGTGGAGTGGTTCGTCTTTTTCTTTTTTGCCTGTGCCTGTTAGTTTATAGGTAATATCGAAGGTCGCATAGATTGCGCCGCCTAAAAGACTCAATAACAGAATCACATCGGATAGGCTCATCCTGCATCACCTCTTCCCTACGGTGACGAGCAGTAGTATAACAGAATCAGGAAATGTTCGTCAACTAATGTAATAGCTTTAGGAGCACATCATCCGTGGCATCGGTGTACTGCCCTTTTGCCAGCTTCTCATTTCTCAGTTGATTTAAAGTGGTACGCATAAGGTGGATTTCTTCTGTTGTGAAAGTTGCTCTTTTATCGGCTGGGAGAGAATTGATTTTCAGTATCAGCTTTCCAACTTCTTGTGTGCTGCGACCATGTGTTTTTTCTTGATAGTAATAAGGTGCAATCGCTTTTAGCAGGATACTTTTGTTCGCGCGGGTCAGTTTAATTTTTCTCATCACAATCCAATTGCCTTTCCCAGTTTTTCTTGTGCCTTGCGCTTATTTTTGTCAAATGCGTGGGCATAAATGTCCAGTGTGGTGCTGGCCTGGGCATGACCTAACAGGCTGGCAACGGTGCGGACATCAACGCCTTGCGAGATCAGCAGGCTGGCGTTTGTGTGGCGTAAACTATGCAGACACAAATCCAGTGGGAGATTGTTTTGCTTCAGAATCAGTTTGAAACGATAGGTAAATGTGCAAGGGTTCATTGGTTTCCCGTTGGGTTGGCGGAACAGGTAGTCATCTTCGGATACGGTTTCATTGGCTGTATGTTTCCTATCCCATTCACATTCTTTCCGCCAGGCTTTGAGTAACTGGCACATTTCTTTGCTCAAATACACCATGCGGTCGCCACTGGCTGTTTTCGGGTCCTTGGTAATGGATTCTTGGTGGCTCAATTTTACCACGCCGCGCTGCACATGAATCGTCCGCTTGTGCCAGTTAATATCACTCCATTTTAACCCACAGGCTTCACCCCGCCGTAACCCGGTAGCAAGCACCAGCTTGAAATAGGTTTCGTATTTCATACTCTGACCTTCAAGGGCAGCAATCAGCTTCTTTACGGTTTTCTCATCAGCTACGGGCCGCTCTTTCTTCTGTCCTTTCGGTTTGTAGCATCGCCATGCTGGATTATGGGTAATGTAGCCCTCATCTACAGCGGCCGAAAGGACGCTGCACAGCGTGTTATGTAGTCCTTCGACCGACTTCTCGGAAAGATTTCCCCTGCCGTCCAACCGTGGGCTGTGACGCATTTCTTCGTAAAAATCGCGGATAACTTCTTTGCGCAGGCCGGTCAATTTGTAATTTCCAAGCACAGGCAAAATTCGGCGGATGTCCTGTTGGTCACGCCGGAAGGTGGATTCTGCCAGCTTTTTGGGGCCTACGTCTGCAATCCAGTGGTCGATGTATTTTGCCAGGGTGATGCTGCGATTGATCGGCGCGGGGGTGCGCTGGACCTCTCGCTCAAATAAGAGGGCTTGCTCCTTTACCCATTTTTCGGCCTGTTTGGGTGTGTACTCCTTGGGCGGTTTAACAGTTTTCTGCACAGATTTTAGTCGGTTACCCTCGTAGTCATACCCGCGAGAAACCACAATCAAGTAACTGTTGCTGCCGCGTTTTCTAATAGATGCCATAACTTTTGACGCTCCTTTGTATGTTTTGTTGACCTGTGGTACTACAAAGCATACCGACAACTGCGACAGAAAGCTATCACCATACCCAACAATCTTTTGCCCAAATATCTGCGTATTACTGACAAAACGGCACCGCCATTCCTGACGGTGCCGTTATCATTTAGCCAGCTTTTTGGTTCTGCTTTTTCTTGCTTTGTCCTTCCATAAATGCGATATAACACGGGCTTTGACTATTTAGCATGTCCTGCATCAAGTCCGCGGCCTGGTGCTTGACCATGTCCTGCGGGTGGCAATAGGTGCGTTCCAGAAAAGCTGTGTCAGCATGACCCAGCAGGGAGGCCGCTACCTGTTTGCTCATACCCTCTTGCAGAATGTAGGTGGCATAATAGTGCCGCAGGGTGTGCAGGTGGTAGTAATCGGGTAAACCACACTTTTCGTATAGCTTACGCAAGTGCCGGGTGAATGTATCGGGATGTGGAACCTTGCCGTTTAAGTTGGTGAAAATCGGCTGCTCTCGGCTTGGAAAACCGTTATAAGTGATTTGTGTGCTCCGAAGCTCCATCAGCAGTTCCCATACCTGGGATGGAATAACTACGATTCGTTCGCGGTGGCTTTTGGTGTCGCTCTCTACCACTTGCCCGGATGCGCAGCTGCGGGAGCGGCGGATCGTAAGTTCATAGATGCCGGTCAAGTCTTTCCATTGTAAGGCACACAGTTCTCCGCGGCGCAGCCCAGTCGTGAGAGCCATCGTGTAATAAGCACGATACAAAATAGGTTCTTCCCTAAGTGCTTGCATCAACTTGTTCATTTCGTACTTTTGCGGGATGTGCTGAACCTCCTTTTCAATATGCTTTTTCCGAACACGGTGCGCAGGGTTGAACGGGATGATGTCATTTTTCTTTGCATATCTTCCCACGCATGGTCCGCTCTGCAATGGATGCCGGTGACGAGCTGGGCGCTCTCGTTCAGCTTCGTCTTGGCATCGTTCTCTGCATAGTGGAGAGTCTGGGCAAGGGCATCGTATTCGGTCTTATCCGGGTTAGCCGCATAGTCAAGGACACGCTGCAGACTATCCTTGATGGTCCAAATCTTAGTGACCGCCAATGAGCAAATCCCTCATACGGTCAGTCTGGGCATTGATGGCTGCGCCATCTCGCACAGAACAGTTTTCTGCGATTTCATCGAGTCTATCCAACACATCAAATACCTCCGTGGGTGGATGCTCACCCGGTTCATATCCTAATGCCCTCTGGCGTAAATATTCCGAAAGTGACAAGCCACACTTTTTCGCCAACATCGTCACCTTTTTCTTTTCGGTGACGGTGACGCGGACGTTGATTCCAACGCTGCGCTTTCTCATGCGCCAACAACCTCACAGGGGTTCGGGGCTGGCCCCGTAGGGTTTGGCGGCGGGTTGCCTGTGGCAACACTTCGCCCATGCTTGCTTCCCTCAAGCGACCTTGGTGACGACAGTGACGATGGTGACGGTGTTCTTGGGATATCCCATTTGAACAGGTCAGATATATCAATATCATCGTCACTACCGTCACCATCGTCACGGTAGAAGTTCAGCAGCCGCATTTGGTTCTTCCGATGATGTTTGTACCGAATATTCTTCGGCTCAAACACCTTATCGAAATATTTGGCCATATTGTAAGTGAATTGGTTGGGTTTCACACCCTCAATATGCGCAGCTACAAGAAAATCAGAAGCGGTTCCCTGCCAAGTTCCTACACTTTCGATGTACTCTGCCGCCTTCCATAGGTAATCCGGCACAGCTTTAAGCTCTTGTTCCTCGGCAGTTTCCTCACTTTCCAGTGTCCAGATGCAGTTTTCTTCCCGTAAATGCAGCGTACGTTCGTCCATATCGCGTCCCGTCAAAAGAAGATTGGCGGTCTGGCTCATCCGCTTACGCTGCATAAGCCAAATTGTATCAGTTGCACCCATTAGGCCGGTAGAGCCGGAGATCTGGTCAAACGGGTCAGAGGAACCTTGCTTTCGCAGGTGGTGAATCAGCAAAATGCAGATTCCGTACTTGTCGGCAAGTGCTTTCAACGTACCAACGTCCTTATAATCACTTGCATACATCCCGCTATTCTGGTCTGTAGTACGAACCTTTTGCAAGGTATCGATAACCACCAGCCCAACATCTGGATGCTTATAGTAGAAATCAATGATTTGATCTTCCAATCCTTGCCCAATGCCATAACATTCGGTTTGCAGAATCAACCGTTCGGGGGCATCTCCGATGCCGATAAGCTGAAACAGACGGTTTTGCAAGCGATTAAAAGTATCCTCTAACGAAAGATAAAGCACGGTGCGCGGTTCTATTTCCCTGTTCCACACAGAATCGCCCTGTGCAATCTGCAAACACAACCACAGCGTCAGCCAGCTTTTGCCCGCCTTGCTGGGGCCAGCGAAAAGCGCCAGACCGGCGGGGAGCAGGCCAGGGATGATCCACTTAACGGGTGGAAGTGGTGTTGAGAGAAGTTCTTCAGCGGATATTGCTTTTGGAAGTTTCATAAAAGGCATTTGCATCATCCTTTCTATTGCATAATGTCGTTGTTTTTTACTGTTGCAAAATAGGCAACAGGCGGCCCTACGGCCCCACAAACGCGCCACACGGCGGTTCTTTCGGACTCCTCGCGTCCGTGTGTCCTGCGCTGCATCGGCCCCACACGGGGCAGATTTCGCGGGACAAGTGGAGAAAGCTGTATTTAGGGGCTGTAAGCGGTGGAAAGTATACTGTTCTGATTCACTATGATTAGTTGACTCGAAAATGTGAATCAGAACAGTATACTTTCGGGGGACCACGAGGGCATCCCGTATGGTTTCGTTGCTTTTGTTTATTCATTTGTCCACTTCCTTTCTTACTCTTTCTGTTGCGCCTCACAACACAACTGAACACACTTATAGAGGAGAAAAAAGAGCCCGGAGTGCCTTACCAAATCGGTAAGACACTCCGGGCTCTTTCTATATTTTCTCTATTCTATCTGGTTGTGAGGGCACACTTTCCCCGCAAATCTTGATGAAAATTCAATAAAAATCAAATAATACGCATAGTAGCGTCAATCACACGGCTATATAAATAATAAATAAGTAAATAAAAGAAACCGTGTACATCAAAATAAATGCTGTGAAAATGTCCTATTTGCCGCTCGCCCCCAGACATGGGAACATAACAGGCAAACCATGGCAATGGCTGTTCACTGACTCTGTAAGGATCTTCCTGATTACAACCCAGACTCGGTCACCCCATCTGATGCGTGAGGCAGCAGGAGTATCATTATAATTTCTCCCATGCCGTAGGTTCTGGCCTGCCAAGGCCGTGCTGCGCGCCCCACCGGGAGAGGAAAGTACCTGTTATGCTGTGTATTCAGTTGTAAAGGTGCTGGTACGGAGTAAATCCGTGTGCTTAGTATACGTCACTCGTTGGCAGTCAGTCAATAGTAAGTGCTAAAAATTCACGATGCATTCACAATTCAAGGTGATAATCCGCCGATGATTGATTTCATCAATAGCGCTTGCTCATTATCCAATGTATTGCACATATCCATAAGCAATTCCCGCTGGCGTACTGTCAACCATCGTTGCTGCAATCGGCTTGCGCCAAGAATGAATACGCCGCCACACGCTCCAATTTTTGTATAGATTGGATATTCCAATTCTAATACCCGAATATTGTTGCGGATCGTATGCGAACTTACAGAAAATTCAAAAGCAAGATGCGCTATACGCAGTACAGAGGCTTGGCCCAGGTTACCAACTGGGTGAAGCTTAAATTTGCTGCCATGAATTTAAAGAAACTGGCCACTTGGAAATGGAAGAAGAAAAATCCCTCTCCGTGGAAGAAACGGAGAGAAACTCTCTCAACGGATTTTCTTTCTGTGCTGCTATTTTTCCCGTTTGAAATGCAAAAGCCCGCCCTGGCGTGATTACCAGGGCGGACTTTTTCTACAAGCTGAGTCTCCAGCATCATGAGAAGTTGGAGAGTCTCTTTTGTGTATATCTGTTTATCTGCTGCGTAAAACTGCTGTGGGGAATGAGCCAATTATTTTCCCAGCCGATATTTGAAATCGTTATATCCAAACGTCACGATTTCCCGCGTTGTGCCGTCAGGCTTGCGGGCGTAGATACCGGGCAGAGGCATGCCGTTGAAGGTGTTGTTCTTGCAGGTCGTATAAATCGCCATATCACCAAAAACCAACAGGTCTCCCACGGCGGGCACAGCATCAAAACTGTAATCGCCGATGACATCCCCCGCCAGGCAGGTTGGCCCGGCCAGCCGCACGGTGCATCCTTTCTCACCGGGTTCGCCAGCACCCAGCAGCGGCGGGCGATAGGGCATCTCGATGACATCCGGCATGTGGCAGGCGGCGCTGGCATCCAGAATTGCAATTGTGATATCGCCGTTTTGCACCACATCCAGCACGCGGGTCAACAGATACCCCGCGTTCAGGGCGCAGGCCTCGCCGGGCTCCAAGTAGACCGTCACGCCCCAGTCGTTTTGGGCGCGGCGGATGCAGCGTTCCAGCGTTGCCATATCATAGCCGGGGCGGGTGATGTGATGCCCGCCACCAAAGTTAAGCCACTGCATTTTCGGCAGCAAATCACCAAATTTATCAGCAACAGCGTCCAGCGTCACGGCCAGCGCGTCAGAGTCCTGCTCGCAAAGGGTGTGGAAGTGCAGGCCATCCAGCAGCTGCGGCAGCGCCGGGTTCGCCGCCGTGGCAGCATCCCACTGGGCGCGGGTCGTGCCCAGACGACTGCCGGGGGCGCAGGGGTCGTAGATCGCGTGGCCGTCCTGTGTCGAGCACTCCGGGTTGATGCGCAGCCCCACGCTCTTGCCCGCTGCCTTGGCCTTCGCGCCAAACCTTGCCAGTTGCGAGGGCGAGTTGAACACGATATGGTCGGCGTATTGCAGCAGTTCGTCCATCTCGTCCGCACGGTAGGCCGCGCAGAAAACGTGTACTTCCCTGCCGGGCATTTCCTCTGCGCCGAGCCGCGCTTCAAACAGGCCGCTGGCTTCGGTGCCCGCGAGGTGCGGGGCCAGCAGCGGGTACAAATCGTAGTTGCTGAACGCCTTTTGCGCCAGCAGCACTTTGCACCCGGTGCGCCGGGAAAGGCTGCCCAGAATTTCCGCGTTGCGGGTCAGGGCAGCTTCGTCCAGCAGGTAGCAGGGCGTGGGCAGGGCGGCAAATTCCGGCGGTACAGTGCCGCCGATGGCTGCAAACGGCGGCCGTGCATCGCGCTGTGCCATCAGTCCACCAGAACCGGGTTATGGTTCTCGCTGCGGGGCAGGCCGTACTTGTCCAGCGCATCAAGGAACGGATCGGGGTTGAACTCCTCGACTGTGTAGACGCCGGGCTTGGTCCACTCGCCGGTCAGCATCATCAGCGCGCCGCACATGGCGGGTACGCCGGTGGTGTAGCTGATGGCCTGGCTGCCGACCTCGCGGTAGCACGCCTGATGATCGCATACATTATAAATGTAGTAGGTCTTATCCTTGCCGTCCTTTTTGCCGGTGAAGATGCAGCCGATGTTCGTCTTGCCTTTGGTGCGGGGGCCAAGGCTGGCGGGATCGGGCAGCAAGGCTTTCAGGAATTGGATGGGGACGATCTCCTGCCCGTTGTAGTTGATGGGCGTGGTGGAGAGCATGCCTACATCCTCCAGACAGCGCATATGGTCAAGGTAGCTCTGGCCGAAGGTCATGAAGAAGCGGATACGCTTGACATCGGGCAGGTTTTTGCCCAGGGACTCAATTTCTTCGTGATGCAGCAGGTACATATCCTTCTGGCCGACTTGGTCAAAGTCGTATTCACGCTTGATGCTCATGGGCGGGATCTCGACCCACTTGCCGTTTTCCATATAGCTGCCGGGAGCAGAAACTTCGCGCAGGTTGATCTCCGGGTTGAAGTTGGTGGCAAATGCGTAGCCGTGATCACCGCCGTTGCAGTCCAGAATATCAATCGTGTCGATGGAATCAAACTCATGCTTGGCGGCGTAAGCGCAATAGGCCTGCGTCACGCCCGGATCAAAGCCGCAGCCCAGCAGCGCGGTCAGGCCAGCATCCTCAAACTTTTTCTTGTAGGCCCACTGCCAGCTGTAGTCGAAGTAGGCAGAGAAGCCGGCTTCCTTGCAGCGCTTCTCGTAGATGGCGCGCCAGGCGGGGTCGTCGGTGTTCTCCGGCTCGTAGTTGGCGGTGTCCATGTAGTTGACGCCGCAGGCCAGGCAGGCATCCATGATGGTTAAGTCCTGATACGGCAGGGCGATATTCATAACCAGGTCGGGCTTGTAGCTGTTGATGAGGTCGCACAGCTGCTGCACATCGTCGGCATCGACCTGGGCGGTGGTAATTTTGGTCTTGGTGTTGGGGGCCAGCTTCTCGGCCAGCGCGTCACACTTGGACTTAGTGCGGCTGGCGATGCACAGCTCGGTAAAAACATCGCTGACCTGGCAGCACTTGGAGATGGCGACGCTTGCCACGCCGCCGCAGCCGATAACAAGAACTTTGCTCATGATGGTACTCCTTTGTATTTGAAATTTATATATAGATACTTACTTTTCCAGCGCCAGCAGCAGTTCCCGCAGGACTTTGCAGGCCGTGGCGGTGGAAACGCCGCTCTGGTCAAGCATGGGGGCCAGTTCGTTGACATCCGCGCCAACGATGTTTGCTTTGGTCACGGTGCGGATGGCCTGCAACAGCTGCAAAAAGCTGACGCCGCCCGCTTCGGGCGTGCCCGTACCGGGGAACGCCGATGGGTCAAGGCAGTCTAAGTCGATGGTTAAATACACCGGCACATCGGTCTGGCACAGCCAGTCGGTCAGTTCGGCCAGCCCGGTAAAATCAAACTTGTGCATGTCGGTGTGCCGTGCAGCAAACCGAAACTCCTCCCGGTCGCCGCTGCGGATGCAGAACTGATGGATGCGCCCGTCACCGATCAAATCGTGGCAGCGGCGCAGCACACAGGCATGGCTGAGTTGTGCGCCGAGGTAATCGTCCCGCAGATCAGCGTGGGCATCAAAATGCACAATGTGCAAATCAGGGTACTTGCGCACCGCCGCGCGCACCGCGCCCAAGGTGACAAGGTGCTCGCCGCCCAGCAGCAACGGCAGCTTGCCGTCGCGCAGGATCTCCGCTGCGCGGGATTCAATATCCACAAGGGCACTTTCACTAGAGCCGAAGCAGAGTTCCAAATCGCCGCTGTCAAAGACATTGCCGTCGGTCAAGTCCTTGTCCTGATAGGGGCTGTACGTTTCCAGACCGTAGCTTTCGTGCCGCATGGCGGCAGGGCCAAAGCGCGCGCCGGGGCGGTAGCTGGTCGTGGAATCAAACGGCGCACCGTACAAAACAATGCTCGCCGTGCGGTAGCTGCTGTCGCAGCCGATGAAATTTTCTACATTGCGATGCAGCATCAGCGCACCTCCACTTCCCGCAGCATTTCTTCCAGAAAGGCGGGCAGATAAAATGCCCCGACGTGAAGCCGGGAGGTGTAATAGCGGGTGCGCATGTTCAGCGCGTTCCATGCGGCGGCATCCATATCGTTGATGGGATGATATTTTTTGCTGGCAAAACCGAACAGCCAGTACCCTGCCGCAAAGGTCGGGATGTGCGCCTGGTACACCTTGCTGATGGGAAAGGTACTGGCAATACGCTGGTGGCTGCGCTGCATGGCGGTGGCATCTTCGGCATAGAACGGGCTGCCCTGCTGGTTTACCATGATGCCGTCCGCGCGCAGGGCGTTATAACAGCTGCCGTAAAACTCGCGGGTGAACAGCCCCTCCGACGGGCCGAACGGATCGGAGGAATCCACGATGATAAGGTCGTACTCGTCCTCGCACTTGCGGATGAATTTCAGCGCGTTCTCGTAGTAGATATGCACGCGGCGGTCGTCCATGCGGCAGGCGTTTCCGGGCAGATAAGCGCGGCAGGCCTCGATGACCTGGGGATCCATCTCGACCAAATCAATGCGCTCCACGCGGTCGTAACGGGTCAGCTCCCGCACCACGCCGCCGTCGCCTGCGCCAATGACGAGGATGTCCTTGGCGTTTTTGTGTACCGACATCGGCACATGGGTAATCATCTCGTCGTAGATAAATTCGTCGCGCTCGGTCAGCATGACGTTGCCGTCCAGCGTCAGTACGCGGCCAAATTCCGGCGTCTCAAAAATATCGATGCGTTGGTAGTCGCTCTGCTTGGAGTAAAGCTGGCGGTTGACCCGGATGCTGTGCTTGACATCGGGGGTGTGAAATTCCGAAAACCACATTTCCATTGCAAATCCTCCCTGTCAGGCCAGCACGTTCAGGCGCAGGATGTCGGGGTCTTCCGGCCCGGTCATGCTGCAGCCCTTGGCTTTGGCGTACTCGATATAGTCTAAAATTTCAGCGGTGATGCGCTCGCCCGGCGCTAAGATCGGGATGCCGGGCGGGTAGCACATGACGAACTCGCTGCAGACCATGCCCTCGGTCTCGCGCAGGGGCAGGCTTTTCTTGGGGGCGAAGAACGCCTCCTGCGGGCTGGCGGCGACTTCAGGGTCGATATATTCCTGACTCAGCAGACCCGCACCGTCGGTGTGGTAGCGGCGCTTGATTTCGGCCAGCGCGCTGACAAGGCGCTCTACCTCCTGCGGGCGGTCGCCGATGGAGAGATAGGCAAGGATGTTGCCGATGTCGCCGAATTCGATCTGGATGTCGTACTCGTCACGCAGAATGTCGTAGACCTCAATGCCCGCAAGGCCGATATCCAGCGTGTGAACGCTGAGTTTTGTCGTATCAAAGTCAAAAACGGAGTTTCCGTTGCACAGCTCTTTGCCGAAAGCATAGTACCCGCCCACGGCATTAATCTCCTCGCGGGCGTACTCGGCCATGTCGGCGACTTGGTGGAACACCTGCCGCCCGCGCAGCGCCAGATTGCGGCGGGAAATATCCAGGCTTGACATCAGCAGATAACTGCCGGAGGTCGTCTGGGTCAGGTTGATGATCTGCCGCACATAGCCCGCGTGGACGTTGGGGCCGGTCAGCAGCAGACTGGACTGGGTCAGGCTGCCGCCGCTCTTGTGCATCGAGACCGATGCCATATCCGCGCCCGCCGCCATTGCGGAGACGGGCAGCCCGCCGCCGAAATAGAAATGCGTGCCGTGGGCTTCGTCCGCAAGGCAGAGCATCCCGGCGTCGTGCGCCATCCGCACAATGGCGCGCAGGTCGCTGCAGATGCCGTAGTAGGTAGGGTTGTTCACCAGCACGGCCACGGCGTTGGGGTGCTCGGCAATGGCCTTGGCCACCTGCTCCCGCTTCATGCCGAGGCTGATGCCAAGGCGGTTGTCGACCTCCGGATTGACGTAAACCGGCACCGCGCCGCAGAGCACCAACGCGTTCAGTACGCTGCGGTGGACGTTGCGCGGCAGAATGATTTCATCCCCGCGCTTGCAGGCGGTCAGCACCATGCTCTGTACAGAACTGGTCGTGCCGCCCACCATCAGAAATGCGTGGGCCGCGCCGAACGCATCGGCGGCCAGCTCCTCGGCTTCGCGGATGACCGAAACCGGGTGGCAGAGATTGTCCAGCGGTTTCATGCTGTTGACATCCACACCGATGCACTGCTGGCCAAGGAACGCGGTCAGTTCCGGGTTGCCGCGGCCGCGCTTGTGGCCCGGCACGTCAAAGGGCACCACGCGCATCCGGCGGAAGTTTTCGAGCGCTTCATGGATGGGGGCGCGGCGCTGGTCCAGCCGGGTGCGCCTTGTTTCTCCGTTCATTTTTACCTCCGTTCGCGGTCCCTTTGCAAAATAAAAAACGCAAGCCATGCACAGATGTGCAGACTTGCGTTTGAATTCAGCATATTTTTGTACAGGCCGAATACCCCCGGTACCATACCGAGAGAATGTCCTGCATGATTCAAAAAGGCTGAGCGTGTCAGAGTCTATATAGCAATCTTACTTTTACTACTCTTTATTGACCGTTTCACAAGTCTGCACACCAAAACGTGCAATTTCATGGTTGTAAAGGAACCAACTTATAAAATTTGAGCTTTTAACTCAATCAATAAGGCAACCTAAGTTGCCGATCGGCAGTGGACCCGGCTGTCCGTATGGCCATAGGCCGAAATACCGACACTGTAAGTGCCCGCATCCCGGCCCGCCCCTGTCGGGCGGTCCGTAGGTAAATTGCTTTGAAAAACTCTTACAAACTCGATTCGTCTTTCAAAATCGAGACAAAGTATAACATAGGGGAATCGCGCTGTCAATATTTTGACGAAAAAAATTGCTACGGTGAGGTTGAGCAGTAATTGTGTTCCTGCCATCTGTCTGAAATGTTGACTACCATTTGACCACTACTGTGCAGCGGCTCAGCAAAAGACTTGAAAAGCCTGTTGTAACAACCAACAATAGGCTTTTTGTATCTCGAAAACCACTCGCTAGGCGAGTGGTTCCAAAGAGATTAAATCG
>CAVKDR010000048.1:0-154367 GCA_963655125.1 Bulleidia sp.
TGTAGGGGTCGATGCTCGCATCGACCCGCGGGCGGATGCAAGCATCCGCCCCTACAGATTGGCGGTATGTTCATTCGTGTTTGTAGGGGGCGGCATCCTCGACGCCCCGCGGGCGAGCAATGCTCGCCCCTACGCCTCCATAACACACATTTCATTATTATAAAGGAGACTCTCCCATGAACCAGCACTTCCTGCAGCTGTATGCTGACTTTATTGTTAAGGTGGGCGTTAATGTGCGCCCGCGGCAGAATTTCATCGTGCGCTGCCCGGTCACGATGCCGGACTTTGCCCACGCCTGTGTCCGCGCCGGTTACGAGGCCGGTGCCAAGACCGTTGTTGTCCGTTGGGAGGATGACAAGCTGACCCGCCTGAACATGGAACTGGCAGATGAAAAAGACCTGACCGCCATGAAGCCCTACGAACTGCGCAGCTACCTTGACTATGCCGAGGATCCGGACGGCTGCTGCACCCTGGCTATCCATGCCGAGGATCCCGAAGCCCTGGCCGGGCTGGATGCTGGCAAGCTGAACCGCGTCAGCCTGGCCCGCCGCACCTTCCTCAAGCCCTGGCAGGAGTACACGATGAACGACCGCGTCCAGTGGTGCGTGGCCGCCGTGCCCGCCCCGAGCTGGGCTGCGAAAGTGTTCCCTGATCTGCCGGTGGATGAGGCCGTTGAGAAGCTGTGGCAGGTCATCTTTGATGTCTGCCGCGTTTCCACCGGCGACCCCGTCACCGCCTGGCAGGAGCATGTAGCCAAAACCAAGGCCCGCCGCGACCAGCTGAATGCCTGGAACCTGGACCATGTACACATCGTCAGTTCCAATGGCACCGACCTGACCGTTGGCCTGGCCGATGATGCCACCTGGGAGGGTGCATCCAGCAAAACAGACGGCGGCATCGAGTTCATCGCCAACGTGCCCACCGAGGAAGTGTTCTGCGCACCCCACCGCGAGCGGGTCAGCGGCACGGTCTACGGCACCAAGCCCTACGTCTACAACGGCCAGCTGATCGAGGGCTGGCACGTCACCTTTAAAGATGGCAAGGTCATCGAGCACGGTGCCGAGAAGAACGCCAGCCTGTTGGCCGAGCTGCTCTCCACCGATGAAAACTCTAACCGCATCGGTGAGGTAGCTTTCGTGCCCGCGTCCAGCCCCATCAACCGCAGCGGTGTGCTGTTCTTTAACACGCTGTTCGATGAGAACGCCGCCTGCCACATCGCCTTTGGCGCAGGTTACCCCACCAACATCAAGGGCGGCAGCACCATGACCCGCGCCCAGCTGATGGAAAAGGGCCTGAACGACTCCGCCATCCATGAGGACGTAATGATCGGTGCCCCCGACACCCACATCACCGGCGTAACCAAAGACGGCCAGGAAGTTACCATCTTTGTAAACGGCGAATGGGCGTTTTAAGGAGTGCGTAGGATGATTACACCCGCCAAAATTGCAAACTCCGCAAAATATGTGCGGCTTAAATGGGCGCAGTATGGGCTTTTTTGCCGTGTGGGGGTTGCATTTTGGGCGCGGGTGTGGTATATTCTTATTGTTCGATGATGATTTTATTGGAAAGTGGGCCGCAAGGTCCGCTTTCTTTTTATGATGGGAGCAAATTTCATGGCAAAACAGCAAAACAGCGGCGGTGCCGTCAAAACGGTCGAAGCCCTGGCACGTCCCGTTGTCGAAGGCATGGGCCTGCGCCTGTGGGATGTCCGCTTTGAGAAGGAAGGCCCGGACTGGTTCCTGCGCATCCTGATTGACCGCGATGAACCGCTGGACACCGATACCTGCGAGGCCGTTTCCCGCGCGATCGACCCGCTGCTGGACGAGGCAGACCCCATTGAGCAGAGCTATTACCTCGAAGTCGGCAGCCCCGGCCTGGGCCGCCGCCTGACCCGCCCGGAGCATTACGAGGCACTCAAGGGTCAGAAGTGCGCCGCCCACCTCATCCGTCCGGACGAGGCCGGCCGCCGCGACATCGAGGGCATCCTGCAGGGGCTGGATGCTGACGGCAACGCCACGCTGGTGAACGGGGAAGACACCTACACTTTCCCCGTCAAGATGGCGGGCTATGTCAAGCTGTGTGACGACGAAAATCTGTTCGATTGACGATCGACTGAAACCTATCGACTGTAACATATAATTGGGAGGAAACCAAAAAATGGCTACTGCAAACAACGAATTTTTTGAGGCTCTCGCTGCGCTGGAAAAGGAGCGCGGCCTGCCTGAGGACTATCTGGTCGAAAAGATCAAGGCCGCTATCGTCATCGCTGTGAAGAAAGACTACGAGGTCGAGGACGACAATGTTGTCGTGGACATCGACCCCGAGATCGGCGCTTTCCGCGCCAGCCTGCTGCGCGACATCGTGGAGGAAGTCGAGAACCCCCACACCCAGGTCAGCCTGGAGGATGCCCAGAAGGTCCGCAAGAGCTACAAGGTCGGCCAGCGCATGGTCACCCCGCTGAAAACCAAGGAGTTCGGCCGCATCGCTGCCCAGACTGCCAAGCACGTGATCCGTCAGGGCCTGCGTGAGGGCGAGCGCAACCTGCAGTGCAGCGAGATGCAGTCCCGTGCCCATGAGCTCATCACCGCCACCGTGGTTTCCGTTGACCACGAGCGCGGCAACATCGTGCTGGATCTGGGCAAGGGCGGCTCTGCTGTGCTGCCCCGCAACGAGCAGGTCCCCGGCGAGAGCTTTACCGAGGGCGACACCGTGCAGGTCTACGTTGTTGACGTACTGGCTACCGATCGCGGCCCCCGCGTGACCATCAGCCGCACCCATCCCGGCCTGGTCAAGCGCATGTTCGAGCTGGAAGTGCCCGAAATTTACGATGGCACTGTCGAGATCAAGGCCATCGCCCGTGAGGCCGGTGCCCGTACCAAGCTGGCCGTTTGGAGCAAGAACCCCGATGTCGACCCCGTGGGTGCCTGCATCGGTGCCCGTGGTGCCCGCGTGG
Source organism: Bulleidia sp. (assembly GCA_963655125.1). Lineage (GTDB taxonomy): Bacteria > Bacillota > Clostridia > Oscillospirales > Ruminococcaceae > Gemmiger. The sequence goes on from CAVKDR010000048.1 coordinate 2,954, forward strand.
AGAAGATCGTGCAGGAGCTGAACGGCGAGAAGATCGATGTCATCCGCTGGAGCGAGGACATCACCGAGTTCATCTCCGCCGCCCTGTCCCCGGCCAAGGTCGTTAAGGTCGAGCTGCTGCCCGGCGAGACCAAGAGCTGCCGCGTCACCGTGCCCGACCACCAGCTGAGCCTGGCTATCGGCAACAAGGGCCAGAACGTCCGTCTGTGCGCCCACCTGACCGGCTATAACATCGATATCCGCCCCGAGTCCGGCTACTACGGCGAGGACGAAGAATGAGAGTAAGCCGCCCAGCGGTTACCATATTTTAGAAAAGAGGTCGGCTACTTGCAGCAGCAAAAGCAAAAGAAAATCCCGGTACGCCGGTGCGTTGGGTGCAATGCCCAGCGCCCCAAGCGTGAACTGGTCCGCGTAGTGCGCAGCCCCGAAGGGGAGATCAGCATTGATCTGCGCGGCAAAGCGCCGGGCCGTGGCGCGTATTTGTGCCCCTCGGCCGCCTGCCTTGCCAAAGCGCGCAAGGCCAAACGGCTGGAACGCACCTTTGAGGTCCCCATCCCGGACGGCATCTATGACCGCCTGACCGAGGAGATCCAGTGTGCGGAACAAAGCGCAAAGGAGGCGGCAGACCATGGCGAATGAACAGCACCCGCTGATGGGTGCCCTGGGGCTGTGCCGCAAGGCCGGCAAGCTGCTGCACGGGTATGACCGCGTACAGGAAAACGCCCTGCGCGGCAAGGTCGCACTGGTGCTGCTGACAGCTGATGCCAGCGAACGCACCGTCAAGCATATGAAGGAAGCCTGCGAGGGCATCGTTGCCTGCGAGCAGATCCCCCTGACCAGCGCCCAGCTGGCTATGCTGACCCCGAAACCCGCCGCCGTGTTCGGCATTACCGACGAACACCTTGCGCAGCTGTGCGCAAAACATCTTACCTGATAAGGAGGACCACAATCTATGGATTTTAAATACAAGATCGCTGATGTTGCCAAGGAGTTCGGCGTACCCACCAAGAAAGTGATCGAGACCGTAGCCCCCATTACCGGCGAGAGCTACAAGACCGGCAGCACCTTTGGTGAAAAAGAGCTGAACCTGCTGCTGGAGACCCTGACCCGCGAGAATGCCGAGGGCAGCCTGGATGCCTACCTGGCCAGCGGTGCTAAGGAAGAACCCGCCCCGGCCCCCAAGGCCCCCGTTGAGGACAAGAAGCCTGCCGAGGCCAAGCAGCCGGAGCAGAAGCCTGCTGCCAAGGCACCTGTGGAAGCTAAGAAGCCCGAAGCCCCCAAGGCGGAGGAGAAGAAGCCGGAGCAGAAGAAAGACCGCAAGGCCGAGAACAAGCCCGCCGAGAAGCGCAGCGAAAAGCGCGTGACCCTGCAGGAGCTGGCCGCCGATACCGGCATCAAGGAGCCTGTCAAGGCCGTGGAGCAGGTGCAGGTCAACCGTGCCCAGGTGTCTGTTGATACCCGCACCGTTGATGTGAACGTGGATAAGTTCAACGCCCGCTACGATGACCTGGCCGACAGCCGCAACATGCCCAACAAGCGCAAGAACCAGCCCACCGGCAAGAAAGAAAAGTTCAATAACCGCAACAACCGCCGCGGTCAGCAGTTCGGCCGCCGCCGCGAGACCGAGGCCGAGCGCCTGCAGCGCATCCAGCTGGAGAAGGCCCGCAACGCCCAGCTGAAGATCTCCATCCCCGATGAGATCACCGTTGGCGAGCTGGCTACCCGCCTGAAGCAGACCGCTGCCAAGGTCGTTGCCAAGTTTATGCAGATGGGTGAGATGCATGCCATCTCCGATGTCGTTGATTTCGACACCGCCGCCCTGATCGCCGAGGAGTTCCACGCCAAGGTCGAGCACGAGGTCCACGTCTCCATCGAGGAGCGCCTGTTTGTGCAGGAGGAGGACAACGCTTCCGATCTGGTCGAGCGTCCGCCGGTCGTTGTGGTCATGGGCCACGTTGACCACGGCAAGACCTCTATCCTGGATGCCATCCGCAAGTCCAACGTCACCAAGGGCGAAGCCGGCGGCATCACCCAGGCCATCGGTGCTTACCAGGTCAAGAGCGGCGAGAGCCTCATCACCTTCCTGGACACCCCCGGCCACGAGGCGTTCACCGCTATGCGCGCCCGTGGTGCCAACATGACCGATATCGCTGTTCTGGTCGTTGCTGCCGATGACGGCATCATGCCCCAGACCATCGAGTCCATCAACCACGCCAAGGCCGCCAACGTTAAGCTGATTGTTGCCATCAACAAGATGGATAAGCCCACCGCTAATCCGGAGCGCGTGAAAGAGCAGCTGACCAAGTACGAGATCGTGCCCGAGGATTGGGGCGGCGATGTTGCCTGCATCCCTGTCTCTGCCGTCACCGGCATGGGCATCAGCGACCTGCTGGAGCGCATTGCCCTGGAAGCCGAGGTCATGGAACTGAAAGCCAACCCCAGCCGCCGCGGCAAGGGTGCTGTTGTGGAAGCCCGCCTGGACAAGGGCCAGGGCCCCATCGCCACCCTGCTGGTGCAGAACGGCACCCTGCATAAGGGCGACTGCCTGATCGCCGGCACCGCCGTTGGCCGTGTGCGTACCATGCGCGATGACAAGGGCCGCGAGATCACCGAGGCCGGTCCTTCCACGCCTGTAGAGATCACCGGTCTGACCGAAGTGCCCGAGGCTGGCGAGCTGTTCGAGGCTGTTGAGGACGAGCGCCTGGCCCGTGAACTGGCCGACAAGCGTACCGCCGAGGCCAAGGAGAAGCAGTTTGCCGCTTACACCAAGGTCACCCTGGATAACCTGTTCGACCAGATGGCTGCCAACGATATGAAGGAACTGCCCATCGTTGTCAAGGCTGATGTCCAGGGTTCCGCCGAGGCTGTGAAGCAGAGCCTGGAGAAGATCTCCAACGATGAGGTCCGCGTCCGCGTTATCCACGCCGGTGTCGGTGCCATCTCCAAGTCCGATGTCTCTCTGGCAGATGCTTCCAACGCCATCATCATCGGCTTCAACGTCCGTCCCGATGCCGTTGCCAAGGCCGAAGCCGAGCAGACCGGTGTTGAGATGCGTATGTACCGCGTCATTTACGATGCCATCAACGATGTTTCTGACGCTATGAAGGGCATGCTGGCCCCGAAGGTCCGCGAAGTTGCCCTGGGCGAGGCACAGGTCCGCCAGGTCTACAAGATCTCCAGCGTTGGCACCGTTGCCGGCTGCCGTGTTACCGATGGTAAGATCACCCGCGATGCCCAGCTGCGCCTGGTGCGTGACGGCATCGTCATCTGCGAGGATGCCATCGCCAGCCTGAAGCGCTTTAAGGACGATGCCAAGGAAGTTGCCGAAGGCTTTGAGTGCGGCATTACGCTGGCTAAGTTCCAGGACATCAAAGAGGGCGATGTCTTTGAGTGCTTCAAGATGGAGGAGTACCGCGACTAAGAGGGGAACAAATCTATGCCTACCAAAAACCATGGCCGTATGGCCCAGGATATGAAGCGGGAGCTGATCGCCATCATCGGCGAGATGAAAGACCCCCGCATTACGGGCGGACTGCTGACGGTGACCCGTCTGGACGTAACGCCCGATCTTGACCAGGCGAAAGTTTATATCAGCGTAATGGGCCGCGAGGGCGGCCCTGCGCCGGTCGTCAAGGCGCTGAACAAGGCTTCCGGGCATGTCCGCACCGAGGTCAGCCGCCGTATGCACATCCGCAAGGCACCGCGCTTTGTCTTTGTAGCCGATGAGGGCGCTGCTTACGCCGCCCACATCAACAAGCTGCTGGACGAACTGGCGGTCGCGGATAGCGATGACGCGGAGTAAACGTCTTACGCAGTTGTAATATCTTCTGGAAAAGAGGAACCCTATGACTCAGAATGTAGACCGCGAGACCGTTGTTTCGCGCCTGCTGGGCACCGATGATATTCTGATTCTGTGCCACAAAAACCCGGATGGCGATACCATTGGCTCGGGCGCTGCACTGTGCAAGGCACTGCAGCACCTGGGCAAGACCGCAGCCGTATTGTGCAGTGATCCCATTCCTGCCATGTATGATTACATGCAGATCACCGTGTACGATGGCAGTTTCCCCCCCGCCTTTGTGGTAGCGGTGGACGTGGCCGGTATCCAGCTGTTCGGCGACCATAACAACATCCAGGATTATGCCGAGCACGTGGACCTGTGCATCGATCATCACGGCTCCAACAGCGGCTACGCCTACGAAACGCTGGTGGATGACCACGCCGCAGCAGCCGCCGAGCTGCTGACCACGCTGATCCCTGAAATGGGCGTGGAGCTGACACCGGAGATCGCGGCCTGCCTGTACACCGGCATTGCCACCGACACGGGCTGCTTCCGCTTTACCAACACCACGGCCAACACCCACCTGGCAGCTGCCAAGCTGATCGAGGCCGGGGCCGATGTGGAAAAGCTGAACGAGCTGCTGTTCGAGTGCCGCTCCCACGCGCGCATCCAGGCCGAAAAAATGGCGCTGGAAAGTCTGGAATTCTACTACGAGGACCGCTGCGCCCTCATCTGCCTGACCTGGGATCAGATCCAGGCGGCCGGTGTGGCCGGGGCCGAGTTGGAGGACCTGACCAGCATCCCGCGCTCCATCGAGGGCGTGGAGGTCGGCCTGACCCTGCGCCAACAGAAGGACGGCAGCTACAAGATCAGTGTGCGCACCGGCCACGACACCAACGCCTGCAACATTGCACGGCGTTTGGGCGGCGGCGGACATCCCCGTGCCGCAGGTTGTGAGATCAGCGGCAACCTGGACAACGCCAAGCATGCCATCCTGGAAGAAGTCAAAAAGGAATTGGACCGCGCTGAGGCGGAGAAGAACAGCTTAGAGCAGTAAATTTGTCGCCTGTTTGTAGGGGTCGATGCTCGCATCGACCCGCGGGCGGATGCAAGCATCCGCCCCTACAGAATCACAGCAGGCAAGACCACTTTATAACCAAACAGAAAAGGAACCCTGCGTATGCAAACGCCAAACGGCATTTTGCCCGTGGATAAGCCCGCAGGCTGGACCAGCTTTGATGTGCTGGCGAAGCTGCGCGGCGCTTTGGGCACACGCAAGCTGGGGCACTCGGGCACACTGGACCCTATGGCGACCGGTGTGCTCGCCGTGTTTATCGGCAAAGCCACTGCGGCCGCCGACCGCCAGCTGAACCACGATAAAACCTACGAAGCTACGATCCGTCTGGGCCTGCGCACCGATACCGGCGACATCACCGGTACCGCGCTGGAAACTGCCCCCGTCACGGTAGGGGAGAGTGAACTGAAAGCCGTACTGCCCCAATTTACCGGTGAACTGATGCAGCTGCCGCCGATGTACTCGGCGGTAAAAATCAACGGCCAGCCGCTGTATAAGGCGGCCCGCAAGGGTCAGACCGTTGAGCGTACGCCCCGGCCCATTACGGTGTACAGCATCGACTACCTGGGCAGCCCTGCCCCCGGCGACTATACGGTGCGGGTGGCCTGCTCCAAGGGCACCTATATCCGTGTGCTGGCCGAGGACATCGGCGCAGCCCTGGGTGTGCCCGCTACGCTGGCTGCGCTGCGCCGCACCCAGGCCGGGGAGTTCGGCATTGCACAGTGCTACACCCTGCCGGAAATTTTGGCCGCTGCCGAGAGCGGCGCGCTGGAAACTAACGGCTGGGTGCTGCCCATCGAAACCGTATTTGCGCCGCTACCCCCGCTGCAGGTGGACGAGGCCGTGAAAAAGCACCTGCTGAACGGCTGCCCCACCAGCCATTATCCTGCCGCCGATGGCCGCTACCGTGTGTATGGCCCGGACGGGGCGTTTTTGGGGCTGGCGGGCATCACCGGCGGTGTACTGAATGTAGAAAAATTATTTTGCGAAAGGGACTGAACGCCCATGCAAATTTACCACACCTTGACCCCGGCCCCCGTCCCGCAGGACAGTGCCGTTGCGCTGGGGTATTTTGACGGCGTACACTGCGGGCACCGCGCCGTGCTGGGTGCCGCCGTCACCTATGCGGCGCAGCATGACCTGACCGCCGCCGCCTTTACCTTTGAGTTGCCCGGCAACAACAGCCTGAAAGGCGGGCGCATCCTCTCGCTGGCGCAAAAGCATGCCCGCGTGGCCGAGTTGGGTATCGCCCAGTATTGGGAGCCATCTTTTGAGGAGTTTCGCGCCCTCTCGCCGGAGGATTTCGTCCGCCGTGTGCTGGTGGACTGCTTCCATGCAAAAGCGGTTTTTTGCGGCGATAACTTTACCTTTGGCGCTTACGCCGCAGGCAATGTGGAACTGCTGGAGCAGCTTTGCGCGCCCTACGGCATTACCGTAGATGTGGTGCCTATGGCCCAGTACGGCGGGCAGACCGTGTCGTCCACCCGCATCCGCGCTGCGCTGGAGGAGGGCCGCCTGGACGATGCCAACGCCATGCTGGGCAAGCCTTACGCCATTGACTGGGCTGTGACCCACGGCAAGGGCATCGGCAGCGGCAAGCTGGGTACGCCCACCATCAACCAGAACTACCCGGCCGAAGCGCTGCAGCCCTGCACCGGTGTCTACCTGACCCGCATCTTCCTGGACGGCCAGTGGCGGCCCGCCGCGACCGGCATCGGCCGCCGCCCCACCGTGGACAACAGCGCCAATGCCGCCGTCACCTGCGAGACCTTTGTGCCGGACTACACCGGCAATGTCTACGGCCAGACCCCGGTGCTGGAGTTCCACAAGTATCTGTGCCCGGTGCGCAAGTTTGGCTCGATGGACGAGCTGGCCGCCCTGATCCACCACGCCGCCGAGGAAAGCAAGGCTTACTTCGCGGCGCAGCGCTGAAAGGGGAGGGGAGCATGATGTCGGATGGTAAAACCGCCGTACTTACGCGGAAGTCTCCGCTGGAAAAGTTTGCGTCTTTCTGCGGCAGCGTGGCCGCCTGGCTGGCTGCGCTGGTGCTGTTCGGACTGGCAGCGGCTTCGCTGATTGCCCGGATGGATCTGCTGGATGTCTCCACCTTGGCCGAGGGCAAGGCCCTGCGGATGGGAATTTCCCTGCCCGAACTATTGCTGTTTGTGGTGCTGACCGCCCTGCTGGCCGGGCTGTGCCGCCTGCTGCGTGGGCTGGATGACCAGAAAAAGGCCAACCGGCTGATCGCCGGGGCCGCCGTACTGGAATTTGTGCTGGCGCTGTGGTGGGTGTTCTCCCAGCAGATTTACCCAGCGAATGACCAGGAGACCACCTGGAAGATGGCGGTAGCCCTTGCAACAGGGGATTTTTCTGCCTACGGACCGGACAGTTACGGCTGGACCTACTTCCAGACTTGCCCCTACCAGGGTGCGATGGCGCTGTTTATGGAGCCATTTATCCGATTGTTCGGCGATAGTGCCCTGCGGGCGTGGTCGCTGTTCGGGGCCATTTCCGCCCCGGCCTGCCTGTTGGCGCTTTGCTGCATTGCCAGGGAGTTCGGTGCCAAGCCGCGCACCCAGCTGCTTTGCGCCGTACTTTGCCTGCTGTTTGTGCCCATCCCGATGTATGCTTCTTTTGTGTACGGCACTCTGCCTGCCCCTGCCATGGTATTGTGGGGCGGCTACGGGTTGCTGCGCTTTCTAAAAGGTGGCAAACCGGGCTGGCTGGCGCTGCCGTTTGTGCTGTTCCCGCTGGCAGTGCTGGCGTATCAATCCGCACTGATTTTTGTGATTGCCACCTGCATTGTAGCTGCGTTTTCGGGCTTCGGGCGCAGCGGCAGACAACTGTTCGGCGGGTTTGTACTGGCGGCGCTGCTGCTGGCCGTGCCGGTAGCCGCAGAAAACATCGGACAGATGGTATTTTTCAACCGTGCGCCCATCCCATACTCCACCGGCATGCCAGCCAGCGCCACCGCACTGATGGGCATCCACAGCGGTACCTATTATGGACCTGGCGGCTTCGATGGAAGCAGTTGGAGCCTGTTCTGGGACAACAACGCCGACACGGCTGCAGCCAATGCGGCGGCGGTCAAAGGCATCCGCGAATATATTGCCACCTACCTGCACAACCCCAAGGAGGTCAAGTTCTTCCTGCAAAAGACCGCCTGGCAGTGGCTGGATCCCTGGTTTGAGGCCCTGACGATGAACGGCCCATCCATTACAGTGGCCGGCGGGCGCGGGCTGGCTGGCCACAGCATTGGGCGGCGGTGTGCTGTTCACCCCGGTGCAGGCTGTACTGCGGGCACTGCTGACCTTTGTGTATCTTTTTGCCGGGGTCGGTACACTGGCACTGCGACGCAAAACTGGCGGTGCGGTCTGGGCGCAGCTGCTGGGTATCGCGTTCTTCGGCGGATTTTTGTTCCAGCTTGTGTGGGAAACCAAAAGCCGCTACTGCTTCCCGTTCTTTGTTTTCCTGCTGCCGCTGGCGGCGGTCGGCTTTGCCACCGTGCTGCGTTGGGCAGGGGAGAAGCGCCCTGCAAAATAATTGTAAAATACCTGCATCCTGCCCCTTGTAATTTGGGGGAGGGTATGGTATACTTATGACTGTTACCGTGGCTCGGTTTGGGGCGCATGCCTCTAGGGTTCCAACTACCCCTTACTGCGCTTTCGGCAAATCAATATTTTTTTGAAAGAGGTATTTACCATGAGCCAGAAATCTGCTATCGATAAGCAGCCCATCATCGCCAAGGCAGCCATCCACGAGGGTGACACCGGTTCTCCGGAGGTCCAGGTTGCTCTGCTGACCGCTCGTATCAACCACCTGACCGAGCACCTGAAGACCAACAAGCATGACAACCACAGCCGCCGCGGCCTGTTCAAGATGGTCGGCCGCCGTCGCAATCTGCTGGCCTACCTGCAGAAGAAGGACATCAACCGTTACCGTGCCCTGATCGCTGAGCTGGGTCTGCGCAAGTAATTTCCGCAAAAACGGGCAGGGTGCATATGCACCTTGCCCGATTTTTATTATTGCATCACTGCCTTATGTACCAAGGCCGCCCGCCGCTGCCGTTTTGCGCAGTAAATCGAGCACCCAAGCATCTGACTTGGCTGCTGGCTTTATTGCTCAAAACCGGGGTGCGGTCCGGCCACGACATACAATCCCAAACGAAGGAGAAAACCTATGGCTTACGAATTTGCTTCCCGGCTGGAAACCTTCCCCAAGTACCGCAAATTTGAGACGACCTTTGCTGGCCGCCCCTTTGTGGTCGAGACCGGCAAAATGTGCGGTCTGTCCAACGGCAGCGCCATGATCCGCTACGGCGAGACCTGTGTGCTGTGCAACGTCACCATGAGCGACAAGCCCCGTGACGGCGTTGATTTCTTCCCCCTGAGCGTGGAGTTTGAGGAAAAGCTGTACGCCGCCGGCCGCATCCCCGGCAGCTTTATGCGCCGTGAGGGCCGCCCTGGCGAGCATGCCATCCTGTCCTCCCGCGTGGTCGACCGCCCCATCCGCCCGCTGTTCCCCAAGGATATGCGCAACGATGTCTGCGTGACCATGACCGTCATGAGCCTGGACCCCGACTGCTCCGCTGAGATCTCCGGCATGAACGGCGCCTCTCTGGCCATCGCTATGTCTGACATTCCCTGGGGCGGCCCCATCGCCGGTGTGTTTGTCGGCCTGGTGGACGGCGAGATCGTGCTGAACCCCACCAAGGAGCAGCGCGAGCACAGCGACCTGTCCCTGACCCTGGCTGCCAGCGAGGAGAAGATCGTCATGATCGAGGCTGGTGCCAACGAGGTTGACGAGGAGACCATGATGAAGGCCATCCGCGCCGGCCACGAGGAGATCAAGAAGATGCTGGCCTTTATCAACAGCATCGTGGCCGAGATCGGCAAGCCGAAAAAGAGCTTTACCCCCGTGGAGCTGGACCACGCCCTGCTGGCTGACGTTTACTCCAAGCACCTGGACGAAGTCAAGGCCGCCATGGATACCGATGACAAGAACGTTCGCGATGCCGCTATGCTACCCATCATGGACGCTATCGCTGCCGAGCATCCCGATCTGACCGCCTCTGACCTCGACCTCATCAGCTACAAGCTGCAGAAGAAGGTCGTGCGTACCTGGCTGTTGGAGGACGGCAAGCGCGTTGACGGCCGCGGCATCAACGAGATCCGCCCGCTGGCTGCCGAAGTCGGCCTGCTGCCCCGTGTGCATGGTTCCGGCATGTTCACCCGCGGCCAGACCCAGGTTCTGACCATCTGCACCCTGGGCTCCACCAAGGATGCCCAGCTGATGGATGACCTGTCTGATACCCAGTACAAGCGTTACATCCACCACTACAACTTCCCGCCGTACTCTGTCGGCGAGGCTCGCGCACCCCGCAGCCCCGGCCGCCGCGAGATCGGCCACGGCAACCTGGCAGAGCGCGCCTTGATCCCCGTGCTGCCTGACCAGGCCGAGTTCCCGTACACCATCCGCTGCGTGTCTGAGGTTCTGTCCTCCAACGGCTCCACCTCCCAGGCATCCATCTGCGGTTCTACCCTGGCTCTGATGGACGCTGGTGTGCCTATCAAGGCTCCCGTTGCCGGCATCTCCTGCGGCCTGATCACCGATGGTGACCCGCTGCATGGCGGCCGCTGGATGACCATGCTGGACATCCAGGGTGTTGAGGATTTCCACGGCGACATGGACTTCAAGGTCGGCGGCACCCGCCGCGGCATCACCGCCATCCAGATGGACATCAAGGTCGATGGCCTGACCTACGAAATCGTTGAGGAAGCCCTGGAGAAGTGCCGCAAGGGCCGTCTGTATATCCTGGACGAGATCATCAAGCCGGTCATTGCTGAGCCGCGCGCCGAACTGAGCAAGTATGCGCCCAAGATGTTCAGCATGATGATCCCGGTCGACAAGATCAAGGATGTCATCGGCAAGGGCGGCAAGGTCATCCAGGAGATGTGCGCCAACTTCAACTGCAAGATCGACATCGAGGAGGACGGTCACGTCTTTATCTCTGCCGTTGACCAGGATGATGCCAAGCGCGCCATCGCTACCATCAAGACCATTGTGGAGGATCCCGAGATCGGTGCCATCTACAAGGGCCGCGTGACCCGCCTGATGAACTTTGGTGCTTTCGTTGAGATCGCACCGGGCAAAGAGGGCCTGGTCCACATCTCCAAGCTGGACGATCACCGCGTAGAGCATGTGGAGGATGTTGTTGCTGTGGGCGATCCCATCTTCGTCATGGTTACGGACATCGACCAGCAGGGCCGCATCAACCTGTCCCGCAAGGACGCTCTGGCCGCTATCGCCAAGAAGCGCGCCGAGGCCGCTACCCAGCAGTGATGCGAGGACTCTCGTTCCTTCTTTGAAAAGAAGGAACCGAAGAAACTTTCAATTAAAAATTGTGGGTATCCCGTACGGGATACCCACAATTTTTGTTTAAGAGTTCTTTCGGTTCCTTTCTTGCAAGAAAGGAACAAAAGCCCCCGCGCCCCGCTTGACGGCGGGCAACTTCCCGTGTATACTTAAAGTTAGAGTATAGTTTAAGGAGTGTGTCATCCATGTACACAGTCGGAGAGATGGCGCGGATGCTGCATGTACCGGCATCAACGCTGCGCTACTATGACAAGCAGGGGTTGCTGCCATTTGTGGAGCGTTCGCCGGGCGGCATCCGGGTTTTTAAAGAAAGCGACTTTGAATGGCTGCGCATCATCGAGTGCATGAAAAAAGCCGGTATGTCGTTAAAAGATATCCGCACTTACATTGAACTGGCTATGCAGGGCGATTCCACCATCGATGCCCGGCTGGCCATGTTCCGCCGCCAGCAAGACACCCTGCGCGCCCAGATGCAGCAGCTGCAGGACACGATGCAGGTGCTGGAATATAAGTGCTGGTACTACGAGACCGCCCAAAAACTGGGCAGCATTGATGCCGTAAAGAAACTGCAGCCGGAGGACATTCCCGCTGAAATGCAGGCCGTAAAGGCCCATCTGTGCGATTGCCCGGACGAAGAATAAGCGTACATACAAAGAAAGGCCAGAGCCGAACAGCTCTGGCCTTTTCTTATAGTAGCAGCAATTACTGCTTCTCAACAACTTCCTTGGTGTCGCGGGCGATCATGAGCTCCTCGTTGGTCTCGATGATCAGGGTGCGGACGCGAGCGCCCCAGGCGGTGACTTCGACAACATCCTTCTTCTGCTTGTGAGCATCGCGGTTCTTGTCGGTGTCGATGCGGATGCCCAGCCAATCCATGTGGTGGCAGATCTTGGCGCGGGAGTCAGCATCATGCTCGCCGATGCCGCCGGTAAAGACGATGGCATCTACGCCGCCCATAGCAGCGATGTAGCTGCCAATGGTCTTTTTGATCTGGTAGTTCAGCATGTCGCTGGCCAGCTGTGCGCGCTCGTTGCCGTTCTTGGCGGCTTCCTCAACATCACGCTTGTCGCTGGAAACGCCGGAAACACCCAGCAGGCCGGACTTCTTGTTCAGGATCTCGTCCAGCTCATGGCCGGTGATCTCCAGGTTGTACTTCAGGTAGTTGACCACAGAGGGGTCCAGGTCGCCGCAGCGGGTGCCCATCATCAGGCCGGCCAGCGGGGTCATGCCCATGGAGGTATCGATGACCTTGCCCTGGTCGACAGCGGCAATGGAAGAACCGTTGCCCAGGTGGCAGGTAATCAGCTTCAGGCGCTCAATGGGCTCCTCCAGGAACTCAGCAGCGCGATGGCTGACGTACTTGTGGCTGGTGCCGTGGAAGCCGTAGCGGCGGACACCGTACTTCTCGTAGTACTCGTAGGGGATAGCGTACATGTAAGCCTTCGGGGGCATGGTGGAGTGGAAAGCCGTATCAAACACAGCGATGTTGGGCTTATCCTCGCCAAAGACCTTGTAGGAGGCCTCGATACCCAGGATGGCGGCGGGGTTGTGCAGGGGAGCCAGGGGGCTCAGGTCATGGATCGCCTTGACGACCTCGGGGGTGATCAGGCAGCTCTCCTTGAACTTCTCGCCGCCATGGACCACGCGGTGGCCGATGGCATCGATCTCGGAAACGCTGTCAATGACCTTGCCCTCGCCGGTGGTCATCTTCTTCACGACCTCGGTAAATGCCTCGGTGTGGGTGGGGAAGATGGCGGGCGTGGTGGCCTTGTGGCCGTTGCCCTCGTGGGTGATCATGCTGCTTTCCATGCCGATGCGCTCGCACAGACCTTTGCAAAGAACCTTTTCACCGTCCATGTCGATGAGCTGGTACTTCAGGCTGGAAGAGCCGCAGTTGATAACCAGAACTTTCATGGGGTATCCTCCTTATTTTTAAGGGCGCAGTTACGCCCTTTCCTTATTACATTTTTTATTATATAATGTGGTTAGTGTTTTTGCAAGGCGAGAACGCACAAATCTTGCACGTTCTTTTTTTAACAACCTGCTCAGGAGTTTTTTGCATGGAATTTGCCGGAATTATTACCGAATATGACCCTTTTCACAACGGCCACGCGGCACAGATCGCCGCGGCTAAAGCGGCTGGCGCTGCCTGCGTGGCGGTCTGCATGAGCAGCGGCGCGGTCCAGCGGGGCGGGGTGCCCATCCTGCCCGAAAGTGTGCGGGTACGCGCGGCACTGGATGCCGGGGCAGGTCTTGTCATTGCCCTGCCTGCGCCCTATGCCTGCGCCACAGCCGAGCAGTTTGCCGCCGCCGGGGTGCGGCTGCTGGCAGCCCTGGGGTGTGATACACTGATTTTTGGGGCCGAGGACCCGGACGCTGACCGACTGATGCAGGCAGCCGCGCTGCTGGCCCGGCCGGAACTGGACACCCTGCTGCGGGAACGGCTTGCTACCGGCATGACCTACGCCGCCGCCCGGGCCGAAGCAGCCGATACCTTACAGCCGGGGGCGGGGGCGTTGCTGCGCACCCCTAACAACATTTTGGGCATTGAGTACTGCAAGGCGATTTTGGCGCAAAACGCCGCCCTCACGCCGCTGGCACTGCCCCGGCTGGGCGCAGCCCACGGCGGCGGGGCAGGGGAGCACAACGGCATCCCCATGGCAAGCGCCAGCTACCTGCGCAGCCTGCCGGTGGAGGATTGGGAGCCTTACGTGCCCCTGCGGACAGCGGCGCTGTACACCAAAGCTGTGGCGGGCGGTCTGTTGGCAGATGCAAACAAATTTGAGGTTGCTGTGCTGGCGCTGCTGCGCGCCAAGCCCGAAACCGACTTTGCCGCTGTACGCGGCGTAAGCGAGGGGTTGGAGCACCGCCTGGCTGCCGCCGTGCGCCAGGCCACCAGCCTGGACGATTTGTACACCCGCTTAAAGACCAAGCGCTACCCCCATGCCCGGCTGCGGCGGTTGGTGCTGGATGCCGCACTGGGCATCCCGGCCGACCTGCCCGCGCCGCCCTACATCCAGGTATTGGGGGCGCACAAAACCGCGCTGCCGCGTTTAAAACAGGCCAAGCTACCCGCCGGGACCAGTTTGGCCGATCTGGCGCGTGGGGGAGAGGACGCTGCAAAAATCAGCGAATTGCACAGCATGGCTGTCGATTTTTCGGCACTTTGCAGGGTCAAAACCCAGCCGATGGGGCTTGCCTTTACGACCAAACCCGTGGTAATATAAAATATATATGGAGAAATGCTCGTAAAGCTGTAAGATTGTTGCATTTTTAACGGGCAAAATCGGTTCGTAAAAGGAGAAGAAATCATGGCATTGCATGTAATGGACGAAGCCAACCATTGCCTTGGGTGCAAAAAGCCCCGCTGCCAACAGGGCTGCCCCATCCACACCAACATCCCGGAGGTCATCCGCCTGCTGAAAGACAACAAGCTGGACGATGCCGGCAAGATGCTGTTTGAGAACAACCCCCTGACCACCGTCTGCTCGCTGGTGTGCAACCACGAGAACCAGTGCGAGGGCCACTGTGTGCAGGGCATCAAGGGCGCACCCGTGCATTTCTCGGTCATCGAGAACTACATTTCCTCCACCTACGCCAGCCAGATGACCAAAGGCCCCGCCACGCCCAACGGCAAAAAGGCTGCCATCATCGGCTCCGGCCCGGCTGGTCTGACCATCGCGGTTATCCTGGCCCGCTACGGCTACGATGTGACCATTTTTGAAAGCCATGATAAGATCGGCGGTGTGCTGCGCTACGGCATCCCGGAGTTCCGCCTGCCCAAGAGTGTGCTGGACGACTTCGAGTACCGACATCTGCGCCTGAAGGACATCAAGGTCCGCCCCAACACCGATGTGGGCAAAGCCCTGCTGTTGGAGGATCTTTTCCGCGATGGCTACAAGTCGATCTTCATCGGCACCGGCGTATGGCGGCCCAACACGCTGCATATCAAGGGCGAGAGTCTGGGCAACGTACACTATGCCATCAACTACCTGCAGAACCCTGATGTTTACCACCTGGGCCGCCGCCTGATCGTCATCGGCGCGGGCAACGCCGCTATGGATGTCTGCCGTACCGCCCTGCGCCACGGCACCCGCCATGTGGAGTGCTTCTCGCTGTCCAAAAAAATCACCGCCAGCGAGTACGAGGCCAGCTATGCCAAGCTGGAGGGTGTCAACTTCCACTTTAACAAAAAGCCGGTGGAGATCACCGACAAGGGCGTTGTGTTCCGCGACCTGAACGAGGCCGAGGACGGCACCCTGACCGACATTCCGGGCACCGAAGAACTGTACCCGTCCGACAGCGTGATCGTCTCCATCAGCCAAGGCCCCTGCACCACCATCACCGAGAGTGAGCACGACCTGAAAACCAACGAGCGCGGCCTGTTTGTGACCGATGAACTGGGCCACACCAGCATGCCCGGCGTATTTGCCAGCGGCGATGCCGTCAAGGGTGCGCGCACGGTTGTGGAGGCCGTAGCCTACAGCAAAAAGGTGGCCGAGGCCATGCACGAATACATGCAGACCCTGCCGCCCGAACTGCCCGATGAGTACGCCAACGTACCCGTGGCCAGCTATGATGACGGGAACTGATTTTTAGTACATACCGTAAGCGCAGGGCGTTTTGCCCTGCGCTTTTGTTTTTGCCTGACACAAATCGGAAACATAGCCGTGGTAGGGTAGGGGAAAGGAGGCGATGTTTCGTGAAATTGCAATTCGTATTTTTATCAGCTATTTTTACTATTTGTATTTTATCTGGGTGTAGCGCAGGCGAGAATCCGCGTGTGGATGCAGATTTTCCGCTGTCCGATGCTGCCCGGACGGCGGAAAGTGCCGCTGTGTCAGAGCCGGAGAGCGGCGCGGGTACACTGCACATGCTGGGAGCAGCAAACGACTACGGCTGGTATCAGGCCGGGTATGACGAGACCGATGTATGGTATGGCACCGTGATCGACTTTGCTGCAGCCGAGGAACGGCAGATCGCCGCCCCGGACAGCCTGCCTATGAACGGCCGGGTGGGCAGCTTGCAGGTGGACGACAGGCAGCTTGTATGGAGTTGGTCCGGCATGCTGACCGACACCCCTGCGCTGGTGGTGACGGATTTTGACGGAAACCCGACTGGTTCCGTCAGTTTCCCGCAGGGATGGTATCTGGCCGGGTGGGCATCGATGGCCGCTGACGGGCAGTACTTATACGCCAGGGGCGGTGCCGTCTCCGATGACCCCGCCCACCTGGACGAACGCCGCCTGCTGCGGCTGGACCCAACTACCGATACGGTAGAAACGCTGACGACCTGGGACGAGTACGGCGGCCAGCTATTGGGCGTTTGGGATGACAAGCTGCTGGTTACGCGGCGTGTTCCGAATGCGGATTGCCCGGAACCGGTGTACGCCTACTATAGCGTTGACAATTTTAACGATTTGAAGCCCTATTTGACCGAAACGCTCTGCGCACTGGACCCTGCCACCGGCAGCGAAACCGTGCTGGACGATGGACCGGTGGACACCTTTGGCCCGCTGCGGAAGTTGGCCGGGGATGCGCTGTGGTGGGTGGACGACACCCACCTGCTGCGCCAGCCACTGGGCACTAACGAGGTGCAGACGGTGGCCGAACTGTCCCAGGCGATGACGCTGGACGGCGTGTATGACGAGGATGTGTTTCTGCTGGCCCGCCAGGGTGAGCGGCAGGTGCTGTTTGTCTACCATCTGGCGGACGGCACGTTAGCCGAAAGCCCCCTGCGCTGCGCCCTCAAGTACGAGGATAGTTATGTTCCCATCGTCTGCCAGGCCGCGCCGGGGAAGTATTTGATCGTTGAGGGCGAGACCGCCGTGACGAAAACCCTCACCGGCACCGATGGGCGGCAATACAACGTCAGTACACCGGTAACGCAGTATGCCCTGGCTACGCTGCCAGCAATACTGGACCCCAGCGTCCCGACTACGCCAGTGCCGCCAGCCATAGGACGAAAATAGCCGCGCTGAAATCTCCCTTTCCATAAGGAGGATTTTTTGTTTTGTGCGCCTTGCACAAATTTGAGCGATTATTTTTGTTGATTGAAATTGGCTGTTTGTGGTTGATTTTGACGCGCATTGTGCTATAATACAGTCAGAATCAATCAAGCAAAGCCAAGAACAGCCAAAATCATTCGCGCGTAAAAGCAAAAAAGGAGGCCGCTCATGCTTGCAGAAGAACGATTTGCCCAAATTCTGGCGCTGCTGGCCGAGAAGCGCACCGCCACCGTGCAGGAACTTTGCGAGGCCCTGAACGCCAGCGAGTCCACCATCCGGCGCGACCTGCTGGAACTGGACCGTCAGGGGCGGGTCAACAAGGTCCACGGCGGTGCTACGCTGCCCGGCAGCCAGTTCCGCGCCGATGAACCCACGATGGAAGCCAAGGAAACGCTGGCCGTCAGCCAGAAAAACGCCATCGCCAAGGCCGCTGCCGCCCTCATCCAAGCAGACGATTTCGTCTACCTGGATGCCGGGTCCACCACGCTGGCCGTAGCGCGGGCCGTCAGCGGCGCAGCGCTGGATGCCCACTACGTCACCAACGGCATCGCCCACGCGCGGCTGCTGGCGCAAAAAGGCTGCCGCGTCTTTGTGCCGGGCGGCCTGCTGCGCCCCCAGACCGAGGCCATCATCGGCGCGGCAGCCATGGCGGCGCTGCAGCAGTATAACTTCACCAAAGCGTTTTTGGGGGCCAACGGCATTGACCTAACCGCCGGGTTCACCACCCCGGACCCCGAGGAAGCCGCCGTCAAGGCCTGCGCCGCCCGCCGCGCCCGCGAGGTATGGTTCCTGGCCGATGACAGCAAGTTCGGCAGCATCTACCCGGCCGTGATCGCCGGGCTGCAGGATGGATCCATCCTGACCAACCGCTGCCCCGATCCCCGTTACCGCCAGCAAACGCTGGTCAAGGAGGCAGAAGCATGATCTACACCGTTACATTCAACCCCGCCATCGACTATGTTGTCCGGCTGGACAGCCCGCTGCAGGTGGCGGCCATCAACCGCGCCACCGGCGAGGACTGTGTGCTGGGCGGCAAGGGCATCAACGTGTCCGGTGTGCTGGCCCAGCTGGGGGTCGAGAGCGTAGCCCTCGGCTTTGTCGCCGGCGAAACCGGTGCCTGGCTGGAGCGCGGCCTGACTGCCCAGGGCCTGCGCACCGATTTCATCCACCTGCAGGAGGGGATGACCCGCATCAATGTCAAGATCAAGGCCGGGCAGGAGACCGAACTGAACGGCGCAGGACCGAACATTCCTGAATCCGCTATGCAGGCGCTGGAAGCCAAGCTGGATGCGCTGCAAAAGGACGATGTGCTGATCCTTGCGGGCAGCATCCCCGCTTGCCTGCCGCAGACGACCTACGAGCGGCTGCTGGCCCGGCTGCAGGGACGCGGCGTACGCACCGTGGTGGATGCCACCCGGAACCTGCTGCTGAAAGTGCTGCCCTACGGGCCGTTCCTTATCAAGCCCAACAACCACGAACTGGCCGAGATCGTGGGACACGAGTTGACCAATGATGACGAGATCGTCACCGCCGCCGCCAGTCTGCAGGCCCAGGGTGCCCGCAACGTGCTGGTAAGCATGGCCGGGGACGGCGCGCTGCTGCTGGACGAGAACGGCGCGGTACACCGCATCGGCTGCCCCAAGGGCAAGGTGGTCAACAGCGTGGGCGCAGGCGACAGCATGGTAGCCGGGTTTGTGGCCGGCTGCCTGCGCACCGGCGATTACCGCTATGCGCTGCGCCTTGGCACCGCCTGCGGCAGCGCAACCGCGTTCAGCGTTGGGCTGGCAACAAAAGAGGATATTGACAGGCTGATGAACACGATTTGAGTGTCTGAACGGCCCCCTCTGCGAGGGGGCTCCCGCGAAGCGGGTGGGGGAGAGATCTTTCGGAAAGATGCTTTTATAGATAAATTTCTCTCCCTCAGTCCGCTTTGCGGACAGCTCCCTCTCAGAGGGAGCCTTTGGCGGGCGAGCAATGCTCGCCCCTACACAAAGCAACGTATTATCGCACATATAACATAAAGAAGGAGACCCGCTATGCGTATTACGGAACTGTTTACTGCGCAGTCCATTGCACTGGATGAGGCCGCGGCCGATCAGGCGCAGATCATTGACCGACTGGTGGAGCTGCAGGCTACCCACGGCAACATCACCGACCGCGAAGCCTACAAAAAAGCCCTTTACGCCCGCGAGGCCGAGGCTTCCACCTACGTGGACAACGGCATCACGGTGCCCCATGCCCGCACCGCCTGCGTGACCCGCCCCAGCCTGGCCGCCATGCGCCTGGCCGCACCTGTGCAGTACAACGCCGAGGATGACGGCAAGACCGACCTGCTGTTTGCCATCGCCGCGCCGGAAAACGGCAGCCTGCACATCGACATGCTGGCCCGCATGATGCAGATGCTGATGAACGATGATTTCGTGGAAAAGCTGCGGGCCGCCAAGACCCCCGCCGAGTTCCTGGCCGCCATCGATGCCCAGGAGGATGCCCAGTTTGGCGAGGAAAGCTTCACCGAGCAGGAGATCCCCCAGCAGGGCTACCGCGTACTGGCCGTAACTGCCTGCCCCAACGGCATCGCCCACACCTACATGGCCGCCGAGGCCCTGGCTAAGGCCGGTGACCGCCTGGGCCTGCCCACCAAGGTAGAGACCAACGGCTCTGACGGCGCGAAAAATGTGCTGACCGCCGAGGAGATCGCCGCCTGCGATGGCATCATCATCGCGGCAGACAAAAACGTGGAGACCGCCCGTTTTGACGGCAAGCCGGTGATTTTTGCCCGTGTGGATGACGGCATCCACAAGCCGGAGGAACTGATTAAGACCATTGCCCATGGCGAAGCGCCCATCTTCCACGCCAAGGGCGGCGCGCAGGCAGCCAGTGCGGCTAGCGCCAACGACACCGTTGGGCACACCCTCTACAAGCACCTGATGAACGGTGTTTCCCACATGCTGCCTTTTGTGGTGGGCGGCGGCATCATGATCGCGCTGGCGTTTTTGCTGGACGATTACACCATCGACCCCTCCAATTTCGGCATGAACACCCCTGTGGCGGCGTTCTTTAAGACCGTGGGCAACGCAGCGTTTGCCTACATGCTGCCCATCCTGTCGGCCTATATCGCCATGTCCATTGCCGACCGGCCCGGTCTGGCGGTAGGCTTTGCAGGCGGTGTGCTTGCCATGAACGGCACCAACTTTGCCGGGCTGGCCCAGGGTGACACCACAGGCATTTCGGGCGGTTTCCTGGCCGCGCTGCTGGCCGGTTTTGTCTCCGGCTACATCGTGGAGGGCCTGAAGCGCATCACCGAAAAACTGCCCGCCAGCCTGAACGGCATCCGTCCGATGCTGATCTACCCGCTGGGCGGCATGCTTGCCATCGGCGCAGTGATGTGCGGCATCAACCCGGTCATGGGCATGATCAATACCGCCATGACCGACTGGCTGAACGCCATGGGCGGCACCTCCAAGGTGCTGCTGGGTGCCATCGTGGCCGGTATGATGAGCGTGGACATGGGCGGCCCCGTCAACAAGGCATCCTACGCCTTTGGCATCGCGGCGCTGGCCTCCGGCAACTACGGTGTGATGGCCGCCGTCATGGTGGGCGGCATGGTCCCGCCGATTGCCATTGCCCTGTCCACCACCTTCTGCCCCAAAAAGTGGACCGAGGACGAGCGCCGCAACGGCATTGTCAACTACGTGATGGGCCTGTGCTTCGTTTCCGAGGGTGCCATCCCGTACGCGGCCGCTGACCCGCTGCGTGTACTGCCCAGCTGCGTCATCGGCGCGGCACTGTCCGGTGCCTTGTCCATGACTTTCGGCTGCGCCCTGCGCGCACCCCACGGCGGTATCTTCGTATTCCCGGTCGTGGATCACGCGCTGCTGTACTTTGTGGCGCTGGCCATCGGCAGCGTAGTGGGCGCGGTGATTTTGAGCCTGCTTAAAAAGAATCGCACCGACGCTTGATGCTATGATAGAATAGACGGCCCCCGCTGGGAATTCCTCCCGGCGGGGGCCGTGCTTTCTGCTGCCCAACAACTTATCAATAAGCATCTTTTTTCAGGCCATCCACATAAATTTTTTTGCCGGTTTCCACGCAGTAAGCGGCCAGTTTACCACCAAATACGCAACCGCAATCAATAGCCAGGTGGCTCTTACCCGTGTAAACCAGCGGCTGGCGGTCTTTCCGAATGATGGGTGTAGGTGTATGGCCTGTAGCAAGGACAATTCGCCCGCCCGGAAAATATTCCCGCCCATAATCGGGGCGTTCCCACAGGAAATCTCCTGGCTGGTATTCTTCCAGTTCCTTCCGCACATCAAAATTTGCCAGACCTGCATGCACCAGAATGTACAGCTTTCCACCATACTCCAAGGTTTGATAATAGGGGATATCCTCCAAGTAATTCATGATATCGGCCTGCGCCGTACGACCAAGTCTTCGGAACTGCTCAAGGGTAACAGAACCTCCATCCTGCATCCAGTCCGCGCAGGCTTCCAACACATCCGGTGTCAGTTTTTCGATGCTTTCCTCGGTGATTTCGGTAGTCAATCGGCGAAGAACCATCCTCATAACCGCCTCATGATTGCCCATAAGGAGCGTCATATTCGGATGTTCCATAATAAACCGAAGCGTTTGTATTGGCTCGGGGCCACGATCCACAACATCACCCAGGATAAAAAGTTCATCTTCGTTGGTAAATGCAATTTTTGTAAGCAAAGCCCGAAACTGCTTATAACAGCCATGAATATCTGAAATAAGGTACGTCATACATCAATGCCGTCCCATTCTTCCAGTTCGTCTTCGCAATTGGAGTTGGGATACATGTCCGCAAAGGTAGCATCAAGTTCTTCCGCGGTCGGTTCTTCGGATCCTTCGGGCCAGGCTTCCTCACTGCTGTTATATACAATTTCATAGCGCAGGGCATTGTTGGCGCTTAGCTTTGCTTTTCCGTTTTCTTTATAGACACGGACATTCTCAAAAGGCGCTTTCCCGACCTTGCTTTTGAAGCTGCGCCCTATGCTGGCCCGGACAGCACTGGGTCTAAGCCCCTCCGTCATGGGAATGTCCCGGTACACAGCAGAGACATCTTCCAGTGCGAACGGTTCTACCTTGACGTGACTGTTGGTTTTGTCTGCAACATACCCTTCTACTTCTTTTAGAACTCTCTTGGTCAAGTCGATAACGGATGTTCCCGGCACCGACAAGCCCCAATAATTTTCCAAAAAATCTGTCAGATACTTGCTTACGCTGACCCCATTTTTTGCAGCTTCCGCAGTTAAAATGTTGTAAAGTTCTTCGCCGGGATAAAATTGGATACGATTCATAACGTTCTCCTTTTTCAAAAAGATTTGGCAGCACATTTTAAAACCGAGGGTATAGCTCAATCATTCGTGAGCCAGTATACCACGATATAGTAATTAAGTCAAGCGCTATTTTCCTTTCCTGCGATACCGACAAAAGCCTCAACACAGTTTCCGCTGCGTTTGCAAACCCGCTGCGGCTGTGCTATAGTAATAGCAACACACAAAATGGAGGACCGCTATGCTGCCTGTTACCATGCCGGGGGCCGAGATCGTTTTTGAGGGCACCTGCAACTTCCGCGAGCTGGGGGGCTACCGCGCCGCCGATGGCCGCCATGTGCGGCGGGGGCTGCTGTTCCGTGGCTGCAGCCTGGATACACTGCACAGCCCCGCCGACCGTGCCAAGCTGGAAAGCCTGCACCTGCGGGAGATTCTGGACCTGCGCAGCGCCGGGGAAGCCGCCCGCCAGCCCGATGTGGCCGTGCCGGGGGCGCATTACCAGCGCATCTGCGGCATGCGGTATGCCGATGGCAGTGAGATGGACTTTTCGCCCGCCGGTATTCAGCGCATTGCCGCCGAAAAGGCCGCCTACGAGGCCAAAGCCGGGCACCCCGTGCATGATTTTTACTGGTTCACCGACCTGTACAAACAGATGCCCTTTGGCAATCCGGCCTACCATGAACTGTTCCGCCTGTTGGAGGAGCACCGCGTACCGCTGCTGTTCCACTGCACCTGCGGCAAGGACCGCACCGGCATTGCGGCCATGCTGGTGCTGCTGGCACTGGGTGTCAGCCGGGAGGATGCCATCGCCGACTACATGCTGACGAACGTCTACCGCAAGGCCATCATTGACAAGTTCATGCAGGACAAGCCCGCCGACCAGTACGATCTGCTGCTGCCCGTGGAGGGTGTGAGCGAGTCAATGGGGGCCGGGACCATCGATGTGCTGCTGGAAAAGCACCCCACCTACGAAGCCTATTTTGAAGCCGAGTACGGCCTGACCCCGGTGCGCCTGGCCGCGCTGCGGGATTTTTACCTGGAATAATCATTTTAGAATTATGTTGCATACAGCGTCCCGTTTTTTTGCCTGCCAAGCAGGGGAGAGCGGGCGTTTGTGCTGCGTTGAAAGGAAGTAGCGGATCCATGGCGGAGACTGCGCCGCGCACCGATGTGACCGCCCAGCTGGGGCAGGGGCCGATCCTGCCGCTGGTCGTGCGTCTGACGGTGCCTGCTGTGATTGCACAGCTTATCACATTTTTGTACAACATTGTCGACCGCATGTATGTAGCCAAAATCGAGGGCTCCGGCATGGACGCGCTGGCGGCCTTAGGCATCGTACTGCCCATCACGCTGATTTTGCAGTCATTCGCCAACCTGGTGGGCCTGGGCGGTGCGCCGCGGGCAGGCATCAAATTGGGCGAGGGCAACCGTGAGGAAGCCAGCAAAATTTTCAACACAGCGTTCTTTCTGCTGGCTGTGCAGGGCATTGTGCTGGGTGCGGCGGTGTTCGCGCTGGCGCGGCCTATTGTAGTTTTGTTCGGCTGCCCACCCAGTGCTGTGGAATTTGCGGTGTCTTACCTGAAAATTTATGCCTGCGGCAGTGTGTTCGTCATGCTGGCCCAGGGGCTGAACCCGTTTATTTTGACCCAAGGTTACTCGCTGTTTGCCATGTTCTCGGTGCTGGCGGGTGCCGTAACCAACATTGTGCTGGACCCCATCTTTATTTTTGCGCTGGGCATGGGTGTACGCGGGTCGAGTCTGGCAACCGTGCTTTCGCAATTTTGCTCCTGCGTATGGATTTTTGTATTTTTCTGCGGCCGCAAAAGCCTGTTTAAGCTGCGGGTGCAGGATATGCGGCCCGTGGCGGCGCGGGTGGGCAGCATCGTCTCGCTGGGGTTCACGCCCTTTGTCATGACCATCACCGAGTGCGCGATCCAGATCGTGTTCAACATCTGCCTGAACCGCGCCACCGGCGGCGACAAGGACTACACCGCCGCCCTGACTGTAATGCTCAGCGCACTGCAATTGATCTCGCTGCCGCTGAGCGGCCTGGGCAATGGCATGCAGCCTTTTGTCAGCTATAACTACGGCAGCGGCAACGCCGACCGGTTGAAAAAGGGGATACGGTACGTGACCATCATCGCATTTGTGTTCTGCGCATCAGTATGGTCACTGTCGATGGCCGTGCCGGAAGTGTACGCCCGCATCTTCTCGGCCAGCGAGGCCGTGACCGCCATCGTCAAGACCAACTGCCCGCTGTTTTTGATGGGGTCCATCATGTTTTTTGTACAAATGACGCTGCAAAACGTCAACGTAGCGCTGGGACAGGCCAAGTCCGCGCTGGCGCTGGCTATCGTGCGCAAGGTGATTTTGCTGATCCCGCTGTGCTTTGTGCTGACGCATTTCCTCGGCTACCGTGGGGTCTACCTCTCCGAGGGAATTGCCGATTTTATCGCGGGCGTTATCACGGCGGTGGTGATCTTTTCCACTTTCCCGCGCATTTTCCGCCAGCGGGAAGCCCTGGTACGCGCAGGCGGAGTAAAAAAGTAAAGCGCAGCTGCGCGATTTTTTGGATTTTTACAGATTTTTGCAAAAAAGTTTGAAATAGCTGTTGACAAACGGATTCCCACACGCTATAATATATGAGCGTTGAGGGCAGATGCCCACGACACAGATTGCGATGGGGATTCGCATAATGGTAGTGCAGCGGACTCTGACTCCGCCCGTGGGAGTTCGATCCTCTCATCCCCAACCACACCGCAGCAGCGCAGCTGCTGCGGTTTTTTCTTTCCGGGGTGTAGCGCAGTTGGTAGCGCGCTTGGTTCGGGACCAAGAGGCCGTGGGTTCAAATCCCGTCACTCCGATGCTAATAAATGCCTGGTATCTTTAGATACCAGGCATTTTTTGTATTTAAGAACCGTGGGGATTTGAACAGGGCGACGGCACGCCAGTGCCGGAACCAACAGTCCAGTGGACTGTTTTTTAGCCCGCGGGAAAATCCCGTCACTCGCGCCCGCTTTCCTTTACGCGAACTTTAGCAACTTTTATAAAGCCGCACCCCTACAAATGTACAAATGCTTTTCTTTTTCAGTCTCCTTTGCAAAAAACTCTTGACTTAAACTCGGCTTTAAGGTCTACAATTACCTGGAAAAAGCAACTTAGCAAAGGAGTTTACCATTTATGAATAACTTCGTTTTTCAAAACACCACTAAAGTCTATTTCGGGCAGGGCGGCGTGAAAGAATCACTTGCAAGCCTGCTGGCGGGCTACGGCCCCAATGTGCTGCTGGCCTACGGCGGCGGTTCCATCAAGCGCAACGGTGTGTATGCGGAAGTCACCGACATCCTGCACCGCGCGGGCAAGAACGTGGTGGAGTTCTCCGGCATCATGTCCAACCCCACCTATGCCAAGGTGCAGGAGGGTGCCAAACTGGCGAAAGAAAATCACATTGACCTGATCCTGGCTGTCGGCGGCGGCTCTGTCTCCGACTGCTGCAAGGTCGTCTCCGCCCAGGCCATGCTGGACGAGGACTTGTGGGATTTTGAGTACGCCAAGCATGGCCGCCCCTCCAAGTTCATCCCGCTGGGCACGATTGTCACCGTGTTCGGCACCGGCTCCGAGATGAACAACGGCGCAGTCATTACTCACGAGGACAAGAAGATCAAGGGCGCACTCTGGGGCGCACAGGCGGATTTTGCGTTTCTCGACCCCAGCTATTCTATGTCAGTGCCGTTCAAGCAGGTCATTTCCGGCGCATTTGACACGCTGAGCCACGCGATGGAAACCTATTTTGGCAAGCCGGACGAGAACAACCTCTCCGATGACATCAACGAAGCCGTCATGCGCAGCACCATCCGCAACATCCGCGTACTGCTGGCTGACCACAACAATTACGCCGCCCGCAGCGAACTGGCATGGGCATCCGCGATGGCCGAAAATAGCATCTTAAAAATCGGCAAAGTCACCGACTTCCAGTGCCACATGCTGGAGCACCAACTGGGCGCATACACCAACTGCAACCACGGCGCGGGTCTGGCGGTGCTCCACCCGGTGCTGTACCGCCACATCTGCGAAACGAACGCAGCGCGCTTTGCCCGTTTTGCCGTGAACGTCTGGGGCATCGCCCCGGCAGACAAGACCGAAGCGGAACTGGCCCACGCGGGTGTTGAAGCCCTGGCAGCTTTCATTAAAGAAATCGGCCTGCCTACGACCTTTGCGGAACTGGGCATTCCCGCCGACACCGATTTTGCTGCTATTGCCAAGTCCACCGTGCGTACGGGCGGCTGCTGCAAAAAGCTGACCGATGACGAATTGCTTAAAATCCTGAACGAGTGCCGCTGAAAAAAATCACGTTATAAAAGGAAAAAGTCTGGCATCGAAAAGGTGTCAGGCTTTTCCTTTTTAAGGTTTTCGGTGCTGGCTTACTTGGCGTAGTGGACGCGTGCCGGGTCGTAGCGGTCCTGCTGGGGTTTGCTCTCGGCGGGGTAGCCCAGCTCAAAAATAGCAAAGGCGTGATGTTCGGCAGGCATTTGCAGCACGGCTTCGACCTCGTGCATCCGTTCCTCAATGGGGGCGATGCCCAGCCAGACACCTCCCAGACCCAGGGCATCAGTCTCCAGCCAAAGGTTCTCGTTGGCAATGCTCAGGTCGATCTGCGCATACATCGGGAAGATGACATCCTCGCGGTAGGCGGAGACGATCAGCACCGGGGCGTTTTTGGCGCAGCCTGCGTAGGGGCTGGTGGCGGCCAGCTTTTGGATCAGGTCGCGGTTGGTCACCACGTAAAATTCCCACGGCTGCTGGTTCCCGGCCGAGGGGGCTGCCATGGCGGCGCGGAGCAGGGTCTCGATTTTCTCCGGCTCCACGGGCTTGTCCTGAAATTTGCGGATACTTACACGGTGAAAAATACTGTCCATCGTAAAAACTCCTTTCAAAACAAAAATGTGCAGGCCAAAAGGCTTGCACACTTACTTTCGTAAACGGTCGCGTCCACAGGTTCATAATAGCGGAAATTTTGAAAATTTGCAAGAGGGTTCTGCCATGAAAAGAGGCGAAAAACGCCTCCGCCTGCGATTTTTCGCCCTTTGTTCACACCTTATTTACACGACTCACCTTGAAATTTTATCTGCACCGCGGGTACAATAGCTGTATCATCGCCGCGCTTACGGCGCGGGCTAGGAGTGTGCAGTTATGGGCAGTGAAAAGAAAAATTCCCCCTATATCGAGAGCCGTCGGCAGCATATTTTGCGCATGCCGCAGGCGGTGTATTCGGCCAGCGGCATTGTGGTCAACGGACGGCGGCTGAAAAGCTTTGTGTTTACCACCGACATCGCCATCATCCGCAACTGCGATGCCGATGCCGTGTTCGCGGTATACCCGTTTACGCCGCAGCAGGCCATCAGCCAGGCAATCATCCAATCCTCCTACATTCCGGTATTCTGCGGCATCGGCGGCGGCACCACCCAGGGGCTGCGCACCCTGACTCTGGCCCAAAGCGTGGAAGGGCAGGGGGCCATGGGTGTAGTGATGAACTCGCCCATTACCAACCGCAACCTGCTGGCAGTATCCCGCGTGGTGGATATCCCGGTCATCATTACCGTGACCCGGCCCGGCACCGACATTGCCGCCCGGCTGGCGGCGGGAGCATCCATTTTAAATGTAGCCTGCGGGACCGACACCGCCAGCGTGGTTGCGCAGATCCGCAGTCAATTCCCGGAGGTGCCCATCATTGCCAGCGGCGGCAAAACTGACGAGAGCATCGCCGCCACCATTGCAGCCGGAGCCAATGCCATCACCTACACACCGCCGTCTGCGGCCTTCCTGTTTAAAGAGATGATGGAGAAATACCGCGAGGAATCTTGACAAGGCCCGCCTAACGGCGTACATTTATACTATAAAATGTATATCAGGGAGGTTTTCTTATGGCGATTCGTGTTGGCATCCTGACTTCCGGCGGCGACTGCCCCGGCCTGAACGCCACCATCCGCGGCGTTGCCAAGGCGCTGTACCACCGCATGGGCAGCAAAGTCGAGATCGTGGGCATCATGAACGGCTACGATGGCCTGATCAATGGCAACTACCGCGAGATGAGCCCGGACGAGTTTTCCGGCATTTTGACTGTGGGCGGCACCATCCTGGGCACCAAGCGCACCCCCTTTAAAAAGATGCGCGTGGTCGAGGAGGACAAGGTGGACAAGGTAGCCGCCATGAAGAAGAACTACCGTGCCGCCAAGCTGGACTGCCTGCTTTGCCTGGGCGGCAACGGCACCCACAAGACCGCCAACCTGTTGAGCCAGGAGGGGCTGAACGTCATCGGCCTGCCCAAGACCATTGACAACGATATTTACGGCACCGATGTGACCTTTGGCTTCCACACTGCTGTGGACATTGCCACCGAGGTCATCGACCGCATCCATACTACCGCTGGCAGCCACAGCCGCGTGATGTGCATTGAGATCATGGGCAACAAGGCCGGCTGGCTGACGCTGTATTCCGGCATTGCCGGCGGTGCGGATATCATCCTGCTGCCGGAACTGCCCTACGACATCAAAAAGGTCGCTGCTGCGGTGGAAAACCGCGCCAAGGCGGGCAAGAACTTCTCGATTCTGGCTGTGGCCGAGGGCGCGTTCTCTCAGGAAGAAGCCAAGATGAAGCGCAAAGAGTGGACCGCCCAGCGCGCTGCGGCAGGCTACACCACCGCTACCGCCCGCATCGCCAAGCAGGTGGAGGAGCTGACCGGTGCCGAGACGCGCATCTGTGTGCCCGGCCACATGCAGCGCGGCGGCAGCCCCAGCGCCTACGACCGCGTACTGGCTACCCAGTTTGGTGCTTACGCCGCCGGGCTGGTTGCTGACAAGCATTACGGCGTGACCGTTGCCATGGTGAACCGCCACGTCACCGCCAACCCGCTTGCTGACATTGCCGGCAAGACCCGCGGTGTGCCCGGAGATTGCGATATGCTGAACGTGGCCCGCGCTATGGGCATCTGCCTGGGTTGATTTTCGGATTTTATATTCCTGCTTGCAAGAGGGGCCAAGTTTTGGTCCCTCTTTTTTCGTAAAAAATTACCAAAGACTATTGACATTAAACCCGCGTTTAATGCTACACTGATAGTGGAAACAAACCCAGGGAAAGGACCTGTTACCTATGGATAAATTACAAGCATTACAAGACTACCTGCGCGAGTTAGGCAGCGTGGCGGTGGCGTTTTCCAGCGGCGTGGACTCCACCTTTCTGCTGAAAGTTGCCCACGACACACTGGGCGATAAGGTCGTTGCCGTGACCGCCCAGTCCTGCTCGTTCCCCAAGCGGGAACTGGAGGAGGCTGCCGCGTTCTGCAAGGCCGAGGGCATCAAACATGTCATCGTTGAGTCGGAGGAGTTGAACATCGAGGGCTTCTCCCACAACCCCAAGAACCGCTGCTACCTGTGCAAGCATGAGCTGTTCGAGAAAATCATCGCAGTAGCAAAAGAAAACAACCTGCAATATGTGGCCGAAGGCTCCAACATGGACGACAACGGCGACTACCGCCCCGGTTTGCAGGCCGTGGCCGAACTGCAGGTCAAAAGTCCGCTGCGCCACGTGGAGTTGACCAAGCAGGAGATCCGCGACTACTCCCGCCAGCTGGGGCTGCCCACCTGGGACAAGCAATCCTTTGCCTGCCTGTCCTCCCGCTTTGTGTATGGCGAGGAGATCACCGAGCAAAAGCTGGGCATGGTGGACAAGGCTGAGCAGCTGTTGTTGGATCTGGGATTCCATCAGCTGCGGGTGCGCATCCACGGCACGATTGCCCGCATCGAGGTCCTGCCCGCCGAGTTTGAAAAGCTGCTTGAAAACCGCGAGCAGATTGTGACCGAGTTTAAAAAGTACGGTTTTACGTACGTTACCATGGACCTGCAGGGCTACCGCATGGGCAGCATGAACGAGACCCTGAACCTGAAAGGCTGACGCTATGGACGCAAAACAAGTGTTGGAGCAGGTGCGCAGCGGCGCGATGAGCGTTGAGGAAGCGGAGCAGTTTTTCCGCCGCGCCCCCTATGAAGAACTGGGCTACGCCAAGCTGGACACCCACCGCAAACTGCGGTCCGGCTTTGGCGAGGTCGTGTTTTGCAGCGGCAAGGCCGATGAATTTTTAGCCAATATTTTTAAAAAGCTGGCGAATGAAGATGGGGACGGCGAAGTGCTGGGCACCCGCGCCACGCCCCGCCAGTTTGAACTGGTCAAGGCCGTCTGCCCCGGCGCGGTGTACGATCCCATTGCCCGTATTATTAAGGTAGAGAAGCCCGGCAAGGCGCTGCGCGGCTGCGTGGCTGTCTGCACGGCCGGCACTGCCGACATTGCCGTAGCCGAGGAAGCCGCCCAGACGGCAGAGTTCTTCGGCACGAAAGTGGAGCGCATCTACGATGTAGGTGTCAGCGGGCTGCACCGCCTGCTGGGCAACCTGGAGCCCATCCAGCGCGCCAACTGCGTGGTGGCCGTAGCGGGCATGGAGGGGGCCCTCGCCAGCGTCATTGGCGGGTTGGTGCAAAACCCGGTCATTGCGGTGCCTACCTCGGTAGGGTACGGAGCCAGCTTTGGCGGGCTTTCGGCGCTGCTGACGATGATCAACTCCTGCGCCAACGGCATTGCCACCGTCAACATCGATAACGGCTACGGGGCCGGGTATCTGGCTACCCAGATCAACCGCCTGGCCCTGGGCACAAAAGAGGATTAACGTATGAACGAGAAAAAGGACGCGCTGTATCTGGAATGTTACTCCGGCATCAGCGGCGATATGGTCACGGCGGCACTGTTGGACCTGGGCGCAGACGAAACCGTGCTGCGCAAGGCACTGGCCAGCCTGCCGCTGGAGGGGTTCAGCATCAACATCAGCCGCGTGAAAAAGGCCGGGCTGGATGCCTGCGATTTTGACGTGGTGCTGGATGCCGAGCACGAGAACCACGACCACGACATGGCCTACCTGTACGGCGGGGTGGGGGAGTGCCACGAGCATGAGCACCACCACCATGACGGGGAGCACGAGCATCATCACCATGACGGCGAGGACGAGCATGACCATGCGCATCATCATGATGACGAGCATGCGCATTGCTGCCACACCCACGAGGACGAGCATTGCCACGACCATGAACACACCCACGACCACGGGCACCATCACCACCACGCCCATCGCGGGCTGGCCGAGGTGCTGGACATTTTGAACAAGGCCGATCTGACCGACCGCGCCCGCGCCACGGCTGTGCGCATCTTTACGATTTTGGGCCAGGCTGAGGCCAAAGCCCACGGTGCTACGCTGGAAACCGTACACTTCCACGAAGTCGGCGCAGTGGATTCCATCGTGGATATCACCGCTGCGGCCGTCTGCCTTGACAACCTGGGCATCGAGGATGTCATCATCCCCGTGCTGTACGAGGGCACCGGCAGCATCCGCTGCGCCCACGGTGTGCTGCCCATCCCGGTGCCTGCCGTGGTGAACATTGCCGCCGCCGAGCACCTGAACCTGCACATTACCGGGGCCAAGGGCGAGTACGTTACCCCCACCGGCGCGGCCATTGCCGCCGCCGTGCGCACCAGCGACCAGCTGCCTGCCGAGTTCACCGTGTCCAAAATCGGTCTTGGCGCTGGCAAGCGGGAGCAGGAACTGCCCGGCCTGGTGCGGGCGATGCTCATCCGTCCCGCAGGCAGCGAGTATGCAGCCCAGGATGTCATCTACAAGCTGGAATCCAACATTGATGACACCACCGGCGAGGCACTGGGCTACGTGATGGAACGGCTGCTGACTGCCGGGGCGCGGGATGTACAGTACAGCCCTGTTTACATGAAAAAGAACCGCCCTGCGTACCTTTTGACCGTGCTATGCCTGGAGGAGGACATCCCCGCGCTGGAGGAGATCATCTTCAGCGAGACCACCACCATCGGCATCCGCCGCGTACGGATGGAGCGCAGCATCTTAAGGCGCCGCCTTTGCACCGTGCAGACCTCGCTGGGCGAGGTGCAGGTCAAGGAGTGCGAGGTGCCCTGCTGCTGCACCGAGGAAGAACTGACCGGCAGCACCGAGAAGCGCTGCTACCCTGAGTACGAGAGCGTTAAGGAGATCTGCCGCCGCACCGGGCGGTCGTACCAGGACGTGAGCCGCCAGATCTTGCACGAACTCTGCGGCAATAAGGAGGATTAACCATGCACATGGCAGACGCATTATTGGCCCCAGGAGTTGCCGGGGTCATGTACGCCTGTTCGGCGGCAGCGGCGGGGCGTTCGGTGCGCAAG
This sequence comes from Bulleidia sp., assembly GCA_963655125.1. Taxonomy (GTDB): domain Bacteria; phylum Bacillota; class Clostridia; order Oscillospirales; family Ruminococcaceae; genus Gemmiger. Next base: position 35,751 of record CAVKDR010000048.1, read on the forward strand.
CTGAACCAGCAGCCCGATGACAAAGCCGTGCCCGTGATGGGCGTGATGGGTGCCTTTGTTTTTGCCGCCCAGATGATCAATTTCACCATCCCCGGCACGGGTTCCAGCGGCCATTTGTGCGGCGGCATGCTGCTGGCCGCCATCGTGGGGCCTTACGCTGCGTTTTTGACGATGATCGGCGTACTGCTCATCCAATGCCTGCTGTTTGCCGATGGCGGCTTGATGGCGCTGGGCGCAAATGTCTGGAATATGGCGTTCTACGGTTGTTTTGTGGGCGGTTTGATCTGGCGCGCCTTTACCCGCAAGGGGCTTAGCCGCGGAAAAATCATCGCTGCTTCGCTGATTGGCTGCATCGTTTCGCTGCAGTTGGGGGCGTTCTCGGTGTCCGTAGAGACATTGGCCTCCGGCATTACGGCGCTGCCTTTTGGCGCGTTTTTGCTGGCTATGCAGCCCATTCATCTCGCCATCGGCGCGGTGGAAGGCTGCATCACCGCCGCCGTGCTGGTATTTTTGTACGAGGCGCGGCCCAGCCTGCTGTGGCAGGGCGGCGTGACTGCCGGGGACAAGCAGCGCTTGACCCTGCGCGGCACATTGGGTGTGCTGGCAGGTGCGGCCGTAGTCATCGCGGGCGGGCTTTCGCTGCTGGCATCGGCGTTCCCCGATGGGCTGGAATGGTCGCTGCAGCGTTTGACCGGCAGCACCGAACTGGAAACCTCCGGCCCCGTACAGGCATTTTTTGCCCGTATTCAGGAGTGGACGGCACTGCTGCCGGACTACAACTTTGCTGGCTCTGATGCCGCAGCCGGAACCAGCGCAGCAGGCATTATCGGCGCTGTGGTGGTGCTGGCCGTGGTGATTTTGGGCGTAAAACTGGCAAAAAAGGCGGTGCATCGACGTGGATCGTCTGCACAGAGCCATTAAGGATGTCCACAGGCTGGACGACCTGGCCGCGCGGGATACTTGGCTGAACCGGCTGGCCCCGCTGCCCAAACTGCTGGCGACGGTGGTGTATCTGGCCGTCACGCTGTCCTTTGGGCGCTGCCAGCTGACCGGTGTGCTGGGCATGGGGCTGTGGCCGCTGCTCTTGTTGGAACTGGCCGACTTTGCCCCCGGCGATGCGCTGCGGGCGTTCCAGCCTGTGGCCGTGCTGCTGGCGGTGGTGGGGCTGTGCAACCTGCCCTTTGACCGCGCGGTGCTGCTGTACGCCGGGCCGCTGGCCGTGACCGGGGGCATGCTCTCGCTGGGCGTGTTGCTGACTAAGGGGCTGTTCTGCTTTTTGGCCGTTTGGGTACTCATTGCGTCCACCGGGATGGAATCCATCTGCACGGCCTTGCAGCAGTTGCATTGCCCGCGGGTGCTGACCACCACAATTTTGCTGATCTACCGTTACATTGTACTGCTTTTGCAGGAGGGTAACCGCCTTGCCACCGCCTACGCGCTGCGCGCGCCAGGGCAAAAGGGCATCCAGTTCCGGGCATGGGGCTCGCTGCTGGGGCAGCTGCTTCTGCGCAGCATCGACCGCGCCCAGCTGGTGTACGAGAGTATGCAGCTGCGGGGCTTTGCGGGGACTTTCCCACTGGGGCAGAAAAAGCGCGGCGGGTGGCTGTTTTTGGCGGCCACCGTAGCTTACTGCGCCGTTTTCCGCGCCGTGCCGGTGTTTGAACTGGCCGGACGACTTTTGTAAAAAGGAAACGATACTATGGCAAATTCCGAGTCTATCCTGACGCTGCGCGGTCTGGGCTTTTGTTATGAAGGCCACAGCGCTGCGCCGGTTTTGCAGGATATAGACCTGAACATTGTACCCGGCCAGCGGGTGGGCCTTGTGGGCTGCAACGGCGTGGGCAAATCCACGCTGCTGAAAATTTTGGTGGGCATTCTGCCCATGCAGCAGGGCACACTGGAAGTGGCGGGCCTTGCGATGCAGCGCGAAAATTTGGCGGCTATCCGGCGGAAAGTGGGGTACATCTTCCAGGATTCGGACAGCCAGCTGTTCATGCCCACGGTGGCGGCGGACATTGCCTTTGCGGCGCAGAACTACGGCTACCCGCCCGAGGAAGTGGCCGCCCGCACCCGCCGCGCCCTGCAGCAGGTACACATCGAGGATTGCGCTGACCGGCCTGTGTACCGGCTTTCCGGCGGGCAGAAGAAGCTGGCATCCATCGCGGGCATTCTGACGCTGGACCCCGATTTAATCTTAATGGACGAGCCTTCCGCCGCACTGGACCCGAAAAACCGGCGGAACCTCATCGAAATTTTGCGCGGGCTGCCCTGCGGGATGCTGATTGCCTCCCACGATTTGGATTTTATCTATGACACCTGCGACCGGGTGGTTTTATTACATCAGGGCCGCGTGGCGGCGGATGGCCCGGCCGAAACGATTTTGCACGATGGCAAGTTATTAGCCGATTGCGATCTGGAACTGCCGCTGCGGTTTCAAAAGATATAAACGCATATGTGGTGTAGGGGCGCACAGTGTGCGCCCGCGGGCCGATGCGAGCATCGGACCCTACAATAATCCGTAGCCGTACCCAAAAGGCTGCCCTTGGGGGAAGCCACTATAAAATTCGTATTCTATATATTAAAAGGAGGACCACTCTCATGGCAAAGTCTACTGTTTATTTCACCAAAGAAATCACCCCCGAAGCTGTGCTGAAAATGTACCGCCAGCTGGGCGTGGAACTGCCCGGCAAGGTGGCCGTTAAGGTCCACAGCGGCGAGGATGGCAACCAGAACTTCCTGCGCCCCGAGTTCATGAAGCCGGTCATCGATGCCGTCCACGGCACCGTGGTCGAGTGCAACACTGCCTACGGCGGTGCCCGCAACGAGACCCCCAAGCACGTGCAGCTGATGAAAAAGCATGGTTGGAGCGACCTGTTTGACGTGGACATCATGGATGCCGAGGGCCCGGACGTGGTCTGGCCTGTGAAGAACGGCAAGGTTTTGAGCGAAAATCTGCTGGGCAAGAACATTGAAAACTACGACAGCATGCTGGTTTTGATCCACTTTAAGGGCCACCCCATGGGCGGTTACGGCGGCGCACTGAAGCAGCTGTCCATCGGCTGTGCTTCCAGCGCCGGCAAGGCCTACATCCACTCCGGCGGCAAGGTCAAGGACCAGGCCGTGCTGTGGGAGAACATCTGCCCGCAGGATACTTTCCTGGAGGCCATGGCCGATGCCGCCAGCACCGTGACCGACCACTTTGCCGGCAAGATCGCCTACGTGGCTGTGATGAAGAACCTGTCTGTCGACTGCGACTGCTGCGCCGTGGCCGAGAACCCCTGCATGGGCGACATCGGCATCCTGTCCAGCCTGGACCCCGTGGCACTGGACCGCGCCTGCCTGGATCTGGTCGAGCACAGCGCCGACCCCGGCCGTGACCACTTTATGGAGCGCGTCAACAGCCGCCACGGTGCCCATACCATCGAGGCCGCCGAAGCCCTGGGCGTTGGCACCACCGAGTATGAGTTGGTGAGAGTGTAAGGGTATCCACCATCGCAGCATACCGTAGGGGCCGATTCCATATCGGCCCGCAGGCGTACAATGTGCGCACCTACATCAATTTTTTTCAATCAGGAAGCAAGCCTTATCGCTTGCTTCCTGATTTTGTTTCTGGCCTTTTGGCACGATGTGCGGTATAATAAACTCATACAAAAACGGGGAAGGGGGCGCGCCGCATGCCGCAGAAAATTTATATGGCCATCGACTTAAAATCGTTCTATGCCTCGGTGGAGTGTGTGGAGCGGGGGCTGGACCCGCTGCAAACCAACCTGGTCGTGGCGGACCCCTCCCGCACCGAAAAAACCATCTGCCTGGCGGTGTCCCCAGCGCTGAAAGCCTACGGCATCCCCGGCCGTGCGCGGCTGTTTGAGGTCATCCAGAAAGTGGGGCAGGTCAACGCCCTGCGCCGCTTAAACGCGCCGAACCGCACCTTTACTGGCAAAAGCTGTGATGCGCGGGAACTGGCCGCCCACCCGGACTGGGCGCTGGACTACATCATCGCACCGCCCCAAATGGCCCACTATATCCAGCAAAGTACACGTATCTACAATGTTTATTTAAAGTATGTCGCGCCCGAGGACATCCACAGCTACTCCATCGATGAGGTGTTTCTGGATGCCACCGCTTACTTAAAATTGTACGGTTTAACGCCGAAAGAGTTTGCCCGCAAGATGATCCTGGACATCCTTGCCACCACCGGCATCACAGCCACGGCGGGCATCGGCACCAACTTGTACCTGGCTAAGGTCGCTATGGACATCCGCGCCAAGCACATTCCGCCGGACGAAAACGGTGTGCGCATCGCCGCCCTGGACGAAATGCGCTACCGCCGCCTGCTGTGGGACCATACCCCGCTGACGGATTTCTGGCGGGTGGGCAAGGGCATTGCCCAAAAGCTAGAAGCCCACAACATGTTCACAATGGGGGATGTGGCGCGGTGCTCGCTGGGCGGACCGCAGGATTTTTACAACGAGGAAATGCTTTACCGGCTGTTCGGTGTCAATGCCGAGCTGCTCATCGACCACGCCTGGGGCTGGGAACCCTGCACCATCGCCGACATCAAGGCCTACAAGCCCGCCGCCAACAGCTGCGGCAGCGGCCAGGTGCTGCACTGCGCCACCCCCGCCGACCAGGCGCGGCTCATTGTGCGGGAGATGGCCGACCAGCTGGCGCTGGACCTGGCGGACAAGCACCTGATGACCAACCAGCTAGTGCTGACCGTGGGCTACGACCGGGAAAACCTGACCGACCCCACCCGCAATGCCGCCTACCACGGCCCCGTTGCCACCGACCGCTACGGGCGGCAGATTCCCAAGCATGCCCACGGCACGGCGAATTTAAAGCAGTACACCTCCTCCACACGGCTGATTCTGGACGCTGTGACGGAACTTTTTGACCGCATCGTGGACAAAAGCCTGCTGGTGCGGCGGGTGAACCTGGTCGCCTGCCGTGTGCTGGACGAGGACGCGGCCCGCCAAAAGGACAACTGCGAACAGCTGGACTTTTTCTCCATCACCGAGAGTGCCCAGAAGCAGGCCGCTGCCGAGGAAAAGGAGCTGGAACGGGAGCGCCGCCGCCAGCAGGCCATGCTGGCGATCAAAAAGAAGTTTGGCAAAAACGCCATCGTCAAAGGCATGGACCTGCAGGAGGGTGCGACCGCCATGGAACGCAACGCACAGATCGGAGGGCACAAAGCATGACCCACCGCTATGATGACATTATCAACCTGCCGCACCATGTTTCGCAGAAACACGCGCCGATGGCCCGGGCGGACCGCGCGGCGCAGTTCTCGCCTTTTGCGGCGCTGACCGGGCTGGATGCCGCCCTGCGTGAGACCGCCCGCCTGACCGACCAGCGCATCACCCTGGACGAGTACGAACAGGCCGCCCTGGACGAAACCTTGCAGACCGTGCGGGACGAGCTGGCGAAAAAGCAGCATCCCAGCGTGGAAGTTTGCTATTTTGTGCCCGATGCCCGCAAGGCGGGCGGTGCCTACCGCACCGTGACCGGCGAGGTAAAGAAGATGGCCGAGTTTGAGGGCCTGCTGATTTTGCAGAATGGCACCGAGGTGCCGATGGGGGAAATTCTGTTTTTGCAGCAAATCAGCTAGTATTTTATAAACAATTTCGTTTATTTCTTGACAAATTGTGCAAAATCCTGTATCCTTTTTTATAAAGTAACCGCCATAAAGCGGCAAGAAAAGAACATTTTATAGAAAAGGAGCACCCATCCATGAAGATCCAAGCAGCTGTTACCTACGAAACCGGCGCGCCGTATAAGATCGAAGAAGTCGAGCTGGACGCACCCCAGTTTGGCGAAATTTTGGTGCGCATCACCGCCAGCGGCATCTGCCACACCGATGAAGCCGTGCAGAACCAGTTCATCCCCACGCCGCTGCCCGCCGTGCTGGGCCATGAGGGTGCCGGCATCGTCGAGGCTGTCGGCCCCGGCGTGACCGAATTCAAAATCGGCGACCACGTGGGCATCTCCTACGGGTTCTGCAACAGCTGCTGCAACTGCCGCAAGGCACGGCCGTTCGTCTGCAAAAAGCTGAACGCCATCAACTTTGGCGGCATCCAGCCCGATGGCACTACCCGCCTGCACACCGTGGACGGGCAGAAACTTTCCACTTTCTTCGGTCAGTCGTCCTTTGCCAACTATGCCGTGGTCAACCAGAACCACGCTGTCAAAGTACCCTATGATGATATGGACCTGGCGCTGGTGGCCCCCATGGGCTGCGGCATCCAGACCGGCGCGGGCGCGGTGCTGAACCGTCTGCGCCCTGAATTTGGTTCCTCCATCGCGGTTTTTGGCTGCGGCACCGTGGGCATGAGCGCGATCATGGCTGCCAAGATCGCAGGCTGCCAGCAGATCATCGCCGTGGGCGGCAACCCCAAGAGCCTGGCGCTGGCTAAGGAGTTGGGCGCAACCGATACCGTCAACCGCCACGAGGTGGACGACCTGGTAGCCGCTGTCAAGGCGGTTTCGCTGTCCGGCGATGGTGTCAACTACTCCATCGATACTACCGGCGTGGGTGCCTGTGTGCGTCAGTCGCTGGGCTTCTTGGATTTTGACGGCACCTGCGTGGTCGTGGGCGCTACCGGCGATATCAGCTTCAACGTGCAGAACGAACTGATGGGCGATGGCAAATCGCTGATCGGTGTTATCGAAGGCGACTCCATCCCCAAGGAGTTCCTGCCCAAGCTGATGGCCTACTACCGCAACGGGCAGTTCCCGTTTGATAAGCTTATCAAATTCTTCCCGTTTGACCAGATCAACGAGGCCCAGGCGGCTTCCGACCGCGGCGAGTGCATCAAGGCCGTGCTGCGGATGGAGTAATTTTATACAGTCTCTCATGTTTTGTGCAAGGCATGCGTCATTATGGCGCATGCCTTTTGTTGTGCCTAAACCATGCCCGCAGGCTATGGCTGAGGATGGCAAGAAAGTATTTGCTATTGCGCCCCGGCAGCGTTATAATTAAGGTGGTAGGAGAGGAGAAATTCATAGCTATGACAAAAACACTGAAAAAAAACAAGATTGATATGCTGAACGGGCCGATCTGGAACAAGATCCCGCTGTTCGCGCTGCCGGTGGCGGCCACCGCCGTGCTGGAGCAGCTTTTTAACGCGGCAGACCTGGCCGTAGTGGGCAACTTTACCACCGGGGACCCCACCGTGGCCGTGGCGGCGGTAGGGGCCAACACGCCGGTGGTGGGCCTGCTGCTCAACTTTTTCATCGGTATATCGTTGGGCGCTAATGTAGTCATCGCCAACGCCATCGGCCGGGGCGATGATGACACGGTACATAAGACCGTCCACACCGCCGTGCTGATGGCGCTGCTGGGCGGTGTGTTGACCGCGCTGGTAGGGCAGGGCATTGCCGGGTGGCTGTTGGGGCTGCTGAACGTCCCTGCCGATGTACTGCCGTCCGCGCTGGTTTACCTGCGCATCTATCTGATCGGCATGCCGGTCATCTTTTTATACAATTTCGAGGCGGCCATCTTCCGCAGTGTGGGCGAGACGAAAGTGCCGCTGATGGCGCTGACCTTTGCCGGTGTTTTGAACGTTGTGCTGAATCTTTTCTTCGTGATTGCGTTGAAAATGGGTGTCAGCGGCGTGGCGGCGGCCACCGTGCTTTCCAATGCGGTCAGTTCGGCCATTCTATTTTATCGGCTGACCCATATCGACAGTGCTATCCAAGTAACACCGCGGGCGCTGCGCATCCACGGCAGCTGCCTGCGCAAAATTTTGCAGATCGGTTTGCCCGCCGCGCTGCAAAACTCGGTGTTCATGATCGCCAACGTGGTCATCCAGTCGGCCATCAACAGCCTGGGCACCACGGTCATCGCAGCGTCCAGCGCGGCGTTCAATATCGAGATCAACGCCTACTACGTGTTCAACTCTTTCAGCCAGGCCTGCACAACTTTTGTCGGCCAGAACTACGGTGCCCGCCAGCTGGACCGCTGCCGCCGCACCTACGGTCTTTGCCTGTTGGAGGGTGCCATCGCCCTAGGCGTGGTGGCTGCGGTGGTGCTGACCTTCGGCTACGGACTGCTGGGGCTGTTTTCGGCTGACGAGCAGGTCATCGCGCTGGGGTATTACCGCTTCCAAATCGCGCTGTTTGGTGATATTTTCTGCATGCTGTACGAGGTCACGTCCAGCTACCTGCGGGGCTACGGCATCTCGCTGGCACCGGCACTGCTTACGATGGTGGGTGTGTGCGGCATCCGGCTAAGTTGGGTGTTCTTTGTTTTCCCGATGTATCGTACTTTCCAGGCATTGCTGCTGGTGTTTCCCATCAGTTTATCGTTTACGGCGCTGCTGATTTTCGGCGTACTGCTGTGGTACCGGCCAGCGAAACGGTTTGCGGAGTAAAATAGAAAGAGGGAAGTATTTTTCCATATGGAATCCACAAAAGAACGCAATAAAATTGATATGCTGAACGGTCCGATCTGGAACAAGGTGCCGCTGTTTGCGCTGCCGGTGGCAGCCACGGCGATTTTGGAGCAGCTGTTCAACGCCTCGGACCTGGCGGTAGTGGGCAACTTTACCACCGGCGACCACACGGTAGCCGTGGCAGCGGTGGGCGCGAACAGCCCCATCATCGGCCTGGTGCTGAACCTGTTCATCGGCATTGCGCTGGGCGCAAACGTAGTCATTGCCAACGCCATTGGCCGCGATGACCGCGATACCGTACACCGCGCCGTGCATACCGCCATTTTGATGGCACTGGTGGGCGGCGTGTTGACCGCCCTGGCAGGTGAGGCCGTGGCCGGGTGGCTGCTGGGCCTTTTGAACGTGCCCGCCGATGTGCTGCCCTACGCGCTGCTTTACCTGCGCATCTATCTGCTGGGGCTGCCGGTGATCTTTCTGTACAACTTCGAGGCCGCCATTTTCCGCAGTGTGGGCGATACGAAAGTGCCCCTGATGGCGCTGACGTTCTCCGGCATTTTAAATGTTGTGCTGAATCTTTTCTTCGTTATTGTGTTAAAAATGACCGTCAACGGCGTAGCCATCGCCACGGTCATTTCCAACGCGGTCAGTTCGGCCATCCTGTTTTACCGGCTGACCAAGACCGATGCCTACATCCGGGTCGACCCCAAAGCGCTGCGGTTTGATGCCGCCAGCCTGCGCAAGGTGCTGCAGATCGGCCTGCCTGCTGGTATCCAGAGCGCCGTGTTCGCGGTAGCGAACATCGTTATCCAGGCGGCCATCAACAGCCTGGGCACGGCGGTCATTGCGGCATCCAGCGCGGCGTATAACCTGGAAATTATCGCCTACTTTATGATGAACTCGTTCAGCCAGGCCTGCACGACCTTTGTTGGGCAGAACTTTGGTGCCCGCCAGCTGGACCGCTGCCGCCGGGTGTTTCGCATCTGCCTGCTGGAGGATGCACTCGCGTCAGGGCTGTGCATCGGCGTAATTTTGACTTTTGGGCGGCAGCTGCTGGGGCTGTTCACCAGCGACCCGCAGGTGGTGGGGATCGGGTATATTCGGCTTGCCACCGTGTTTTTTGCCTACATATTCAGCATGCTGTACGAGGTCATGTCCAGCTATCTGCGCGGGTTCGGCATCTCTCTGGCACCGGCCCTGCTTACAATGTTCGGTGTCTGCGGCACCCGTCTGGCGTGGGTGTACCTGGTTTTTCCCCACAGCCGCACGTTCCAGACTATCATGCTGGCGTACCCGATCAGCCTGTCCTTTACCGCATTCCTGATTTTACTGGCGCTGCTGTGGTATAGACCCACGAAACGGTTTGCGTGATTTGATTTTTGTCTTTATGTTTCGGTGCTCCGGCCCTGCCTACCTTGCGGCAGGGCCTTTTATTATGGGTGGCTGCCCTCTACATCTGGCCTGTTGAGGTTGTAGGGACGATCATTGATCGCCCGTGCAGTTTTGCGGTTACGTCAGATTCCACGGGCGAACACTGTTCGCCCCTACAGTCTCAATAACATTTCATTAGGCAGCGGGCGGATATGGAATCCGCCTCTACGGTAAACCGTAAATAGGCAACTACCCGGAGCGGGCCGATGACAAGCATCGGCCCCTACAGTATGGATGTAGAGGAATTTTGGCCCCGGAGGGGTCAAACTGGAGAAGGACCCAAAAGCGTTAAGAAAAATGCAGCACTCCTGCATTTTTTAGCTTTTGGGTCCTTCGACCACATTATTGGGGTTCCAAGGGGCGAGTAGCCCCTTGGCCGGGGTTCGCTGCCTCGGAACAGCGAGACTTTTTTCGCTACCTTTTTTGGTCACAAAAAAGGTAGACCTAACGGGAGAATCCCATTATAAAAGGCCCTGCCGCAAGGTAGGCAGGGCCGATAAGACGCATACTTAAACTTTTTCAATAACACCATCAGCAGTTAAAACCACCGTATCCCCCTCATTGATCCCGGCAGCCGTCAAGGCCGCATCGAGGTAGGGGAGGACTCGCTGCGCTCCGTCAGGCGCAGCCAAGGTCACATCGACCAAAGCTTCCGCTCCGGGGGCAGGCTCCTCGCAGCCGTACATCTGCTCGTCTATGCGTTTTACCAGGTAAGTCATAGTGGCACCTCACTCGCTGCGCAGGCGTTTGTGCAGTTTTTTCTGCTCGTACATGGCAGTGTCGGCCTGCTTCAGGATGCTGTCCAAACTCAGGACCGCATGGTTACGGGGCAGCGACACGATGCCAAAACTAAAACCTTTCTCGTATAAATGCGACCGGTCACGGTTGAAAGCCAGCTGGGCGCGGGTCATCTTGTCCACCACCAGTTCGGGCGGGCAGCCGCGCAGGATCAGGCAGAATTCATCGCCGCCCACCCGGGCAAAGATATCCTCCTCGCGGATCACGCGGCGCACCTCCTCCACAAAATGGCAGAGGTACCAGTCACCCTCGGCGTGGCCGAAAGTATCATTGACATATTTCAGCCGGTCCAGGTCGCAGAAGCAGAACACCGCAGGCTGCCCCTCGTCCAGCACCTCCTGAGCGACCTTCTGGAACCAGGCGCGGCTGCCGACACCGGTCAGCGGGTCGTGGTAGGCCTCCTGCTCCAGAGTAGCCTGCTCCTGCTGGGCTTCCTCGATGATGGCGGTCTCTCGCTCTTTCAGCTGGGCGGTCATCGAATTGAACGCATCCGAGAACTCGCCCAGGTAGGACACGCTCTGGGAGTAATCCCCCTTGGCTACCTGCTTGGCCTGCCAGGTCAGGTGGTTAAGGTTGGCGTGGATGTTTTTCAGGTTCTCGCACAGCAGATTATCGCGGGCGGGCGGCTCCACCGACAAATTTCCCATGGACAGCGCCGCCGAATAGGCTTTCATCTCCCGCACGTAGCCATCCAGCACCTGCAGGCCCATACCCAGTTTGCGGTAGGGTTCATCCAGCGCGGCGGCATCCAGTGGGTGCGGCGTGGGGTCATACAGGATGCTGCGCAGATATTCAAACAGCAGTTCGCAGTTTTTGTCTTCCAAGCGGGGTCACTTCCTTGGGTGGATTTGGGCGGGATCAGTCCTGTACTTCGGCGCGGAAGCGGCAGACACGGTCGCCGGTAGCCCAGCAGTCGATCTCGATGGCAGTGTACTCTTTGTGGGAGTAGGTGGACAGCACACCCGCGATGAAGCCCTCATCGTAGTTGCAGACGGTCTCGCCCAGCACAGGCAGGCCGGAGCAGTCGGCATCCTCGGCCACCGTCAGCATAATGCGGCCGCTGGCTTCGTCCACGTCCTCAATGCGCAGCACACCGATCTTCAGTTCCTGCATTTTGGCCTGCAGCGCCCCCACGAACTGGTCCAGCGGCAGAGTCAGGTCCAGGAACTTCTGGGCGAAGTAAGTACCAGCCGTGCGGCCTGCACTGCGGAAGACATCGACCTGGGTCTCCTTGCCGTAGCGGCGGATGAGTTCGTCTTTCAGGGAGTATTCCAGCATACGGTATACCATAACGGGCAGCTCGGCCCCCAGGTTGCCGCGGCTGGAGGAATCGTATTGCAGGTAATCCTCCAATGAGAGGCGCTGCTTTTGCTGCATAAAGATATTGTCTGCCATTTTAAACGTCCTTTCAGGGGCCGCGCCTTTGCGAATGCCTCGGCGATAGGCCGCCTGCCCCACAGCTATACATTATATATAGTGTAACACATACGCAACAGAAAAACAAATTTTGCGACAAAATTCTTTCAACTCTTACAAAAGCGGGGCGTTTTTCCCGTACATGTTGCACAAAAGATGGACAAAAAGCCCCTAAAATGAGCGCAATTTATGCACGTTCAAACAATTTTCGACAAAGGCATTTTTTCTGCGAAGCATCGCGGGTTCACAGTTTTTTCAAACTTTTTCCATTTTCTTGAAATATATTATTGCCTTTTTGCACAAAATCTGCTATACTAAGCACGATCTTTCAATCACATTGCGCTTGCGCACCTTTGTAAGCGACTACCATGAGAAGGAGGAATATTTTTATGGAATTTGTGATTGGTATCATTCTTGTCCTGACCTTTTTCGGCTTAGCCTACTACTGCGTTAAAGGTCATAACCTGATGATCGGCTTCCTGATCATCTCCATCGTCTGGACTGCGCTGTCCCTGCTGGGCACCGTGGTCGCATCTCCGGAGTTCATTGCCGAGAACCCGATTTTGCAGTTCGGCGGCGACTCCGGCACTACGCTGGTATCGATCCTGAACAAGATCTACCAGTCCGCTCCCGAAGGCTGGGGCACCACGCTGGTCAACGTCTGCTGGGGCGCTTGGTTTGGCCGCGTCCTGATGGAGACCGGCATCGCTTCCACCCTGATCCGCAAGACTGTTGAGCTGGGCGGCGACCGTCCCATCATCACCATCGTCCTGCTGAACATCGTGACGGCCTTCATCTTCACCGCCATGATGGGCGCCGGCCCCGTTATCGCCATCGGCGTTATCGTCCTGCCCATCCTGATGTCCCTGGGCATCCCCAAGGCCATCGCCATGTTCACCTTTATGGGTTCGGTCTCCGCTGGTATGTACCTGAACCCCGTCCTGCAGTTCTCTCAGCTGCGCGCCTTCATCTGCGCTTCTGACGAGATGCCTGAATTCAGCTTCAGCTGGTACACCTCTCACTGGGGCATCTACGCACTGATCATCAGTGTCGTGGTCGTCTCTGTGCTGACCGGTATCTACCTGAAGATCGGCAAAAAGAGCCACGCTTGGGCTGCCCAGGCTGCCCCGAAGAACACCCAGACCGATGCCCCGCTGATCGCCCTGATCCTGCCCATCGTGCCCGTTGTTCTGAAGATCTGGCTCGACTTCTCCGTCATCGGCGGTTTCGTCATCGCCGGTTTTGCGGCCCTGTTCCTCTGCGGCAAGATGAACAAGTCCTTCAAGGAGAACTGCCAGCTGGTCAACAAGCTGTACTATGACGGCGTGGTCGACACCGCTCCGCTGGTTGGCTTCCTGCTGACCCTGCCCATGTTCAACACCTGCGCTTCTTATGCTTCCCCCTACTTCAAGGAAGTTCTGGGCGGCATCATGCCCACCAACGAGCTGGTCGTCTGCGCCCTGTTCGCTGCTCTGTCCATCCTGGGCTTCTTCCGCGGCCCCCTGACCCTGTACGGCTGCGGCGCTGCCACCCTGGGTGTGCTGTCCTCCGTTGGTCACTTCAGCGTCCCGTTCCTGTTCTGCGTGTTCACCATCCCGGCAACCACCGTCAACGTTGGTTCCTGCATTACCCAGTCCTGGATCGCCTGGGGCCTGGCCTACACCAAGGTCGAGTCTCGCGACTACCTGAAGCTGTCCATCCCGTTCGCTTACATCTGCTCCATCCTGCTGTACATCCTGACCGCCTTCACGGTCACCGGCCTTGGCCCCGAGTGGTTCCTCTCCTGAGACCTGATGCAGCTTTGAGTTAAGCAGCTAAAAATTGCCGCCCCAGTTCGTAGGCTGGGGCGGCTTTTTGTGTACTTTTGCTCTCGCATTTTGGCGGCGTTTGTGCTATAGTAAGGGCGGAGAAAATTTGCGCGGCGGCTCGCGCTGCCGCCAAAAGGAGTTGTTTTGTATGTATGATGAAGCCCTTTTACAGGAATTGACCGAACTGGAAAACACCGTACGGTTTGACAGCTTTGATTTTAACGATGCTTACGCCCTGGGCAGTGCCCTGCGCGCGGCAGGGGAGAAGGCCCCCAAGCCGATCGCGATGCGCATTGTGCTGGACGGGATGATTTTGTACCAGTCCTTTTTGCCGGGCACCGATGCCACCAACAACAATTGGATGGACAAAAAGCAGCGCACGGTGCAGCTGACCGGTACCACCAGCCTGCGCGCCGCTGTGGAGCGCGAACTGTACGGTGCCAAGGCCCCCTGGCAGCACGATGAGGAGCACTACGCTTTCTGCGGCGGTGGCTTTCCGCTGTACGTTGGCGGCGAGTTCCGCGGCGCGGTGATCATTTCCGGTCTGCCGCATTTGAAGGACCACGCCCTGCTGTGCGAGACGGTGAAGGCTTACTGGGAAAGCAAGCAATAAACGAGCTATAAAAGCAAAAGAGGGACTGCCAAGGTGCAGTCCCTCTTTTGCTATCCTGAAATCCTGAAAATCAAAGCGTAAACTGAATCCCGCAGAACACTGCGTAGATCACCAGCAGTGCCACACCCTGTGCGCGGCTGAGTTTGCCTTTCAGCAGGGCTGGCGCAGTCAGCAACACCATAACCGCCAGCATTACGGGGATCTCCAGCACCAGGCTGGAGTTCATGCCAAAGATCGTGGCGCTCTGGGGGATCGTGAAAGGAGCCAGCGTGACCGACACGCCGCTGACCAGCACCAGGTTGAACACGTTGGCACCGACCACGTTGCCCAGCGACAGGTCGCTGTGGCCCTTGATGAGCGAAGTAATGGCCGTGACCAGTTCCGGCAGGGAAGTGCCCAGCGCCACAAAGGTCAGCGCGATAACGCTCTCGGGTACGCCCAGCGCCTGGGCAATCAGGGTGCCGTTGTTCACCAGCAGGTTCGCACCCACCGCGATCAGCACCGCGCCCAGCACCAGCAGTACCAGCATCTTGGGCAGGGACATCGTTTCTTCCTCGTCCTCGTCATGCTCCTCCGCCGGGGCGTTCTTCATCTGGCGGATGTTGGCCACGATGTAGGCCACGAACATTGCCAGCATGATAAAGCCCATGGGGCGGGTGAACTTGCCAAAGCCGTAGGCCGCCACGCAGTAGATGGCCGCCGCCGCAAAGAAGAACAGCACCGGCATTTTCAACGTTTTGGGGTCAACTTTGCCCGGGCGCACCGCAATGGTAATGGCCGCGATCAGCGCCGCGTTGCAGATGACCGAGCCAATGGCGTTGCCGTAGGCGATCTCGCCGTGGCCGGACAGCGCCGACATCGTGGAGACCATGACCTCGGGCAAAGTGGTGCCGATGGACACCACCGTGGCACCGATGAGCAGTTCGGGCAGATGGAACCGCCGTGCCAGCGCGGATGCGCCATCCACGAACCAGTCGCCGCCCTTGATGAGGAACAGCAGCCCGACAATAAACAACAGTACAGGGATCAGCATAAATACTCCTTTTTTCACAGTTGGCAGTTATTTTTACATGTTTTATCAGTATACCATATTGTGGAAAAATTGCAACCGCCTGGCCGCCGGATTGACAAATTTCGACGCGCAGGGTAGAATGGGGCCAAACAGAAGGGGGGCTCTGTCCATGACCTGGACCGAAGCCAGCGGCACCTATTGGATGGCCGTGCTGATTATGGGGGTTTTGGGATACATCAAGCAGAAAGAACTGCTGTGGCGCAACGCCGACCAGCGCCGCCGCACATATACCCGCAACCCTACGCTGCCCTGCGACTACCTGGGCGCGTTCAGTTTGGGGGAGTTTTGGGGGTACCTGCTGCAGGTGTTTGGTACGCCGCTGCCGGTGTTTGCCAGCAAGATTTTTGGCCGCGCCCTGACCGTGCTGACCGATGACCTGGCCAGCGCCCTGGTGGCCATCTGGGTAACGCTGGCGGCGCTCGTCCTGCCGCTGGTCATCGAAATTTTTGTCGACCGCTGGTATTATGGGACGAATGCGTTTGACGATGGCTCTACATAAGCTTTCTATAACAAAAGCAGGCAGGTTTTCCCGCTGCGGGGACCCTGCCTGCTTTTATTTTATAGCTTACCTTTACGCCTGGTCAGCGGTTTTCTGGCCGATGTGCTGCTCGATGGCGCTGCGGTCCAACGCCTCGCCAATGACGATGAGCACTTCCTGCCCATCCGGGATGGGTTCTACGTGCATCGTGTCACGGGTGGCATTCAACTCACGCCAACCGTCAGCGGTCTGCAAAAAACCCTTGATGCGCAAAATATGTCCGCAGGCCGGGTCGGCAAACAGCGCCCGGGCGGCATCCTGCAGCTGGGGCAGGGTGAGGTGCAGCTCCATAAAATACAGCGAGGTGAACGCCTTGTGCTCGTCAAAATGCAGCTTGACGTAGCTGGCCTGGCGGTGGCCGCAGCGGTCCAGCCGCTGCATGTCGGCATCGGTCAGCGCGTCCCAGGGTTTGCACAGCGCATCGGTGTCGGCCGCAAAACGGCGGGCGCAATGGCAGGCTTCCAGCGCACGGTTTAAGTGCGCCAGCGCTGCCTCGGCCTGACCGGGCGCGGCCAGCTGGCAGCGGCTCATCAGTACCATGCCGGCACTGGCGGCCTCGCTGGCCAGCAGGTACTCACCCTGGGGGCTGAGCTGTTCCTCCAGCAGCGCATCCACGATGGCAATGACGTTGCCCAGCGTGTACCAGCGATCCAGCGGCTCGTCCCGCAGCACATCGTAGAACTCGTCCACGTCAAAAATGCCGCTGGGCTCCACCAGCACACGGTCAAAGCCCTGCATCGCCAGCGAGATGAGTTTGGTGCGCATCCGGCGCTGGTGGGTATCGCAGTCGCAGCCGCCGCTGATGGTTTCAATGTCGCAGTTGTCGCCCAGCAAATCCTGCAGCAGCATGACATCCACGTTCACCGCGCCGAAGTCGTTCTCCAAAATGCAGACGCGCTGCCCACGGGCGTTGAGCCAACGCACATACTTGCGCAGAAACGTTGTTTTTCCCGCGCCCAAAAAGCCGGTAATCAAATCGACCTGTACCATATAGGTTCCCTCTTTCTATTGCGCCAGGCCGTCAGCGGTCCGGCTCGCAGTCCAAAATGGATGGGATGTTCGTCCAGCGGGGCACATCGGCCTCGTAGCGCTCATGCAGCCAGGCCACAGCCGCGTCCAGCCCCGCCTGATTGCCCTCGAACTCGGCGGACTGTATCTTTTCTTCGGCGGTATGCTCAACGCTCCACGGTCCCGGCCAAACCGTGACGGTCAGAAACTCAATCTTGCGTTTGCCGCTCTCGTCCGCCGGATCGACCTTTTTGCCCGGCGTGATGACATACCGCATCCCTTTCTCCGCCCCCGAGTAGGGGTTGCCATTGTGAAACCAGTGATAAATCGGAAAAGCATCTAGCATAATATACCTCTTGTGTATAGATAGTCTACGCTGTGTGATCCTCATAGATCCAGATAAGTGCAGTACAATTTATATTCTTTGCTGTTGTTTTTCACAGTTTCGGTCGCACGGTGGCCATCGCTGTACTCAACAACAAACGTTGTTGTGTGCTTATTTTTGCCAGACATCACGCCCGCCGCTGCACCAACAAGGCCAAGGCCCGGACTGACTATCCCTAGCATGCCACCAACCGCACCGCGCAAAGCAGTGCTAGATGCACTACGGCGGCTGTCCTCCGTGACAATAAAAGTCCGTACAATGTAAGGTTTTTCCTGCACCTCCAAAAGGGATTGCCAGAAAGATTTCGTTGGCTTTGTGGGCTTAGCCGGGGTAGGGGTAGTGTCGGTATATTTTACCACCAGTTCGGGCAGCGAAAGGTTCGCGTCATCCTCGGCGGTCTCTTCCTCCGGAGTTACTTCCGTTTTTTCCGGCACGGGGTCTGGGGTACCGTCCGGCATCCAGTTGGCCACCGGTTCTGCGTTCAGCGGACGCAGCTGTGCGCCGCAGTTCGGACAAAAGTTGGGAATCGTCTCGCCCGGTATCTCTTTGCCACAATGCAGGCAGTACATATTTGTTCTCCTTTTCTGGTCGTTACTTTCTACTGCAATATCGTGCTACTATTTTTAGTAGGGGAATTTTCTCTTTCTATCTCCACCAGTTTGTTGCCATCCCATAACTTTACTTTTGTTTTTCGAGCCATTTCAATGGCAGCCGTAGTAAAAGTTCCGTTTGTCATTACCACGGCTATCATGCAGTCGTAAAATTGGGCACCCGAAAAGGCCTCCTGCACTGCCTTGATACCAACTTTTTCTGCATTGTAGTATTTGCACTGGATGCCATAAGTAATGCCGTCCTTTTCTGCTACTATGTCAACGCCATAGTCTCCGCTACTCTGGGTGACTTCAGCTTTGGAAAATCCGTTTTTCAAAAGCACAGCCGCACAGTAGTGTTCAAACTGATAGCCTGTCATCTGGGAGACATCTTGCTTATCTTTGTTCGGTTCTTTTTCGCGCTCTAAAGCATCTTCAAGATGCTCCAGCATTTCCTGTTCATCAAAAGATGTCCAATATCTTTTTTGATCCGCCATCACAGTAAGCAAATGGTAAGATTGCAGTCGATTCAACAATTCCTGAGCCCTCGTTTTGTCCTGTATTCCCATCCAAACCGCAAGGGTATCTCGTTCTACAAACATCTGAGTTGTCGTATAACGTGCTACTTCATATAGCAGTTCTTCCTGCGAGAGCGTTGCAAATCGTGCTGTGCGTTCTTGCTGCGCCTGGATAGCAGCTTCCTGTTCTGCCTGCAATTTCATCTGTTCTGCACGTGCTTGTTCTGCGTTTGCTGCCATTTTCTTCGTCAGTTCGCGCTGACGGGCAACAGCCGCTTCAGATTCGCACCGCTTAGTTTCTGGTTTAGGATACAACGGTGATGCTGGCGTTTCTAGCGATAATTCGTTTTCCTTTTTCTTTCCTCTTCGTTCTCTTGATCCATCACCAAGACTATTAATTCCCATAACAATAAGGGAGCCGCCTGTACCTACCCAAAACAAAGTTTCCCATATGGCATACGCCACAAGGAAATCCCAAAAGTCCGGCGTTTCTGTTTCATCTGTCTGCGCCAACCAAAAAAGAAACAATGTTATGCTCAAGCTGATGATTGTAACTCTTACCAGAGGCAGGTCACTTCCCATTTCCTCTACTTTTCTTTTGTGGTACAGCATTAGCAAAAAGGGAGCCGACAATGGTACTCCGTAGAGTACCGCTTTAAAAATTGCATTTATCATTAAAGGAATTGTTGCCATCGCTGGGGTAGTGCTCAATCCCTCTATAAATATAATCGTAACAAACAGATATATTATCAGATAACTTATAAAACTCGATGGTTTCTTTGGCCATTGCGTCCGCATATATCATCACGTTCCTTACCTTTTCTTGTAATATTTCTACTTAGTTCCATCTCGGATTTTCTCTATAGTAATAGTATACGTTCGGGAGGTAGTCCTCACCGCTGTTCATGCACTCGGTGGTTTCCTCACATCACAGCCTAGTGTAGTCGTTTAATCAGGCAACAGAAACTCTTCGATTGCTATTATCAGTACTGCAAATTATAAATTTTCTCTTTCATATTCCATAATTATTGATAGTTTTATGCTACTACAAAATTGTTTCTTCGTCAATGGAAAGCAGAAAAGCTCACATACTTCTTATTTTCAGCTCTTTTCCTCCAAACCTTCCCACAAAATTGACTTCTTGCCCATCGGCCAAGTTTTCTACTAAAAAACGCACCAGCGTACCTATAAAGTGGACGCAAAAAGTGTATAGCACCCAGGTTGCACCAGAATAAATATACAACGTGAAACATCGTGAATCATCACGAAACAAAGAAAAAACCGCTAAGCTATGCAGCTTAACGGCTTTTTGTTGGTGTATCACCAATATTCATTTTGGAGCGGGATACGAGTCTCGAACTCGCCACCTACTGCTTGGGAAGCAGTCACTCTACCGGATGAGCTAATCCCGCATCAGTGACTGTTATTATACCAAATCTGGGTGGCGTTGTCAATCCTGCTTTTTGCGGCTTTGCTGCGGCGCGGGCCTTATAATGCCGCAGCGGCCTAACCGGTTTTACAGCGTCAGCTGTTCGGCGCTGTCATCGGCGCGCAGGATGGCACCGGCGGCGGGCAGGGTGCGCACACGGTAACGGTGGGCTTCGCCCAGTTCCAAGCCATCGGCCAGGGTGACGCGGGCTATTTTTGCGTTCTTTTTCAGCGTTACAACGTTTACACCAGCGCTGTCGCGGGTGGCCTTTTCGGGGATGAGGGCACTGCCTGCCAGCAGCAGGCGGCCGTTGGTGGTAAAGATCGCCAGCTCGGTCTCGGCGGGCAGGTAACGCATGCAGGCCAGTTCTTCCTTATCGCTGTAGGCTTTCAGCAGCTTGCGGCGGTTCTGCTTGGTCTCATAGCTGGACAGCGGCACCTTGGCACACTTGCCGTTCTGGAAGAAGAACAGCATCCAGCCCTTATAATCCGGCGTGACCACCATGTAGAGGGGCACTTCGCCCTCCTCCATACCCAGGGACGATGCGACATAATCACCCAGCACACTGGCCTTGCTGTCGCCAAAGTCATAGGCATGAGATTTATACACCTGGTGGTGATTTGTAAAGAACAGCAGTTCTACGCTGTTGGTGCTCTCGCAGGTGAACAGCACCTCATCGCCGTCTTTCAGCTTCTGCTCGCCGCTCATGCGCAGGCTTTGCGGGGTGATCTTTTTAAAGTAGCCGTCACGCGTAAAGAACAGATGCACAGGGTAGTCGGGCACCTGCTCGTCCGGCTCATCGGCCTCGGCGGCGGGGACTTCGTACAAGATCTCGCAGCGGCGAGGCTTACCGTATTTCTTCGCCACATCGCCCAATTCCTGCATGATGATGCGGTTGATGCGGGCCGGGCGCTTGAGGATATCCTGCAGGTCCGCAATCGCGTTCTCCAGTTCCTCGATCTCCTCGGTGCGCTTGAGAATATACTCGCGGTTGAGGTGGCGCAGTTTGATCTCGGCCACGTACTCGGCCTGGACTTCATCGATGCCGAAGCCGATCATCAAGTTGGGCACGACCTCGGATTCTTCGGCGGTGTTGCGCACAATTTCGATGGCCTTGTCGATGTCCAGCAGGATCGCTTTCAGGCCTTCCAGCAGGTGCAGGCGCTTTTCCTTGCCCTTCAAATCGTAGTAAGTGCGGCGGCGCACACACTCGGCGCGGAAAGCAATCCACTCCAGCAGAATGTCCCGCACACCCAGCACCTTGGGCTGGCCGCCGATCAGCACGTTGAAGTTGCAGGCAAAGCTGTCCTCCAGGGGCGTAGCTTTGAACAGGCGAGCCATGAGTTTGTCCGGATCCTGGCCGCGCTTGAGGTCGATGGTCAGTTTCAAACCGTTGAGGTCGGTCTCATCGCGCATGTCGCTGATTTCACGGATCTTGCCCAGCTTGACCAGTTCGGTGATCTTATCCATGATTGCCTCTACGGTGGTCGTGGGCGGGATGCGCGTTACATCGATGCAATTGTTCTCTTTATCGTAGCTCCACTGGGCGCGGACGCGGACGCTGCCGCGGCCTTTTTCCAGCACGTTCTGCATCTCGACCGCATCGTACAGGATGGTGCCGCCGCCCACGAAGTCGGGCGCGGGGATGATCTCCCGCAGGTCTGCCTGGGGGTCTTTCATCAGGGCGATGGTAGCGTTGCACAGTTCTTCCAGGTTGAAAGAGCAGATGTTGGAGGCCATGCCGACCGCGATGCCCAGCGTATTGTTGGCCAGAATGGTGGGGAAGGTGACAGGCAGCAAGGTTGGTTCTGTCGTTGTACCGTCATAGTTTGGCACAAAGTCTACGGTGTCCTTGTCGATGTCGCGGAACAGTTCATCGCAGACGGGTTCCAGCTTGGCCTCGGTGTAACGGGCGGCGGCGTAGGCCATATCTCGGCTGTACGCCTTGCCGAAGTTACCCTTGGAGTCGACAAAGGGCACCAGTAGGCTCTCGTTGGAGCGGCCCATACGCACCATCGTATCGTAGATGGCGGCATCGCCGTGGGGGTTCAGGTGCATGGTGCTGCCCACGATGTTGGCGCTTTTGGTGCGGTTGCCCTTGAGCAGGCCCATGCCGTACATGGTGTACAGCAGCTTGCGGTGCGCCGGTTTGAAACCATCGATCTCCGGCAGCGCGCGGGAGACGATGACGCTCATGGCGTAGGGCATATAGTTGGTTTCCAGCGTATCGGTGATGGGAGATTCCAGCACCTCGCCCGCCGAGAGGATCTCGACGTTATCGCCCAGCTGGGGCCGGGCGGCAATGATTTTCTTTTCTTTTCGTTTTGCCATCGTTGTTTTTCCCTTACTCAGCTTACATCCAAATCATCCAGATACTCTGCGCCGTGTTCGGCAATGTGGTCCTTACGGCCTTGCAGGTTATCGCCCAGCAGCAGGTCAAAAACCTCAGCGGTGCGTTCCGCATCGGTGGGCAGGACCTTGATCAGCCGCCGGCTTTCGGGGCTCATGGTGGTCAGCCACATCATTTCGGGGTCGTTCTCGCCCAAACCTTTCGAGCGCTGGATCGTGTATTTCTCGCCGTCAATGCGGCGCAGGATGTCGGCCTTTTCCGGCTCGGTGTAAGCAAAATAGGTCTTGTTTTTGGTGTTGATCTCGTACAGCGGCGACTCGGCGATGTAGACGTAGCCCTTGTTGATGAGGGTGGGGGTCAGGCGGTAGAGCATCGTCAGCACCAGGGTGCGGATCTGGTAGCCGTCCACGTCAGCATCGGTACAGATGACCACTTTGTTGAACCGCAGGTTATCCAGGTTGAAGCTGGCCAGGTCCTTGTTGTGGCTGCCGCCCAGCTCAACACCGCAACCCATAACGCGGATCAAGTCGGTGATAATTTCAGATTTAAAAATGCGGGCATAGTCGGCTTTCAGACAGTTCAAAATCTTGCCGCGGATGGGCATGATGGCCTGGAACTCCGAGTCACGGCTCTGCTTGACGGCACCCATAGCGGAATCACCCTCCACGATATACAGTTCGCGGCGGGTGGGGTCCTTGGTGCGGCAGTCGACGAATTTCTGCACACGGTTGGCGAGATCCATCTGCTGGGTCATCGTCTTTTTGATGGTGATACGCGCTTTTTCGGCATGTTCGCGGCTTTGCTTGTTGATCAGCACCTGCTTGCAGGCTTTTTCGGCCTCGTCGGGGTGCTCGATGAAGTAGACCTCGATCTGGTGCTTCAAAAACTCGGTCATGGCCTGGGCCACGAACTTGTTGGTGATGGCTTTTTTGGTCTGGTTCTCGTAGCTGGTGCGGGTGGAGAAGCTGGAGGAGACCAGCACCAGGCAGTCCTGCACATCGGCAAAAGTGATCGCACTTTCGTTCTTTTTGTACAGGCCTTTGACTTTCAGCCAGGCGTTGATCTGGTTGACAAACGCCAAACGCACGGCACGGTCAGGGCTGCCGCCATGCTCCAGCCAGCTGGAGTTGTGGTAGTATTCCAGCGCCTGCACGGTGTTGGAAAAGGCGAACGCCACGTTCATTTTGACCTGATAATCGGGCTGGTCGGCGCGGTCGCGGCCGGTAGCCGCGCCGGAGCAGAAGTGTACCGGGGTCAGGCCCTTATCGCCGACAAGTTCGTTGGCGTAATCGGTGATGCCGTGCTCGTACAAATACTCGTACTTTTCGGTGTCGGAGCCGGATTTATCCTCAAAAACCAGCGTAACGCCGTCATTTACAACAGCCTGGCGGCGCAGCATGTCTTTAAAGCTGTCGGCCGGGACGGCAATGTCGGTAAACACTTCGGTATCGGGCTTCCAGCGGATGACCGAGCCGGTGCGCTTGCCTTTGAACGGTTCTTTCTGCAGGCCGCCCACGTTCTCGCCCTTTTTAAAGTCGAGGTGATAGTGGAAGCCATCGCGGTAGATGTCGGCGGTCATCCACTCGCTGGCGTACTGGGTGGCGCACAAGCCCAGACCGTTCAGGCCCAGGCTGAAATCGTAGTTGCCGCTGCCTTCGGCGTACTTGCCGCCAGCGTACAGTTCGCAGAATACGAGATCCCAGTTCCAGCGGTCCTCGGCCTTATTGTAGTCCACCGGAATGCCGCGGCCAAAGTCCTCGACCTCGACAACGTGGTCGGGGTAGAGGGTGACGTTGATGCGGTTGCCGTGGCCGTCACGGGCTTCATCGATGGAGTTGGAGATGATCTCAAAGATGGAATGGGCGCAGCCTTCCACGCCGTCCGAGCCGAAAATAACGGCCGGGCGCTTACGCACACGGTCCGCGCCTTTCAGCTGGCGGATGCTGTCGTTGCCGTATTCCTGTTGTTTTTTTGCCATGCGGCGGTTCCCCCTGAATTGTGCGGTGTTGCCTGAATTTGGGCATATAAATTTATTAAACCATAAATGGTGGTGGGTTGTCAAATTTGATTGTTTTTGTTTTGCGGCTTGGCGGCCCTGCCTACCTTGCGGCAGGGCCTTTTATAATGGCCTCTTGCGGTTAAGCCTACCTTTTTTGTGACCAAAAAAGGTAGCGAAAAAAGTCCCGCTGTTGCGAGGCAGCGGACCCCGCCTCAGGGGCTACTCGCCCCTGAGAACCCCAAAGAGGTGGTCGAGAAGCAAAAAAGCTAAAAAATGCAGGAGTGCTGCATTTTTCTTAACGCTTTTTCACTTCTCTCCAGATTGACCCCTTCGGGGCCTAAACTCCTCTACCGTTTGCTGCTGTTGCAAGACACTGCAAAATACGCCTAGTAGTTGTATATTACCACAATATATTTTAAAACACAACCCTCAATTGCAATTACATTCGCATTTTTCCAGGCGGTTGCGGTCGCCAAGCAGGGCGGTCCAGTATTCCTCGCCTTGATATTTAAAAGTGACCCAATCGTAGCCCTCAAATTTGGCGGTGGTCTGGCCGGTGACGCAGTAATTGCCCAGGGGCAGGTAGCCCACCACGTCGTTGAGGTTGGCGGTATAAAAATACTCGCACCGGGCGTTGAAAACCACCAGCTTATACCCGTCCACTTTTTGCACCGAAGGGCTGGCGGCCCCGTAGTTGTTGTAGCCGCCAGCCTGTATTTCGGGCAGAAAATCCTTGTAGCTGCGATTTAAATCACACGCACCGCTGATACCGCTGACCGTGCCGCTGCCACTGTACTGCCACATCGTGTAGGCCCCGGTGTAGCCCAGTGTGGCACGGTAATCTGCCACCCACAGCGGGTAATCGGCCAGGGCACCCGCGTTTAAATAGCTGTTGATGTAGCTTGTGTAGCTGTACCACCCGGCATACCATTTGCGCTGGTACAAAATATCCATGGCGTACTGCACCAGACTGGTCAGTTCAGCGCGGCCCAGGCTGGTCAGGCTGCTGTCCTCCACGTCCACAAATACCGGGTACTCCAGTTTGATACCCTCCAGCACATTTAAAAAGGTAGAAAGCTCGCTGGCCACGGCGGCGCGGGTGCGGGCGTAGGTGTAGTAGTAGGCCCCCACCCGCAGCCCGGCGCTGTGGGCCCCGGTGACGTTTTGCAAAAAGTACGGGTCTACGTATAATCCACCGCTGTTGCTGGACCCCACCCGCACGATGGCGAACTGCTTGCCTGCGGCGGCCACCTGGGTCCAGTTGATGCTGCCCTGGTAGCGGGACACATCGATGCCGTTTTGAAACAAAGCCATAAAAAATCCCCCTTTGCAGCATAGTATGCAAAAGGGGAGGGCGTATGTTCAGCGGCTGGCAAAGGCTGGGTTGGCGGTACGGGTGCCGTAAACAGGCTGCAGCGCGGCGTGGGCAGCGCGGACTTCGTCAGGCACATCCACATGGGCGATGAAGTTTTTTCCCTGGGGGCCGTAACCATCGGCATCATCGGTCAGGCGGGGGATCTCGCCCATCAGCAGGTTCACGTAGCGGTCAACGTCCCACATGCCGTGGATAGCTTGTGCGTAGGTAAGCGTATTATCATGCGCCACCACCTCAGCGCGGTAGGCGGCGTAGTTCAGGCAGCGGATGTCCAGGGCCAGTTTAGCCAAGCCCGCAGCCATGCGGCGCTGCATCGTGGCATCCTGGGTCAGGATGATGCTGCGGCAGGGCACATCGTGGACGCGCAGCAGGTCCAGCAGATAGCTGATGTTGTTGCCGCAGTTGGTGGATGCGGTCTCCAGCAGGTCAGCCTCGCAGCCATGGACAGTGCGCAGGTAGCGCTGGAATACCTCGGCCTCGGGCAGATCGGCGGTCTCGATGGCCGGGTACTCGTCATGGACACGCTGGCGCAGAGTCTCGGTGGTATGGCCTGCGCCGCCTACGATGACGTAGGTATGTGCAATTTTATTGTGGATCGCTTCGGCCAGCACGTCACCGCCAGCCAGGATGCTGCCGCCAAACAGGACCATAACGTCCACCTGAGGGGCGTGGATGGCCGTTTGCACTGCCTGCTGGGTCAGCGCCGCCAAATCCCGCGGAGCGCAGAAGTTGGCGATTGTATTGATGTGTTTTGCAGTGGTTTGCATGTCCATTTTATTAGATCCTCCTTTTTGGGGCGGCAGGGCCGGGGCACCGCCAGCATAAAAATCAAATCACCAGCCCGCCATTTACGCCGAGGACCTGCCCGGTAATGTACCCGGCGTTCTCATCGCACAAAAATACGATTGTCCGTGCAATATCCTCAACTGTACCCAGGCGCTCCACAGGCGTTTCCTCGGCCAGCGCGGCGCGGTCCTCGGCGGTAAAGCTTGCCATCATGTCGGTATCGATGACACCGGGCGCAACAATATTCACGGTGATCCCACTGGGGCCTTCCTCTTTAGCCAGGGCGCGGCCCAGGCCGATCAGCCCGGCTTTGGCGGCGCTGTAGGCCACTTCGCAGCTGCCGCCGGTCTGGCCCCACATGCTGCTGATGAGCACGATGCGTCCATATTTCTGCCGGATCATGCCGGGCAGCACAGCACGGCAGGCGTAAAACGCGCCGTCCAAGTCCACGGCCATCATGCGGTGCCAATCTTCATCGGTGGTGTCGGTAAACAGCTTTTGCTGGGCGATGCCCGCATTGCAGACCAGCACCTGCAAGCTGCCCAGGGCTTCTTCGGCCTGGGCCACGGCGGTGCGCACCTGGGCAGAGTCGCCCGCATCGGCGCAAAGGGGCAAAAATGTCCCGGCAGGGGAGAGGGCACGGGCCTGGGCGGCCACGGCTTCGGCGGCTTCGGGGTGGGCGTGATAGGTAAAAGCCACATTGTACCCCGCGCGGGCCAGCGCCAGCACGGCAGCCGCGCCAATGCCCCGGCTGCCGCCGGTCAGAAATACATTACGCATCATTTTTTCTTCCTCTTTTCGCGCAGCATCGCAAAGAAATCTTGCAGCAATGCCTGGGCTTCCTCCTCCAGCAGGCCGGATTCGATCACGGGATGATGGTTGAACGGCAGGGCAAACAGGTCGGTCAGGCTGCCGCAGCACCCCGCCTTGGGGTCCCGCGCGCCGTACACCACCCGCTTTAACCGGCTGTTGATGATCGCCCCGCTGCACATCGGGCAGGGTTCCAGCGTCACAAACAGCTCGCACTGCCACAGCCGCCAGCCGCCCAGCGCCTTGCAGGCTGCATCGATCGCCATCAGTTCGGCGTGATAGGTGGCGTTTTTGCCGCTTTCCCGCAAATTGTGCGCCCGGGCGATAATTTCACCGTCCTTGGCTACCACGGCCCCCACGGGCACCTCGCCCAGGGCAGCAGCTTCGCGGGCCTCGTCCAGGGCGGCGCGCATCAGTTCTTCATCGGTCATAAGCACCTCAAACAAAAATCGTGTAGCAGACCAGGAACACTACAGCCAGGTCGTAGACGGGGCTGGTGAAAATTTCGGTCACATCCACGCCGGGGCGCAGGCCCGCCGAAAAGCGGAACCCCTGCTGCCGGGCATGCCAGATCAGCCACGCGCCAAACACCGGGAAGAAGAACAAAATAAACAGTTCCACGCCAAAAGACACCGGCTGCGGCGCGTAAAAACGCAGGTACAGGTTAAAAAAAGCCAGCGTGTTATTGCAAAAATGCAAGAGCATCCCCGGCAAAATGCTGCCCGACCGCTCGGCCAGCCAGCCTAAAAACACGCCGCAGGCAAAGGCCGTCAGCCCCTGGGCCAGGTCGAGGTGCAGCAGCCCGAACAGCAGCGCCGGGCCAAAAATGGCCGCTGCGCTGCCGCTGGGGCGCATCAGACCTTGCAGCGCACCACGGAAAAACAGTTCTTCTACCACGGCAGGCACAGCGCAAAGTGCCAAAAACTGAACAAACAACTCCGGCCCGCCGCTGGGCAGCAGGGTGGCGGCATCCTCGGCCCCGGCCAGGCGCACCAGCAGCCCGCCGCACAGGTTGGCTGTACTGGCTACGCCCAAAAACACCGGCAGGCAGAACGCCGGGCTCCAGGGCGCGGGCAGGGTGATGCGCAGGTCATCGGTTTGCAGGCGGGTAGAGCGCAGCAGCCACACCAGCGGCACGGCGACGGCCCCAGCTGCGATGACGATCTGCAGCAGGCCAAGGCCGACCTCGCTTACGCCGATGGGTTTAGCCAGGCTGGCACCGGGGTGCACCACCCCTACCAGCACGCTGATGCCCGCATACAGCAGGCTGCGGGCCAGCAGGTAGAAAATTGCCGCGATCGCGCACCACCCGGCCGCCCCGCGGACACCTCTTGTTTTGGACATGTTGGTACCCCTTACATTATATATACTGCTACTATCATACACTTTCCCCCGAAAAAAGGCAATAAAAAAGGCCCTGCCGGTGTGCGGACGGCAAGGCTAAGGAGGGAGAGGAGTCTTGTACAGCCCGCAATGTGCGTTACGGGCATTGACTTTCTGCCAATATAATAGTACAGTATAGACGTGAAGTAAAGCTTAACTTTTTCATATGTAAAGTGAAATTCGTTCACGTTAGGAGAAGTCGTTTATGACCCTGACAGACTGCCAGATTTTTATGACGGTGTCCCAGCTGGGCACCTTTGCCGCTGCGGCGGAGCAGATGCACTTAACGCCCTCGGCCATCAGCCACGCGGTCTCCGGCATGGAGTCGGAGTGCGGATTTCCGCTGTTCACCCGCACCAAAAGCGGCGTGACCATGACCGCCGCTGCCGAAAGCCTGCTGCCGTCCATCCGCCAGATGCTTAACAGCAGTGAACTGCTCAGCCAGTCCATCGCCCAGGTCAACGGTATGCACAAGGGTGTGCTGCGGCTGGGGGTGTTCAACTCGGCCTGCGTCACCTGGGTGCCGCAGCTGGTGCCGCCGTTCCAAAAGCAGTTTCCCGGCATTGATGTGCAGCTGTACCAGGGGTCCTATTCCGACATCGTGGATTGGCTGAAAGGCGGCACGGTGGAACTGGGTTTTCTCTCCAATTCCAGCGCGCGGGATCTGGATTTTGAACCACTCTATGATGATCCGCTGGTCTGCATCGCCCCGGCCGACTACCAGCCCCGCCGCCCCGGCTGTGTACGGGCCGAGGAATTGCAGGGCCGGGCGTTCGTCAGCCAGCAGTCCGATGTGGATGCCGACATCCAGAGCTATTTTAAAAAGAACGACCTGCACGTCAACAGCCGGTGCTACATCGTGGACGACCAGAGCATGATCGCGATGGTCTCCTGCGGGCAGGGATTAGCCATCATGCCGGAGCTGATGTTCCGCCGGGGCACCGACCACAGCGGCTGCCAGGTATTGCGGCTGGAACCTGCCGCCAAGCGCAGCATCGGGTTAGCCTGTCTCTCCCGCGGGAGTTTATCGCCCGCCGCCAAGCAGTTTGTGGCCTCGGCACGGGAGTATGCGGAGACTGTTAAATAGGCAGCTTCCGCTACGCGCCACCTTGCGGCGCTCCGCTCGATTTAATGGGCAACTGCCGTTAGATGTTCCTTTTGGAACCCCAAAAGGAACCGAAAAGGGTCCCGCTACTTCCGATAGCGCGGGAGGCCCGGCTTAAGGGCGCTGGGTTCGCTTCGCGAACGCGGCGCTATGCGCCGCACATCGCGCCCTTAAGAATCCAAGAGCGGACGAACTGGCCGCTGCCCGCGGCCAACACTCTACAATTGGTAAATGCGAAATTTATGCTTTTTGTTTCTTACTTCCGCTCGTTCGTATAACCTATAGAGGGATTTTGGCCCCGGAGGGGTCAATGTGGAGAAGAACACAAAAGCGTTAAGAAAAATGCAGTACTCCTGCATTTTTTAGCTTTTGGGGTCTTCGACCTCCACTTTGGGGTTCTTAGGGGCGAGTAGCCCCTAAGCCGTGCCCCGCGCCTCGGAAGTAGCGGGACTTTTCTGCTACTCTTTTGGTCACAAAAGAGTAGGAACAGCGGGCAGTGCCCACTAAAAAAAGGCCCTGCCGCAAGGTAGGCAGGGCCGCCAGGCCGCAGCATAAAATCCGGGGGCTTCCCAAAGCACAAAAAACATTGTATAATAGTGTATTACGCAAAAGGGTAAGGAGGTCTACTCACTATGCCGGGTGATCTGCATACGCATACAACCTATTCCGATGGTTCCACGCCGGTGGCGAAGCTGCCGTTTCTGGCACGGTGCGCCGGGATGACGCACCTCGCCATCTCGGACCATGATTCGATCCAGAGTGTGCGCTATGCCTACGCCCATCCGGTACAGGATGGTGTGCATCTGATCCCCGCCACCGAGTTGACCGCCTATGACTATGAGCGCGCCCACCGTGTACACCTTTTGTGCTACTGGCCCGATGACTGCCCTGCGCTGGAGGATTTCTCCCGCATGATGGCCGAGCGCCGCTACACCGCCATGATGCAAAGCAGCAAAGAGCTGGAGGAGATCTGCCCGCAGTATTCCACCCAGGAGGCGCTGGAATTTGCCAAGGACAGCGGCACGTTATACAAGGCGCATATCATGCGGGTGCTGTGGCAGTACGGTCTGGCTGACGGGCTGTACAACGAGGTCTACCGCTCGCTGTTCGGGCTGAAACCCGTGCGCGGACGCATCCTGCACACGCCCCGGTATGAGCCGGTAGACACCGTGCTGGACCTTATCAAAGCCTGCCGTGGTGTGGTGGTGCTGGCGCACCCCAGCGTGTATCACAGCATGGAACTGGCGCGGGAATTGATCGCCGCCGGCCGCCTGGACGGTGTGGAGATCGACCACCCCCGCAACACGCCGGAGGACAAGGCCGAACTGCTGCGCCTGGCCAAGGAGAACGGGCTGCTGATTACCGGCGGCACCGACTACCACGGCATCCACACCGTCACCCCGCGCCCGGTCGGTGCGTTCACCACCCGCGATGAGCAGATCGCACGGCTGAACGATTTAGCCAAGGCAAGAAAATCGACATTTAAGAGAAGCAATTGACCTCGAGCGGCCCCCTCTGCGAGGGGGCTCCGCCGAAGGCGGTGGGGGAGAGAGCTTTCGATGTAGTAAGCATTAAAGGCGCTGTCTCTCCCTCAGTCAGCTTCGCTGACAGCTCCCTCGCAGAGGGAGCCTAAAAAACGGACTACCATTATAAAAGGAGCAATATCACCATGGCATACATCTACAAAAACAAGGGCACCTGCTCGGTGCAGACCGAGGTTGAGCTGAACGCCGACCATACCATTAAAAGCATCAAGGTCCTGGGCGGCTGCGATGGCAACTTGAAAGGCATTGCCAGCCTGCTGCCCGGCATGAAAGCCGAGGACGCTATCACCCGTATGGAGGGCATCCGCTGCGGCCGCAAGGCCACCAGCTGCCCCGACCAGATCAGCCAGGCCCTGAAAGGTGCCCTGGCAGAACTGGACTGAAATACAATCACTTATCTGTAGGGGCGGATGCTCGCATCCGCCCGCGGGTCGATGCAAGCATCGACCCCTACAACAGACTTCCGACCAAAGGAGCCACCCATGGATTGTTTCCATTATCCCCTGGATACTGAAACGCTGCTGCGCAAAAAGCGGCGGCTGCGGCGGGAACTGCTGGCCCAGAACCCGCATCCCCTGCACAAAAAAATCGCCATCCTCGGCGGGTCCACCACCAACGAAGTGGCCGACCAGCTGGGGCTGTTTTTGCTGCAATACGGCATCGAGGCCGAGTTCTACCAGAGCGAGTATGCCCAGTACTGGCAGGATGCCATGTTCGGCACACCGGAACTGGACGAGTTCCACCCCGACATCATCTACATCCACACCAACTGGCGCAACCTAACCGCCCTGCCCACCACCGCCGACAGCGAAGCCGACATTGACGCGATGCTGGCCGACCAGTATGCCCATTTTGAGACGATGTGGCAGGCGCTGGAAGCCAAGTTCGGCTGCCCGGTCATCCAGAACAACTTCGACCGCCCCAACTTCCGCCTGATGGGCAACCGCGATATCTGGGACCCCCACGGCCGCTCCAACTTCATCAGCCGGCTGAACCAGAAATTCTACGCCTACGCCGCCGCGCATGAGCATTTTTACATCAACGATATCGACTACCTTTCCGCCGATTACGGCCTGACCTCCTGGGGCGATGCGTTTTTCTGGCACATGTACAAATATGCCATGTGCCTGGATGCTATCCCGTCCCTGGCGGGCAGCGTAGCCAACATCATCAAGTCTTTGTACGGCCGCAACAAAAAGGCCCTTGTGCTGGACCTGGACAATACGCTCTGGGGCGGCATCGTGGGCGATGACGGCGTGGACGGGCTGGCTATCGGCCCCGAGGTGCCGGAGGGCCAGGTCTATGCCGAGTTCCAGAGTTATTGCAAGGCGCTGAAATCCATCGGCGTAATCCTGGCGGTGGACTCCAAAAACGATGAAGCCAACGCGCTGGCGGGCCTGAACCACCCGGACGGTGTGCTGCGCCCTGACGATTTTGTCGCCATCAAGGCCAACTGGGAGCCGAAAGACCGCAACTTGACCGACATTGCCGCCGAGTTGAACCTGGGTGCGGACAGCTTCGTCTTTGCCGATGATAACCCTGCCGAGCGTGCCATTGTGGCGGCGCAGGTGCCCGGCGTGGCCGTGCCCGCGCTGGACGGTGCCGAAAACTACATCAAAATGCTGGACCACGGCGGCTACTTTGAGGTCACCGCCCTCTCGAAAGAGGACCTGAAAAAGACGGAACTCTACCACCAGAACGCCCAGCGCGCCAAGGCGCAGGCATCTTTCAGCGATTACGGCCAGTATCTGGACAGCCTGGAAATGACAGCCACCATCAAGGATTTTGAGCCGCTGTACATCCAGCGCATTGCCCAGCTGACCAACAAATCCAACCAGTTCAACCTGACCACCCTGCGCTGCAGCGAGGATGACATCCGCACCATGGCCGAGAACCCGGCCTGGCTCTGCCGCTGCGGCAAGCTGGTGGACAAGTTCGGCGATAACGGCATCGTCACCGTCACGGCGGGCGAGCAGGAGGGGGACACCCTGCACCTGCGCCTGTGGCTGATGAGCTGCCGTGTGCTTAAGCGCGGCATGGAGGATGCCATGATGGATACCATGGTGGCCGATGCCGCCGCGCGCGGGGTCAAGACCATCCGCGGGTATTATTATCCCACCGCCAAAAATGCGATGGTGCGCGAGTTTTATGCCAGCTTTGGCTTTGAGAAAGTGGAGGAGACCGCCGATGGCTCCACCACCTGGCAGCTGGACGTTGCCGCCTACCAGCCAAAGCACCCCCACATGAAAATTGAGCGATAACACGCCATGAAAATGCTACGTAAACTGGGCGCTGTACTGCTGTTCGCCGCGCTGACGCTGGCCGTGCTTGCCGCCGCCAACTTTTTGCTGGTGGACGATGTACACTCCTACTCCCGCGCGATGCTGCAGGAGTTGTACGCCGATGCAGGCAAGGTCGACACGCTGTTTTTGGGTTCGTCCCACTGTTACCGCAGCGTTGACCCGGATGTTGTGGACGCTGCGCTAGGCACCTACAGCTTTAACGCGGGGTCGTCCCAGCAGCTGCCCGATGGCAGTTACTACATGCTGCGGGAGACCGCCGCGCAAAATCAACTTAAGACCGTCTATTTGGAGATGTTCTACACTGGTTACAACCAGAGTGCCTCCAAGGACGTGCCGCTGGCCTGCTATCTGCTGACCGACCACATGCGGTGGAATTCGCCCAACCGCTATGCTTATCAGGCCGAGATGGGCGGTGTGGCCGCCTTTGCTGACCTGCTGCTGCCTGCCCGCCACGGTGTAGCCAGCCCCAGCAAAATGCCCGCGCTTTGGCGCGCCAAGCTGACGGACGGCTACGCCCTGGGCAGCTACAGCTACCTGACCTACGCCGATGAGGGCGAAAGCTACCGCGGACGGGGGTTTGTGTACACCAGCGGTACGCCGCAAAATGCGTTCCACACACTGCTGGATGTGGACCCCGAAGCACCACTGTCGGACTTTGGGTGGGAATATCTGCGCAAGACCGCTGAATTTTGCCAGGAGAATGGCATCCAGCTGGTGCTGTTCACCGCGCCGCTGCCCAGCGCCTACCTGTACAACACAGCCAACTACCAGGCCTACGTGGATGCGCTGCGGGATTTTGCCGCCGAGAATAATACGATGTACTGGGATTTTTCGCTGTACAAAGACGTGGACACGCTGGACCTGCTGGTAGAGGACTTTTCCGATGCCCACCACCTCAACGGCCAGGGTGCCGAGAAATTTACCGCCGTTTTGTGCGATACGATCACCCGCCGCAATGCTGGCGAGGATGTTTCGGCGCTGTTTTATGATACCGTGGAAGAAAAGCTGGAATTGACCCCTGACCAATCCATTGCCATGGCGCATTTGTGAGTTGGCCGCGGTGGCATCCGCCGCAAGGTAGGCAAGGCCGACAGACCAGAAACCAAAAAACAAACGCAAAGGAGGCCCACCCACAACCATGCTGACCGTTGGTTCCTTCGGTTTTATTCTGTTCGTTGCATTGCTGGCGGGCCTTTGGCGCGTTACGCCGCAGCGCCGCCGCTGGCAGCTGATGCTGGCAGCCAGCCTTGTATTCTACTTCTCGCTGGATTGGCAGGGCTGCCTGCTGCTCTGCCTGATGACCCTGCTGGTCTGGCAGGCTGCGCTGCACCTGCGCGGCAGCCCCCGCTGGTTTTACGCGGGCCTGGCCGCCGCGCTGGCCCCGCTGGCGCTGCTTAAACTGCGCCCCGCCGCCTTGCTGCTGGGGCAGGCGTTCTCGCTGCGCATCTGGGATGTAAGCGTACTGCAGGTGCTGGGCATCGGTTATTTTAGCCTGCAGCTGGTAAGCTACCTGGTGGATGTCCGCCGGGGCAAGCTGGAGCCGGAGCCGCAGTACGCCCGGCTGCTCTGCTTTGCCTCGTTTTTCCTGTCCATCACCCAGGGGCCGTTTAACCGCTATGGCGAGTTGATGCCCCAGCTGGATGCCGCCGCCCCGCAGCCCGGCCAATGGAAGCGGGGGGCGCAGCGGTGCTTTTGGGGCTACTTTAAAAAGCTGGCCGTGGCCGACCGCGCCGCGCTGGCCGTCAACGCCGCTTTTGCCAACCCCGCCGCCTATGACCGCAGCCAGCTGGTGCTGTGTGTCGTGCTGTATGCGTTCCAGCTTTACGCTGATTTCTCCGGCTACACCGACATTGTGCTGGGGGCAGGGGAGATGCTGGGCCTGACCCTGCCGGAGAACTTCCGCCAGCCGTTTTTGGCCGCCAACATCCGCGAATTGTGGGACCGTTGGCACATCAGCTTGTCCCGCTGGCTGAAAGACTACGTTTATATTCCGCTGGGCGGCAGCCGCTGCAGCGCCGCGCGGCGGGACGGCAATATCATTGCTACGTTTCTGGTCAGTGGGCTGTGGCATGGTGCCGGGCTGACGTACCTTTTGTGGGGCTTCGCCCACGGCGCTTTGCAGGCGCTGGAGAACCACCTGCCCTGGCGCAAAGCCATCACCCAGGGCAAGGCACGGATCCTCGGCGTGGCGGGCACGTTTACACTGTTTTTGTTCACCTTTATGATGTTCCGCGCCAGCAGCCTGGCCAACGCCGCCGCCTACTTCGGCGGCATCTTGCACAACGGTGGGCACAAGGCGTTCAGCAACTACTGGGAGCTGGGCCTGACCAGCCGCCAGGAACAGCTGCTGCTTTTCTTCGGGTTGGCACTGGTCATTGCCGTTGACCTCGCCCACGAGCGGGGCATCCACTTCCGCGATCGCCTCGCCGCCGCCCCCCGCGCCCTGCGCTGGGTCATCTACGAGGGTGCGCTTTTCCTCTTTCTGTTCATGGGCTACTTCCTGGGCGGCGGAGGATTTTTGTACGCGATTTATTAAATTTATTACCTGCAAACCCCGGGCTGTGACCATAGACAGGTCACAGCCCGGGGTTTACAGGTTTTTATATAAGAAATTGCTGTCAAAAATGCAAATATAACAAACGGCTATCCGGGCGGTCAGTCTTTCATTTTGTATACCCACCAACCATTTTCGCGGCATTTTTCCAGTTTTCCGTCACGGACGAAGCCCGCCAGAATGCGGTTAGCCGTAGCGGCCGAAACATCACACAGCGCGCGGATGTCAGCGTTCATAATAAATGGGTGGTCGTTCAGATAGGCTTTTATCAGATTCCAGCGGCTAGCCTCTTTATCAGGCTTGGCGGTGGCATCGCTCATTTCATCGCTCACGGAAAGCACTTCTATGAGCGATGCTTTGATGGATGCCAGCATAAACTCGACAAACACCGTGGATTCGCCTGCATAGTTGCACTCGTTGATGGTGTCGTAGTATTCCTGTTGGCGGTCATGGATGATGGATTCCACCGGCAGCCACGCCAGCATGGGATTCCACTTGGAGAGCATCAGCGTATGCCACAACCGCCCCATGCGGCCGTTACCGTCAGCAAAAGGATGGATAAGCTCAAGCTCATAGTGGAACACGCAGCTGCGGATCAGCATATGCACGGTACTGTGTTCTGCCCAGTCCAGTAACTTCATCACGGAATCCGGCACATAGTCTGGCAGTGTACCAAAATGCAGGATGTTGCCCTTTTGGTTCACCACGCCAACAGGCCGCGTACGGAACATGCCTGCTTCTTCGACCAGCCCGCGCATCATAACGCCATGCGCCGCCAGTAGATCTTCGGCGGAGTAAGGGTTCAGCGAATCCAGATGCTCATAAATTTCGTAGGCGTTCTTGACCTCGGCAATATCTTTCGGCGGTGCAATGATGGTTTTTCCGTTAAGCACCGCCGTTACCTGTTCCAATGACAGCGTATTCTGCTCAATGGCCAGTGAACCATGAATGGTACGGATTCGGTTTTCCCTGCGCAGCGTCGGGTTTGCGGAAAGCCCGGGAGTAACAGACAATCTGCCCATCAACTCCGAAATTTCAGCAACATCATTGATGATAGCATCCGTTATTTGAAATGGGGGATGGTAATTTTCCATAGTAACCTCTCACTTGCAGTAAGTTACATTCAAATTATAAATAGAATAGCAGTTTTTAAGCGAATTATCAAGAATACCACCAAAAAGCACCTTACCTATGCGGTCAAAAGTGCGGTCAGGCAAAAGAAAAAGACGACTCCCCCTTTTAAAATACCGCATTTACGTAACAGCTGGTGGATTCGCAAGCCGCGCCCTAAAAACAGCCCGCAGGGCTGTTTTTGCCCCGCGGGACGCGACCGCGGGGCCGGGCTGTTCAAATCCACCAGCGCAATTCCGGCAAAATCAAGAAATACAAAAAGCGCGATACCTCTTTCGAAGTATCGCGTTTTGGTGGGAGCTGGTGGATTCGAACCACCGAAGCATTAAGCAGCAGATTTACAGTCTGTCCCCATTGGCCACTCGGGAAAGCTCCCATATTCTTTTGTGCTCCATTGCGGCACCCCGTGTCGCTCGGTGCTTGATTATTATAGCAAAGCGGGGCCAGAAATGCAAGCCTTTTTTTCAATTTTTTTGAGATTTTTTCAAAAAAATCTGTTTCACACGCTGTATCGCACAAATTTAAAAAGAAAGAGCGTCCCGCAGGGGTAGGGCGGGACGCTCAAAGGGGTAAAGCGGTATTTTTTAGGATAGGAGAAGAATCATGTATATGTAATGGCATCGTAGCCTTGTTGGTTGTCTGGCCTGGACCGAGCGATTGCTCTGGCATGATCCAGGGCGCAGTGTGTATGATTGCGGGATGTTTCCCGCCTTTGTCTTTCGACTACGATACATAGTATACAGGCAACTTATGTGCAGGATATAAAAGAGCTTTGAACGATTTTAAAATAGTTTTTGAAGAATTTGTGACCACGCCCGCCGGGGCAGGGGGCCTTACAGCTTCACCTTAATAAATTCGTGCTCCACGGCAGGCAAAATCTTCTCCACCAGGTCGCGGGTTTTCAGGCGCAGGCTGCTGGTGTTGATGCAGGGATGGCAGCCTACGTACTCGCTGGCCAGCACATCCTCATCGATGAGCAGCTGCACCTTATGGCCGGTGTCGTTCATCAGGCCCAGCACACTGACCGACCCCGGCGTGATGTCCAAAAACTGCTGCATATACTCGGCCTTGGCAAAGGACAGCCTGGCCGAGCCGATCTGCGCCGACAAATCCTTGGTATGGAACACCTTGGTGTCGGGAATCATCAGCAGGTAAAATGCCGTCTCCTGCCGGTTGCAGAGGAACAGGTTTTTGCAGATCACCGCATTCAGCACCCGGTCGATCTCCTGGCAGACTTCCATCGTCATGGCGGGGGCGTGGTCGACCCGCTCATAGGCTACGCCCAGGCGGTCCAATAGGTCGTAGCAGCGCAGTTCCTTTTCCAAACGTCCGGTCGTATCCGCCGGGCGGCCGTTTTGCAGTTCCATGGTATGTACCTTTCTTTTTTAGCCCCCAAACAATGCCGCCGTCTTTTTCATTCGCTCGGCGATTTTTACACCAAAGGGGCAGCGGCTTTCGCAGGAGCGGCAGCCAATGCAGGCCGAGGCGGTCTTTTCCAGCAGCTCGTAGTGGCTCTGCACGGTGGCGGGCACTTCAGGCTGCATGGTCGCCAGGTCGTAGAACTTGTTAATCATCGCAATATCCAGATTGGCTACGCAGGGTTTGCAGTGGCCGCAATAGGTACACTGGCCGCGGTAAGCGTGGGCCGGGGCGTTCGCCAGCACTGAGGCATAGTCTTTCTCGCTGGCGGTGGCGGTCTCGTAGGCGAGGGCGGCATCCACCTGGGCCTGATTGTCGTAACCGCACATGACAGCGCAGACGGCGGGGCGGGTGAGGGCGTAGTGGATGCACTGCACCGGGGTCAGGGCCGTGCCGAGAGGCGAGCGCTTCTCGTCAAACAGGCGGCCGCCCGCAAAGGGCTTCATTACCGTGATGCCCACATCGTTTTCCTCGCAGGTCTTGTACAGGCGAGCGCGCTCGGCATCGATGCCTTTCAGGCCGTCATCGAACTTCTCGGCAAACATGACATCAATATCCTCGCTGGCGGGCAGCATGTCGAACGCCGGATTGATGCTGAACAAAATCATCTCCACATAGCCGGACTGGGCGGCTTTCATAGCCACCTTGGGGTTGTGGCTGCTGATGCCGATGTGCCGGATGGTGCCGGCAGCTTTCAGCTGCATGATATACTCCAAATAATCCGAGTGTTGGATCTGCTCCCACTCCTGCTCGGAGTCGACGTAGTGGATCATGCCCAGGTCGATGTAATCGGTCTGCAGGCGGGCCAGCAGGTCCTCAAAGGCGGGGCGCACGTAGGCCATATCCCGGGTGCGGTAGTACTGGCCGTCCTTCCAGGTAGAGCCGATGTGCCCCTGAATATACCATTTATCGCGGTTTTTATGGATGCCTTTGCCGATGATATCGCGGGACTTGGGATCCGCCATCCAGCAGTCCAGGATATTGATGCCCTGGGCGGATGCGTACTCGATCAGCGCGATGCCTTCTTCTTCGGGGTGGCGCTCCAACCACTCGCCGCCAAAGCCGATCTCGCTGACCTGCAGGTTTGTCTTGCCCAATCTGCGGGTTTGCATAGTTCGCCTCCTATTATTTACATTGCTCCGTTTGTTTTTGTAAGTTCTTATGCTCTGCCTTCCATGGCGTGGACCAGCTCCACCACAAACTCATGGGTCGGCACGGGGATATTGTTGCGATGCCCGGCCGCCACAACGGCACCGTTGATAACATCCACCTCGGTGCGGCGGCCCGCTTTCAGGTCCGCATAGATGCTGGTGAAACCGTCCGGGGCCTTTTGCAGGTGCAGCCGGATACGGGCGATCTGCTCCTCGGCATCAAAGGGGTAACCCTCGGCCGTGGCGGCGCACAGTTCGCGGATGAGCTTTTCGGCCAGCGCCCAGGCGTGGGGGTCCTGCTCCACGCAGCCCTGGGCCACCTGCAAAATGCCGGACAGCACACTGGAAGATGCGTTGATCATCAGCTTATCCCAAATCATGCCCTGCACCTGGGGGCTGACCTCACAGGGAAAGCCGCAGCCTGCAAACACCTCGGCCAGGGCCGCAAAGCGGCTGCTGTCGCCGATAATGGCACCCAAAAACGTCTTGCCCAAGCCGCTGTGGCAGACAGCGGTCTCGCCCAGTTTGTAGCTGCCCTGCTGGGTGGTGCCGATGACGATCTGCTCCCGTGCGGCAAAGCGGCTCAGCAAGGCATCGTGGCCCATGCCGTTTTGCAGGGTCATCAGGATGGTGTCCGGGCCGATGAGGGCTTTATTTTTGGTCAGCGCGGCTTCGGAAGCGCTGGCCTTGACCTGCACGATGACCAGGTCGACAGGGGAGAGGCCGATGGTATCGGCGGTGGCATGGGGGCGATAGGTGCGCTCGCTGCCGTCCATCTCGCGGATGGTAATACCGTCATCGGTGATGGTTTGCATTTTGGCGGGGTTGGTGCCCACCAGGGTGACATCATGGTGCTGGGACAGGTAGCCGCCAAACAGCATCCCCATCGCACCGGGGCCAATAACTGCGATCTTCATTTGCGTTGCTTCTTTTTGTTTCCCGTTTCTGCGGGGATTTTTCCTTATCTGTATTATACAAAGATGCAGCGTAGTTTGGCAAGAATTGTTAAATTTTATGTTATTGGCGGGCCGGCTGGGCCATCAGAATCGAAAAGCGTCGAACTTCCCATCGACAATCCGCCTTATCCACGGTATAATAAAAGTATAATTTATTATTCTCATTCTTTCCGGCATGTTAGAATCTTCGGCCCTGATGCAGCTATACAAATCGGAATTTATGCAATCAGTTATAACAATTTCATGGCAAATCCGTGGATAAAATCTGCAATCGTTTCCGGAGGTTCTTTGCATCCTTCTGTCATCCACTGGCGAATGATGGAATAGGAGCCGTTACAGATAAAAAGGTATGCCCGTTCTTTGTCGGCTTCATTGTATTCCTGAAAGTTGTTTTCCCATAAGATTTTTCGGATTGAGGGAGAGTAAAATAACCATTCCTCTAATTCATGACTTGGGATATTTTTGATGAGCACAAGGAGTTCTTCACGTTTTTCCTGAAAAAACTGTAGTGCAGAGATTAAATGGATGCTGTTTTTCTCATAGGTAGAAATTCGATCTTCTACGCCGGATAATATTTCGCTCTTTATTTCCATGAGTACGTCAGAGGGGTCTCTGTAGTATTTGTAGAACGTCACACGGTTGATCTCAGCGCACCGGCAAAGTTCCGTTACGGAAATTTTATTGATGGACTTTTGGTTTAACAGTGTGAGCAGTGCGTTTTTTAGCAACTGTTTGGTCAAACGTATTCTTTGATTTTCCATAGTTCTCCGATAAACAATTTTGCAATAAGTGTATGTTATAATTCAAACAGCCATACTTTTGTTTCTTTTACGGCAAACGCAAAACAAACAGAATGTTTACTTTGTGTCCGATTGTTAGTATATTAAAGAAAATGCAATAAGGCAAGGTGAACTTGAGTATGGAAAATGAAAATTTGTTTAAGCTTCCTCGGATGGGCGTTGGAACGATGCTTTGGCTTCCAAATGAAAAATTCACAGAGCAGGATATCCAAAACGTCTTTCAAGCATGTATTGCGAACGGCTTGAACTTTTTTGACACCGCAGAAATTTATGGAAATGGTGCGTCTGAGGAAATTCTTGGAAAGTGTTTGAAATGCAGTCATTCAGATGTGTATCTTGCGGATAAATTTGCACCGCCTTCTAAAATGAACCCTCTTACTCAGAAACGACATTCCGTGAAAAAGGATGATCCTAAAGCACTCCTGGAAGCTTTGAACGGAAGCCTGAAACGGTTGGGGGTGGAGTATATCGACCTCTATCAGATGCACATGCCACCACAAAATGATCGAATTGAAGAATATATGCGTTATATGGCAGATGCACTAAGGGCAGGAAAAATCCGTGCTGTCGGAGTTTGCAATTTCAATGCTGCACAGATAAAACGAGCCTCCAACGCACTGAAATCTGAGGGCTATTCCCTTACAAGCGCTATGGTAGGATATAATATAATCCGTAGATATCCGGAAACAAATGGAGTGTTTGATATCTGTGAAAAAGAGAATATTTCCATCATTCCATATGCACCACTGGCTGAGGGGACGCTTACCGGAAAATATCGTGGAGGGAAAAAAGTCCCGATTCAATATGCC
The DNA here is from genome assembly GCA_963655125.1 of Bulleidia sp. Taxonomy (GTDB): domain Bacteria; phylum Bacillota; class Clostridia; order Oscillospirales; family Ruminococcaceae; genus Gemmiger. The sequence goes on from CAVKDR010000048.1 coordinate 78,222, forward strand.
ATAACATCATATTTTGGTCATCTTGATCTCACAAAAGAAAGAAACGATGAGATTTCATTTGTGAGACGGATTTTTTCTAAACCCAGAGAATCTGACATTAAACGAATGGAGCCACTGATGGAGGTAATGGAAAATATAGCGGATGTCCATGGAAAAACCATAGCACAGGTGGCACTCAACTGGCTCATGACACAGGAGCGTGTCCAGGTGGTTCCTATTCCGGGAGTTCGTTCTGTGAAACAGGCAAACGACAATGCTGGTGCATTGGGATGGAATTTGACAGAAGATGAAAGAGAGGCAATAAATCATATCGAAGAAATAACGAGATAGCTCTACAATTTCGCGTTTGCGTAAGCAACAAACACCCCAGTGGGGTGTTTGAGCGACTGAATGGTCTTGCGCGTAGCGCAAGATGGAGGGGCTGCGCCCCGACAAATTCCAGTTTGTGGAAATCCGTAGTCCCAAATTTGTGGCGTATCAGAGCTAAAAAATATAGGAGAAACTGCACATGGTTTTACTCGTTATAGACACACAGAAGGGTATCGTTGATGATCGTCTATACGCATTCGAAAAGTTCGTTAGCAATATTAAAACGCTGATTAGAACCGCTCGTGAGCAGGGGATCGAGGTCATCTTTGTTCAGCACGATGATGGCCCAGGCACTGGCTTTTCCATCGGAGATGATGAGTTTGAGGTCTATTCAGAATTTCAGCCCTTGCCCACGGAAAGGCGATTCGTCAAGACGGTATGCAGTGCATGTAAGAAAGAGAGCGGTCTGCTGGAGTACCTGACAGCAAAGTGCGAAAATGACGTGATGGTCTGCGGCATTATGACAGACTTTTGCATCAATGCTACTGTAGAGGCCGGTTTTGAACATGGCCTGCATATCATCGTTCCTGCCTATGCAAATTCCACGCAGGATAATGCGTACATGACCGGGGAGCAAAGCTATCGCTACTATAACGAGTTTCTCTGGCCGGAACGCTACGCGGAATGTGTGTCGATGGATAAGGCATTAGAACTGCTTAAAAAGATATCGTAATATTGATTCCTGTTTGTATCCCCCTTGACAATCTTCGCCCTCCGTCAGGGCAGAGAAAAAACCTACGTGCTCACCGCCGCCGGGGCCGAATACTCGGCCAAGCACCTGGCCTCGCTGAATGCAATAGAGGACCGTACTGCGCCAATGGCAGGCCCGCGCCAACTGAATTGCACACCTCCTGACTTGTCGGGGGGTGCTTTTTTAGTTAGTCTATGCTATACTGGTTCCAGGAAAGTAGTATAGAGGAGGTTTGTATGATTTTTCTGATCGAATGTATCGCCGCCTGCGTTTTGTTCACGGTTGCACTGGAAATTGCCTGCGCCGGGCGGCGGGAGGTTTTCGTCAACGACTATCCGCCCATCGTGACCGACCGCCTGCGGGAACTGCACGTTGTGGCCGAGAAGCCGCCTGCTAAAAAGAGCGATATCATCCGCAAGCTAGTGGCCTGCATCGTGTTTGCACTGCTGTTCGCCCTGCTTTTGCGGCATGTCAACGGCATCACCACTTTTGGGGGCGGTACCCTGACCGCTTACCTTTTGTGGCTGGTGGTGGATTGGTACGATTTCCTCATCATCGATATCCTGACAGCCCCCTTTGACAAGTTCTACAAGCTGGCCAAGGTCAGTGCCGTAGCCCCCTCTGCCGTGCGGTTCCACTGCATGGCCAGCCTGCGGGGCATGGTGCTGGGGCTGGCGTTCGCGTTGCTGGTCGGCCTGCTGGTGGTGCTGCTGTAAACTTTGCAGGGCAGGGGAGTGGCTCTTGCGCGCGATGCCGCAGGTGTACGCAGTTGCTATTTTTGATTTTCGTTGTTGTTCCTATTGGTCCATCAGGAGGGGGCTTGCCCTCTCCCCGATGGATCATTTTTATTTTCTCTAAAAAGCCATTGACTTAAAGCCCACTTCAAGTGGTATGCTGTAACCTGTGTAAAAGCAGCCGCCACTTTCGTATTTACCGTTTTTCCCGCCATATCGTTGACTTTATGGCTCAATTCCGATATACTGAAAGTTACGGCTGTTTTGCCATACAAGGAGTAAGAAGATAGAAAAAGGAGGGGAAAATCATGATCTTCGGCAAGTATATCAACCGCTATTATCTGCGCAGCGCGCCCGTGCTGCTTTTGGGCCTGCTGGCGCTGCTGACGGTCGATTACATCCAGCTTATGATCCCCCAGCTGTACCGGCTGGTCATCAACGGTGTCAACCTGGGCGAGGTCGTCATTGACGGCCAGACGCTCGCCTTTACCAAAGAGGTGCTGTTCCAGCACATCTGCCTGCCCATGATCGTCATTGTGCTGCTGATGGTAGTCGGGCGGTTTTTGTGGCGCGTCTGCTTCTTTGGCGCGGCGGTGCGCGTTACCGCCGACCTGCGGGAGCGGATGTTCGACCACAGCCGCCAGCTGTCCCAGCAGTATTACCAGGTCAACAAGGTCGGCAACCTGATGAGCCTGTACACCAACGACCTGGACACCATCCAGGAGTGCTTCGGCGATGGCATTCTGATGTTCTTCGATGCCTCGGTGCTGGGGCTGCTGGCACTGTACAAAATGTGGCGAATGGACTACAAACTCACGCTGCTGGCACTGATCCCGGCGGGCATTATGTTCGTCATCGGCACCATTATGGGCACGACCATGACCGAACGGTGGGAGGAACGCCAGCAGGCTTTCTCTGACCTGTCAGACTTTGCGCAGGAGAATTTCTCCGGCATCGCGGTCATCAAGGCGTTTGTCAAAGAGTATAAAGAATTGACGGCTTTCCGTAAATTAAACCGCGAAAACGAGGAGATCAACGTCACCTACACCAAAATTGCCACCCTGCTGGAAGTACTGGTAACGCTGTTTGTTGAGTCGATCATCTGCGTCATTCTGGGCTACGGCGGTTGGCTCGTCTACCGCGGGCAGTTCAACGCCGGCCAGCTGGTGGAGTACATCGGCTATTTCGAGGCCATCGTCTGGCCCATCATGGCTATCTCGATGCTGATCGAGAAAACCTCCCGCGGCAAGGCATCCCTCAACCGCATCACCGAACTGCTGGATGCCCCCATCGATGTGACCGACCGCGCCGATGTACACGAACTGACCGTCCCCAAGGGCGGCATCGAGTTCCGCCACCTGACTTTCCGCTACCCGGACGGCGAGTACGATGTGCTGCAGGATATCAGCTTCACCATCAACCCCGGCGAGAGCGTGGGCATTGTGGGCAAGACCGGTGCGGGCAAGACTGCGCTGGTGGACCTGCTGCTGCGCACCTACAACGTGGCCGATGGCACCCTGTTTGTGGACGGCCAGGACGTGAACAGCCTGTCCATCCACTCGGTGCGCAACGCCTGTGCTTATGTGCCGCAGGATAACTTTTTGTTCTCCGACACCATCGCCCACAACATCGGTTTTGGTGTGGACGATGCTACCCAGGAGGATATTGACCGCGCCGCTGCCCTGGCGGATGTGCGGGACAACATTGTTGACTTCAAGGACGGCTACGAGACCGTGCTGGGCGAGCGCGGCGTGACCGTTTCCGGCGGCCAGAAGCAGCGCATCTCCATTGCCCGCGCCCTGCTGAAAGACGCGCCAATCCTGATTCTGGACGACTCGGTCTCCGCCGTGGATACCCGCACCGAAAAGATCATCCTCGACAACCTCAAATCCACCCGCGCGGGCAAGACGACACTGCTTATTGCCCACCGCATTTCCACCGTGGAGGGGCTGGACAAGATCGTGTTCCTGGAGGACGGCAGGGTAGAGGCGGTCGGCCCGCATGACCAGCTGTACGCCACCTGCGCCGAGTACCGCCGCATGGTGGACTTGCAGCGCCTTGAGGATGAGACCGAGGCAGGCGAGGCTGCCGCCCAGCCCACAGCCAACGCAGAAGGAGGTGCCGCCCATGATTGAGATCAATCCACTGCTGCTGACCGGCGGCGTGATCGGCACCATCACAGCCATTTTGGTTGCCGCCTACGCGCTGGTCAAGGACAAAAAGACCACCATGGGGTTTGAGCGCACCATGGATGACGGCGAAATTCTGCGCCGCCTGATGGCTTACGCCAAGCCCTACTGGAGACATTTCGTTGTGGTGTTATTTTTGATGCTGTTCTCCATCGCCTACGACATCATCTCACCGCTTATCGTTGGCAATATCGAGGAACTGGTTGCCACCGATTTTGCTCTGCCTGCGCTGTATGGCCGGGTAGCGGTCTACGCCGGGGTGCTGGTGTTCTCGATGGGCAGCACCTATCTGCAAGCCGTGATTTTGCAGCGTGTCGGCCAGCGCATCGTGTCCGATCTGCGCGAGGATTTGTTTACCCACATCGAATCCCTCTCCCACGAACAGCTGAATGAGATCCCCGTGGGCAAGCTGGTGACCCGCGTTACCAACGATACCAACGCCATCTCGATGATGTTCACGAACCTCTTGGTCAACCTAACCAAAAATGCGTTTGTCATTTTGGGTATCCTGGTCGCCATGATCTGCCTGAACTATGAGCTGACCCTGATGGTGCTGTGCTTTGTGCCGTTCATCGTCATTTTTACGGTCATCTTCCGCAAGTTCTCCCGCCGCGCCTACCGCAAGGTCAAGGATGCCACCACCGACATCAACACCTATCTGTCGGAGAATCTTTCCGGCATCAAAGTCACCCAGATCTTCGGCCGCGAGGACGAAAAAATGGCGGAGTTCCGCCAGAAAAGCCAGACCCTGGCCAAAGCCAACATCGAGCAGATCTTCGTGTTCGGCATCTTCCGGCCGCTGGTGTATATGCTGTATATCAGCTCTATCCTGTGCCTGTTCTACCTGGGCGGCATGGGCTACCTGACGGGCGTGTCGTTCCTGGGGCAGACCATCACCGGCGGCACCATCGTTACGTTTTACATGTACATCTCCAAGTTTTTCACCCCCATCCAGAACCTGGCCGAGCAGTTCAACTGGCTGCAATCGGCACTGGCCTCCTCGGAAAAGGTGTTCTCCATCATGGACATTCAGCCGAAGCTGGTGGATGCCCCCGATGCCATTGAGCTGGACGAGGTAAAAGGCGAGATCGAGTTCCGGGATGTCTGGTTCAGCTACATCCCCGGCGAGTGGGTGCTGCAGGGCGTGTCCTTCCACGTCAACCCGCGGGAGACCGTGGCCTTTGTCGGCTCCACCGGCAGCGGCAAAAGCACGATTTTGTCGCTGATCTGCCGCAATTACGAGTTCCAGAAGGGCAAAATTCTGATTGACGGCATCGACATCCGCAAGATCAAAATTTCCTCGCTGCGGCGGCACTTTGGTCAGATGCTGCAGGATGTATTCCTGTTCTCCGGCACTATCCGCAGCAACATCGTCCTGCGGGAGGATAACATCCCCGATGAGGAGATCCGCCGCGTCTGCCACTACGTCAACGCTGACCACTTTATCGACAAGCTGGACCACGGCCTGGACGAGGAAGTGCGGGAACGCGGCAACAACTTCTCCGCCGGGCAGCGGCAGCTGCTCAGCTTTGCCCGCACCATCATCCACAAGCCCAGCGTCATGATTCTGGACGAAGCTACGGCGAATATAGATACCGAGACCGAGCTGCTGATCCAGGACTCGTTGGAAAAGATGCGCAGCGTTGGCACCATGCTCATGGTCGCCCACCGCTTGTCCACGATCCAGCATGCTGACAACATCATTGTGCTGTCCCACGGCAAAATTCTGGAGCAGGGCACCCATCAGGAACTGCTGGCCCAGCACGGGCGGTACTACCAGCTGTACACTCTGCAGTATCATAAGGAGCAGATGGGGGAGTAAGCCCCGCGCTCCCCAGGAGGTTTCCATGACCTATCATCAAATCATCCAACTGAAAAACGGCGCGTCCTGCTGCCTGCGCAACGGCACCGGGGCTGACGGCCAGGCCGCGCTGGATAATTTTGTCCTGACCACGCGGAAACGGACAACCTGCTGACCTACCCGGAGGAGACCACCCTCACCGCCGCACAGGAGAGCGAATACCTGCAGGCCAAAGCCGAAAGCCCTAACGAGGTGGAGATTCTTGCCATCGTGGACGGGAAGGTGGCCGGCACCGCCGGCATCAACGCCGTGGGCACCCGATATAAACTGCAGCACCGCGCCGAGTTTGGCATCAGCATCGCTAAAGCGTTCTGGGGCCTGGGCATCGGCCAGGCGCTGACCGCCGCCTGCATCGACTGCGCCCGCAAGGCTGGCTACGCCCAGCTGGAACTGGACGTGGTCGCCGACAACGCCAGTGCCCTTGCCCTGTACAAAAAGTTCGGCTTTGTAGAATACGGCCGCAACCCCCAAGGCTTCCGCACCCGCAATGCAGGCTATCAGGAGTTGGTTTTAATGCGGCTGGCCCTGTAATGTATGTTGTAATTCTATAACAAACCGCCCCCGCCTTAGCGCAATTGCGTAAGGCGGGGGCGGTTTATCGTTTTTATGGGTTATGCTTCGGGCTTGTCAAACTCTTTAGCCACATCTTCCAGCAGCTTGCGGATGGGCAGATGCTGCGGGCAGATCTTCTCGCACTTGCCGCACTTCAGGCAATCCGAAGCCCGGCGGCCGGGGACGGTGTGTACTTCCTCGTAGTAGTAGTCCGCGTTCCAGTCGTGGTGCAGCTGCTTGGTGTTCATGATGGCGAACAGGTCAGGGATGGAGATCTGCTTGGGGCAGCCCTCGACACAGTAGCGGCAGGCCGTGCAGGGGATCATGTTCATCTTGTGGAAGATCTCCTGCACCTTGTTCACAGCGGCCAACTCGGTCTCGTTCAGCGGCTTGAAGTCGCGCATGTAACTCAGGTTGTCCTTCATCTGCTCCAGGTTGCTCATACCGGACAGCACCATCATCATGCCGGGGAAGCCCGCCGCAAAGCGGATGGCATAGCTGGCGGGGCTGCCGCCGTGCAGGTCGTCCAGCACCTTTTTGGCATCCTCGGGCAGGTTGACCAGGCTGCCGCCCTTGACCGGCTCCATGACCAGCACCGGCTTGCCGTGCTTGCGGCAGACCTCGTAGCACTTGCGGCTTTGTACCGCTACATCGTCATAATCCAGGTAGTTGAACTGGATCTGCACCACCTCGACCTGCGGGTACTCGGTCAAGATCTGGTCCAGCACCTCGGCGCGGTCGTGGAAAGAAAGGCCCACGTGGCGGATCTTGCCCTCGGCTTTCAGCGCAAAGGCGGTCTCGTAGGCGCGGCAGGCCTTGAACTTTTTAAAGTTGTCGGCATTCTGGGCGTGCATCAGGTAAAAATCAAAGTAGTCCACACCGCAGGCTTCCAGCTGGCTTGCAAAAAACGGGCGGATATCGGCCTCGGTCTTAAAATAGCTGTCGGTCAGCTTGTCGGTCAGGCTGTAGGCCTCGCGGGGGTAGCGGCTGGTCAGGCACTCTTTCAGCGCCAGCTCACTTTTGCCGCCAATGTAGCCGTGGGCGGTGTCAAAATAGTTGAACCCCTGTGCCAGGAATTCGTCCACCATGCGGGTGGTCTCGGCAATGTCCACCTGGTCGCCGTTCATCGGCAGGCGCATGCAGCCGAATCCAAAATTCTTTTTTACTTTTTCCATCTGCTCCATGATATTTCGCTCCTTTGCTCCGTTTTAGGGGCACCATTGCCCGGGCGGTGCTCATGCCGTCCGGCGGAAAAGGCGGTGTCTGTTTTGCTCCTACCTTATATTATAATAGGCCCGGCCCCTGCGCGCAAGTGCGCCCTTGCAATTTGCGCGGCAAAACGGTATAATAGGCATGTTGCCTGTCTCCGTAGCTCAGCTGGATAGAGCATCCGCCTCCTAAGCGGCAGATCGTTCCAATCCAACTTTGCATAGGAGACAGATAAAAAGTCACAAGTCTCAGTAGCTCAGCTGGATAGAGCGTTCGCCTCCTAAGCGAAAGGTCGGGGGTTCGAGCCCCTTCTGGGACGCCATAATTGCCGCAAATCCGTGCTTTTTTCGGGCTTGCGGCTTTTTTGCTGCGCGTATAGCGCAGCAAGGGGCGCTCCCTGTGCCTGCATTGGGAAATTGCATATTTTACATTTTGCGCCGTATATTTGCTAATTGGATTAGAACGGAAATCAAGCGCTTGCTAAGAAAATCGAACCATTTGCTAAGAGCGTTTTTTAGCAGGATTTAGAACCTGCAATCAAATCCGCCAAAGTATTAGCAAGCTCCGGGGACTTTTGCAGCTGTTCAATAAGCGCGGCCAGGTCAAGTTTCGGCGCTTGCGGCACTTCCTGCGGCGGTCTGGAATTGTGGAGATCCGGGTTGGAATAGAAAGCAGTCTCAAACTTCTGGGCGTTGACCTTGCGGTCTTCATCAAGGATGTGAGCATACACCTTTGTAATCATGTCGATTTCGGCATGGCCCGTGTCGCCCTGTGTGGCTTTCAAGTCACCGTGATTGAGCTTCAACTTATAAGTGGTGCTGGAATGGCGAAGCGAATGGAACACCACGTTGGGAAGTCCTGCCTTTTCCTTTAAATAGGCAAACTCCTTATTGATGATCCGCGCTTCGCAGGGACGCCCATTGGGGAGAGCCACAACAAGATTGAAGTCCTGATACTCCTCACCCATAAAATCTTTCAGCTCATTTTGCGCTTTGCGCCAGTCGCGGAGAATGTACGCCACGGTTTTCGGCAGCCACACCTTGCGGATACTGGAATCCGTTTTGGGCTTTTTCAGGACCAAGCGGGTGCTGGTGTTGGGCATAAGCGGGGTGAAAATATGGTAGATGTCCTTTTTGCCAAGTGTTTCAATCGCCTGCTTGGAGGCCCGTTCCAGTTCGGCATCAATGTAGACGTAGGCATTATCGGAGGCAATATCCTTATCTTCAATGTGGACGTTCTTCCAAGACAATCCCAGAATTTCACCCATTCGCAAGGAGCACGCAAAAGAAAGATTCATTGCAATATACAGTTTGCTGTCCTCGCACTGATCCAGTGCCTGCCGAATCGTATCCGCGTCCCAAATGTCGCGCTTTTTATAAACGGTTTTGGGCAGGATAGCGTTATCGAACGGATTCTTGCCAATCAGCTCCCAGCGAACGGCCTGCTTAAAGGCGCAGCGAAGAAGTTTGAAAATTCTCTCTATCGTTGAGTTTGTAACATATTCCGTGTGCGTTTTGCGGTTTTTACGGGCAGCACTGGGTGTTTTCTGGAGCGTCTGAATGTACTTGTCCACTATGCGGGGCGTGATGGATTGTACTTCCAGATCTCCGATAATGGGGTTGATGTAGTTGGAAATCAGGGAAAGCTGCCCATCATACATGGAGATGCTCCACTTTCTTTCGCCATAGGTAGCAACAAAGTCGTGCAGAAATTCCCGAACCGTCTGTTTGTTAGGGGGCAGGAAAGTTCCCTCATTTTGGGTATTCTCCACTTCGGCTTTTCGCCTCAGCGCTTCTTTGTGGGTATGCACGGTTTCCCATTTTTGCTTGGTCTCACCGTTTTCATCGACGTAATTATAAACAACGGAATATGCTTTTTTGCGTTTAATAATTGTAGCCATACTACTGTTCCTTTCTGGTTAGAAAGACTGGGAATCTAACCATTCATCAAAAGATTTTTTGGAAATTCGTATGGCATTACCGATTCGTACTGTTTTGAAATGTCCCTCTTTGACAAGATTGTAGGCAGAGGTGCGGCCAATGTTTAGCATGGCGGCAATGTCTTCCACCTTGTATGTCCTGACAGGGGAGGTCATTTCAGAATCTCTTTTGTCTGCCGTGGTCATCAAGCTCCTTTCTTTGGCAGCAAAAGTATCATATCATGTTGTCCTATATTGTATTATACAGTGATTTGATACTTTTGTCACCTGTGCTAACGAATAATTCTGGTGCCGGGGAACGTGGGATAGGAAACATCCCATATAGAAAAGTCGTTCCTTATGAATAAGTGTACCGCAAAAAATAACGATGGTATATACAAAGGCCGCGCGGATGTAATGCGGACACTATGCTTTTATCATGCAAAATCCCGCCATCTTGACAGGGCGGACATTCTTGTGCTATACTCCACCTGTAAATGATTTTTGTGCTATATGCACACGTTGTTTTTAGATTGTATTTCGTGCCAGCAGCCTTGTCCTGCCCATTTTGGGCGGATGCTGTTGGCACTTTTCTTTTTATAACTGGGTGAAAATACCCAACCATAGCGAGAATGATCGTGGTTCACGGCTTGCCGTGAACATCAGGCATAGCCTGCGGTCATTTTCGCTTTTTTATTTTGTTTCAGAGCCGACAGGCTTTGGAAAATACATTTTATATAGGAAAGGTGGAACTCCAAATGAATGAACAGGCAAGACCAAAGGCAATCGCGCGGCGCATTACACGCCCGCGCAAGGCAGGACCCATCCCGCGCAATTTGCAGTATCGGCTGTACCATGTGCGCATCCGGCCCAAGCGACCCTATCGCCAGCGCGAGAGGAGGGGTTGAGAATGCCGGAGCACATACGGCAGGAACCCAAGGTGCTGGTCAGCACCGAAAACCTCACCGAGCAGGAATGGCTGGCGTACCGCAGGCAGGGGATAGGCGGCAGCGATGTTGCCGCAATTCTCGGCATTTCTCCGTTCCGTACCGCCCGCGACCTGTACGACGACAAGCTGAACATTGCTTCGGCTGTCGATGATACAGGCAACTGGGTGGCGCTGGAAATGGGGCATCTGCTGGAACCGCTGGTCGCTCGGATTTTTGCAAAGAAAACAGGGTTAGAAGTTTTCCAGATTAAGAAGATGTTCCGGCATCCGCAATACCCGTTCATGCTGGCAGATGTGGACTATTTTATCCGTCTGCCGGACGGACGCACCGTGATTTTGGAAATCAAGACGACCAACTACAACGCAAAAAACCACTGGTGGAAGGACGGCGAGGAATGTGTTCCTGTCTACTACGAAACGCAGGGGCGGCACTACATGGCCGTCATGGACATGGACGAAATCTTCTATTGCTGTCTCTATGGCAACAATGAGGACGAAGTCATCATCCGCCACCTGTACCGTGACCGGGAATACGAGCAGGAAATGATCTATCTGGAACGTGAGTTCTGGCACGACCACATCCTGACCCGCATCCCGCCGCCCTATACCGAGGAGGGCAGCCTGATCCTCGAAAGTCTGCGCCGCCGCTTAGGTGCTGCGGATAAGACCATTCCGGCCATCCAGCTGGACAATGACCTGTCTGCTACCATGCTGCGATACCTCCGCCTACAGGAGCAAAAGCAGCAGGTGGAGGCGCGGGTCAAAACGCTGGATGCAGAGATGCAGCGGCTGAAGGGTCGGATGGTTGCCAAGCTCAATGGCAGCTGCATGGCGATGGGGGAGTACGGCGGTACACAGTACACTATCAGCTACAACCCCGTCAGCCGGACAGGCATCACGAAAGACAATCTCCAAAAGCTGAAACTGTTGCACCCAAATATTTACGATGAATACGTCACCGTATCGGAGTCGCGGCGGTTCAGCATCAAGGCAAAAGCGGCAGACGAAGCCGCCTGACAAAGAAGGGAGCGTGCCTATGCACGACAGTGAACAGGAACACAGCGGTATTACCGGCTGCCGTGTCACCTACGAATCTACGATTTTTTACAATGAAGCAAACAAATTCTCCATCATCGTTGTCAAAACCAGCGACCCGCGTATTCCGCCGCAGGCTTGTAGCGGCCGCTATTACGGCGACCGTATGCTGCGCTTTACGGCGGTGGGATACGAACTGCCCCGCACTAAGGCGGTGGAACTGGAATTGGACGGCGAATGGGTCGAGAGCAAGTACGGGTATCAGCTGCAAGTCGAACAGTGGCAGGAAATCGTTCCGCAGACAGCGGACGGTCTATTGGCATATCTTGGTTCCGGGCTTATCAAGGGCATCGGCCCCAAGACAGCAGAAGACATTGTTGCCACATTCGGCCCGGATACCATGAATATCCTTGATAACGAGCCGGAAAAGCTGCTGCAAATCCGCGGCATCACCGAGAGCAAACTCAAGGACATTGAGGAATCCTACGCCGAGAGCCGCGTCCTGCGTAACCTTATGAGCCTTTTGGGGCCGTTCAAAATCACACCCGCCACGGCGCTGAAGATTTATCAGCACTTCGGCCCGGCGTGCGTGGACATCCTGAAAAAGTGCCCGTATGACCTGTGCCAGATCTCCGGCTTTGGATTCAAGCGTGTGGATGGCATCGTCCGCAAGACAGACAACCGCCTGCACAGCGCCGAGCGCATCAAAGGCGCGGTGCTGTACACGCTGGAGGATGCCCGCAACAAATCGGGGCATCTGTTCTTGTCATCGGAAGATTTAGTAAAAGAAACGCTGCTTCTACTCAATGCGCCTATTCCCATCTCAGAACAACGCGTCCGCACCGAGGAGGTACAGGAGACCTTGCAGCAGATGATCCTGCACGGCGCAGTGGTCGCCTACAAGCAGTACCTGTACAGCCCGCGCGTGTTCGGGCAGGAGGATGACACCGCCCGCATGATTGCCGAGCGGCTTGCCAACATCAGTGTTGCCGAAAACATCGAATCCGCGCTGGAATCGGTGCGCGAAAGTCTGGGCATCACGCTTTCCCAAAAGCAGGATCAGGCAGTGCGCACGGCGTTCCAACATGGGCTGACGATTATCACCGGCTCGCCCGGCACAGGCAAGACTACCGTGTTAAAGGCTATCATCGAGGTGTTCAAGAACCTGCACCCGAAAGGAAAGTTCGCTCTCATGGCTCCCACGGGCCGTGCCAGCCGCCGCATGGCAGAAAGCACCGGTGTGGACGAAGCCCGCACACTGCACAGCGCACTGGGCCTCGGCACCGGGGAAGAAATCGGAGACGGCGAGCGCGTCCGTTTTGTGGATGCAGACCTCATCATCGTGGACGAGTTTTCTATGGTGGATATGTGGCTGGCACAGCAGTTCTTCAAGCGCATCGGCCAGCACACGCGGGTCGTTCTTGTGGGTGACCCGAACCAGCTGCCCAGCGTGGGCGCTGGCAACGTGTTCTACGAGCTGATTCACAGCGGAATGGTGCCTGTTACCGTGCTGGATCGGATTTTTCGCCAGTCGAAAGACGGTCTGATTGCTTACAATGCGAAGTTCATCAACGAGGGCAGCACCAAGCTGTACTACGGAAACGACTTTGTGTTTGTGGATAGTCCGACGCAGATCGAGACGGCGCGGCGCATCCAAGATATTTACTGCAAGGAAGCCGCCGAGCGTGGCATAGAGAATGTGCAGATTCTTTCGCCGTTCCGCGAGAAAGGCGAGGCAGCCTCCGAGCAACTCAACTGTGCCATTCGGGAAAGGGTCAATCCGTTCCGTTCGGCCGAGGAAGAAGTGAAAATCGGTAGTCGCACTTTCCGCGTCCATGACCGCGTCATGCAGACAAAGAACACCGAGAAGGTGTCCAACGGTGACCTCGGCTTTATCACAGGCATCACCACAGGCAGCAAGGGCGAACGGCTCGTGCAGATGGATTTTGGCGGCGACCGCAAGATGAACTACACGCCGGAGCAACTGACGCACGTTGACCTTGCTTACGCAACCACGATTCATAAAGCAATGGGGAGTGGTGCGAATCGTTCCTAACTGAAAAGGTTAGGCACTAACGCAGAATATAATTTTGTTCTCGTTAGGAGAACTCTTAGACTTAACGGACGAAATGATAGGGCCGGGTGAACCGGGCAACCCCCTTGAAGCGTCCTCCCTAATACTCCGACGTGCCATATAAGGCGAAAGTCTAATGGTACGAAGCTCGGTGAAGGCGGCTGAAAGAATACCTAAGTTCGTAACAGGATATGGGAAATGATAGGCCGGGGGTCCATAAAGCTTGTATGGTTAGAATGTCCGAAAGGACTGACGAACCTTTGAATGTACGGGTCTAAACATACGAAACGTGGAAACACGGAGTTCCCCCAATGGGGGCGTCGGTGGGGTAGAGTAAAAATCGCGTTCTATGAAATATCCTATGCGCGGCAGGCGCGCATAAATCCGACAGGCTTATAGAAGGAACCTAAGCAAGTTATGTAAGGATAAAGTCTAAGTGAACGGTGAAAGGTATCGGGTTTTCTCATTTGAAAATAGGCAGACGAAACATATAAGCTGCTGAACCGATGCTGAAAAGCAGTGGTCGAACCGTTGATAGCTTCTGTAATGGAAGCAGGAGGAATGGCCACGAGTCATTGTATCAATATTCACTATACATCATTCTGCATTGGATGTTGAGTAAGCCAAAAAGAGGCACCCACATATGAAAATGAAGGTGATGAACCAGTGAAGAAGATCAGAGGAGAAGCAATTCCCGCTGAAGAAAAACACAGAGGGAAGATCAAAAAGGCAAAAGTCAACAAACTGAGATATGCTGAATACTACGCACAACAGGATATTCAAGATGAGCTGTACAGAAAAAGCCTGAACGGCGACAACTTCGATAAATTGATGTCTCTTATCACGTCAGATGCCAACATCATCATGGCATACAGGTCAATCAAACGGAATACGGGAAGTAAAACACCCGGAACCGACGGCCTTACGATTCGAGACATTGAAAAATTGGAGCCAAATCAAGTCTGTAACAGAATCCGCAGCATCCTCAAAAGCTATGTTCCCAGAACCGTGCGAAGAAAAGAAATCCCAAAGCCCAATGGGAAAACACGTCCGCTTGGTATCCCCTGTATATGGGATAGACTTATACAGCAGTGTATTCTGCAAGTGCTGGAACCGATATGTGAAGCAAAATTCTTTGAAGCCAGTTTTGGCTTCCGACCACTAAGGTCGGCAGAAAATGCCATCAATGAGGTTTATCGGTACATAAACAGGTCACATCTCTATTACATGGTGGAAATCGACATCAAGGGATTCTTTGACCATGTGAATCATGCCAAACTTATGCGGCAGATATGGGCAATGGGGATTCGAGACAAACAGCTTCTTTGCATCATCAGAAAAATTCTGCAAGCTAAAATCCTTATGCCGGATGGCAGTATAGTCACGCCGACAGAGGGAACACCGCAGGGCGGCATTATTTCGCCGCTGCTGGCAAATATTGTGCTGAATGAATTTGACTGGCACATGGAGAGCCAATGGGGAGAATTTCCGCTTGTCCATCGGCTAAAGGGTGGAATCGCGAAAAACGGAACGCCCAGCAAAGGGAGTGCGTTTCGCGAGATGCGGAAAACGAACCTAAAAGAACTTCATGTGGTAAGGTACGCTGATGATGTGAGAATCATGTGCGCAAACAAGGCTGACGCTGAAAAGGTTATGCAAGGGGCTCAAAAATGGCTAAAAACCCGCCCAAGTCTGGATGTATCGGAAGAAAAGACGAGAGTAATTGACCTTACCAAAGGGTATGGAGAATTTCTCGGCATCAAAATCCGAACAAAAACCAAAGGCGATAAAAAGGTCATTGTATCCCATATGTGTGACAAAGCGATAGCCCGCACCAAAAAAGCAGTACGGGAGCGGGTAAAAGAAATCCAGAAAGCCAGAGGCAGTAAAAGCTCACTCATAAGAGCAATCGCAGATTACAATGCGCTTGTCCGGGGTGTCCATAACTACTACCAGATGGCAACGGACATAACGATTGACTGTGTGGAAATCCATGACGCAACCTATAAAATGCTCTATAACCGACTTGAACCGAAGCGAGGAAGCATCCGAAGATGGTCCGGCGATTGGGAACGGTATAAAGGGTGTAAAAGAGTTTATGAAATCCAAGGGAGAACGATACTGCCAATTTCATATTGTCGGCATCGTAAAACCCGCGGGAAACAAAAGAAACTCAATATCTACACACCTAAAGGACGTGCTTTTCGGCACGAAAGCCTGACTTTCCCAAACGTCCACTTAATTAGGAGCCTTGCAAGATACCCGGTGGCGGGGCAGTCAATAGAGTATAACGATAACAGGGTGTCATTGTTCTCTGGACAACGTGGAAAATGTGCAGTAACAGGACATGAATTTCTGGATATATCTGAAATTCACTGTCATCACAGAAAACCGCGAAGTCAAGGGGGCGGTGATAACTATATGAACCTTACCCTTGTTTTGGTTGATGTTCACAGGCTGATTCACGCAAAAACCGAAGCTACAATCAAAAAGTATATGGATGCTTTGCACCTCAAAGAGCAGCAACTCAGTAAGTTGAACAAATTCAGAAAAGAACTCGGCCTTGAGGAAATCAAGGTCTAACCGCTAAAAGAAACTACTCCAAGTTCTGATTTATGATGTAAAAGTGATATTAAGTACAATGATGGAGCGCCGGATGAGGTGAAAGTCTCATGTCCGGTGCGAAGGAGGGGAAAAGGCGGAGATTACCTCAAAGTCTTACCTATTCCTATAGGCAGACGTAATCATCATTCCCATCGTCAAGGCGCACACAATCATGCTGTATCGTAATTTATTGTATACAGCCGTGACCCGTGCCAAGAAAAAAGTCATCCTTGTGGGGCATAAGCCGATTCTGTTTATGGCGGTCCACCGCGCCGACATCAGCAAGCGCAACACCATGCTGGGCGAGCGTATCCGCCTGTACTGCAAGGCCTACCACACCGAACGAAACGCATTGCCGGAACTGCAACAGGCCGGCTGAATACAAAATTGAAGGGAGAAATCACCCATGAAAGGGAATCAAGAACCTATGCTGTACACCACCAACTCCACTGTGGCCGCGCTGAACCACGTACCCGGCTTTGACCCACTGAAATTCCTGCGCCGCACGATTTCCCGCAAAACAGGGGAGGACGTGATGCGTCTGGATTTGCGGTACAAAAAGCTGTGGTTCCGACTGGCCTGCCCCACGGGGCGTCTAAAGCTCAACGCCCTGCGCATCACCGAAAAGATGGCCATTTTTGAAGCCAAGGTCTACCGTGACCGCGAGGATACCGAGCCGCTGAGCAGCTATGTTGCCAACTGCACGCTGGACGCAACGCCCGGTGGGCTGTATGTGGAGGCTGCACAGGAGGAAGCACTGGACACGGCGCTCTCCAATGCGGGTTTTGGCATCCAGTTTGCCGATGTGGGTAGTGAATCCGAAGAATACGGCAGTGAGGTGCCGGTGGGAGTAAAAGCAGAGGTTGCCAAGCCTGTGCAGACGAAAGTAGAAGTCGCAGAGCCTGTGCAGAAGCAATCCGAAACCGTGAAAGCAGCACCGCAGGAGCCCGCTAAGGCTGATCCGCTGGATGCCATCATGGCGGACGATATGCCTGTCCCCGAACAGATCACGGCAGAGGTCATTGAGAAACCCAAGACCGTCAAGCTGGAATCCGTGCAGCCTGCACAGACCCCGGCAGAACCGCCGCAGAATGTCATTGTATTGGAACAGGAACCGCCCGCCGCTGCATACACCCAAAGCAGCCCGGTGGAGGAGATTCGCCAGCAAATGACCTACGAGCAGGCGCAGAACGTCATTGTGGACTGCGGCACCTGCAAGGGGTGGACGCTGGCACAGGTGGCTGACCTCCGCCCCGCCAGCCTGCGCTGGTATGTGAAAGGCTATCAGGGAGAAAACAACATTCTCCGCGCGGCGGCCGCTATCATATGGGACAGCTTGCAGGAGAAACAGGCGGGATAACCGGGAAGGAGGCCGTTTTGCATGACCTCATCTTCCGATGCGTTTCCGTTTGGCATTGCCGATGTGGTAGAACTACTGGGGCTTACCGTCCGCCGCACATTGCCGTCAAGCCTGTATCTGAACTGCCCCTTTTGCGGGGATCAGCGCGGGCGGCTCAACGTCAACACGGACAAAAACGTCTGGCGCTGCAACCGATGCGGCGCGGCAGGCGGTATGCTGGCGCTGTATGCCCGCTATAACTGCACGAGCAATGCCGATGCCTACCGTGAGATTTGCGAGGCACTGGGGCGGTATACGCCCCGGCCAAGGGTAAATGACTGCATCGGGGTAAAGCCGGAGCAGAACATTCGCGCCACCCCGCAGGAGATACACCAGACCTACTCGCTGCTGCTCTCCATGCTGCCATTGACACCCACGCATAAAGCGCATCTGCTGTCACCGCGGCGCGGGCTGACCGAGGAACAAATCGCACGGTTCGGGTTCAAATCGACCCCGCCTGCGTTTCTGTGC
Source organism: Bulleidia sp. (assembly GCA_963655125.1). Taxonomy (GTDB): domain Bacteria; phylum Bacillota; class Clostridia; order Oscillospirales; family Ruminococcaceae; genus Gemmiger. Next base: position 96,277 of record CAVKDR010000048.1, read on the forward strand.
CGCAGTTATGCCGAGCGTCTGCGGCGGCAGGACTGCACTTTGCAGGGCGTGCCGGGCTTTTATCAGGACGATGCCGGGCGGTGGACGATCAACTTCGGTAGCCGCGCGGCGGGTATCCTGCTCCCGGCTGTCGGTATGGACGGTCTGATCTGCGGTATGCAGATACGGCTGGACACACCGCTGCGCCGCAGGGATGACCCACCGGGAAAAAGCGGGGCCAAGTATATCTGGCTGTCGTCAATCGGTAAGCCGCATGGTGTGACCTCCGGCAGCCCGCTGCATTTTGTGGGCGAGCCGTTTGCCAAGACCGTGTATGTGACCGAAGGACTTCTCAAAGCCGATATTGCCCACTGCCTGACAGGACGCTCGTTTGTCGCTGTGGCGGGGGTGAACAGCCTGAACGGCTTGGAATCCGCGCTGCGCTGCATGGCGCAGAACGGCACCAAGTTGGTCGTGGAAGCCTACGACATGGACAAGTTAGAGAATGAGTATGTGGCATCTGCTGCCGAAAAAGTCCGGCAGATTGCCCACGCAGCCGGGCTGCAAAGTACAAGCCTTGTCTGGAATACTGCCTACAAAGGCATAGATGACTGGCAGCTTGCCTTGCGGCAGGAAGAAGCAAAAGAAAAAGCGGCATAACGCTGCGCAAAGTTATGGCAGGGAGCTACCACTTGGCGGCTCTCTGCCTTTTTTAGAAAGGACAGAACAATGGGTATAATCTCTGAAATTGATATGATGAACCGTGATGCCGAGGATGATGCTTTCGAGGTGTCCTCGGACAGTGAAACCGTAGATTCTTTCAGCGAAGAATTTGAGCCGGTTGAACCCCAAAAGCCTGATCCGCAGGCGGAGAACGCGGAAGAAGCCCGCAAAAAGGCTGAGTTTGATGCCGCCGAAGCCAAGCGCAAAGCCGAATGGGAGGCAAAACAGGCGCAGAAGAAACTGCGGGAACAGCAGGAACTGGATCGCCTTGCAGCCATGTCGGATGACGATGTGATGCAGGCATCCATGAACCGCGTGTCGCAGGACACCGAGCGCCTGACCCGCCGCAACATGAAGCTCTGCGTCATGGAGGACGTGCAGACCGAGTGTCTGGCCGACCCCGCCTTTGCCCGACTCGTGATGAACCCAAAGAAAAAGATGGTAAACTGCTTTCACTACATCAACCGCAAAGCGCGGGAGTATCTGGAACAGGAAATGAAGGACAATGATGAAAAGCCTATGGGCGGCGGTTTCGGCGGTGATGTGCCGGACGAACTCTGCTACCAGTGGGCGCGGGAGTATTTCCGCGATGCCGATGCTAAAGAGGATGCCGAGCCGGAAGAAAAGTTTGTTCCCAAGACCTACAATGGGAAAGTTTCCAAGGCGGGCAAAGGCAAAAAAGATAAGCCCAAAAAGGCATCCGCCAAGCCTGCCCCGAAACCCGCAGAGGAAGAACAACTCACCTTTGGTGACTTTGGCACAGAGGAGGCGGCAGGATGAAACTGGACAAACGAGCCTGCCGCCATGCGGCCAATGTTCCGCTGCACATCAACCTGAACGCCGGGGTGTTGTACACGGAACGGGTGAAATACCTTGTCACTGCCGCCGTCAAGCTGCTCGGTGGGCATAGGGTGCTGGCAGTTTGCTTCTATGAATGTGAACGCCTGAAGGCAAATGACCGTATGCCAAAGTGGGTCGTGTTTCAGGGCAAGGATGACTTTGCCACGCTGGAGCGTGATGCCGAGGGGAACGTCAAGTGGCGGGATGCCATGCTGACAAACCTGACGGATTATTATAGCGGACCATTTCTGCCCGCCTGTGTGTTTTATAAAAAAACAGGATGCCATACGATTGCAAGATACATCCATGTTGAAGCAAATCCGACATTGGTGCTGAGTCATTTGGACAGTTATCAACAAGATATCCGTGACCGACAGACGAAAGTTCGCCGATACAAGCGTGATACTGTGGTCCGGAATAAAATGCGCTGTGTGCCGCAAACGCCAGCTAATTTGAAGCGCTGGGCGGATAAGCACATTATGCCGCATTATTTGTTCTATGACTACAATAACGGCCGTGCCGAAACACAAGCGTTCTGCACCTATTGCGAGAAAGTTTCTGTGATAAAAAGGCCAAAAAACAACGATGTTTTGTGCTGCCCCAAATGCGGACAGAAAGTAATAGCCAAAGTACAGGGAAGAAGAACTGCTTACCATGAAGACAGGGAAACCTGTCAGGTAGTCCAGCTAATCAGCCCGCAGGAGTTGGTGGTGCGCATCTATAAGCTGTACTGGTCCTACACCAAAGGGAAGGATACCGCCAGAAAATCCGTATATGAAGTCATGCGAATATTCGTCCGCAGTGATGACGGCAAAACGGCTACCATTGAGCCCTACTATTATAGTAGAGACTATGACAGTGTGACCCACTGGCGGCATGGCTATCATCCGGGGGCCTTGTTCGGTCTGGAATGCTTTATTTCGGAAGAAATTGGCGCGGTATACCTGCCGGGGCTTGAAAAAGCGCTGCAAGGCACGCTTTGGGAATACTGCGCGCTGCGGCAATTCTACGAGAAAGAGACCCTCCCAATGCAGGTCAGCTATTATTTGAAAATGTACTTACAGCATCCGCTTCTGGTTGAACGACTGACGAAAGTAGGCTTTAAGAACATTGTGTCAGATGTTATCTACCGCGGTGGATTCAGCGACGCATTGGATGAAACGCAGGCCAAAACACACCGCATCCTGCGCGTACAAAAAGGAGATGTGACCTTTCTGCGGGAGAAAAATGCACACATGGCGATGCTGAAAAAGTATCAGCCCTATGTTGTAATTAACCTACGTGGCAGGAAAGAACTGTTTCAGTGGCAGATTGACAACGGGGTGATAAGGATTCCCACGGATGTGTTCCAGTACATGACGGCAGAAAAGTTCATGCACTACATGGAGGCTCAGCTTCCGATTTACTGCAATACGCGTCCGGCCGATGAACACCGTGACCCGACAATGGAAACGCTGGTGACAATGTATGTAGATTATCTGCATATGTGCCGCAGACAGACCTATAACATGAACGACAAGTCGGTTTTGTTCCCGAAAAACTGCGCAGCTGCGCATGACCGGGAGGCAGAACGTATTCAAAAAATCAGCGATGCACAGAAAAAGAAAGCGTTCTGTATGGCCTACGCGGGCTTTGCGCGGAAAGCAGCGCTTTCCAACAAAGAACTGCAAATCGTCTGCCCGAAACAGGCCAATGACCTTGTAGACGAGGGAAAGGCGCTGCACCACTGTGTCGGCGGTTATATTGACAGTGTAGCAGAGGGAAAATGCCTGATCGTATTTGTCCGCCGTGTGGAAGAACCGAAAAAGCCGTATGTGACTGTGGAGGTGCGTGATGGCAAAATCGCACAGATCCACGGGGACCACAACTGCAAACCAACGGAAGAAGTACAGAAATTTGTTGACCTGTGGAGCCGTAAGGTGCTGCCGATGGCTTTGCAGGCGGCTTGAGAAAGGAAGTGCTTACCTTATGAAGCAAATAGGAAATCTCGCCATCGTCTGCGCCCGGCGCAAGGATGTAATCCTGCTCATTGAGCAGGGGAGAACGATGGTCCTGCTGGACGGCACTTATGCGCCGACAGCGTTTTCTGCCGATTGGGATGACGATGAAACCATTCTATCGATAATCCACGAACTGAACTTCGGCCAATGCGCCCCCAAAAGCCAATGAAAACCGAGGAATGGCAGGAAAAAGCCGCTTTCATTGATAAGCTGCGGGAACTGACAAACCGCCTGAACCGCTGCCGCGCGGCGTATGAAGCCCATACACCGCTGGTAAGCGATGAGGTTTATGACATTTTGTTCAGCGACTTGCAGACGCTGGAAAGCTGGCTGGGATTGAGGATGAAAAACTCACCAACCAAGAAAGACAACAATTTGATTTGAGAAAGCCTCCAGTCTATGTGGTTTTGCTGCATAGACTGGAGGCTTTTGTTTGGCTGGAAATAAAAGCAGATAAACTTGAACTTAATAACGTAATATAGTATAATTTTAATAAATACATTGTAGGAGGCATCTTATGACACCGCAGAAAATAGTACGGCGTAAACGGGCAATGCGTGTAGCAGATGCCATCAATAAAATTGAAGGTGTACCGGTTCGCGGCTATGCGATAGAGCTTTCAAACGCATGGAGTGAGGGCAAAATTACTGGGGCGCAGATGAAAGAAAATCTTTTGAAAAGCCATATGGAATTGGTGCACCGGGGAAAGTGAAATCATATAAAAGAAGAATCGTCTCCGACTTACATCTACGCTATGGGATACAAGTCGGAGACAATTATTTTTATACTTCTTTTACGGTAGTCGCTTTCATCAGCATCATCGGGTGTCGCAGTTTATCATTTATTATATTCATTCACAGTCATTGGGGGCACCTCATTTTGCATCGCATATTTCTTTTGCAGATAAGCCAGCATTGTCCGTGATACCACCGAGTTGCTGGTTTTGGAGAACGCCAGCCCCAATGTGCGGTGGCAGGCAGGGGAAAGCGGCCGCGCAACCACGCCGTTTTCTGGGCCGAACGCCTGCAGCACAAGTTCCTGCGAGATCGTCACGCCCAGCCCGCTGCGCACAAACGCCATAATGAGGGTATCATCCCGGAAACTGTATGTCACGTCAGGCTTCACCGTGCATTTCGCCAACAGGTGCTGGATGTCGTTGTCGCAGCCTGGGGTCTCAATGATAAGTGGATATTGAAACAACTGCGGCAGGGTGATGCGCTTGTGCCCGGCCAGCGGATGACCGCTGGGCAGCACGGCGCAGAGTGGGTCGTCCAGCAGCGGATAAAATGTCAAATCATCTGCCACGATTGACGAGAGAAAACCACAGTCCACCTGTCCATGCACGATGCAATCGCGGATCTCGTCATAGTTGCCGTCCAAGATTTCCACCTGTACTTTGGGGTAGTTCTTCTGAAAGTAATGCACCATATCGGGCATCCACAGCGCCGTTACGCTGGAAAAGCTGCCTACCCGCAGTTTGCCCTCGACTTTATGGTTGATGTTGAACGCCGCCTGCCGCAGTTTTGCTTTCTGGTTCACCATTTCCCGCACATAGGGCAGCAGGCGTGTGCCGTTGTCGGTAAGCTGCACCCCACGCTTGACGCGGGCAAACAGCTGCACGCCCAGTTCATCTTCCAGCCCGGCCATCATCTGACTGATGCCGGACTGCGTATAGTTCAGCGCCTCGGCAGCCGCAGAAAAGTTTCCGGTTTCGCACACTTTTAGAAAAATCTCATAGCGGTCTTTTTGCTCTCTCATATATTATAAATCCTTATACACAACAGTAAAAACATTCGTTTTACTGATAGTATATCATATGGTACACTAACTTTACAACTGTGTAAGGAGTATCGGAAACAATTATGGAAAAGAAAAAGAGCAGTTTCTCCGGCCAGATCGGCTTTGTGCTGGCGGCCGCAGGCAGTGCAGTAGGTGTAGGCAATTTGTGGCGGTTCCCGTATCTGGCGGCCAAGGACGGCGGCGGGCTGTTTTTGCTGGTCTACCTTGTGCTGGTGCTGACATTCGGCTTTACGCTGCTGACCTCGGATATTGCCATCGGCCGCCGCACGAAAGAAAGCGCCATCGAGGCCTATACTAAAATCTCGCCCAAGTGGAAATTCCTCGGCATCCTGACCTTTTTAGTGCCAGTGCTGATTATGACCTACTACGCCGTCATCGGCGGATGGGTCACCAAGTACGCCGTGGTCTACCTGACCGGCCAGACCGAAGCCGCTGCCGCAGATGGTTACTTTACCTCGTTCATTACCTCGCCGGTCGCGCCGGTCGTGTTTGCGCTACTGTTTATGGGCGTGACGGCGTTCATCGTCTACAACGGTGTTGAGGGTGGTATCGAGCGCGTCTCCCGTTATATGATGCCGATTCTGCTGGTACTGGTCGTTGTCATCGCAGGCTACTCGCTGACGCTGCACCACACCGGCGCGGACGGGGAGACCCGCACCGGCGTACAGGGCTTTTTGTATTACCTGACCCCGCACTTTGAGGGACTGACTGTCAGCCGCTTTTTGCAGATCTTGCTGGATGCTATGAGCCAGCTTTTCTTCTCACTGAGTGTCTCGATGGGCATTATGATCACCTATGGCTCCTATGTCAAGGATGATGTAGACCTGAACAAAGCAGTCAACCAAATCGAAATTTTCGATACCAGCGTGGCCCTGCTGGCGGGTGCCATGATCATCCCTGCCGTCTATGTTTTCTCCGGCACCGAGGGTATGAGCGCCGGTCCCAGCCTGATGTTCATCTCACTGCCAAAAGTCTTTGCGGCTATGGGCAAGGCGGGCACGATCGTGGGCCTGCTGTTCTTCATTACTACGATTTTTGCCACGCTGACTTCCTGCATTTCGGTGCTGGAATCCATCACCGCCAACTGCATGGAAATCTTCCACACCAGCCGCAAGCGCACAGTGCTGGTGCTGACGGTCATCTATCTAGCCGCGTCTGCTGCTATTGCGCTGGGGTACAGCGTGTTCTACTTCGAGGTCAAGCTGCCCAACGGCTCGGTCGGCCAGCTGCTGGACATTATGGACTACATCAGCAACAGCGTTATGATGCCGTTGATTGCACTGCTGTCCACGGTTCTGATTGGCTGGATCAAAACGCCGGATTATGTCATTGGCGAGATGGAGCGCAACGGCGAGACATTCCGCCGCAAAAAGCTCTACACCATTATGATGCGCTATGTTGCCCCGGTTATGATGCTGGTACTGTTCCTGCAGTCCACCGGGATTTTGGCGTAACGCAATACTTCACCGCAATCGTTTGATTGAAATTGCGAGTGAGCCAAGCCTTTTGCGATGCCTTATATCGCAAAAGAAGCAATTCTGTTTGTAAAAACTGCCAGGCCTTAAAAACAGCGATAAATAAAGCGATAGTTGACGTTTGCTATCAAGTGTGTTACCATATCCTTGTAAGTGATTTATGTGTCCAGCAAAGCAATTTGCACTGACACACGTTGTTATTTTTGTACTTTGTGCCTGCAATGCCGCTGACCGTTTGGTCTGTGCATTGCGGGCATTTTTTATCCGCCGGGGGATGCCCCGCATAAAGCGAGAATGACTTTTGTACTGCTGTTTGCAGTAAAGAAAAGTTGTTCTCGCTTTTTTATTTTGGTTTAGCGCCGCCCGGCGTTAAAAATAGAAATGCAAGAAAGGTGAAATCACAATGATGGACGAACTCAAGCAGCAATTTTACGAGGTCATGCACAAGTATCAAAAGCCGTTTTCGGAGGAAGGTGTCACGGCAAATCTTACACAGTGGTATGAACAGAAGCAGGGGCTTTTGCAGCTCCTGCGCAAGCATCCGCTATGGAACGAGAAAGAACTGGCAATCGTGTTCCGCGTGGAGGAGTGCCGAGAGATTGACCGCATCGCGGTAGACGAAACACGCGCCGCTATACTGGAACTGGGCCGCAGGGCCTGTCCGGATGACACTGTGTACGAAAACTTTAATGCCACGCTCCACGCGGCGACCGCAGACTATGCCCGGATACCAAACGAGTACCGCTTGGACACGATTCGGCAATACGGCGGCATCAAGTGCGCACCGGGGCAAAAGGCGAGCCGCATCATCAATCGGCTCTGCCTGAAATTTCATCTCGACCAAATCGAGGAAGAAGCAGAAGCAGGCGAGCCGGACAACCGCTATATGCGCACAGTCAAACCTTACAACGCACTGTTTGCGCGGCTGGCAGATGCCCTGAACCTGGCGCATATCGAGAAAACCGCAGTGCTGTCAATCCACCCCTGCGATTTCCTTGAAATGTCCAACCGTGACAACACTTGGAGTTCCTGCCATTGCTTAGAAGGCGGCGGCTATCGCGGCGGCTGCCAGTCCTATATGGGCGATGCCGTCAGCATGATCTTCTTCACGGTTAGTGACGAGTACACACAGGACTTCCATACCGCCCCGCGCATCACGCGAGAGATTTTCTGCTATAAGGACAATGTTCTGCTCCAATCCCGTCTGTATCCAACGGATTTGGAGGACCAGAAAACACTGTACCGCAGTATCGTCCAACAGGCAATCGCAGCCTGCCTTGACAAACCGAACCTGTGGTCGATCAAGCGGGGAAAAGATACCGAACCCTATTGCGAGTCTGCGGCGGACAGCAACCATTATCCCGACTATAAATATGGATATGCGGTTGCATCTTTACTGAAAGGCGAGACCGACTATGGCCAAATGACGATTGGCTCCGTGGCCCGCTGCGTCTGCTGCGGTGGGGAACAGAAGAACCACCGTTCCATACGCTGTGCAGAGTGCGGCAATATGTATGTCTGCAAAGGCTGCGGCAAAACAGTACATGGATATGGGCGCTATATTGATAATCACTTCTATTGCAATGAGTGCAGCTATGAATGTACGGTTTGCAGAGAAAAGTTTATCGGTATGCCGCGTATCGGAATTGCCCGTTCCGGCGAGCAGCGCGGTATTTGCCCCGCCTGCTACGAGCAAGTGATTGGCGTATGCAGAAACTGCACAATTCACAGTGACTGCCTTTCCATCGGTGCCAATCGCTTCTGTCCAAACCAGATGAACGGTCTTGCCGCATAAAGGAGGTATCCATGCAAGAATTGACGTTTGAAACCATTCTGCGCCTGCCGCAGATGGAATTGAAAAAGGCGCTGAAAGCCGAGCTGAAAAGCAGGGGTTACCCCGTCACCGATAAGCCTGGCTACCTGTATGTTAAGGGAACAGTCCCTGTGCTGCTGGTAGCTCACATGGACACAGTTCACCGTCAGCCTGTCGAGCAGATATGCTATTCGGCAGACAGGGCGATAGCTATGTCGCCACAGGGCATCGGCGGTGATGACCGCTGTGGTGTCTGGATGATTTTGCAGATCCTGTGCACAGCAAACTGTCATGTGCTGTTCTGCGAGGACGAGGAAGTTGGCTGCGTAGGTGCAAAGAAATTCACAAGAGGTTCTTTGCGGCCGCAGGTAAACTACATCGTAGAACTTGACCGCCGGGACAGTAATGATGCCGTGTTTTACCGCTGCGATAACCCGGAGTTTGAGGACTTCGTTACCTCGTTCGGATTCGAGACGGCCAATGGCTCGTGCAGTGATATATCTTACATTGCGCCGTATCTGGAAACGGCGGCGGTCAATATCAGCTGTGGCTACTACTGCGAACACCAACGGCATGAGTACATCTGCTTAGAGGAGATGGAACTGAATGCTGCCCGTGTGACGCAGATGGTAACGCAGCAGACAGAACACTTTGAATATATGGAACGGCAGGATAGCTTCTTTGGCGGGCGTACCTACCAGTGTTCTATGTGGGATACCGCTTTTGAGAGAGAAACCTATAAGTGGCTTTCGCCGCTGCCGAAAGAAGCAAAAATCAAACTGGGAACGGCAGAACTTATCCTACCCCATGCCAAGATTGACCGGCAGGGGAAGGTACACCGCTATGTTCCAAAATTGAAAGCAGCCGTATTGACAGAAAACGCTGTGGCTGTTATGCCGGACGGCAAAAAGGTAAGATATGACACCCAAAAGGCAAAGTGCCAGAAAGTGATGCCCCTATCAAGGGCATTGGAAATATTGAATACAATATAAACACAGCCCCTTCCGCTGATGCAATTTCAGCAGAAGGGGCTGCCCTTTTACCTATATGAATTTCCCCGGCGGGTCATCCAAATTACCGATTCCAGATGTTGTTTTCAAGATCGACAAGCCGCTTCTTATACTCTGCCATACGCTGGTCGGCCTTGCCATCATCATCGGGAAAGCTGACGAGGTAGCCGGTGTCTGTATCATGGAAGCCGATTTCCCCGGTAAGGCCGCATATATCGGAAACCTTCAGCAAGGTATGAAAATCATACTGCATAGCACTGACTTCAAGCGTTTTGTTCATGGCGGACTCCTGTGTTTCTATTTACTTTGCCCATTATAGCGCACCCGCCGGGGAAATGCAAATAAATAGTGCGTATTATTGCGTATAAGAAAAATTAATGCGTAAATTTGTTGGGAAATGACGTATTCAAAACGTATAAGGTAAATATAAGCATCGAAGGGAGTTGATGTTATGCTTATTGCTATCGACCACGGCAACAAACAGGTCAAAACCGTCCACGGAAACGCCATTGTTTCCGGTGTACAGAAAAGCAAGACCCGACCTTATGGTCGAGATGTACTGAAATACGGCGGCAGTTACTATACGCTGTCCGCACAGCGCATCCCGTACCAGAAGGACAAAACCACAGACGAGCGGTTCTTTATTCTATCGCTGTTTGCTATTGCAGAGGAAATCGAAGCGCAGGGTGCTTATACCTCCGGGCTTATGCCCATTGACCTTGCCATTGGCCTGCCGCCCGCACACTTTGGCGCACAGAACAAGGCGTTCGTGCGTTACTTCAAACGCAAGGAACCTATCTACTTCTCCTACCGTGACAAGCTGTACAGCATCCTGATCCGCGATGTGCAGTGCTATCCGCAGGCGTTCGCAGCGGCGGCCATGATGTTGGGCGAACTGGCAACGGTGCCGCGTGCGCTGATTCTGGATGTGGGCGGTTTCACGGCGGATTATCTGCTGCTGAAGAATGGCCGCGCAGACCTGTCTACCTGTGATTCACTGGAAAACGGCGTAATCCTGCTGTACAACCGTATCCGCTCCAAGGCAAGCTCGGACTTGGATGTTCTGTTGGAGGAAACGGATGTGGATGCTATTCTCTTGCAGGGGCAGGGGAGCGGTTATGGGGAAGAAGTCGCCGCGCTGGTAGAATATCAGGCGCAGGAGTTTGTCAATGATATGCTGGGTGCATTGCGCGAGCGGCAGCTTGATCTGCGCACGGGGCGTGTGATTTTCGTGGGCGGCGGTGCCTGCCTGCTGCGGCGGCAAATCGAAACATCCGGAAAGGTGGCACACCCCGTCTTTGTGGAGGACGTGAACGCGAACGCCAAAGGCTTTGAGTATCTTTACCGTTGCACAGTGACAGGGGCGTGATGAAGCATGAAGCTGAAAAAGGACCGGGGACGCTTTACGGTTCGCTTTGATATGGAAAATCCGGACCATGTGTGTGCCGTAGAATACTTGGAACGGCAGCGCGACAGGGGCAAGGCACAGTATCTTGCCGATGCAATTCTGTGCTATGAAAAGGCAGAGACGAAGTCTTTCCCGCAGGTAGACCGCGCCCAGATTGAGCAAATCGTGCAGGAATACTTAGAAAAACAGAACTCTGGGCGTACCCCGAATTTGCAGAAAGAAGAACCGTCTATATCTTCTCCGCCAATAGATTTAATAGCCAGCGCTTTGGCCGATTTTAGTGGCTGACTTGTTATACGTGAAAAGGGCTTCCGCCAGCAGATGCGGAAGCCCTTTTTTGAGAAGGAGAATAGGGAATATCAGTTTTTCATTTCGGCGCGGATCTTATCGTTTGCCTCCTCGACCTTCATGCGGGAGAGGATGAAAGTAATGATGGCATCCAGCACAAAGGGAATCACGAGGTACATGAGCTTCAGCATATTGATGCAGGATTCCGGCTGCACGGCCAGCGCCTTATCATAATTGCTGAACGCCAGCAGCCAGCCGGTGATAGCGGTGCCGAGGCCGCCGCCCAGCTTGACACCGAGCGAGGTGCAGGAGTACATCGTGCCGTCCACGCGCTTGTGCTTCGTCAGCCAAGTGTACTCGGAGCAGGAGGCGATAACGGCGTTCATGTCGCCCTGCCACGGGCCCTGACCCAGTGCAGCAATGGCCGTGAAGAGGAGCATCATCTTGACATCGCCGGTGCCAGTATAGCCGGCAACAGCAACAAGTGCGCGGGCTACGGTAGCAAGGGCGTAGCTGCCGACGTTCAGTTTGTACATACCGTGCATCTTGGCAACGAGGGTCGGGGTAAAGACCAGTGCGATAATCAAAGGAATGTTGATGGCCCAAGAGAACACGCCGAACAGATTCTTGTCGCCAAGGATGTGAGCGGTGTAGTAGGTGCCCATGCTGATCATAGCACCGTAGATCTGCTGCAAAATATAGGTGACGCAGATTATCAGATAGTATTTGTTGGAAATCAGCAGCTTGGCAGCTTCCACAAGACCGTATTTCTCGTCTTTCTCAATTTCGGCTTTATCCGTGGTATCGACCAGTTCTTCCTCCGGCAGTTCCTTGACGGAGAAAACAGAGAGTGTGTTGACGATCAGACCGATAATAGCGTAAACGATAGCTACAGTGCGCCAGGCTTCGGCAGTGTCACCCAGCGCGGAGACAGCCAGCAACGTGACGGACTGGATGGCAAGGCTGGTGGCGAACGCGAACATGAAACGGTAGGACCCCATCTCGACACGCTCGGCGCTGTTCTTAGTGACAAGGGCGGTCAGAGCAGAGTAGGCAATGTTGTTGGCGGTGTAGAACACAGCGTTCAGCAGGGTGTAGCAGATGAAGAACCATGCGTACTTGGCAAACTCGCTCATGCTCATAGGGATGGCAAAGATGCCGACCAGCGTGATGGCGCAGCCGATGTAGCCGTAGAGCATCCACGGACGGGCCTTGCCCAGCTTGGAGTGGGTCTTGTCGATCATCGAGCCGAAAAAGATGTCGGTGATGCCGTCAAACAGCTTGGACACGGCAATCAGCGTACCGACGATGCCGGGATTCAGACCGATGGTATCGGTCAGGTAAATCATAACGAACGAGGAGAGGAACGCATAGACCACATTGCCTGCAATGTCGCCGGAGCCGTAACCGACCTTGTTATACCATTTCAAATAACGTCTTTCAGTATTTTCAGACATGAGATTTTCTCCATTCTTTTGTGAAGAGGTTATGCTTTTTCAGGAATCAGACGGATGCTGAAATCGAAGGAAGCATCGTCAAGGCGGTACTGCTCCAACAGACGTGGACCGCAGCTGGCCGAACCGATGCCATTCTGTGCGTAGTCAAGGCAGAGAACAGTGCTGCCACAGGGATGCAGTTCATAGTTATGCGACTTTTCGGTCAACTCCTCCTGCGTGTAATGCGAAGCATTGAAGTAGAACGGCTTCACGCCGACAGCAGTAAGTTTGATGACCTCGCCCTCCAGCAAAACGTAATCGCAATCATAGTGGCTGCCGTTCTCCTGCGGGCGGATGTAATCTTCGTGCTGCTGCCAGACGGTGGAACTAAAATAGTCGTGGCTGGCGGCATGGTGCTTGTCGCAGTAGCTTTCCATCGGACCCATGCCGAAGTAGCTGACGCGGGCCATTTCTTTCGGCAGGAACAGGCGCAGACCGAAACGCGGCAGTTCGGGAAATACCGTGTTGCGCTCGGCGTGCAGCGCCAGCATTACCGCGCCGCTGTTGGAAACCGTCCAGCAGACATCCAAATCAAGGAATTTCTGCAAGCTGATCGGTGCAATGCCGACTTTGGCACGCAGGGTCACGCCACTGTCTGTCATCTGATACTCTGTGTGGTAGGCATTGGTCATGCAGTGGTCGTAGCGGGCAGCCAGCCAGTCCAGCTTCAGCTTGCGGTCATTGTCCGTAGGGGCGCGCCAGACGTTAAATTCCATTGCTTTGTCCAGCATGGATTCGCCATCGTACTGCATTGCGGCGAACAGACCCGTCAGCTTATTAAAGTTGTAGGTGAAGTTCTTACCGCGCAGCGTCAAATAGCGGTCTGTTTCCTGAACGGTGATTTTGCTGTTGGCCGGAGCATCGTTCCACATAGCCAAGGCTTTCTGGTTGCGGCTGTCTGCATTCTCCAGCAGAATCTCGTCAAAGCCCATGTCGTGGCCTTCCGTGCGGCAGGGCATGTCTTTTTTGCAATGGTAGAAGATTTTCAGGAAGCATTTTCCCTTGTCGGGAATATGAACGGCCAACGGCAAAGAGTTTTCACTGTGCGGCGGCAGAGTAAAGCTGGCAGGATAGGGGATAAAGCCGGTGTCGATGACCTCGCCATCGCAGCTTACCTGAAAGCCCAGCGCGGCATACTCGGTCAGGTCAACGAAGTCCATGTAGTTGTGCAGCGTGAGCATGCCGGATTCCCGGTCATACTGCACAACGCGCGCCGGGCGATAGACATTCTTGAACTCCAACAACCCGGTGTGCGGGCGGCGGTCAGGGTAGACCAGACCGTCCATGCAGAAGTTGCCATCGTGCGGCCACTCGTCATGGTCGCCGCCGTAGTAGTAGATGCCGCGGCCATCAAGCGCCTTACCTTTATAAATGCCGTGGTCGCACCACTCCCACAGGAAGCCGCCGACCAACTCGTCATGGCTCTGGATGAACTGGAAGTAATCCTCCAAATCGCCGGGACCGTTGCCCATGCAATGGCTGTACTCACACATGATATAAGGCTTGTCTGGGTCGCTGTCCAGATATTCCTGAATGCTTTCGAGCGAAGGGTACATATTGCTGAACATATCAATGTTCGAGAAATCGTATTTGCGGTTCTTGCTGCAGTACTGGGCGCTCTCGTAGTGGGTCAGGCGGCGGGGGTCGAAGCCCTTTGTCCATGCCAGCGCTTCCTCAAACGTGCAGCCGTAGGCGCTCTCGTTGCCCATCGACCAGATGATGACGCAGGGGCGATTCTTGTCACGCTCCACGCAGCGCCGGGTGCGGTCCACGGTGGCCTCGGTGAATTCCGGGTTGTCCGCGATGGGCTTGTTCCAGTTCTCTACATGGTTGGGCCAGCTTTCGTTGCCCTCGCAATAGTATTCGGACGCACCGTGGCTTTCATTGTCGGCTTCATCAATGACAAAAAAGCCGTACTGGTCGCAGAGCTGATAGAAGTAAGGTACGTCCGGGTAATGGCTGGTGCGGATGGCGTTGAAGTTGTGCTTTTTAATCATGAGCAGGTCTTTTTTCGTCTGCTCAAAGCCAACGGCATAGCCCGTGACCGGGTCGGACTCGTGGCGGTTCACACCGTGGAACTTGATGGACTGGCCGTTGACATAAATCTGGTTGTTGGCAACGTGAACCTCACGGATGCCCACACGATCAGTAATGGTCTCGCAAGGCGTGTCCAACACAAGGGTATATAAGTAGGGCTGTTCTGCATTCCAGAGTGTCGGGGCAACGACGGTGATTTCTGCATGGTAGGGGAACGCCGTATCCTCCGGTGCTTCCACGGGCGTTACGCTGCCGACCATTGTGCCGGCTGTATCGTAGAGGGTGATGCGGGTGGCAACGGCGGAGTCGTAGTAACGCAGGCGGACAGCAACCTCTGCGGTGCTGCCGTGGATGTCGGTGGTGATGAAATAGTCCTCGATACACTGTTCCGGGCGATGCAGCAGGTAGACATCACGGAAAATGCCGTTCATACGGAACATATCCTGATCTTCCATGTAGCTGCCATCGCACCATTTCAGCACGAGCACCGCCAGATGGTTTGTGCCATCCTGCAAAAACCTCGTTACATCAAACTCGCTGGTGGAATGGGCCACCTGACTGTACCCGACAAACTGACCGTTGAGCCAGACGTAGAAGCAGGAAGCAACGCCCTCAAAATTCAGAAATGCGCGCGGGGCAACGGCATCTTTTTGGTAAGGAAAGTCGTAGAGGTAAGCGCCGCAGGGATTCTCTTTGGGAACATACGGGGGATCGGCGGGAAATGGATAGCGGATGTTGGTGTACTGGTGGTGGTCGTAGCCGTGGTTCTGCCATACGCTGGGCACCGGGATGGTATCAAAGGCGGAGGCATCATAACCGACCTCGAAAAAAGCGTCCTGCAAATCGTAAATACTGGTGTAATAACGAAATTTCCAGTCGCCATTCAACAGCTGAAAACGATCCGATGTCTCACGATGCTCGACCAAGGCATCGCTGAGCCGGGATGCCGGAATGTAGTAGGCACGATTCGGCATGGCACCCACATGCAGTGTGTGCGGGTCCTCGTAATAGTGCGGAATAATCATCCATTCTCCTCCTGTGATTTATACAGTTCTGCTTGCGTTTCGTCTGAAATTATTATACAATTTCTATATACAATAAAACATAAACGGTATTGCACTAAATATGCACAAAATCAATGGCTTTTTGTAAAGTGAAGGTAAAATGAACGAAGCACCTCGCAATATTCACAAAAATGGGAGGGGATTTTTGTGTACATTAACTCTGGCTATCTGAACAATTCCCGTACAGATTTCAAAGACAACTCCACGCCGTTGGTGGTAGGCAGCTGTGGTACCTACCGCTTGAAAACGCGCCCCAAACTACCGACCTACTGGCAGAAAGGGCGCAGAGATTACCAGATTTTATATGTGGCAAACGGCAAGACGCATTTCTGGTTCGACGGCAAGGAAGAAATCGTCAGCGCGGGCCATATGGTGCTGTACAAACCGGAAGAAATTCAAAAATATGTATATTATCTGGAAGATAACCCGGAAGTTTTCTGGATTCACTTCACAGGCAGTGATGTGAAGAACATACTGGCGTATCACGGCATCTCGCTTGATGAGCATGTGTTCTACTGCGGCGTGCTGCCGGATTACAAGGCCTTGTTCCGCAAGATCATTCAGGAGTTGCAGCTGTGCCGCTATGGGTACGAGGACTATATCGCATCGCTGTTCAATGATATTCTGCTGTTGGTGGATCGCCAGCAGCATGAACAGAAAAAAGCCACTGGCAACGTCCAAGAGCAGATTGAACGTGCGGCGGCTTACTTCAATGAGAACTATAACACAAAGATCAGCATAGACGATTACGCGGAATCCCTGCACATCAGTACCAACTGGTTTATACACAATTTCAAACAGTACGCCGGTATGTCCCCGGCCCAGTACATCCTCTCCCTGCGCATGGTCAACGCCCAAAGCCTGCTGGAGCGGACAACCTACAACATCAAGGAAATTTCTGAAATCGTAGGGTATGAGAACCCGCTGTATTTCAGCAGAGTGTTTAAGAAGGAAATAGGGCAGTCACCGGCGCAGTATAGGAAAGAGAGAATAGTTGAGTGAATATGGACCGAAGGTTTTCGTGACGGGCAAGTCTAGCTGTAGTTGAATAATGGCGATTGGAGAAAAACGAATATGGATAAATTTGTTAAAATTGTATATTTCGATGAATCGTATGCCACAGACTACTGTCAATTGGCAGTGGGCGGCATACTAACAGAAAGAAGAGAAAACACAACAGAAACTGAAAAACAAGCTCATGGAAACGCCGAGGGGGAACTGAGCATTAACTCTGAAAAAGGTGGATTGGCAACGCTTATAAAACTTGTAGGCGGATTGACAGCAAATATGAAAGCTTCCGGAGGAACTGAGGCATCGGCAAAAACTGATAAAATAGCGAAGAAGATTATTGAAAATACGGTGCTTTCAACCTTTGTTGATGTTCTAAGCAAGGATGGAAATGCGAACGCCGGAATCCACATTTTTAAAGGTGTTAATGTTCACCCAGAACCGAATTCATTTACATATATGATGTTGATAGCACCTTTTATGAGTATGGTGAATGGGCAGCTGCCTATCGAAAGTGAAAATGGTAAAGATATTCATATTGATATAAATAAGGTTGAAGCAGCGATGGAACATGGCAGAGGATATTATGAATTTACGACTTTAATTAATGGGAAAGAAACAATATTGCGGTTTAATCGTAATGCTTTTAGAAATGGGTATACATTATCTGATTTGCCGAAAATGCAGCTGACGTATTATGCAATACCCGTTGGAAAAATTGAAAAATCTGTACTTCAAGTTCAGAAGGAGTTTGAATTTGGCATATCCCAAAAAGAAGTGCGAGTAGATTTTGCAGCAGAAACAGATGATGAACAAGAGGAAAAAAGAAATCTTATTGGTGTTTATGATGTGATTTTGGGTGGGGTAACACTATAAATTATGGATAAGATAGCTGTTTTTTGGGGGCCAGACAAGGACTTTGATAATGCAATAAAAGACCTGCCATCGTCAAAGAGGCTGATAGATGTACTTGATATTATAGACGAAAAAATAGTGAGTGTGAAAACCGATACAAAAACAAAAGACAATAGCGATGAAAATAAGTCTGTAATCATTGAAAATCTTGTGATACGTACAGATGACTACAGTATTTTAACAGCAGGAGCGTTATCCAGTATTGCAAATACAGTTCTAAACAGCCCAAGGATAGAAATCGGTAACCTTTGGTTGCAAAATCCACCACTCACTGCATACAGGAGTATTACTAGTTGCTTTGATACGTCCATAATAGAAGAACACAAGCATAGATATAAGAGCATTACAGAATCAATCCTTCGCAAGTTGGTGGAAAATTATAATGATGCTGTTGTAGGCCAGTCCAAAGTGATGAAGCATATTTTACCTGCGTTGTATTCGCAACATCGTAATGCAAGAAAGAGACCTGTGGTTCTACTGTTTTTGGGAGATTCCGGAATTGGAAAAACGGAAACAGCAAAGTATATTAGCGACGTTTTAGGGGAGCGATTGGTACGAATTCAATGTTCAATGCAGCAGACAAATATAGCTTATCAGTATATTTTTGGAGGAGAACATAATCAGAATAGTATGGCGCGGGATTTGATAAGACGCACATCAAATGTTATCCTTTTGGATGAATTCGATAAAGTTCACCCACAGTTTTACAATGCATTTTACCAAATGTTTGATGAAGGAAAATACGTTGACTCTTCATATGAGGTTGATGTGTCAAAATGTGTTTTTATATGTACATCGAATTTTCAATCGAGAACAGAAGCAGAAAAACAATTAGGGAAGCCAATTCTATCACGATTTTCGGAAGTTGTTATATTTGAACCATTGAGTGCCGAGTCAAAAATGCGCATTGTCGATAATGCTTTAGAAACTTATATTTCTCAGCTATCTAAAGCAGATAGAAAAATTATGGAGGAAAAGAATGGAACGAAATCGATTCGGGCTGAATTTGAGAATGTGATAAAGCGTGGTGGGGGTTACGGAAACATTCGAATGTTAAAAAATGACATTGAAAACGCAATTAACTATAAAATGTTGGAATGGAAGGGGATATTGTAGGCGCAAGATACGGATTTAAATTGTGCTTCTCAATATGTATGTGATAACCATACTTTTGATGAAATAAAGAAATTTCATTTCTGACCAGGCAAACAGTACGAAGTTTGTGTAATTGCTGTTGCGATAGTCAACTCAAAATAACACCACTCCAAAGTTTGTATCTTTGGGGTGGTGTTATTTGAAACCTATTTACCGATTCACAAAAATCCTCGCTGCACAAGGATCTGGAATCTCCCAGTTGACGTACAAATCATTCAATGGGCAGGCGTGGGGGTCGCGGATATGCTCGTCGATCCACCCTTTGTACAGCTCGCAAAAGTTTGCTTTGGTGAGGATGGCACGGCACTCGGACTTGTCCACGGTGGTGCTGAACAGGTATTCCACGTCATGCACCGGCACGATGACCGGCGCACCGGCCGAGTCAAAGGCACAGAGCAGATTTTTACAGCTGCGGCTCACGGCGCGCTGACAGTCGCCGCACTCGATGTAGATAGTGTTGCGCCAGTCACGGCCTGTGGTGCGCAGAAACTTGCAAAGATGCGAATTGGTAGAAGTAAAACAGGAAACAGACAAAAAATCACTCCCATCTTGAATTGTGCGCAGTGTAACAACTCGGCACAGGTTTTTTATAAAATGCTGCCGGTCTGCGGGAAAGTTTTCATAAGCGGCACGGGCGTATCGGTACGCTCATCGTACATGGCAAGATACCCCTCGGAAGATTTCTGCCAGCCGCCGTCCTGCCAGACAAATACAACAAGGTCGTCATTCATCTGCATGACCTTGAACGTGATGCTTTCGGCAACCAGATAGCCGTTCGGGGCCAGTTCCTCCACCATTGTGTAGACGTGTTCGCTGGTGTCATCGGACAAAAGCAGCAGATTTTTGTGCGGGTCTTTGGCGGCGGTACGCTCCGGCAGTACGCGGATAGCATGGTCGCCGTCCGTGGTCGTCCAGCGGTCGATGGTCGCGCTATAGGCATCACGGATCGTCAGACGGGCATCCGCCAGCTTTGCATTGGTGGCAATATCTCGTTTCGTGAGGATTAGCGAATGTGCCGGGGCATCATACATCGTGACTTTCTGAATTTCCCCGGTTTCCTGCACGGTGAAGTGTACTTCTTCGCTGAGCAGATACCCGGCAGGGGCGGCAGTCTCAGTCAGCGTGTACTCACCGGGCTTCAGTCGCTCGATGCGCTGGGGCCGGTCGTTGGTTTCCCACTCGGCAACGGTGTTGCCGCTGGTATCGGTGATTTTCAGCTTTGCACCGGGCAGCTCGTGGCCATCCGTCATGTCAGCCTTGGAAATTTCGACTTTGGTGAAGTCATCTTTCATCTCCACGCGCTGAATATCCCCGGTGGGGCCAACCTCAAAGGTGATGCTCTCGGCGCGGACATAGCCTTGCTCGGTGGGGGCCATCGTCTCGGTCAGGGTGTAAGTGCCCATCGGGAGGCGCTCCATATAGTGGGGCGTGCCGTCCGTGACCCACTCGGCAACGGTTTTGCCGTCTGTGTCCGTGATTTTCAGCTTTGCACCGCTGATTTCCTTGCCGGTGGCAATGTCGGTCTTGGAAATTCGCACCTTCGTGTAGTCATCCTGCATGAAAACGTGCTGAACCTCGCCGTCATCCTCGACAATGAACTGAATGGCATTGGCAGGTACGTACCCGGAATTATCCGGCACAAGGGTTTCCTCCAGCGTATAGGTTTCACCTGCAACCAGCACAGCCTCTATGTAGTGCGGCGTATCTTCGGATACCCATTCGTCCACAACATTGCCGTCCTTATCCAGAACACACAGCGTTGCGCCGGGGATTTCCTCGTGGGTCGTAATGTCGGCCTTGCTGATTTTCACACGGGTCGGGGCATCCAGCATTGTCATCGTCTGGCTGAACCCATCGGAATCTTTCAGCAGAATCCAGCTTGCAGAGTAGGTAATTTCTGCATCGGCGGGTTTGTCGGTGACCTGCATATCCGCAAAGAACGCAGGAGCCGCCGCACCGTTCAGATAGACCTGATCAAACGGAAAACCGTCGAAATCGATCTCCCGCAGGCACTTGGAAATCGCGCGGTCATTGGCGGCATCGGTGAAATTCACTACCAGCGTGCCGTTCACACAGTACCAGTTGGCAATGACAACGCCGTCTGCATCGGGATTCTTGCCCAGCAGCTTATCCCAGAAAGCGCGCAGCTTGGCGGGAATCGTAGCCACGGAATCATCGGAGAATGCATTGGGGGAGATAATGCTGCCGGACTGGTACGCGGCATCTTCGGATTCATGCAGTACCCAGACTGCCGTTTCCTGCAAGTAGCCGTTGTTGCCCGTGGCCTGCTCCAAGCGGAACTGAATCGAGCGGGCGGTGGTATAGCCGTCAGCAGGGCGGGTCTCCGTCAGGGTATAGATTTTGGTGGTATCGCGGTTCCCGGCAAAGTCATGGGAAAGGTGCAGCCTGCGAATCACATGAGCTGTGTCGCTGCTCTCCCAGCTATCCACCACATTGCCGTTCCAATCGGTCACGGTCAAAGTGGCACCGGGCAGGGCAAAGGTGTCATCGGAATCAGAGACGAAAGCGCGCTTGTCAATCTCCACCGTGGTCTGCTTGTCGGAGTGCAGGCAGTCAACGACCTGCCATGCGATGAACTGGTTTTCGTAGGTGAACTCCACGGGAATTACGCTTTGCTCAATCAGGTAGCCGTCCGGCACACTGACTTCGCGCAGATAGTAGCGGCCACTGTTGGTCGTCCAGTCGTGGGCATCACTGCTGCCGTAATGTTCGCCGCGCAGGGGAACATCCACGTCAAAATAGGCAAGGCCGTTTTCATCGGTGGTGGATGTACCCAGCAGAGTATCGGCGGCTGCCAACAGCTCGCCGGAGATACTGTAAATGTCGTCTGCGGTGTACAGCTCATAAACAGCCCCTGCGACCATCTTGACATCGGCCGGGATGTCAGCGTGGTTGCTGCCACCGTTCAAAAGGGAAGCGCGGGTCTTACAGCCGTCTGCATAGGGCGCTTCATCGGTCAAATCGCAGGTGTCGCGGTCCAGCTTGTACAGCCCAACACCGACTTTGCCCTCCTCAACAACCGGCAGCACGCGGGCATTTTCAAAGACAAGAACCTGCTTCTCAATCTGCTCAGCGCCGGCGTTGCCTACATTTATAATAGAGTAATCGTACACAACATCGCCGTCCTGCGTGTGGTCGATGATTGTCTTGGCAAGAACCAAATCGTTGTACTGGTTATCCCAGTCCAGCACCACAGTGTAGGTGTGGTCGGTGTGGATAAAGCCGTAGGGAGCCTGCACCTCGGAAATCGTATAGGTACCCAGCGGCAGGGTAATGGTGACTTCACCCTTAGTGCCATCGTGGGTCACTTTCAGGAAATCATAGGTGGCAGGTGTCCGTGTGGGGCTGAACCGAACTTCGTCCACCTGTCCATCTTCGGCGGTGGTAACAGTAGCGACAAGGTCGCCGTCTG
This sequence comes from Bulleidia sp., assembly GCA_963655125.1. GTDB lineage: Bacteria > Bacillota > Clostridia > Oscillospirales > Ruminococcaceae > Gemmiger. The sequence goes on from CAVKDR010000048.1 coordinate 118,721, forward strand.
CATACCAGAGCGTGCCCTGATTGTCCGGCGTGGGAATATCGCCCTGCGCGTGAATCTCATAGGTGGCATTGGCAAGGTTGTCCGTCTCGTACACAAACTGCCCGTTCTCGTACCCGGTCAGCACGTTGCCGATTTTGCGGATCTTGATTTGCCCCAGCGTTTCGTGGTTATAGTAGTTTTCGGTGATGACGTAGTCGTCCATGCCGTCGGCGCTGCCGCCGCTGACCTGATACACACGATCCGAGGTCAGCTCAAATACAACATTGTACTGACGGTCATTGAAATACCCGCGCGGGCCTTCGACCTCAACGATGCGGTACTTGCCCAGTGGCAGTTTCTCCGGAGTCTTCATTTCGCCGTTGGAATCGGTATAGAACGTGCTGGTCTTTGCCCAGGCATTGCCGGATTTCGGGTCGTTCATTTCCACAAGGGTCTCACGGCCGTCCTCGGCAATATAGTAAAGGTTGAACGCAGTGTTGGCAATTTTTACAGGCTTGCCCGTCTCAATGTCAATTTTGACAAGCTGCAAGTAGCCCTCTAATTCTTCGTCCAGAATGTTGTAGGTCATGTAGCTGCCGCTGGCTGTTGTGATACTGCCTGCGGGCACGGTAAAACCGCTCTGCGGGCTGGACGCATTGACAGTGACAAGGAACGATTCGGCCTGAAAAACATCTTTCGGCACGGTGGTTTCCACGACAATGTATTGGCCGTAGGGAAGCCCCTGCACGCGCAGAATACCTTCCTCGTTTGTGAAGATTTCGGACAGACGGTATTCCTGCGCGTTGTTGGTCGGTATCCAGCCGAGGCCCTGCCCGTTGGCAAAATCGCCATCTGCGGTCAGGGTGGCATTATAGTGGGTGACAGCGGTGGTGTCGCTCTCGTACATTGTGGCGACAGCCTGTTCCTCGTCAGAAAAATCAAATTTCAAGGTGTCCTGATCGTAGCTGGATTTACGGTAGGCATCCAGAATGCTGGCGGCATCGTAGCGGCCATCGGCATTTTGGGTAAACTGGTCGGCCTTACTCAGCAGCGATACACGATACACTTTGAACCCGGCACCGCCCAGCTTGATGGCGGGAGAAGGCTGCCCAGTGGTGGACACCAGCTTTTGCAGGCTGAACCCGGATTTCAGCACTTCATCCTGCGTCCGGTCTTCGGTGCGGACAACGTAAGTGGATTCATCTGCATAAGTAAGGGATTGATAGTGGTTAACTTCATCGCAGAGATAGCCTTTCGCAAAGGACAGATAGTAACCGTCATAGGTCTTGCTGCCGTCCAAGGCACGACTCTCGGCAACAGCTGAATACTGGTTGCGGTAGACATAGTCGGTGTATTCCGTGCCGTTGCCGGCAAGGGCATCGTAGCTGCCGGTAGGCTCCAGCTTTTTGTTGAGCAGGGGATACTGGCCGGAAAGGTAATACTGCCCATTGGAATCCACCGGGATTACGATGCCGGTGGCGCGCTCCACAAGGTAGTAACGACCTAAGTAGAGGTTGGCGAACGCCAACTTGCCGTCCTTGATAGCAGCGGAGGCAACGAGATGGTCTTTTTTCAGCACAGGGAGATAATCGGACTGCCATGCGCCGTTGGTAAGCACGGTGGTATGCCAGATAGGCGTGCCGCTGGAATCTGTGATTTTGGAGTAATCGACAATGCCGGAAACGCCGTTCGGGTGATGAATGTCCTCGGCGGCATACAGGTCGTACACAGCACCTTCGAGCGTTGTGTCGCCGTTGCTGCCTGCGGCCAGATACTTTGCGGCATCCAAGTCAACTTTTGCCAGCAGAATATTGCCGAGGATACGGTCATTCTGCATCTTGTCAGAATCGGCGTGCATGGTGTAGGTATCCTCATTGCTGGCGATGCCGGTAGGGTCTGTGGCATAGGTCTTATCTGCATTGCGGCTGCCAAACGTGATGGTAACAATGCCCTCGCCGGTGTCAATAAGCGTACCGCCGCTGTTGGCCGTGGTGATGTCGGCGTTATAATCGGCGTTGCTCAGCCAAATCGTCTGACCGTCCAGCGCCTTGGTGATTTCAAAAGCGTATGCGCGTTTTCCCAGTACGGAACCTGCTGTGCCGGGGTTGGTTACATCCGTCCAATCGCCGTAGTAGCCGCTGGGGGCGCGGCGCTCGACAATGACAAAACGGCCCTCGTTGCGCTGGGTGTAATAAATGTTATCGGAACCGTTCGCGTAGTTGCTGTGGTTGATGACCTTGTAGGTGCCATCTGTCTGACGCTCAACCTTGTACTGGTTATACCCGCCAGTGGGGATATACCGTTGCAGAACAGTATCCCACTCGAAAATGGCAAACTCTGCGTCACCGTGAATCTGCTGTTTGGTCTCGCTGTCGATCTTATCAATCGACACCTTTACAGACCATTCATCGTTCTGCATCTGGTAGTCGTTGCTGCTGTTGGCGGGAACAGTAATCGTCTGGTGACTGCCCAGCGTGCCGGGCGTGGTATCGAAGCCGTGAGGGATGGTGACTTCATCATAGCTGAATTTCAGATTATCGAAGTACCCATGTACAGCTGACAGCGCAGCTTCAATTTCACCGTTGACCTGGCTCTCACAAGCACTCTGCGCGGCGGATTGTGCCGCAGATGCCTGTGCGTCTGCATCCTGTTCGCTGTTGGCGGTTACACTGCCGCTTTGGGATGCTGACTTGCGGACACTGTAATGCACCGTCCAAGTAGCGGAGGCATCGCCACCGTTGAGGTGATAGTTGTCATCCTGCATGTGGCCGCTGGTGGTTACCGACTGCTTGCCTGCTGGGGTAATCGTCCAACTGCCGCCGTTGATGTCGGAAGGGATGCCATCCAAAATCGGGGCGATGTCGATGCCCGCACCGTCCACTTTTTCTAGTGTTTCCAACTGGATTTTGTCGGTGTTGATGGTATACGAAAAATCCAGCGTTTCGGTGCGCTCATAGCTGGCGCTCCACGGTTTGTCCACGGGCTGCCCCCCTGGGGTCAGTTCTGGGATTTCGTTATCCCCGCCCAAAACAACCGGGCTGTAATCCAAAATGACAAAGCGCTGCCACGCCGCATTGCTGGGGGTGTACAGGTTACCGATGTAGACCGTTTCGGCGGTGTCGTCGGCATAGGTCGCCGCCCCATTGACGATTTCTGAGGCAAGGCTGTCTGGAAACTGCTCTGCCTGCCACGTAAGGCGATCAAGGTAGTCTCTGCTGTCGGCAGTATCTTCCGCTGCGTAGGTGGCGGCAGCAGACGGCGCACCGCTGTTGAAGCCTTGTGCCCACAAGGTTGCCTGATCTGGCAACCAGCCCATGCCGAAGAACTTCGCCAGCACCCAAATCTTGCCCGCCAGCGAATAGAGCGCAACAGGTGGGTACTTGTTGGCATAGGTTGCGCCAGGTCCCCACGCCCATTTGCCGCTGTCGGCACATAGGGCAGGCTGCCCGCCAAGGTGGTTCATCCAGCCGATGCTGGTGTAGGTACATTGTGTGACCTGCAGTCCTCCTGCGTAGGTTGAAACCTCCGCATTTGCTGCATAGGCTGCGACCTGAGCTTCCTGCGTAAACCGATCCTGCAGGATGCCGGGGAACGGCGCAGAATCGTCAAGTGTGACATGGAGCGTTTTTGTCAGGCTCGTTTCCGAGTCGGTGTAGGTCAGTGTAACGCTGAAATTTTCGGTAGCCTTGACGTAAATGCCCGCCACCGATGCGGAGACTTCGGAAAACTCGTAATGAAGCTGCCGCTGGCGTTCTTCCTCGGTGGCAACACACAGGTCGCCGCTGGTGAAGCTGTACCCCAGCAATTCTACGTTGTCGGGCAACGTAATGTCCGCGCTGCCGCCATTAGCAGGGTACAACACCTGCATACTGATGGGGACGATGGCATAGTCCTCACCATCCATGTGCGGAAAAGCTGCCGTGGTGCTGTCAGTATTGAGCAGCGTATCGTCCAGTGCGACCTGAATCGTGCTGTCGGCATCGTAGGCGCTGTAATCCTCGTCGCCCCAGCCCTCGATGCTGATTTTAGTCTCACCGGTCAGCACCGGCAGACCGTTAGAGTCAAGATAATACCCGGTAGCTGTCTGCGACAAGCTGGGATACATCCGGGATTGGATTTCTTCCACGGACAGCCCATTGTCCAATACAGCAGGCTGTTCTGCGGGAACTGCACTTTCTGGAGTTGCAGTTTCTGCCATTTTCGGTGTGGCAATCTCATCGGCCGAGGCGACGGGAATCATCGTGCAGCACATGGCACCCGCCATGAGCGCCGCAGATAAGCGGTGTTTGAGTTTATATTGCATTGCATATCTCCTTGTGTGGTTTTATACGTCAAAAGAGTGCGTGCGATTTATGATTTTACATCCGCACCACCTCCATCAATCAGCTTGGCAACGACCAACAGGCGGCTGTTGGGGTCTGCCGTACAGGTGGAAAGCGTCAGAATATGGTCATCGGTCGTCACGTCCACACCGTAGTCGAACGCACAGCCGGCAGCAGTCTTATCGAGAATCTTTTGAAATCCAGCATCATCCGGGTCCGCCTGAATGCAGTCGGTGTCGGCATTGGCATCGCAGACCCACACGCTGAAAATCTGGTAGGTCAGTTTTTCATCTGCCAGCGAAACATAAATGTACGGATTCTCCTGCCCAAACTCGAATACGCGGTATTTGTGCAGATCCTCAAACCCGCCCTTGTAGTCTCCATCGGTAAAGGTGTGCCCATAAAAAATCAGATTGCGAGAAACTTTTTCACCGTTGTCCATGCGGCAGGCATAGTCAGCATAGATGCAGCCGTGATAATCATCAACGCCTTTTTCGTCGCGGCGCAGATAGTAGTTGTTGTCGCCGTACTGCTGCACGGGCGCATCAATATTGGTGCCGGGAATCGTGATCCACGCCACGGTGTCCGGGTTTTCTTTCTGCGCGGCGGCGAGGCGTTCATCAGGCAGCTCGACACGCTCGGTCTGTGCCCATGCAGGCAGCACCGAACCGCCATCACCGGAACGCCCGAAAAGCAGAAACCCGGCCAACAGCAGCCCAACCAAAACAAAAATAATGACAAGCCGCAGCAAATCGGGATTGGCGGTATCCCAAAATCTCCTGAATTTTTCTCTCATTGCGGCACCTCCGCAACGTCATCCTCCTGCCACGGCAGACGGGGCAGGGGTGCATAGTGGCGGCCGTTCGGCTCGACCCAACTGCCCTGGCCGCCGGCAAAAATGTGGATGTTGAACGAGTTCAGCACGGTCAAAAAACTCTCCATATCGGCGGCATCACAGCAGAGCGAATCACGGTTGCCAATCAGCAGCACATCGAAGCGGTGTTGCTCGGCATCCTGCAAAATCTCCTTGACGGCGGGGCGCATGAGCAGCGGTACAGGCTCGTTTGTCTCGGAGATGCGTTCTTTCTGTACGCCCCACTGCAATTTGCGGGCGGCACGCTGGCAGGCAAGGCGCTGTCTGCCCATGCTGGCAAGGTTCTTCGGGTCGGACTGGTAAAGGCATTGTGCAATCATTGTTTTCCTCCTTAATACTTCGGTTTGTGATAAATTTCTTTATGCAGTGCTACCGCGTGGCGGCGCTCGTGCCATAAAAACAGGTAGTGCAGGACCATTCCGCTGCCAACCAGCGGCAGCAGGACTTTTGCCCAATCAGAGATTTTCTTCATCGTCATCCTCATTTCTGCCGCCAAGGACAATATCCCCGGACGGCACATAGACTTTCGGCGCAGGGGCAGGCTTTGCAGGTTCAGCCGCGTGCGCGGGTTCTTTGTGCAGCAGATGGGCAATAACCAGCAGCACCGCGACAAAAAGCAACGCGCAGGCGATACCCATAATCAGCAGGGCAGGGGTGAGACTGTTTTCTGTGGCAGCAACAACCACAGGCACAGAAACCGGCGCGTACAGCAGCGTATAATGCACGGTTCCTGCCTCGGTGCGGGTGACCGTCCCGGCGTAGTGTGCCGTTGCCATATAGGTGCTGTCGGCCTGCAAGGTCTCGCCAATCGTAATGTCCTGTAAGGTCAGCGAGCCGGAAAAGCCGTACTCGTCATCATAGGCGACGGACTCTTTCACGTCATTGCGGGCAATTTCGGCATCGGCGCTGCGCACGGACAATTCAAAATCCTGCGTGACCTCTTTTTCCTCGCTTACACCGCCCTCTACCGACTGGGTGACACCCCATAAGGTGTAATCGGCACCGCCCCACTGCATACCGCTTTCGGTCAGGTCAGTAACGGCCGTGCCATACGGTACGCTGTACTGCTTGACGACCAACATCTGGCCGCCGTCCTCCTGCCATGAGATACTGTCTGGGTAAAACTGCGGCACGGTCTCTTCCGGCGACAGCTCCACCAGTTCCGGGGCAGGGGTGGGCGTGGATTCCTCGGCAAAGGCTGCGGTGGCGGTGCCCAGTGCCAGCAGACAGCACAGGGCGGCGATAACAGGTTTCTTCATTAGGATTCCTCCGTTTCGGTTTGATTTTGCATTTTGCGTTCTACAATGCGGCGCAGTTCGTCCCGGTCTGTGGTGATTAGGTCCTTTTCTTCCTCGCTGCATCGCATATCGACGGTGACATTGTTGGAGTTTGTGACGATCAGCGCGCTGCCGCGCTCAAAGCGGGTGATGTTGTCGATCTCGGCATCGGTCAGCTTCAAAACGCTTTGCACACGCTGCGCTTCCTCTTCCTCCAGATTCAGAATGATTTTGATTTTGCAGTTGTTCAGAATGCCTCGACCGTATTTTCCATCTTCCAAGGAAAAGAAGTCGTTCAAATCCTGCGTGGCTACCAGCACCCCGCCGCCGTAACCGCGAATCGTCTTGACAGCCTCAAACACATAGTTGGCGGCCAAGGCATTGGACGATGCGCCGATGATTTGCCAGACCTCATCAATAAAAATCTGCTTGCGGCGGGTCAGATCCTCTTTCGCCTTATCCCACATATAATCCAGCCCGATGTACATGCCCACGGTCAGCAGATCGCCGGACAACTCACTGATGTCGATGACAACGTAGCTGTTGTCGAGGTTTACGTTTGTCTGGCGGTTGAAGCTGGATGCCGAGCCGTGTACAAGGCGGTTCAGGATGTTGGCGATGCGCCGCGTCTCCGGGGTAGCTGACAAGACCGCGTGCAGGTCGCCCAAAATCGGCATTTCGCGGTACCGGCCGGGGTGTGTTGGGTCATCCAGACTGGCATTGTCGTAGGTGATGCCCTTATTGCGGTAAGTCGTGACGATGGCCTCGTCCAATAGCTGCCGTTCCTCATTGCTCAAATCGGGGATAAGCAGGGAGAAGAAAATGTGCAGCTTCTGGATTTTGGCGGCCAGTTCCGACTGCTCCGGCATAGGGCCATCCAGCAGTTCGCTGCTGGTGTGGTCGATTTTGCGGATCTCCATGACGTTGATGCAGTCCGAACTGCCCGGCACGATGCGGATAATAGTGCCATTCAGCGCCTTGGCCTGTCGGTAAAACTCATGCCCTTTCAGTGGTGCAATAATGTAAACCGGCGTTCCTGCCAGCCGCATACGTCGAGCAATAAGCTGCATGGTAAACGTCTTGCCCGCGCCGGAGGTACCGAGAATCGCCATGTTGGCATTTTTGTAGATGCGGGTATTGAAGTTGTCAAGGCTGACAAGGGAGTTGTTGTACTTGTTCACGCCCAGCAGCACGCCGTTGGTGTCGCACAACTCAAAGCTGACGAACGGATAAAAACTGGCGGCGGTGGAGGTAAGGATATTGCGGCGGTATTTCTTGAACAATGCTACATCCGGGGCGCAAAGCGGCAGGGAAGAGAGGAACGCCGCTTCCTGCCGGAAACTGCACAGCTGCAAATTCATATCCTGTGAGACCATGAGCTTGCGTATCTCCCCGATGCGCCACTCCAAATCCTTGACGCTGCCGGCTGTGACGGTCACGAGAATGGCGGCATAGTAGAAATCTTCGTTGTTGGCAAGGCCGTCTTTCAGGTAGTACCCGGAGCGGATGGCGTTGGAGAGGTCATCGAAGTCCGAGTTTGTGTCGCTGGTGTCCTTAATTTTGCTGCGATTGATGCGGATCTGCTGCCCGATTTTCTGCATCATGCGTTCTTTGGGCTGTCGTTCCAGAAACAGATCCACATCAATGCCCTCACCAGCGTTCACCAGCAGCGCCATCCATCCGGCTGTGACCTGCGCACGGTAGCCGTCTGCGGGAATCATCAGGTAAGCGTGGTAGGTGCCGTCCATGTAAAGGTATCTGCCATGCTTCAAATCCAGTGAGGGCGGAATCATAAAGGCGGCGGGCGGTATTTTGTCCAGTGCCGTGGCATCGTTCTGGGCCAGATAGCTGGCAAGCACATCTTGGATGCGCTCCTGCAACGGCACCTGTACTGCCGTGCGCCTATTTAATAAGGTATAGAAAACATCCGTAAGGAACTCGTCTTCGTTCTCGTGCTCCACGATGGCGTTGCCGCACTGTGCCAGATAGGTGCGGAAGTTGCGGGCGGTGGTTTCGAGTGTGGAGACGATTTCGGCATAGGAGATATTCCGCTCGTTCGTAGGGGCTTCGTACTGAAAAATCACGAAGAAACGGCGACTGACAGCATCGCGGGAGCCGAGCCGCTTGACAAAGCGGATATAGCTCATATGGCGTTTGCGCACATCTGCATCCGGTTCGTTGGCGGCATCCCGCCGCAGTTTGTCCAGATAGGCGTTGACATCCGCCTTGCGGGAGAACGATTTGAATTGCAGCCGCACAGGGCTGACTTTCAAAAGACTGGCGAACGAGTAGATAACGCTGCGCTGTTCGCGCGGGGAGCGCAGCAGGAAGTTGATGGGCTCGATCTCCAGAATCTTGATATAGCGGTCATCTGTGGTGTGCAGGATGCCGTTCTCGATTTTCTCGATAGGCAGTAGGTCATAGAGCGTCTGCCGCTTTACCAGCTTTCCGTGGCGGTCTGCCTTGCGTTGCAAGACCTGCGCGTTGTGGGGCAGGGTGTCGGCATCGTCGTAGTAGATAACGCGGTATCGCTTGCTGATGAACCGTAGATGTCGGTGACGATTGGCTTCGAGATTGCCTTGCGGTGTGGGTGTAACGATGCGGCGGCGCTTCATAAAGCGGAACCAATGCGCCACAAACTGCGTCAGGCTGTCGCCGCCAATGCCGACAACACCGAAAACGCCCAGCGGCACCGATACTGCAATGACGATCATCAGGCGGATATTGAACGCCAGCGGCAGATAAAATAGCGGCACCGCACTGCCCACGGCAAGCACAGCCGCCTCCGCCGCATTGCGCAGCTTGACCGTACCGCCGAGAATCGTGCCGGTGTCTACAAAATTCTGCGGGATCAGGTAAACATCCCGCTCTTCGCGTGAAATTTCGACCACCTCCGGTAAACAAAAAGAGCGCCCTCGAAAAAGGCGCTCTTGCGTTTCTGTTCAATTTTGACGATACTATTATAGCAGAGTCATATTGCAGCAAAAAAGACTTTTGCTGTGCGGATGTTGTGCTAATTTACTGCATTTCGGCAGATAAATTTTCAAATACATACTTGTAGCATCAATGTAGCTACATAGATTGACAACCCGACAACATGAACGTATAATGGAGATAAGAAGAAAACTACGGCACGAAGGGAGTTTATTTTATGGAAAACATTGTTTCGGCGGCCAAAACGGATGTGTTCCGTGTTCGCATCAACCCGGAAATTAAGCAGAAACTGGAATCTGTGTACGCTAAGAACGGCCTTACCCTGACCGATGCGATCAATGTGTTTTTCCAGCAGTCGCTGAATGCGGGCGGCTTTCCTTTTGCCGTAACCGAGGACAATGCGGAGATCATCAAGGCAAAGGCACTCTCCCGGCTGACAAAGCAATTGCAGGAAGCACAGGAGGATCCGGTTTCTTACTCCGAGGATGAAGTATATAAGATGTTCGGGGTCGAAAAATGAGGGTAAGTTATAAGAGGGCCGCAGTCAAGGACATGGAGGCGACCCGCGACTACATCACCGGGCGGCTGAAGAATCCCAAAGCCGCCAAAAAGCTGATGACGGCGCTGCTGAAAGCAATATCCTTGTTGGCGGATAATCCTTACATGGGCGCGGCACTGGCAGAAAAGTTTGAAATCACAACAGACGTGCGCTATTTTGTGGTGTCAAAGCAACTGGTTTTTTACCGTGTGGACGAGGAAAACAACGCGATAGAAATTCTTCGAGTATTGGACGGCCGGACAGATTATTTGTCGGTACTGTTCGGATAAATAAAAAATAGGAGGGCTGCTCCTGCGTGTTGGCAGAAGCAGCCCTCTTTGTTTTAGTGTAGGTATCCTTTTGGATTGACGTAGACCCCATCAATGATAACGCAGATGTGCAGATGATTTCCGGTCACATCGCCTGTCGCGCCAACCTTGGCAATGGTGTCGTACTTGTTCACCACATCACCGACCTGCGCCAAAAGCTGACTGCAATGGGCATAGAGCGTGCAATACCCGCCGCCATGATTGATGACCAGATAATTGCCGTAGCTGACATGGTAGCCAGCCTTTATGACTGTGCCGGACTCCACCGCCAGAATTGGCGTACCGTAGGGATAGGCAATGTCCAAACCGTTGTGGTTGGTGGTATCTTTGCCGGGAATGCCGACATCCTCGCGTTTGCCAAAGAAAGAAGTGATGTGCTGTTCCCAGTTGGGATCATTGAACGGATTGCCGAATCCACCGCTGGGGGCAGGGGAGGTATCATCAATGAGTACATCGTTGATTTGTCCCAGAATCGAGATACCTTCGCGTTCCTCGATTTCGTGGAGATAAATGGTCAGGTTGTGCGCATAGGCATCGGCATAGCTTTTCTGCTTGTCATCAAGCCGCCAGACTGTGTCGGCAAAGTAGTCATCGCCCACATAGGAAAGTGTGAAAACCGTGTAAGTATGATCTTCCTGTACAGTTATGGTCTGCCCACGAACCTCTTTCTGCACAGGCTCGGTGCGGACTTCCGAGGAAGTGGTGTAGGTATAATATTCTGTCCGATGAGCTTGTACCTGTGCGGAAAGATCAGTCAGGCTGATTTTGGTATAGTCGTCCTCGCCTTGGTAAGCGCAGTACATAGAAATGAGTTGAAAGGCATTGTAGGAGACATGACCGCCCACGGAATCGACCACATCGCTGTAGGTAAGGTTTGCACGCTCGGTTGCTATTTCGGCAAGGGTATCCTCATAGGCTTCCTGCAAAATATCCGATACGGCATTGCGAAGTTGTATCACGTTGGCAGCAACTTCTAAATCATTGTTGATTGCCGTGCTGGGCTGTGTAAGTGTACCGAAAATTGCGCCGGGCAGCATGAGCAGAACCAGAACCGGCAGTAGCAAGACAGCAATAGTGATGACAAGCACTTCCTTGCGATACTGCACTGCGGCTTCGGCAGCGGCCCCGGCAGGACCGCTCTGCACTCCTGCCTGTACGATTTTTGCAAGTCTGGGCGCGTTATGGAGTGCTGTTGAGACCGCCTGCCGGGAATTTTGATTATCGTTTTCAATCATTTAGTGTCTCCGTGCCGGGGCCTTTGGCATGGCTGCCACCTTGCGCTCATCATACTGCATACGCCCGCGTTCATCTTGAACGGTGGGCGTTTTTTCTACGCGGGTCGTGGCGTAGACCTTGTACCACTTTTCGCCATCGCGGGATGTCTGCTCAGTAAAATAACCCTCCGGCTTTTCATACTGGCGGGCATTGTACATGGCAAACTGAATCTGACCGCGGCCGGGGATGATCTCGCGCCCTTGAATCTTGCCGCCGCCGATTTCCACATCGGTAACGCTGTTGCCCATCTGACCCAACAGTACCCGGTTCATAGCGGCCTGTTGGATAGAGGACGAAGTGGGAATGGTGGTCTGCTCCGTAGCGGGAGGACTACCGCCGGCGCGCATAGCAATTTCACTGTCTCTTGTCGGAGAAACATCAACCGTGCTATCACCCTCCAGCGCCAGCGGCGTGGCGGGGATAGGGGAGTCCATCACAGCATCGTTTTCAGCTGTTGCCATTGCAGTGGGAATATTCTCGCCGGTGACGGGAATCTGCATAGCGTCCGTGTCGCTGGTGGTGGCAAAATAGCCATTCATTGCTTCCACAGCGCTGTCGCCTGTAATGCTGCCGCCTGTCTGCCCGGTGGCGATAGAACCGATGACCTTACTGGCAAAGCCGCCGTCTTTACCGAGGCTATTGTGGTACATGGCACCACCCAAGGATGCGCTGATGCCGCCGGACTGCCCACTGATGGAGCTTGCGGTACTTTGCTGCACATGGCGGCTCACCATGCCGGAAAGCCCGCCTGCAAAGGTATTGCTGGGTGTGGCTTTTGCGGTGGCAGTTGAAGCAGCGGCTTTTGCAGCGCCCAGCCCCATAAAGGCTTTGCCAATTTCAAAACCGCGGAAAGCTAACAGTGCCTCGGACAGCATTGAACCGGGCGAGCGCGAAACGCCGATGCCCAATGAATGCAGAATGCCGTCCAGCTTGGTGCTGACTTTCAGAAAAGCGATAGCACACAGCAACCACAGAAACAGATTCCCGGATACGGCATCCTTGCCCTGCGCATCCACAGCGGCAGCAGCCTCATCCTCGGTCAAAGCAAAAACGGCTGGGCAGTACAGGAATACAAGACTAATAGCTGTACACAGGGTAACCAGAGTTTTTTTCATGTAAAAAATCTCCTATAAGGACAGCGGATTGGCGAGAAACTCACCGACCATGTTGACGAACAGTTTTAAGCACCATGCGTTCATAATCAGCAGCAGAAGCTGCCCGCCGAACATCCGGCACCAGCTTTTGAAAATATTGTTTGTGCCGCGTGCTGCTCCCATAGCAAAAGCAAGCGGTGCAGTAAAAACCAGAATCCCCAGCACAACGTATCGCTCGGCAGCTTCCAAAAGCAGCTTTAAGTAGTTCCAAGCCAGAATCACGACGAGAATCAGCGCAATCAAGGTCACGGAACCGTTGGCAATCACGCCAATGATGACGAGCAGCACGGAATTGAAGTCTCCGAACTGTACGCCGGGCAAGCTGCTATCCAGAATCCAGTTGTAGGGTGTGCCGCCGATTTGCAAGGCAAGGTTGACGATGTCATCACAGTACCAAATCAGCAGCAGGAAAATTATAGAGCGCACCACCAAATTGATGGGATTCTCGGTATCAATGTCAAACCCAGCACCGTAGCAGCGGTAAAGCTGCCACACAAGGTTCAGTAGCACCAGTCCGATGGCCGTCCAGATGAAAATCTCATACATTGCCGAAGCGGCAGGAAAGTATCGCTTGAACGTGTCCATATTGCAGCCCAGCGCGCCAAGTACTGATGTGGATGCCAGATCCAGCAGGTTCATCACCTGCGTTGCCAGCCAATCCACAATGCCATCTAAAATGCCCAAAGGCAGTCACCTCCTTTCTTGTGAGCGGGGGAGTGGTTACGGATTCCAAGTGCCGCCCTGAAAGAACGGGGTGACGTAGGCCATGATGAAGCCGAGGCCGTTCAGAATCGCCCAAGTGATGGCAATGCGCTTGAGCCATGCACGAGAGTCGTCCACGGTCTTGCCGTTCTTAGAGAAGTTCATTAGCAGCAGGGCAACAGCGGCGCAGACCACGGCTGTGACGGTGGAGATAGAGATAATCTGCGAGTAGATATCCTGCATGATTTCGCTGGCTTTCGTCCAGACGGTGGTGCCGGTTGTGGCTGCTGCGGCGGAATTATCCTCGCCGGTTGCGAAAGCAGGCATTGCGGTCAGTATGCTGCACATGGCAGCGCAAAGGGCTGCTTTCATGCGCTTATGAGAGCAAGAACGTGTATTTTTCTTAGTCATTGAAACCTCCTGTGTGCAAAAATGCGTTAAAAATCGCCAAAAGTAGACCATTACCATGATACCAAATTGGCTGTGCAGGAAAAAAGGCTTTCGCTCTGCTGATTTTGTGTGGATGTTGTGCAGGTTCAATCGGGTGCCAGCAGATTGGTGATTTTCTCGCAATCCTGAGAGGTGTAGCCCCACAAAATCGAGCTGAGAACCTCGATGGCTTCATCCCGGTGGACATAGTAGGTGCGCAGAGAAATGGAGATTCCCTTGGATTCGAGCGACTGCAAAATAGCGCTTGCGTTTTCACACTGTTGAGGGGAAAGGTAGGCGTAGTACAAAATCCAGTAATAAAACTCGCCCTTTTTGTGTTTACGGCGCATCAGGTCAATCGCAGTGTCGATGATCTGTATCATCTTTTTGCTGCGCTCCAGGGCGCGGGCATAGTTTTCCAGCCGATTGCCGCCCTTGTTGACCTCGCTGTCCACAAACAGTGCATCCGTGGACAACCCATACTCGGCCTTGAATTCCTCTTGCAAATCGAGATCGGATACTTCCAAATTCCACATGACATCCCGGTACTTTCTCAAAAGTGTCCGTGTGTTGTGGTAATGCGGGGATACATTGGATTTCTGTCTTTTGAATGGCATAAAAATACTCCCTGTTTTAGTTTGTCGAAAGAATTCTTTCAGTTACTAAACAGAGAGAAAGAAACGATTTTGATGCACTTTCAGAAAAAAATGTGTGTTTTTTTACATATAACCTTTGTAATGATATACTTTTAAGAAGGTGTGGCCATTAAAGCTATATTTCTGCCAACAACTGTGTGATACAATTTTATTTATTAAAAAGCGGGAGCTCTTGTACTAACAGACGAGAAGCCAAATGATAAATGTTTATTACAAGTAAAAGACTCACAACAGCGGGATATTTTAATATCCTCGACTGCTACGAGCCTTTTTATGCTTACTTGTCTTCAGAAAGCTCAGAAGAGTACTTATTTATCGCGGTTCGATAAAGATTTACCTTTTCATCCTCGAAACTTACCCTATGCAATCTGATATCTTCAAATTTCTGATAGATATTTTTGTAAATAATTTGGTGCGCTGCATTATGAACAGATTCGGTGCTGTAGGGATCCATTTCAAAGGATTCTTCAGAAATCGCTAGTTTCAAAAGGGTAAGCAAATCGTCCTTGCTAATCTGATCGATTGGCTTTTTGCTCGCTGCACTCCCATCCAAGGAATAGAATACCCTTCCATTATCAACCATTAAGTATTTCATAAGAATTCCTCCGATCCATATAGGCTGCTTCACCAGCTTCAAGGCAATCCAACAAAACAGATTTTCGTGATATATGATTGCCTTTTAAATCAACCAAGTCCTCACTTGAGGGATAACCCGAATACAAATGATATTCAAGTTTTCCATCACTTAAGACCTCTTTGCAGGCATAAACGATGTAATCTGGGTGAACAGAAACACCAATTGTATTATTGTGCGTTGCAATAATTACCGGAATAGTTTTTGATATGTCTTTAAGCAGGCTATCTACTCCATCTCTAAGGAATATATTGTCAAACGAAGACTCTGGTTCATCAAGAATCAAAATGTTGTTTTTCACTCCATCTGACAGTTCTTGAAGCAAATTGTACTCGGAACGCTCTCCGCCGGACGCAGGACTTCCATACTGGTTAAATACTTCATAGGTAATGTTAACGAAGTACTTATAATACTCCGATGCAGGAATATCCTTCCCTTTTAAAACTTGTAGGAATTTGTACGGATCGTTGTACTCCTTAAATGCATCGGAGAAGACGGTCTTGCTTCGACTAACTTTCTGCATAGCCAGTGCACCCGAAAACGGACTACTTTGGGCAACTACTCTGTAAGAATACAAATTCTGCGCTTGAATAACACGAGGCTTTTTTATCATTTTCACCACATCACGGAAGACCTGTACCTTGTGCTGATTCATGAGGATTTGGTACAAGTCTATATCTGGCACAGCGGTTGTAGAAGAGCGAACACTTAGTTCTTTCTTTACCGATGTGATAAGACTATTTACATATTCTTTGTGCAACGAATCTGTCTTTTCTTGAATATATTGCTCTCTTAATGCAATGGCTAAACGCAGAAGCGAACGCCTACCAACATACTTTTCAACCAACTCCTTGTATTCAATTGAGCCCAGTAAAGTCTCTACGGCTTCAATCATTTCGACAAGGGAGGATAAATTTTTGATGCTAAAATTTGATTCTTGATAGAGATTTGCCTTTGAGAAGATGTCTTGCCGCTGTGCATCTTCTCCGGCCTTTTTCAGCGTCTCTAAATATTCGTCTATTTCCTTTGCGTCTTGCTCCAGATTGACGGATTGCACATCATCAACAACCGTTTTGAACGGCCCCAAATAGCTTTCTGTTACAGAGTTTCCCCTATTTTTTAATGCTGCCTCGAATTTTCGCTGAGATTGCTCATCATCCGTCGATAACAACGAAAATTGTTTGATGTACTTTCCGCCGGGAAATTGCGCATTGATTTGATCGAGCGTGTAGGTCTTGCCAGACGAACGTTTTCCTAAAAGTACAGTTAATCCAGTTGAGATTTGCAAACCATTGTCGAGAATTTGGAATAGAGAGTTTCCATCTTCCGGCTTCAGTGATACTTTTGCCTTATCGGTTAATGCATATTTAAGTGACATCATATTAACGTCATCTATATCGATATAGGTCTGCCTTCCTAAAGGAAACTGAGCTTTTTCTTCAACTCTCCAATCACTAAATAGTACAGGAACTAATTTTTCGCTTCTGGACTGCATATAGATGAATTTCTTTGCGCTGCATGCCTCCCCACACTTAATATATGGGCTGATTTGAGGAACCCTCTCGAGCGGGAGTTTTGGCTCCTTCTCGTAATGAGGAATCAGGATGTATTTTCCAAGATCATTAAATATTTCCATAAATTGTGCTTCGGAAATATATGAATCTTCACTTGTTCCGTTAAGGCGATAAACTTTCGCGCATTTTTCTGTGAAATCATCTATGTCAGATGGATCGGTAATGACAATCAGGTGGCCACCTTCTATATCTACTTCGACGCCAGGAAAGACTTTAATAGGTAAGGCATTCGTGATATCGCTGAATTGCTGGGCATCAAATAGATTGTGATTTGTTATCGCAATCAAATCTACTTTTTCCTGTATGACATAACCTTTTAGCTTTTCTATCGAAAACTCAAATGGTTTGTCCCTTTTGGTGGAAACCGTATGGATATGAAGATCCATCTTTTTCATGTTTAACATCTCCAATCTTTTCCGTGCTGGTTTAGGACGCTCTTCTGCTAATAATTAAATATCCAATCAATCTTTAGTGTAATTATAGCAACTCTATTCCTTTATTGCAAATATTTGCGGCCACTTTAGTTTTAGCTCGTTTATTAAACGAACTAAAACAGAATACTATTTCCGTATTATTGAAAAAATTGAATAGTTACTGCAACACAGACAGAGAGGTGTCGCAAATATAAGCATAACTGCTATAATAAGAATTTGTACGGACGACCTTTATCATTAAAACATTGCCACCATTTACGCTGACACTAATTGGGCGAACATGTTCATCTCGTACAACATCGTCAACTCGTCCAACAAGAATATCATCAAGGTAGATTTCCACGCTCATATTTGCATCACGATTTGTATCTTCCGATGTAACAATATTTGCCGAAAAGGTATCATATTGTCCGTCCAACTTGAACTTGGCCCATGCGGTGTCAGACGCGTCAAAACGATACGATACACTGTGAGTGGTTCCATATAAATCTTTAACAGAGGGAACTTGCTCACAATGAACACTGTCCAGACATTCCAAATTATCTAGGCGCTTAGAAATATCCCTCTTTAATCCGCCTTACTCGATTACGCTATTGATTTCGTCTGAGGAATATGTATTTAATAGTGTTCCCTTAAGTATTTGAATTTGATTCTTCAAGTCGTCATTTTCGTTTTGCAGACTTTGGACTTGTCCCTGCAACGTTGATTGATTTGCCTGATACTGACTGTTCTCGTCAAGAACCTTTCTGTATGCGGAGATTAGCTCATCAGTTGAGTCTGTTAAATCAGTGCCGGCGGATACATAGCTGCCGGTTTCCCCTAAAATTTGGATGACATTTCCATTTACTGTTTGGGAGATGTTCTGCACATTATAAAGTTGAAAAATAAAGTTGAAAAGCGCTTCCACCTGCTACAATAGCGGAAATGGCGGTAACTACTGCACAAATAATCTTGGTGCGGTTTTTCTCTTTCGTAATCATTTTACACTTTTCCTTTCTAGTTGAGCAGGTAAATCGTTCTAATTGTGTATTTTCCAGAAGCTCTTGTAGGCTAAACACGAGAGCTTCTTTTAAGGAAGCAAGGAAGAGTCAACTCTAAAATAATCTCTAATATAGATGATATACTTTATGTGACTTTCAAAATGTATTTCACCATTTGTCAGGCATCGCACATTATCCCGAAAGCGCATACCCCCGTCCCATTACGGTTTTCAAATCATCCGGACCTAAAT
This sequence comes from Bulleidia sp., assembly GCA_963655125.1. Lineage (GTDB taxonomy): Bacteria > Bacillota > Clostridia > Oscillospirales > Ruminococcaceae > Gemmiger. The sequence goes on from CAVKDR010000048.1 coordinate 137,063, forward strand.
CCAGTTTCTTCCGCAACTTTGCGATATGCACATCGACTGTTCGCGTCTGAATTGGTACTGTGATATTCCATGCAGATGCCAGCAGAAAGTTTCGGGAGCAGATGCACCCGGAGTGGTCGAGCAGCGTAATGAATAGTTGATATTCTGTGGTCGTTAGGTGAATGCGGCAACCTTGCCTTTGAACGGAGAAATCACTTTCATCGATGGACATATTTTTATAATACTTCATCTGGAATACCTATCATGTCATAGTCATCAATAAGGGCCTGACCAATCGCCCATGCGAGGAAGAATGCTGCGCATACCAGAAAAATTGGAATCCACATTGCGTTATAGCTTTCACCGTCAGCGTTATATCCCTGATTTTGCCAAAGAGCCGCAGCATGGAATAGTGGATAGAATCCCAGCCACTCAATCCCATTTTTCATTCCGGAGAGGCTAAGCAACGCAGGCAGACAATACGAAACAGCGCTGATAAAAAGTGCGGGCAGCAGATTCCCCAATTTCTGTCCCAGCCATAGGGTAATTCGGCTCATGCACAGGCAGGCGGCAAAGCGACAGGTCAGCCAAAAGAGCAGCAAATCCGATAAAGTTATAAACTTCGGAACAGCCTGCAAGTCGGAAATACTCATTGCCGGTCCCAGCAAAGATGGAAGGCCATAGTCGCGCAGAACCTGCCATAGATGAGGCAAAACCGTTCCAAATGCTATTACTGCCGCAACCGCGGTGCTTTGCCGCAGCTTTGCTTTCACAGTGTATTTCCGGCCAAAAGGGGTGGATGCCAGAATTTCATTCATTCCACCCTTACGCTCCATCGCAAATAGACCGCTGAAGCATAGGGCGCACAACAATCCTGCTAAAAGTGTATCTTGCACATCACTTGTGCCGGTAAAGCCGAACAGCTTCTTGTAACCGGTCTCATAAACGAGCCACGCACCGGGATTCTCCTTGAGGTAGTAACCAATATTGGATTGAAGAACACGCTGATAGGCAGAATATTTTTGTTGCAAGGAATTGTAGGCCAGTAGTGCTTCGCTGCTCAATTCGCCACGGTTGACGCGTTTCTGTGCTTCCAACATGGGAGCAAACTCGTTACGCTGCTCTTTCAGCCAGTCGCGGCTTTCTTCGCTCCACGGGCCGGAAATGTGCTTCATATAATAGGCATAGTAAATTTCGTCCGCGTCTATGTAGCTCTCCGCCGTCACGCCCTGATAGATGCCAAACGCCAGAAACGCTGCCAAGAATACTGCGGCCCCATTCATCAACAATAACTTCCTGCCCTCTTCATGGGTAACAGAGGTCGCACGCGTTTTGCGGGAAAACGTAAGTGCAAAGCTGTGCTTGGCAGCCGGCAGCAGCTGTGCCTTGGCAAATACCGTACAGAATGCTGCAAATAGCGCACCACCCAAAACGGCTGCCGTCAACCATTCGACCAGCGGCAGGCTGACAGGATTACCAAACCAGAAAAGATTCCGATAGTTTCCCAGCAGCTCATTGGTCTGCAGCAGGCTCACCATATTCGCATATTTTACAACGTTCCAATGACTTGTGGCAGGAATTGCAGCACGAATACCGTACATTGCCAAGGGCAGCGCCAACGCGCCAATCCAACCGGCCGCAGCACGTTTGGCGATAAGGGCAGCCAGCATGACCCACAGCCCCATCACAAACGCACCGGCCCACTTAGCAAGTAAAAACCGAAAAAGATACTGGCCAACGGTAATCTGCATGGTACAGCGCATCAAAGCCGGAACGCTTTGAATCGTGCGGTTCATGGGGCCAAGGCTGAACGATGCCGAACAGTATGCGAGATTGACCCCATACAGCACCGTAAGAACGACCAATAAGCTGGCAGCAAATGCCGCCAGCTTTGCAATGGCCGTCTTTAACCGTCCACCGGGCAAGCTGCGAATCAGGCTCAACAAACCGCTGTCGCGCTCTTGGCGTACAAGAATCAGCGCAAGCAGCAGCATAGCCGCCAACAGGATAAGATCCGTGAATGCATAGCTGATGGCCGTGTACAAACCCTTTTGCGGGTAATACTCTATAGGCGTATCTGCCAGCCCGGCATAAACCTGCGCGGTCAGTTCTATGTTTTTTAAATCGTACCCGGTACGGTCATTTTGAAAAATGGAGATGCCGGACAGTTGGGTGGCCTTGGTTTGAACCCCCTCCAAGAAGTCGTTGTAAGCAGCCACGGTGTCATACTCGCTTTGCAGCTGGCTGAACAGGCGGTACTCTATGTTCAAATCATCTGTGAATAGGGTGTAGGATTTGTCATTATATTCCTGCTCATAGGCATCAAACATAGCGGCATTGTCCTGCCGATACTGGGAAAGGCCATAGCCACCGTATGCCATTTCACGGTAATACTGTCCGATTTTTACAAGGCTTTCTATCTCGGTGTATTTGTCATGCAGATAGCTGCCTTTTTCCTCCATGGTCTTGCCTGTCAGTTCTGCGCCTACAACCCGGTACGCAGAGGCGGGCGGCTGTTTGGCGGTGGGGCGGGTGCCCATCCACAGCAGCAAGAGATTGGCGGATGCCAGTATCGCCAACAGGACAGGAAACACCCTGCCGCCCCAAATTTTGCGGAGTTCAGCAAAAAACAGGCTCATTTGCCGTCCCCCTCACCGAACACATTCAGGTAGACATCCTCAAGACCTTGGCCGGGTGCGTATTTTTCAATCAACTCCGGCACGGGCGCGGCATCCACGATCTTGCCGGCGCGCAAAAGAATAACCTTGGTTGCTACTGTTTCTACATCCGAAACAACGTGCGTTGCCACAAGAATAATGCGGTCTTTCGCCATATCTGCCAGCAATTCACGCAGACGGACGCGCTCCTTTGGGTCAAGACCTGCCGTTGGTTCGTCTAAAATTAACAGCTTCGGATCTCCAAGCAGGGCGGATGCCAACAGCAGGCGTTGCTTCATGCCGCCGGAATATGCAGAAAGGCGCTTGTCCAACTCAGCAGTCAAATTTACGGCAGCGGCCACACGATCAACCTCGACTGCAACGGCTTTTCTAGGAATTTCTTTTAAGGCAGCCATGTAGGCAAGAAAGCGCCGCCCAGTATAGCTGTCGTACAGTCCCTGCTGCTGCGGCATATAGCCAAGAATGCGGCGGAACGCAATGCCGTGCGCGGGGCGGCCGCACCATAGCACCTCGCCCGAATCGGCGGCCAATCCGCCGGTGATGATGCCGATCAGCGTCGATTTTCCCGCGCCGTTCGGCCCCAAAAGGCCATACAGGCCCGGGCCGAGGGTGATGGACACCCCGGCCAGAGCCTGTTTGGTTTTCGGTTTGCCCTGCCCGCGGCGGTGCAGCAGCGGGGCGGGCAGCAGATAGGTTTTGCGCAGATCGTTCAGTTCCAGTTGCATGGCAGAGTCTCTCCGTGTAGCGAAAAGATAAATGCATAAAAAAGGAATCAGGCCATTATGAATCAAAAGCTATCGTTAGAAATCGGATGAAAATTATCACGCGAGTGAAAATAGTCATCTTGTGAGAGCAATGCGTATTTTGGAATCAAAACATTTTCCATCGTGTTGTCATCGGCAACGGCGATATTGACGGATGTGTAATCGTAGACAACACAAAATTGATCTTTTACTACGGTTAACGATGTAAGGAAATTCCCTTGAGAATCTTTCAAATTCATCTCTTCGGAAAACTCACCGTTTTCGAGATTTAATACTCGATAGTGTGGCAGAAAATACCCCTCTTTGCTCACATAAGATGTTTCGTAAAGCAGGTATTTCCCATATGGTCCTCTGCAATCAGGACGATGCTCATCATCCGGCTGCTCTGCATAAGGGGAACAGTCAAAACATTTTTCCTCGCCGGTAAGTAAATTCCGCATTTTTAGAGAAGCTGTTTGATAGTCATACTCGAAAAGTGTGTCGACGGAAACAAAAGCTCCTGTTTTTGAAGTCTCATTGCTATAGAAAGGTGTACTCGCAAGAATCGCGGCCGTGTCATATCCCGGATAAAGGTAATAGAAGTGCTGTTCTCTTTCGTTTGCCTGATAAACTATAAAACAGTCTCCGCAAGCCGAATAGAGGCCGCAATCTGTTATATCCATTAACGGAACTATTTTCGCTGCTTTTACATCTAATTTGCTTAAGGTCTTTTTTTCCGTTATCCCGCCCGACGATTCGGATACCTCTGACAAAACAAAATACAATGACGAATTTGTTTCATCTGTATAAAAAGCAGGGCCGATGCTCTGTCCGCTTTGGGCACTGAATAACAATTTCTTGTTTTCTCCGTTCGCATCAGCAATCCAAATGCAAGCAGGGTGGTTTGATGACTCGCCGTTTTGCACAAGAAGAATTGAATTCCCAAGTTGTAAAATTCCGGGGAGAAAACCGCTTTCATCAATTTGCAGCCAGGCAGTGCAGCTATCATTTGAGTGTGTACAATTTGGTGTATCGCATAAAGGTATCTGCTGCATTGTCTCAAAATCAATATAAAAAATGTTGCCATACCCATTAGCAATCGAATCTACAGTATACATCCCTTTCTCGGAGCTCGGAACGCAAAGTGATAATGTATGTTCGGTTGTTGAGGGGGTGACTATATCATCAGATGCCATTTGCGATGATGGCGTTGGCGTTGCTTCGCCGACATTGCAGGAGCATCCGACTAAAAGCAAAGACAAGGTTCCAATTGCCAACAGATTAAAATGTTTCATTCTGTTCTCTCGATCTGCTACAAATGCATTATATTTTACAGAAAAGACGGACCCCTGCTTTAGTAGAAACGACTTTTTTAGAATCTGATGAGATGAAGTGCTTTCATAAAGCAAGGATCCGCTTTATACAATATAACAATCGTCTGCGATATTCGAACTGCTTAAAGATATGGATTTATATCCACATTCGTCGTGCTCAAAGGAAACGCTGGCGTTCCGGATGCAAACCAACTTGCGCCAGAGGCCCCAAAAATAACATTAGAGCCAGATACGCCAATTGTTCCATAGCGGTAGGAAACCAAAAGGGTCGAAGAATCCGACTGTGGAGTTTTTAAACGAGAGTCACCATAGCCATTGTTTGATAAACTCCACAGCCATGCATAACCATTGTTGGAATTACGATTCATTGCGTACTGAGAGTTTGTAGAAGCACACAGAACAAAATTGTCCCCGAAGCCGCTCGAACGGTATAGATGGAAGCGTTGTTCGCTATTCGGAGCACTGGTTTTGTAGAGAGTTAAATACCGCATATTCAAAGAGCTGCCATATGTGCCATACACGTTGATATAACGGTTGCTGTTATCATCAACTTCGATTGTCCAATCCGCAAACGCCGGAACGGCCATGGCCATAGCCATAACACAGGTGATTGCAAGGGTGAGAAAACGTTTGCTGATTTTTTTCATGATGTATTCCTCCATTCTGAAAGAAACTTATGTCAGGTTTGTTTCGGGGCGGATATGTTCAGCATCTGCGCGCCGATGCTTGAGCCTTAGATGTGGATGGCGGTTCTTTGGAACAACTTCATTATACCAAAAAGTTTTCACATTCGCCACGTTTCGGCAGTATTTCAAGAGTTCCATGTATTCGGACAATTACAAGCGCCTGTGCACCGACGCTTAAATACACATAGAAACTTTAATTTGGGAAAGGCCGTGCTTTGATTTGCCATAACCATACCATTGAGAATGAAAAAAATCAACGGAAGTGTCATACAAGACGGATTTTTTGCTATGAAAACGGCAAAAGGGTCGCAAACCGTCAAAACGATTTGCAACCCTTTTCATATTATTATGTGCTATGTTCACGGGGAAATTGCCCGCCAGAAGTCATTTTCAGCGTCGCCTTATATCACTAACCTCTGCTAAAATCCTCAAGAATATAGTGAAGAATGTTCATTTTGGATTCGCCGAGATTGCTTCCCTTGCTTGTGGGAGAACGGAATTCCTGAATCAGTTCCTCAACAATTTTTATCTGCGAAGCTGACAGCCCTTGCGTGGAGACGCCCGTTGGCCTTTCGAGGCCAAGTAAAGCGTCTAACGAAATACCAAATAGCTCAGCGATACTAATCAGTACATCGGTGGGAACGGGGTGGGCATCGCTTTCATAGCCACTGACAGTCGATACAGATTTGTTAAGCCGTTCAGCCAGATATGCCTGCGTCCAATTACGACTTTGACGCAATTCCTTGATTTTGGCTCCAAGATAGCGCTCCATAGAATATTCCCCCTTACATATATAGTCTACCGTTTGCAATTTCTATATTGTCGTAGTATTATTTTGTTAAAATACGATATTACAGGAATTACATTGACTATCTCAGAGGGATACGCTATGTTGGAAGAAACGAACAAGCTATGGAAATTAGCCGACAGGAGAACAGGTATGAACATTTTAATTTGCGATGATGAACGATTCGCCGCAGAAAAAATCGCCGAACTGGTAAGTCGTTCCGCTGTACAGCACCATCTGGCAGTGTCTGTTGTAAAATATACCGACGTTGAAAAGTGTCTGGCAAGTCCGTTAAATCGGTGCGATATAGCCTTTTTTGATATTGATATGAAGCCCTATAACGGTATAGATCTGGCCAGAAAATTACATAACGAAAATCCGAATGCAATCATCATCTTTGTCACAAATTATATTGAGTATGCACCGGCAGGGTATGAGGTAAACGCGTTCCGGTATCTGCTAAAGCCGGAGATAGATAAGAATTTCGAACGAATCTTTGAGGATGCACTGGAAGCATACAAAAAAAATCACCAGATTGTATCGTTTTCTATTGATGCCGAGCATATTGAAGTGCCGGTACATAACATTTTATATTTTGAGTCCGAACAACGTATTATGCAGATGCATTTGCTCCAAAGTGACCGAGCTTGTCACAGATTCTATGCGAGTATGACGCAAATGGCTGCGGAACTGGAGCCTATGGGATTCTTGCGGATTCAAAAAAGCTATCTTGTCAACATGGAGTATATAGAATCGCTTAAATACGGCGAGACAAGACTAAAGGGTGGCATTGTTCTGAAGTCGAGCGAAAAGAACCATTCCGAAATCAAGCAGCGGTATTCTTTGTGGAGGGCCAAAAACAGATGGAATATTGTTTGAGCTTACTTTATGTGGCAATGGACGAATTAGGATTGATCTGGTGCATGGATGCATTTATGGAGCGCCGGTATAAGGATTGGAAGTTTTGGGTAACTTTTACAATTAGCATGGCTTTTTCCTTCTATTTGTTTAATTTTATTGTCAGTGGTATTACGGTTTTGCATATTTTAATTGCTTATGCTATGTTTTTTATCTGGTCCTATTTATTCTTTAAGGTTACAAGTATTACACTTCTGGTGTTGGTGGTACTGCTGTATAGTGTTATTTCCTATTTCATCTCGTTTGTGGTGATGGGAACAACATCCTATCTGCTTGAAACTAGTATACAAACCCTACGACAGACGTATTTTCCCTTTATTGCGAGTAGTATCATAAACTACTTGCTGTTACTGTTAATTTGCTCTATTGTCAAAAAAAATCATCCGTTTAAACGTGCAAGCCAGATACGCTGGTCACTTCTATTTCTTACATTTTTGTTCCCACTGGCCAGTTTCGTTGTTCTTCTTACATTGATTTTTACGAGCCTGAATTTTCCTAATAACAGTAGTGCTTTTCTTCTTTGCGGCATTTTTCTTGTAGTTGCAAATATCGCTGTATTCTTACTGCTTGATTGGGTAGATAGCAGCGATGAGGCAATTAAGCAGAAACTCGCTTTGGAACAGACCGTTCAATTGCAGGCGCAAAATATGTCGGCTCTGGGAAAAGCGTATTCAGAACAACGAAAAATCACACACGATTTTAATTCTCAGCTTGAAACGATTGGATGCCTATTGAAAAACGGCGACAACAAAGATGCCATAGAATTTGTTACGGCACTTCAAGCAAAGCAAACCACGCGTTCTCTGCTTGTAAACACGCACCATCCTATCGTGGACGCTTTACTGAACCAGAAAGCGTACATTGCCAAAGACAAAAACATTCAAATTCATTTCGAGGTAAATGATTTATCCAATCTGCAACTGGATTCGGTTGATATTACTACGATATTGGGAAATCTTCTTGACAATGCGATTGAGGCCTGCGTAATTTATGGAGAGAATAGTCAGATTCAGGTAAAAGTACTACTTGGAAATACATTGTTCTTTGCGATACGTAATACTTGCAAGCCGGTCAAGATTATCGGAGAGTATATCCCGACAACAAAGCCAAACGCACAATTACATGGATTTGGTTTGGAAAATGTAAAAACCCTTTTACGTAAGTATAATGGGGAATATGCAATGGAATATGATGAGGGGTGGTTTACTTTTACGGGAGAAATTGATAATTACCCGATTTTATGACATAAAAACGCTTTTTCATTACAAATCCCGTGCAGTTTTTCCGTTTGTAAACTATAATCAACTCAAACAAGCAGGAGTCATCAAATGCAAACAATTGCGAAGAAAGTTGTCCAAAATTGGGCAGCAAAGGGATACATTTCTGATGACGAAGTAGAAATGTGCCTCTACAACCTTATCCGTCATACATTCACCGTTGCGGTTCTTTGCGTTCTCACTGTTGTAGGCGCTCTTTTGGGCGAATGGAGTAACACAATCGTTTTGATAGTAAGTATTCTGGTTCTCCGTACATACACAAATGGCTATCATTGTAAAAGCTGCGTTGCCTGCATTTTCCTTAGTTTGGCAGTAACACTATTATCTTTGCATATTGTTCCTCTTTTGAATTTTATCACCGCTTTGATTCTGATGTTCGTTGGCTCCAGTATAATTCTTGCGATTGCCCCTACAAATAGTCTACAGATGCATCTTACAGAAGCCGAAATGACTGCTATGCGTAAACACGTTCGCATACGTTTATTGATTTTAACGGTTTCATTTTTACTGTTTGTGTTTGTCAATATGGAAAAGGCGTACTGCATAGCTGTGGCAGTGGCTGTTGTGGCTATTTCATTGCTCACAGTACGGTGTAAATCACAATAAATTTAGGAGGCCGCATATGGAAAAACGTAAGGAAACCACACAGAAAATGGAAGCTGTTACCAAAAAACTAATTCGACATTCTTTCTTGGAGAGCGTTGAAAAATGGCCGCCGGAATGTATAGGCTTCTTCTATCAGCCGCACCGCCCGGAAAAGCCCATGCCGCAGAATAAGAAGTAAAACATCCCAGTCATTTCAAGTCCGTCGCATCCCTGAAGTGTGACGGGCTATTTTTGTATACATCGTATAATTCATTTCCTTGTGTATATAGGAATGGCTATATATAAATCTGGCTGAGCATATAAAAGCTTCGGAAAAAGAAGCTTAACGGAGGTTCATAGACTATGAAAATAAAAATGTATAATGTTGGATTTGGAGAGGCGGTTCTACTGAAAAAAGCGGCGAATGGCAGGGAAGAAAATCTTCTTGTGGATTTCGGAAGCGACACGCCAGAAAACTGTATTGCAGATATAGGGCAGACGACAGGGAAAAATGTTAATGTGACGACAGAAATTTATAATGATACCAAAGGTGAAGCAGTCTCTGTACTGCTATCCCATTTTCATATGGATCATATCTATGGTATCTTGGAGACAGATTTACTTGACCATGTATGCCTAAAAAGGACGTACATTCCAAATTTGCTTTTCATGCAGAGCAGAGACAATACCTATAGTTTTCTCCAGATACAAATTCTTCGGGAAATATTTGAGAGCGTATGTTTATTTAAAGGAAAAAGAAGAACATTCTCTTTGTATGACTTACTATTAAAACTTACAAATAACAATGCAACTCTTCAATTCATTCAGGCCGGAGAACGTTTCGACTTTGCAGGCGATTCATACAGTGTTTTATGGCCGGACTTCAGGAAAATCAAGGTGAACAAGAAAGTTGCAGATTCATTGACAAAATTGCTCCGATCGATTGATGCAGATTTCAATGATAATGGCGAGTACACATTAAGGTTCATTGACGAATATATTGACGCGTTGTGTGATGTGTACAGAAAATATGAGAAAACAAAAGGGGACGTAGTACAAAATCTTAGTGATGTAAGAGAAGATCTTAGTGACATAGAAAAATTACAAAACAGGATTATCGAATACTATTTTCCGCTGCTGATGAATCAAAATAAGGAAATTATGAAATTGATAGCAGCGAGTATTGAAAGCATAAAATGCCAAGAAAATCGTATATCTGTAGTATTTCAGGATTTCCCATGTGAATTAGAGGCAAACCTTTTGATGACGGGAGATATTCCAAGACCGGAGATAAAGAAAATTGAGTCTCAAATAAAAGATGTTCATTATAAGGTTGTAAAGGCACCTCATCATGGAACTCCGACATACTATTGGGAAAATCTTCCGAAGAGCGATACGATAATGATAAGTAATGGCAAGCCCCGCAGCCAACATAGAAAATGGGGAAAAATTGCCTATGAATATGCGGGATTTTATAATAGCAATAAAAAATGTAAGATTATTTGTACGAATTATCGATGCCAAATGGAAGATTTGCAGCAGCGTGGAGCACAGAGATGTAGCCCCTGTGTGGGAGTTGAGCCATTTCGGGAAATCATATTGTAAAAAGCGGCGGGACGCGAATAGTGCAATTTCAAATGCTATTTATGCATAAAGTTGATGATAAAATTCGACCTTGAAAAACATGAAATAAATATAGAAGACATTACAATTATCCCGTGGTGAGCAGCTAGATTAAGGATAAATAGAAAAGACAATTGGGATCGGCGTTTTTGCTGATCCCAATTGTCTTTTCGGGGGATGGGAGAAATGGCTGAAGAAATTATGTGATTATTCACGGAGTAGACAACGGATAAGTTTTTTACATTAGGTTGAGGTATACTCCCACAAAACTGAACTCAGCACATTAGGTTTGATCCGCTTTGCTGTTCTCATCAATTATTTCCATCAAACAATGATGCTTGATGGGGTAATAGAATGGTAAAACGAAATGATGGAACATCCAAAGAGGATATATGTCAAAATCAGTTTACTGCCTACGTGGTTTTGGCAGTAAAGCGAAAACGTCAAGCTTACATAAAAAAGAAAATGCGAGATAAGGAAAAACAAACTAAAACCGAGGAAAAACTATCAAAATTTAAAATCGAAGGAGATGATGTCTGGAATAGATTGGAGATTCAAAATGAAGAATTAGTGATTGTGATGCAGCAACTAAAACCGAAAGAATACTTCATTGTTGTGGGCTATGTCTTAAGAAGAAAAACATTCAAGGAACTTGCGCAAGAAACGAAACTCACAGAAAGAACAGTAGCATCCATATATTATAGGAGTATAAAAAAATTGCGAACTAAGATGGAGAATGTGAAGTGACTTTTATTGAGTTGTTACTTGCAACCAAAGAGGGAAGTGCATCTGCCTTTGAGATACTGTTTGGCCGATATAAAAATCTACTGCGAAAATACTCAGTAATAAACGGAGTGTTTGATGATGATCTTTACCAAGAACAATGTATGATTTTTGTACACTGCATAGAAATTTTTGAAGTGAAATGAGTGGAGAAAAGCCGCTACAACCGTTCGAGGTGTGAATAACTTTCTCTGTGATATCAGATACAAACTATCAATGTGATGAGCAAGAAAACATTGCATTGATTGGCGGAAAAGCATAAGGGAATGTGGGGGTTCAAGAGAATTTTAAATTTTTATAAATTCTAATCCGTTTGTATTCACTTTGTTACGATATGCCGATATAATGAACGTAAAAGAAATCATGAATTGTGGGCGTGAGTAGAATGGATAGGACTATAAAACGTAAAGGGGTAGCATATGTTTGATGAGTTTTTAGAAGATTATAAATATAACTGGAAAATGGCGGATAAAAAGTATATGGAAGAATGTTACAGAAAAAGTTTGTCACTAAAGCAAATTGAAAAAGCAAAAAACAGTCAGATGATTTCAATCTTTCTCAAGATCAAATGGATGTGGGAAAATCTGAAAAATAGTATCGAGGCTGCAAGGTTCCCCGAAATTTTAGCATTGGCAATAGCGGTATTCTTGATTTCTTTAATTCTTTTGATTGTGTTGGGTGGACATATTATAACAATTTCGGAACCAGCATTGTATGGTTGGAGCTTGATTCTATACTTTGTCAGCGGTCTTCTGGCTGTAAAACTAATGCCAAGTACGGTAGCATACACCCGGACGAAAAGTAAGCAATGCTCAACAAATGATAAGCATAGCATGACAAAAATAACAAGATATTTTGAAGATGTTTCGGTGAAGGCGCTTGTTGAAACGGCAGAAGACTTTGGTTTGAATTTGAAAAGCGCAATATCATGGTTGATTCTGGAAAATCAACAGTATATGAAAGATGAAAAAGAAAAGCAGCAGAAAGCAAACTTGATGACGCAGATAATAGTTGCTGTTTTTACAGCGGCCCTTAGCAACATGGTAAATGCAATTGGAGAGGGAACAAGCGAAGCAATGAAGAAAAGCGTAACCATAGGTAGTGTATGCATAATAATTTTAGGCGGTATGCTATCTGCGTATCACATGAAAAAGAGTATGGAAAAATCAAACGCAGAATTCCAAATTGGTAAAAACTTGAATGAGGCCCTTAATTACTATGCTAATAGTTTATATAAAGGAAGTTCGTTAACAATCATCTGATATACCGAATTTGTGAGAACATTTTTTCCAGAAGCGACATAAAAGAAGGAAAGAACGAAGCTGCTTCTGGCGTTTGTGTACATATACTATTGCGTTTTCTAATGCTTGTATCGTACTTGCCATTAAGCTGGATAAATTATGACGTGATCCATATTGCTAACGATTAAAGAACCTAGATAATGCGTTATAATATAGGTAGAAATTTAGGGGGACTAGCATCCACAGAAGAACTAGAAACTGCCAGTGAAGAAACTTTTTCGGAAGAAAGTGTCCTGTATAAGGATAGCGAAAATGAGGAAGAAATTGCAACGCCCGAAAGTGCAGAGCCTGCAAGTGATTCTACAATTCCGCAAGAAGAACCTGAATATGCGCAAGAGGTCGCATAGAAGATCCGGGTATTAATCAGCATTTATAAAAATAAACTTTTATAGCAATTGTGGCCGCTCATATGATGAGCGGCCACTTTTACTGAAAAAAATAACTTGATATTTACTCTTGATTGGAACGTATGGCGTTTACATCGTGCCGTCTATTGACAGTTGTGCAGGAGAAATGATGACAAAAATTGACAATCTTACAAGTAACTATAATTTGTAAGGCTGCGAAGTCACAACAAAATCAAGTTGACCATCATATTTGTTTTCGCGTGCAATATCGCTTTTGAAGCGGATGCACCGCACGCGGCCGAGATGCTCTACGAGGAAATAGTAAGGGCGGATGCCATCGTCGATTTCCAGTATTTCATAGGGAAACATCTGCATAGAGAGCAGTTCCGCGAGAGGATGCTTTTTGATTTGCTTTGCAAATTCCATTGCGGTGTATGGGGAGTCTCCCTCATACCGCAATGCATAGCGGCTGGGATAGGGGAAAAACGAGATTCCGTTGGCCGCAAGCATACTCTCGCCTAACTCAATTTCCGGGGAGCGGAAGTGATAGATCCGCAGTGTGGGAGGAACACGCCGCTTAGGGCACCATTTCGGCACATTGACCTTCGGGTCATCGGACCGAAAGATAATGACCTTTTTGCCGCCGGTGCAGTATTTTGTGTTCGGCTTCATGCGCCGGCCGTGAATCGTTTTCGTTTCAGACCCGGTGTAGAGGTTACAGTCCGGGCAGTAGTAACACGTGAATTTGCGTACTTTTTCTTCATACATAGGTTTTTTGCCTTTCAGTTTGTCAGCAGGGGAAAGTCCTGCTTTGGTGTCTGCAAATAGTAGTCTCGTTTTGCAAGAATTTCAGCATATCGGTCCTTGCCGGAACCGGGTTCGCCGTTACCGTGGAACGAGTCGATGACGGCCTGTTCCTCCTGTTGCATATCGGCATAGGTGCGCTTGCCGTAGTTCGGCGGCAGCCAGTTTTTGCCTTGACTGCAATAGATATTAAAGCGCTCCAGCAGTTCCTCATTGTGAAATCGAATGTGCATTGTACCTTTTTTATAAAGGGTCACATCGAAATACTTGCAGGGGATGTTTCGCGTCTGTCCGGCTCTGGCGGCACGCGCCAGCACACCATGAAGATTCACATAGCTTGTCATGTTGCCATCAAGATAGTCGAACACTTTCTCTATATCCGAGATACAGGCTTCCGCATTACTAACATTAAAAGTATCAACCCAAGAATGATCCGAGAACATTCCGTTCACCGGAAGAATGATTTTGCTGTTTACCTTGTGGGTTTTGTTCGTCTTCCAGCCATTATAGTAGTGAATGTTTTTCGTTGTCTCAGGGTACCATGCGTATTCTGCTGTAAAGCTCTCAAACAGCTTGAAAATAGTATCCTGAATACCCTGCGATAATTCTGCATTCATTTCCAGTGAAATCTGCTGAATGTTGAATAACGTGAAATCGTAATTCACCAGCTTGTCCACCATGTCACAATATTTATCGCGCAGTTCACTGGTCAGCCTACCCATGAACTTATCATTGTGGAACAGAGCATCCCAATACTTCTGGCGGGTAAGCCGCAGAAAATCATTGATGCAGGGAAAACTTGAATTGCTTTTCCTGCCGACAGAAAGCGTTAGCATACAGTTATCACGGTTATCAGGTGTGACCTTTTCCATCAGATAGGGGCGCAGACTCAAATACTCCTGAATCAATGCAATTCCGGCATCGGTTTCAAAGTTGAACTGCTGAACAATATTTTCGAGAAAATCGGTCAGCGTTAATTCTGCTGCTTCGACTTGCGGCTGCTCCTTGTGGGCGGCTTCTTTCAGGCGGTAGTAGATTTCGCTGTGGTATTCCGGCCGCGGAATATCAATGCGAACCAGTGCCACCGTAACATCGGTCTGACGCTCTGCATCCGTGAAAGCACCCGGCAGAATCTCTACCTCAGCCCCATACTCTTCGAGATATTTCTGCAAGAACTGCCGCTGGGCAGAATAGGGATTGCGCACAGTTTCGGCGTTCAGCAGACAGCGGATTTTGCCGCCGCAGCCTTTCAGCAACTCTATGGCTTTCAAAAGGTGTTCGCACCCGGCTGAAAACGGCGGGTTCATCAGAATCAGGTCATAGGTCTTGCGAGAAGTAAAGGTCAAGAAATCATCATGCACAATATGCAGGCCGATTTTGTCCCGCAGAGAAGATTCACGCTTTAATTGCGCACGAGCAGCCTTTTCTTCGACATTGAGACCAACCTCTTTGTTGAGTTTGTAATCGTAACGGGTACGATCTTCAAATTCACGCAGAGTGTGCTGAATTTCCTGCTGCCTAGCACCGCCAAATTCATACTTGAGAATACTGCGGATATAAGGGTCGATTTCAATAGCATCAACATTTAATGTACGGGGATTGCAGCGGTATTCTTGTGCAATCACTTCTTCGGCAAGACAGCGAATCAAGTCACCTTTCCCGGCAGAGGGTTCTAAAACCGTTGTGACAAATCTAAGGTCAACGTCCCGCAACATTCTTTTCCCCAGTTCCGCGGGGGTAGGGTAGAAGTCGGTCTGCGCCTCCGGGGTGGAAATCAAATTCTCAGCATACATATAAAAATTCCTCCAAACGCATCTGGCCGTGGATAAAGTCATCTTCCATCCACCAGTGAAATACATCCTCTGCCGTAGTACCCATGTGCCAGTTTCCATCGAGCTTTCCGCGTCTGCGCCGCTCCTCCAGCATTCGGTCAAATGCCATAAGATACAGCTTCTCATACTGCGGATAGCGGGCAAACTCAAAATAGCGACGTTTCCCGGCCATTGGGCAGCCGATACAGCCAACCCGTGAAAAGCCGCAGAAATAAAGCGGATTCACCAGAATCCTTGCATCATGCAGAAAATCCCAGACTTCCCGGTCACTCCAATCTACAATGGGATTCACAAAGCGTTTCGCCGCCAGCTTGCAGGGCGCAAACAGCGCATCCAGACTTTCCTCGTCATTTCGGATATGCACTTCCTTATCGTGGTTGGAAACCTGTTTTTCAAAGATACCCCTGCGCTTAGAGCGGCTGACGCTCTCTGCCCAGCGAACGCCTGTGGCGAGAAAGCGCCCCTTGCCGTTCTGTTCTTTGAGAACGGAGCAGCAATACCGAGCCACGCGGGTCGGCGGCATCAGTTTGCGGGGAATCAAGTCCCACATACTCGTGCGCCTACCTTTATATAAGGGATAGTTAATGCTGCACCGTATCCCGCGATTCTCCAACCGCGCAAACTCACTTCGCACAAAATGGACGGTTTCCGGCGCGTCTGCTGTGGTATGCGCGTGTAGGACCTCAAACGGTATCTCGGCGCGCAGGGCAAGCTCAGTCAGAACGCAGCTGTCTTTTCCGCCAGAATAAGTGAGAACCAGCGGTGTCTTGTAGTGTTCCAGTGACATCTCGCTGGCAATTCTCAGCCTTGCAATCGCTCGCTGCTCCGGATCGGCGTGTGTTGGAAGTGTAATAAAGCCCCATTCATTATTTGTCATAGGGGGATACCTCCAAAAGAAGCCGTGGCAGCAAAGCGCCGCCACGGCTAGTATTAAATCATTCTGTGAACATTCAACCCTTTACGCACACGCGGCCGGCGTTTGTCGGCGCGGGTTGAGAACCGCGAGTACAAAAGGGCGGGGCTTGATATAGTAGTGAGTGGTGGATGTCTCAAAGTGAATCTCCGACGTTTCCGTCTCGTGAATCTTCACCACAGGGGCCGTATGGTACATCTCACCACCAGTGCTGAAAATGGCGGGCTTGCCCACCATCAATGCGGACATGAGTTTGCCGGTAATGTAAAGCTCCAGCTTCCGCTTTTTCATTCTGTCCTTGCCTCCTCTCAGGCATCTCTGCACAGTTCCACCACAATGAACCGCGCGTTGTCCAGCAGCGTGTTCACATGGTACAGCGAGGTATTCTGCATCTGCGCGATCTCGTTCGTCTGGTAGCCCTTGGTTCGCAGACGGATAATCTCCATCTGCTGGGGTGTTACCCGCTTGGCGAGAGCGTGCAGGAGCAATGCGACCTCACTTTCACGCAGCGCTTCTTCGTCCGTGACTGTCGGCGTGGGGCGTCGGGTCAGATGCCCGGTGTAAGACTGCCGAGGTCTGACAAAACGAATCACGCGGAAGCGGCGCTTGTCGGTGCGGTGGGTATTGACCACTTCGCCCTCCATGGCTCGCCACGCTACTGTGGCAAAGGAATAGCCCGCAAGGTTCGGGTCGGTCAGATACCGCTGCACGGCCC
>CAVKDR010000049.1:0-122369 GCA_963655125.1 Bulleidia sp.
AAGGCAAAATTTTTGATGTGGTCCGCGCGCTGAAAGACGTGGAAGTCCCCGCGCCTGTTGCCATCGGCCAGGTTTTGGCCGAGAATGTAGCGGGCACAGGGGTAGACGTTATTGCAACAAAAGGTGTAAAATTGGGACAGTAATTGAAAGATTGCTCAAATTCTACCAAGAATAGGTGGGGAACGCTTTGAAACCTGGAAAGTCACTCCGTTGGAAAATGGTTGCGGGCAGTACGGCAATCATAACCTTGCTGCTGGTCGTGATTGGCACTTTTGTTATTAGGCAGGTGTCGCAAATTGAGTACCGCAACGCGGTCAAAGCAAACCAGACCCTGGCCCAGGCAATGAGTGACCGTTTCAACGAAAATTCAGATGCGTTTGTCCATCAAATCGACTTCGTGACCCTGGATGGCGAAATTTCCGATATTATGGAAAAAGGCGGCAGTTCCCAGGCAGAGATCTATTTCAATCGCAAAGCGCTGCGCAGTGTTATTACGCTGCGCAGCATTGCGATGGACGTGATCAGCGGTGTTTATCTCTACGATGTGAACGGTGACTTGGTCACAAAATGGGAGAAAACACCCAACAAAGAGGGCACTTATCGCCTGCCAAACACAACGGATATTTCCCGCTTTGAGCCGGATGGTCGGGTAACATCGGAATTTTTGGATGGTCATCTTGTGTACAACCGTGCTGTGCGTACACTGGAAACCCGCATCGTTGTTGGTTACATAACGTTCTTGTATGACGACCAGGTGCTGAAAGAACGCCTGGATGTTATTGCAAGCAACAGCAACAATTTCCTGGGTCTGTATGACAGCGTGGATGATGTGCTGATATGC
This sequence comes from Bulleidia sp., assembly GCA_963655125.1. GTDB lineage: Bacteria > Bacillota > Clostridia > Oscillospirales > Ruminococcaceae > Gemmiger. The sequence goes on from CAVKDR010000049.1 coordinate 842, forward strand.
CGCGACAATATTGATAAAGAAGCCTATCTGCAGGCACTGGCAGATCAGGACTTATCGGATGCCCAAGGCGGTATCACCATTACGGTGGACGGCATTGGGCAAATGCTGCTTTGCAGCAATGAGGTCATGAACGATGGCTGGTACTTTTTGAGTGCCGTACCTAACGATGATATTTACGAGATGCAAAGTCTGCTGATGCTGATGATCCTGTCCTTTGCGCTGATCGCAGTTTTGCTGATTTTGTGCATCACCGCGCTGAACCATACGATCATTACCGGGCCTATCGGCCATATTATGGATGCCGTCAAAAAAATCCAAAACGAGGATTACGACATTACCTTGGACGTACACACCGGTGATGAAATTGAAATTCTGGCCGATAATTTAAACATTATGGCCCGCCGTATCGATGAGCTGGTCAACCAAAATCTAAAAGCCAACCTGGCCTACAAGGAAATGCAGATTACCCAGCTGCAGCACCAGATCAAGCCGCACTTTTTATATAACACGCTGGAGTGCATCAACGCCTTGTCCCAGATGGGCCGTACCGAGGAAGTGCGCATCATCACCGGCGCATTCGCCAAGCTGATGAAAAACCGCATGAGCGATGCACATTTTACAACGATAAAAGAAGAAATGGCCTGTGTGGATTCTTTCCTACAAATCTACCAGACCATGCAGGCTGGGCAGTTATACTATACGATCACGGTGGACCCACAGTGTGAGCCACTGCGGATCCCCAGCATGATTGTGCAGCCACTGGTGGAAAATGCCGTTTTGCATGGCATCGTTCCCAGCGCCCGGCAGGGTACTTGTACGGTGGAAGCCTACTGCGAGGATGACCACCTGTGTATCCAGGTTTCGGATGATGGCGTGGGACTTTCCCGTGAGAGCCTTGATGCCATCAACCGATACATTGCGGGCAAAGCGACCGAAGAGGATACAAAAATTTTGGGTATTGGCATCCGTAATGTGGTGGACCGCATCCGCTTTGTGTATGGCGGTAATTGTTCTATTGCGGTGTTAAGCGATGCCGAGTGGGGCGCAAGTATTACATGTACTTTGCCCATAACTACAAACCTGTAAAAAAGACGCAGGCAGTGTGAGGGCATGGATGCCTGCGGGGAGGATGAAAGATGAGCAAATACTCTGTGGTTTTACTGGACGATGAAGAGCTGATCCTACAAAGCCTGCAGACTCTCATCGATTGGGAAAAGCTGGGATGTTATATTGCAGGTACAGCCAAAACAGGAGATAAGGGTAAGCGCCTGATCGAGCATCTGCACCCGAATATTGTAATTACGGATATTAAAATGCCGGGCCTTACCGGGCTGCAGCTGGCCGAATACTGCGCCCAGAACGAGCCGCAGACCAAGGTGGTCATCGTTTCAGCTTATGCGGACTTCAACTTTGCCCAAAGCGCCATGCGGGCAGGCACGGTGAACTATCTGCTAAAGCCCATCAGCCGTACTGAACTGCAGGATACCATCGAAAAAGTGGTGGCGGAACTGGACAAGCTGGAATCGACCCGCCGCGATTCCGAGCAGGCGAAAGCCGAGATGGAGAACACCCGCACGCTGGCTACATCGAGCCTTTTGTTCAACCTGGCCCGCTACGGTACTTCCGGCTCTAACTTTACGGATATGGAGTGGATCAAGGAAAAAACCAAGGCAGACAGCGTAGTTGTTATGGGCAGTTTTTACAACACTAAGATGAAAGCTCCGCTGGTGCTGGCAATGGCCCAAACCTATACAGGACGCGCTTTGCAGGAAGCAGGGTATGAACCGATTTTTGGCAGTGCGGATGAAAAAATTATTCTGCTTTGCCCTGTATTACAGGGAATTGATAAAGTCACCGCGCGAGAGCGGCTAATTGCCGTGCTGAAAAACTTTGCAAGTCAGCTGCCATCGGAACTGGGGACAGGCATATTCTGCATCAGCGAAATTTACAACGATGAGAAGAAACTGCAAAAAGCCTACGAGGATACCTCAGCGATGGTGCGCACGGGCTATTTCTGTGAGAAAAGCTGTGTCATTGCCAACCCTGTATCCGCCGAAAAGGATACCCGCCGGATGAATACACAGGCATTAGCATCGGCCATCCAACACGGCCAGGCTGAGGAAGCAAGGACCCTGCTGAACGATTGGAAACAGGGGCTTGTGATCAGCAAAGACAAACAGCTGGCCCTTGCCAAAATCCGCGAATGTTCCCGCGAGACTGCTTTGTGCGCTGCCAAACTGGAAATGAACACCGAAAACTTGTGGCAGCATTATTACGAAAACGAAAACTTTGCTGCGCGGTATGACTGCCTGACCCGCGGCGTACTGGCTGTTTGCGAATACGCCAAAAAGAAAGCTGGTGTGGTCAGCCGCATGTGCCTGTATGCGGAGGAACACTACGGCGACCGTGACCTGAGCCTGGAGGGCGTGGCGGATATGCTGCAATTAAACAGCAGCTATTTGAGCCGTACTTTCAAAAAGGAAATGCAGGAAAATTTCTCCGAGTATCTGGTACGGATACGCATTGAAAAAGCCCAGGCCCTACTAGCCAGCACTGCCATGAAAACCTATCAGATCGCCGAGGAAGTGGGCTTTAGTGATCCGCATTATTTCAGCCAGGTATTCAAGAAAAAGTGCGGTATGGTACCGGCGGATTATCGCGAAAAGTGCAAAAAATTACCACCTGAAACTCAAAATTGATACCTGTTGCCAATGCCGCAAATTTTATAGAATATAGACAACGAAAGTGCTTGAGAGACAAGCACAATAAAAGCACAAAAGGAGGAAAACACAAATGAAAAAGACAATGGCATTGGCAATGGCAGTATGTATGGCAGGAGCCACGCTGGTAGGCTGCGGTTCGTCCGCAAGCAGTGCCGCACCGGCAGGGGACAGCAGCACTAGCACCGCCGCCAGCTCGTCCGACAAGCAGGTCACAATGGACCTGATCTGGTGGACCGATGGCAACGAGACCAAGGTCATGCAGGGCCTGATCGATGAGTACGAACAGCTGCATCCGAACATCAAGATTAACCTGCAGGAAATCGCCTTTGACGATCTGAACACCAAACTGCAGATGTCCATTGCAGGCGGCGAGGCCCCGGCCATGTCCCGCGGCACCGAGTCCACCATCAGCCAGCTGCACGATGCAATGGTCGACTTCAGCGATTACATTGATACCGATGCACTGCAAGACGAGTATCTGGAATCTGTTGACTATCTGTACAAGAACGGCGATGAAGTTGTGGCAATCCCTACTGAGGTTACTGCCAACGGTATGATCTACAACAAGACCGCCTTTGAGGCTGCCGGCGTGGAAGTTCCCACTGGCCCCGATGATGTTTGGACCTGGGACGAGTTCAAGGCTGACCTGCAGAAAGTCGTGGACAGCGGTGCTGTCAAGTACGGCATGGTCATCGACAACCCCTCGCACCGCTGGGCCACCATCCTGTATGAGTTCGGCGGCAGCCTGGCCAACGAGAGCGGCGGCAATCTTTCCAGCCCGGAAAGCATGAATGCAATCAACTTTACCAAGGGATTGTTTGATGATGGCTTGGCCGTCAGCAGCATCTGGCTCAGCGGCGAAGATGCCAACAACATCTTCCGTTCCGGCCAGGTGGCTGTGCACATCTCCGGCACCTGGATGATCCAAAACTACGACGAGAACATTAAGGACTTCGAGTGGGGTGTTACCTACATGCCGAAGGGCACTACTCGTTCCTCCGTCCCCGGCGGCAAGAACATCACCGCCTTCAAGGGCACCGGCTGCGAGCAGGAAGCTGTTGACTTCATCACCTGGGTAACCGCGCAGGAACAGAACGAAAAGTATTGCAAGGATTGCCTGTACGTTTCTCCCCGTAAAGACAATGCCAACATCGAGTACCCCGTCCGCGCCGAAGCGTTCTCCGTCTTTGCAAACGAGCTGGCCAACACGGTTCCCGCAGCTGGCTTTGATATGGGTATGGCAGGCTACACCGCCATTGCTTACACCGACCTGCAGGATTACTGGCCCGAAGTGCTGGCTGGTACCCTTACGCCTGAAGACATGGCCGCTAAGGTCGATGCAGATACCAACGAATTTATGAAGGATAAGGGCTACATCCAGTAAAAACGATTAAGCGCTGAATCAGCGTGAAAAACAGGCGGGTGGCGCGGATAAGAAATCTGCGCCACCTGTTTTAGTAGAAAGGGGTATCTGTAGTGAAGAACGCTAAAAGAAAAGGCTCCATCCAATCGGCGGAGATGAAAGTGTTCCCGTACCTGATGATCTTACCAAACTTGTTTATATTTACCGTCTTTATCGCCGTGCCCGCAGTTTTCGGCTTTGTCTATTCACTGACAGACTGGGGCGGCTTAGGCAACTTGAATTTTATTGGCTTTTCCAACTATGTAAAGCTGTTCCATGACAGTTACTTTTGGACTTCCATCCGGCAAACCTTTATTTATGCCATCATTGCCCTGCCTATGATCGTGGCGATTCCGCTGCTGCTGGCTACAATGCTGGTCAAAAATATCCGTGGACGCAGCTTCTTCCGCGCGGTATTCTACTGGCCGTCCATGATTTCCTACATCGTTGTCGGCCTGCTGTTCCAGTTCATTTTTGGTGACAGCACGGGCATTATCAATTACCTGATTACCAAAATGGGCGGCACATCCGTCAACTGGTTTACCAATGGTGTCTCGGCCATGGCAGTGGTCATTATCGCATCGGTTTGGTCGCGCTCCGGCTTTTATATGGTCACCTTTATCTCTGGCCTGATGAGCATTGACGAGACTTATTACGAAGCCGCTGAGGTGGATGGCGCTTCGAATCTCCGCCAGTTTATTTCCATCACGCTGCCATTGCTCAAGCCCACCACGTTCCTGGTTATGATTTTGGGCTTTATCGATTTGTTCAAGCAGTACGGCCTGGTTCTGACGCTGACGAACGGCGGCCCGGCGGGTACAACAAAATTTGCGGTTCAGTACATTTATGAGCGGGCATTCCAGAAGTTTGAACTTGGCTACGCCAGTGCCTTGTCCATGGTGCTGTTGGTCATTCTGGCCGTTCTGACGCTGGTTCAGTTTAAGGTAAATAAGGGAGGTGCTGTCAATGACTAACACGTTGCAGAAAAACACCAAAAAGGAAGCAAAGGTAAAAGGCATTGCTGGCCGCAAGGAAAACCACACCCTTACTTATGTCGTTCTGGTGATTTTTACCCTGATTTACATTTTGCCCATCCTCTGGATGACGCTTTCCTCTTTCAAGTCGGGTACCGAACTTTTTAGTTACCCGCCTAAGCTGCTGCCTTCCCATTTCACGCTGGAAGGCTACATTGATGCCTGGAACCGCGGCGATTTCAGCTTGTACTTTAAAAATACGACCATTGTTGCAGTTTCGGCAACGCTGCTGACCGTTGTCATTAACACCATGGCAGGTTATGCCTTTGCCAAGTATAAGTTTAAGGGTAGCACGGTCATCTTTATGTTCTTCCTGGCAACTATGATGCTGCCGCTGGAAGTGCTGATGATTCCCATTTTCCAGGTTATCCGTACCTTTAAAATGTACAACAACTTCTGGGGCCTGATTATTCCCTGCGCGGCTACCCCGGCGGGCGTTTTCCTGGTGCGCCAGTATTTCCTGACCATCCCCAATGAGTTGATGGAGTCTGCTCGCATCGATGGTGCCAGCGAAACGCGCATCTTCCTGAAACTGATGATTCCCCTGGCAAAGCCTATCATGAGCGTTCTGGCTATCTTCTCCTTCCTTTGGCGCTGGAATGACTATATGTGGCCGCTGGTTGTTATCCGCGACACACAAAAATACACCGTGCAGCTGGCGCTGGCCAACTTCTCCGGTCAGTATGCCGTTGACTGGGGCAGCCTGCTGGCAATGTCGGTGTTGACCATGATCCCCGTGTTGGTCATCTTCCTGCTGTTCCAAAAGCAGTTCATGAAAGGCATGATCGCCGGTGCAGTCAAAGGATAAGGTGCTACCATGGATATTTGCTCAAAATTACAGTCGATCGAGCCACAGGATGGCTTTTACCTGCTGCACACCGATAATGCGCTGATCAAGCTCTGCTTTGTTACCGAGGAAATCGTGCGTATCCGCGCTTCTTTTGACAAAGAATTGGCCGAGGAATCCTACATCCTGCTTGCCACAGCATGGGAAGATCGCCTGGACTCGCTGTTTGCGGGTGAGCGCACCCGCCTGACTCCGGCAAAAGCGGCGATGAAAGAAACCGAGGATGCGGTATTTTTCTCCACTGCCAAAGTGACCCTGCGTGTGGACCGCGACCCGCTGAACTTTACCCTCTGCGATGCGGATGGCAACATCCTCTACTGTGCGCTGTCCGGCTGCCCCTTTGTGAAAGACAGCAACGGCCGAGTAATCGCCTACAGTGAGATGAAAGAGGATGACTGCTTCTACGGTTTCGGCGAGAAAGCAGGACTTTTGAACAAAAATAAAAAGTTCCTGCGGGAGCGAGCCACCGATGCTATGGGCTATGACCCCGAATATACCGACACTCTGTACAAGCACGTGCCGTTCTACCTGCGCCTTGACCGCGATACCCACAAGGCGGTGGGTGTGTTTTACCACAATTTTTACGAATCCGTGTTCAACATGGGGTGCGAAAAAAGCAACTACTGGCATCGTTACAGTTACTTCCAGGCTGACGGCGGTGACATTGACTGCTTCCTGATTGGCGGTGACACCATCCCGCGCATTGTTGATAACTACACAATGCTGACGGGTCGCCCCTGCCTGCTGCCCAAGCGCGCCCTGGGCTACCAGGCATCCAGTATGTACTACCCGGAACTGGAAAAAGATTGCGATGACGCGATCTATGATTTTGTGGATACCATCCGGGAAAATGATTTCCCGCTGGACGGGTTCCACCTTTCCAGCGGCTACACCAGCTACAACAACAAACGCTGCGTTTTTACCTGGAACACCACCCGCTTCAAGGACCCGCAAAAGTATTTCCGCACCATGAAAGAACAGCATGCCCAAAACGTCCCCAACGTCAAGCCAGGCATTTTGCTGTGCCACCCCCATTTTGCGAATTTTGAAAGAGCTGGTGTCTTTGTTCGGGACAGCCACGACCAAGATGCCTACGGCGGTGGCCGCTGGTGGGGCGGCGATGGTGCATTCTGGGATTTTACCAGCCCCCAGGCCCGTGTGCTTTGGAAAAAATACCTGACCGATGCCGTCATCGATGTGGGCACAGATTCTGTCTGGAACGATAACTGCGAATACGACAGCCTGATGGATAAGGATTGCCGCTGCAATTTTGACGGCAAAGGCGGCACAATTGGTCAGTTGAAACCGCTGATGAGCACCCTGATGTGCAAAATCGGTGCCGAAGCCGTGCAGGAACACGATGCAAACGCCCGCCCCTACATGGTTTGCCGCAGCGGCAGCGCAGGCATCCAGCATTACGCGCAGACCTGGTGCGGTGATAATGCCACCAGCTGGCGCACCCTGCAGTTCAATATCCCCATGATCCTTAGCATGGGACTTTCCGGCCAGCCCAACGATGGCGCAGACATCGGTGGGTTTGCCGGGCCTGCCCCGGAGGAAGAACTGTTCATCCGCTGGGTGCAGCACGGTATTTTCCAGCCGCGTTTCTCCATCCATTCCGCCAGCAGTGACAATACCGTCACTGAGCCGTGGATGTACAGCAAGGCAACCGACCTCATTCGGGATGCCATCAAGCTGCGCTATCGCTTTACGCCGTATCTGTATAGTGCCGAGTATGAAGCCAGCTGCACCGGTACGCCCATCATGCGCCCGCTGGTGTATGAATTCCAGGATGACCCGAATGTGTATGAGGAAAGCTTCACTTTCCTTTTTGGCCGGGATATTTTGGTGGCAAATGTGCTGGAACCTGGGGCGGAAACCCGTAAAGTCTATTTGCCCGCCGGTACGCGCTGGTTTGACTGGAATGATTCCATGCACTGCTATGAGGGCGGCCAGACGATTGAAGTGCCCGTCACGCTGGCCAGCATCCCGATGTTCCTGCGCGAAGGCGCTGTTGTAGCCATGGCAGATAACGAACTGCACACGATGGAGGGCGACCAGGTTAAGAATTTGCATCTGGTTGTTGCCCCCAAAGATGGCGTAGTAACAACACTGTATGAAGACGATGGCGTAAGCAACGACTATAAACAGGGCGTTTACTGCAAAACGACCATCACTATGGCGGCAGGGGAACGGGTGGCGCTGCATTTCGCACAGGAAGGCAGCTATCCCGACCCCGTGGAAACCATCCGCATGGAGATGATCGCCAAAGGAAAAAGCCCTTACTGGGTAACAATTGCTGATAAAAAGCTGCCCCACTATCTCAACCGGGCAAAGTTTGAGGCTGCGCCGGAGGGCTGGTACTACAGTCAAAGCCGCCGCACGGTGGAGATTAAGTACGCCAATCCCGGCACGGACTACACACTGGTTGTATCCTTTGAACAGTTTGACCTGATCGGTATGTAACAAGAGAGGTAACGCTATGCTGCTTCGCAAGTATGAGTCTATCGAAACGACAGACAATGGCTACCTGATCCATGGGGACGCTGCCGATGTGCTGTTGGTTTTTATGACGGATGATATAATCCGTATCCGCGTACATTTTGACCGCAGCACCTCCATGAAAGAGGAATCCTATACGCTGGTAATGACCGCGTGGCCGGACCGCATGGATGAACTGCTGAAAGACGAACGCACCCGGATCACGCCCCTGACGGTGCCGTATACGGAAACAGAAAAAGACTTGACTTTTGCCACCAAAACAGTAAAACTGGTGCTGCGCAAGGAGCCTCTCAGCTTTGCGCTATATGATGCACAAGGCAACCCGCTGTATCGAGATCTGAAAGAACGTGCCTTTGAGCGGGATCAATTGGGGCGTTTGAGCCATTATTCCTGCATGGATCGTGCAAAAGATCATTTCTTTGGCTTTGGCGAGAAAACCGGCCATCTGGATAAAAAGTTCCGCCGGATGCGCATGTCCCCTAAGGATGCCATCGGCCACGACCCTGAGACCGGCGACCCAATGTATAAGCATATCCCGTTCTATGTCCGTATACACGAGGACAAACAGCATGCGGTCGGCCTTTTCTACCACAACTCCTACGATTGCGTGTTTGATATGGGACAGGAAGTTTCGGGTTATTGGGAACCTTACTGCTACTATCAGACCGATGGCGGCGATATAGATTTGTTCCTGCTCAATGGGCCCACGGTACCCCAGGTCATCGACCGCTATACCCAGCTGACCGGCCGTACCATCCTGCCCACCAAGCAATCCCTGGGATATTGTGCCTCCACCATGTATTATGCAGAACTGGAAAAGGACTGCGACAAAGAAATTTATAAAGTTATCGATAAGCACGAAAAAGAACAAATCCCCATCGATAACTTTTGGCTGGCATCTGGCTATTCCAGTGGGGAAGAGGACAACCTGCGGTATGTGTTTAACTGGAACAAAAAGCGTTTTCCAGAGCCGAAACAGTTCTTTGACGAGATGAACGCCCGTGGCATCAATGTCATCGTAAACCTGAAACCGGGCATTTTGGCAAGACACCCATATAAGGCGTGGCTTGAGGGTCACAACGCCTTTATCAAAACACCAGACGGCAGTGGTGATTACTACGGCCGTTGGTGGGGCGGAGCAGGCCGATTTGTGGATTTCACCAGCCCCTCCGGCCGTGACTCGTGGAAAGAACTGCTGAAAAAGCATATCCTGGAAATGGGTACCAAAACCGTCTGGAACGATAACTGTGAGATGGACGGCGTAGAGGACCGCGAAGCACAGTGCGATTTTGAGGGCCAGAAAGGCACGATGGCAGAGCTGAAAATCTTGCACTCCAACATGATGGCCTACACTGCTAAACAGGCATTGCATGAGGTCTACCCCGGTGAGCGCCCCTACATTATCAACCGCGCCGGGTATGCCGGCATCCAGCGTTATGCACAGGTGTGGGGCGGTGATAACCTGACAGATTGGCGCACATTGAAATTCAACATCGCTACTATCCTGGGCATGGGTATTTCCGGCTGTGCCAATATGGGGTGCGACATCGGCGGATTTGCGGGGCCAACGCCGGAAGAAGAACTGCTGCTGCGGTGGATACAAAACGGCGTTTTCCAGCCGCGCTTCTGCCTGAACTCGGCTAACAACGATAACACTGTAACGCAGCCCTGGATGTATGGAAAGATGCTGCCGCATATCCGGGCAGCGTATCGGCTGCGCTACCACATGCTGCCTTACCTGTATTCGCTTTTCTATGAGAGCAGCCAAGACGGCATGCCGATCTGGCGACCGCTTTTCCTGGAATTCCCCCACGACCCGCAATGCTATAGAGACCAAAACCTGACCTTTATGCTGGGCAGCAGCATCCTGGTGGCAAGCGTTGTGGAAAAAGGCGCTAAGACCCGAACTATCTACCTGCCCAAGGGCAGCACCTGGTATGATATGAACGATGACTTCCGCCCCTATGCAGGCGGGCAGACCATCGAACTGCCGGTAGATCTTGCCAGTATGCCAATGTTCCTGCGGGATACCGCTGTTGTGACAATGACCGAGGATATCCACCATATCCTAAAGAACCCGCTGCGCCACCTGGATGTACTGATAGCCGCCGAGAATGATAGCACATTCGTCTGGTACGATGACGATGGTCACAGCGAGCAGTACAAAGATGGCGTTTACGCAAAAACGACCATCGCTGTAACAGCAGGGGAGCAGACAAAGATCTGTTTTACTACGCAAGGTAACTATCAATCTACTGTACAGAGCTTGACAGTAAAACTTATCAGCAAAGATAAAGGTGCTTACTGGGTAGCTTTGGATAATACGATGCTGAAGCAGTTTATTATACAAGATGACTGGAAGGCTGCAGACAGCGGGTGGTACTATGACCTGACTGAGAGAAGTGTTTGGGTGAAGTTCCCTAAACCGAAAAAAGACACTTTCACGTTGACAATTTCCAAAGAAAAATTTGACTTGATTGGTATGACAGAAGAATAAATCAATATAGAAAAGCTGCAGCCACCGGAGAAATATTCCTCTGGTGGCTGCGATTTTTTTGTGGGGCGAAAATACATAGCCCTTGTTTGCTACCCAACTAACAGGCAGGGCACTTATGCGTATGGGAGCAAGTAAATCTGAAGGTGGTGCGAAACCTTAAATTCTTGCCAAACCCACAAAAACTCGATATAATACAGTTACTTTACAAAATCAGGCACTCCATGTATAAGCATCTGGCCAATAAAGGAGACTTCACCGTGAACCATATTGCAGTCGTCGAGGACAGCGCACAGGATCGCGCTGTGCTGGATTCCTATCTGGAAAAATACCAGCAGGAGAAAAACTGTCATTTTCAAATCACGCATTTTTCGGATGGCGATGAGATCGCGCTGGGCTACAAGGGCGGCTATGACCTGATTTTGATGGACATTGAGATGACCTTTATGGATGGCATGTCGGCGGCCGAGGAAATCCGCCGTGCCGACCCGGAAGTGCTCATCATCTTCATCACTAACTCGCCGCAGTATGCCATCAAGGGTTACGCGGTGGATGCGCTGGACTACATTTTAAAGCCGTTGAGTTACTACGCGTTCTGCCAGCGGATGAACCGCGTGCAGGAACTGCTGGAACACCGCAAGACCCATTACCTTATGGTACCCTGCGCAGGCGGTGTGCAAAAGCTGGCTGCGTCCGACATTTATTATGTAGAGATCTGCGACCACGACTTGCTGTTCCACACCAGGCAGGGCGAGGTCCATTCCACCGGCTCCATGCGGGATATTGAGCAAAAGCTGCCGCCGGAGAATTTCTTCCGCAGCAGCAAAGCGTATCTCGTCAACCTGGAACATGTTGACGGTATCCAGGACGAGGATGCCATCGTCCACGGCGAGCGGGTGCAGATCAGCCGTGCCAAGCGCAAGGCGTTTCTGGCCGCGCTGAACCATTACATGGGGGAGATGCTGTGATGCAAACCGAAGTTTTAGGTAACATCCCCCGCCTGTATACCGCCCTGGCGGATTGGCTGGCCTGCCTTCTGTACCTGTACTATCTGCCCAAGCGCACGGCAGGCTGGCGGCGGCAGGCCGTCCATGGCGCGTTTTTGCTGCTGCTCTGCGTCTTTATGCAGGCAACGGGCAAGGTGCCGCAGTTCTGGTTCCTGCCCTGCATTGCGGTGTCTATCCTGATCATGTATGTGTACATTCGGATGCAGACCGATGTCTCTGCCCGGTGCGCAGGATATTACTGCGTCCGCGCGTTTATTTTGGGCGAGTTGGCCGCCTCGCTGGAGTGGCAGATCTACTACTTCGCGGCAGACCGGGCCGGCACACTGAGCACAGGTGTGCGCGTGGGCATCCTGGCGGCTGTGTATGCAGCTGTATATGGCGTGGTATTCGCGCTGGAACGCAATTATAACGACATTGCTTCGCCCCTGCACATTCACAAAAAGGAATTCCTCAGCACACTGATTATCGGTGTGGCAGTCTATGCGGCCAGCAATTTAAGCTATGTCAGCCCGGATACGCCGTTCTCCGGCAAGATGACGGCAGAAATTTACAACATCCGCACGTTGGTAGACCTTGGCGGCATGGCGATTTTATTTGCGCACCACATGCAGTTGGTGGAGTACCGCCGCAAAAAGGAGCGCGATGCTCTGCAAAACGTTTTGCAGGCGCAGTACGCCCAGTATCGCTCGGCCCAGGACAGTATCGACCTTATCAATAAAAAGTATCACGACCTCAAGCACCAAATCGCCGTGCTGCGCAGCGAAACCTCGGAGGAAAAGGCACATTATCTTGACGCAATGGAGCAGGAGATCCGCAGCTATGAGGCCCAGAACAAGACCGGCAACGAGGTGCTGGACACGATCCTGACCAGCAAAAGCCTGTACTGCCAGCAGCATGGCATCACCCTGACCAGCGTGGCGGACGGTGCAGCGCTGGACTTTATGGACACGATGGATCTGTGCTCGCTGTTCGGCAATGCGCTGGACAATGCCATCGAGAGCACCGAAAAGCTGCCCGACAGTGAGCAGCGGCTGATCCACCTGGTGGTGACGCGGCAAAAGGGATTTTTGTGGGTCAAGGTGGAAAATACCTACGATGGCGGTTTCCAGGCGGATGGCACCCTGCCCAAGACAACTAAAGCCGACAGCCGCTACCATGGCTACGGCTTAAAGAGCATCTACGACACCGCCGAAAAATACGGCGGCACCGCCGAGATCACCACCCGGGAGAACCGCTTTACCTTAAAAGTGCTGCTCCCCATCAAGCAGCAATAACCCAGACAGCCCATTTGCGTGGGCTGTTTTTTGCTTTAAGCAACCTGCACAAATTGACCCGGCAGCACCTTGTGAAAAACGACAACAGCGTACACCGTTTACGCTGCAAAAACAACGGTTGACGTAGAAACTACCCACAAAAAGAACGAAATGTGGTATGGTTTTGTCATCGAAAGGGAGCCGAGCGGCTCCTTACAAATGACAGGAGGAAAACATGAAAAAGGCACAGCGTACCAACCTGTGGCGCGGGTTTGCATCTGTCAACGCATTTCTGCTGGCAGTGCTCACTTTCGGCACATCGTTAGCGTTCAACTATGTGGGCGCAATCAACACGGCTCTCGGCGTACAGAGCAGTAAGCTGGTAGATGAAGGCGCATCTGGCGACAACATCTACTTCAAGAGCGAGTTTGGCGATTTCAACGAGGAAAACCAAGCAAAACTCATCGAAGCAACTTTCGAGCAGAACATCAATGAGATGAAGGAAGGCGCAGTCCTTCTCAAGAACAAGGACAACGCACTGCCGCTGGCCGGGAACGAGCGCAAGGTCACGCTGTTCGGCCACGCTTCCTACGACCCCGCTTACAAGAGTTCTTCTGCAGGCAGCCGCCCGAATTTCGGCACCAAGTACGCAGTAGACCTGCGCCAGGCATTGCTGGATGATGGCTTTGAAGTCAACCAGACCATGTTCGATGCCTACAGCAAAAGCACCGTCAGCCGCGGTCAGGTCATGGATTTCGGTTTGGGCTTCCCGGTGCGCGTGATGGACGGCTCCGCAGTCAACCAGGAAGAACCTGCTGATTTCTACACCCCGGAACTGCAGGCTACCTTTAAGGACTACAGCGATGTGGCCATCGTTGTGCTGGCACGTGAGGCATCCGAGGGCAATGACCTGAACATGGTCAATACCGATGGCCGCAGCTCTCTAGCCCTGCACCAGAACGAAGAAGACCTGCTGGAAATGGTAAAGAACGCAGGCTTTAAAAAGATCATCGTTCTGCTCAACTCCCCCTACCAGATGGAACTGGAGTGGCTGGACAAGTACAATGTGGATGCCTGCATGCTGATCGGCGCGGTCGGCTCCCAGGGCTTCCGTGGTGTCAGCAGCATCCTGACCGGTGAGACCAACCCCTCCGGCCACCTGGTGGACACCTACGCGGCCAATTCTCTGTCCGCTCCAGCCTGCGTGAACTCCGGTACCGAAACCCCGATGTATGAGAACGCCGAGGTCATCGGCGCAGAGATCGGCGCAGACGAAAACGCCAACTACATGAACTTCCAGGCCGAGAACATCTACATCGGCTACAAATACTACGAGACCCGCTACGAGGACTCCATCCTCGGCCAGGGCAATGCCAACGGCAGCAACGGTGCTTCCAACGGCGCATCCAGCTGGGTCTATCAGGACGAAGTGACCTATCCGTTCGGCTATGGTCTGTCCTACACCAGCTTTGAGCAGATGCTGGATTCTGTGCAGTACGATGCCGCAAACGATGAATATCGTGCAGCTGTCACCGTGAAAAACACCGGCAGCGTAGCTGGCAAGTCCGTTGTTGAGTTGTACGCACAGACCCCCTACGGCGACTACGAAAAGCAGAACAAGGTCGAAAAATCCGCCGTCCAGCTGGCAGGCTTCACCAAGACCGACCTGCTTCAGCCCGGCCAGTCCCAGCAGGTCGAGGTCACAGTTGACCGCTATCTGCTGGCAAGCTATGACTACGTAAATGCTAAGGGCTATATCCTGAGCACCGGTGATTACTACTTCGCTATCGGCGACAACGCCCACGATGCCCTGAACAACATTCTGGCCGCCAAAGGCGCAGTCGGTATGGTCAATGCTGACGGCAGCGAAGCCGCTGGCAACGCCGACAAGACCTATCATTGGACGCAGGATGCCATTGACAAAGACAGCTATAAAGTGTCCAACGCTGGTGTCGAGGTCACGAACCTGTTTGACGATTGCGACCTGAATTATTGGATCGATGGCGCAGGAACCTACCTGTCCCGCCAGGATTGGCAGGGGACTTATCCCGTTGCACAGACCACCGTGGAAGCAACGGAAGATATGATCCGGCAGCTTAGCGGCGATACCTACGTGAAGCCCGCCGATGCACCTACCGCAGAGGAAGTCACCAAGGACTTTGGCAACAACAAGGGCATTACGCTGGTCAATATGCGTGATGTCGCCTGGGATGATGACGCTGCCTGGGATGAATACCTGAACCAGATGACGCTGGAGGAGATGGCCTCTACACTGTCCTGCTCCAGCGGCCGCAAGGCTGTTTCCTCGGTCGTTCTGCCCGCCACTACGGTTGGCGATGGCGTGGACGGCTGCATGGGTAAATTCCCCTACGCTTACGATGGCATCGAGAACTTCTCGACCTGCTGCTACACCAACAAAGGTACTCTGACCGCTACCTGGAACAAGGACCTGTACAAGCGTCGTGGTGAACTGATGGGCGAGGAAGCCCTCTGGTGCGGCCAGATGGAAGTCTGGTGCATTGGTGCAGACCTACACCGCACTCCTTTTGGCGGCCGTAACTACGAGTACATGTCTGAGTGCAGCATCATGAGTTATCTGGCATCCATCCCTGAAGTCGAAGGCATGGAGTCCAAGGGTGTTCTGGCTGGTGTCAAGCACTTCACCGGCAACGATCAGGAATTCGACCGTCACGGCGTTTCCACTTTCTTCAACGAGCAGGCTTTCCGCGAAGGCTCCCTGCGCGGTTTTGAAGGTGCGCTGCGCGTTGCCCACGCTACCTCTCTGATGCAGTCCTTCAACCGCCTTGGCTGTGAATGGGCTTCCTCCAAAGCTGCCCTGAACAAGGGCGTCTGCCTGGGTGAGTGGGGCTTCCAGGGCCATCTCGAAACCGATGGCACCGACTCTGCATCCAGCGGCTACATGAGCCACTACGCTACTTCTCTGGCTGCCGGTTCTGATACCTACTGCCTGAACGAGGGCATCGCTACCGAAAGCATCCTCAAGCAGATCGAAGATACCGATGATGGCTACCTGGTCCAGTGCGTCAAGGAGCAGGCCAAGCATTTCCATTACGCCGCAAGCCATAGCTGCGCCATCAACGGCATCAGTGAATCCGCCTATGTCGTCATGATCACCCCGTGGTGGCAGACCGCTTTGAAAGCTGCAATCGTGATCGTTTCTATCCTGGAGATCCTGTCTCTGGCCCTGCTGACCGTTGACAAGCGCAAAGCTACCAATACCGAAAAGGAGGCAAAATAAGATGAGCAAGACAAGTAAAGGCATCGGCCGCATCCTAGGGATGATCTCTGCTGTGGTTGCCGTTGCTGCAACGGCGGTGTATCTGGTGTTCGCCTTCTCCTCCGGCACGTTCAATATCCTTGTTCTGCTGGCGTTCCTCGCAGCCATCGGCTGTGGTGCAGCGCTGTACTTTACGGATAACTTCTTCAGCGATTATCTGGTGATTATCAACACGCTGCTGCTTACTGTGGCGTTCGGGTTGTTCATGCTGGATTCCGTGGGCGATTTCACCGACTTCTTCAGCGGCATCGTGATGTACGGTAACCCCAAAAACGTCCCGACCCGTTTTGTCATCATCGGCATTACGCTGGGCTCGATCCTGCTGGAACTGGTCAGCAGCTTCCTGGCCCGGAACAAGAAACAGTAATAGGATTTGATGAAAAAGTGTCTCGGAAGTTTGAAATCTTCCGAGACCTTTTTAAAGTCAGATGAGGTACCTTGTATGAAACCAACCCCACTTCTCACCGGCTGGACCTGCCGCCATTTGGGCGATACCGCGCCCAGTAAACCGGTGACTCTGCCCCATGATGCCATGCTGGCCGAACCCCGCACCGCCCTGAGCGCGGGCGGCACCAACACCGGATGGTACGAGGGGCACGACTACGAATACCAGCGCACCTTGACCGTGCCTGAAAGCGAATTAGCCGACACCAATATCCTGGAATTTGAGGGCGTTTACCATAACGCCGAGGTTTGGCTCAACGGTCAAAAGGCGGCGTTCCGCCCCTACGGCTATACCAATTTTTATGTGGACTGCGCCCCCTACCTGCATGCAGGGGAGAACGATCTGCGGGTCATTGCCCGCAATGCTGACCAGCCCAACAGCCGGTGGTATTCCGGTGCAGGCATCTACCGCCCGGTGCAGCTTTGGACCGCCAAAGACCCACATATCGCGCTGAACGGCGTAAAGATCCGCACCCTGTCGCTGGCCCCTGCCGTTGTGGAGGTGCGTGTAAAGACGACCGCTCCCGGCACGGTGCGCTTGACGGTGGACGACCTGCCCGCCATGCAGCAGGAAAGTGACGGCGAGACCACTTTCACCGTCACAATGAGCAATGCCAAACTCTGGGCACCTGAAACGCCCAACCTGCACACCTGCCGCGTATCCTTTGCCGAGGACGAAGTGACCGAAACTTTCGGCATCCGCACGGTGGAGTGGGGGCCGGACGGCTTCCTGCTCAACGGCAAGCGGTACATCATCCAGGGGGCCTGCATCCACCACGATAACGGCCTGCTGGGTGCCGTCTGCGATCCCGATGCCGTGGCCCGCAAGGTGCGTTTGCTGAAAGAAAACGGCTACAACGCCATCCGCTCGGCCCACAATCCCTGCTCCAAGGCGCTGCTGGCCGAGTGCGACCGCCAGGGTATGCTGGTCATGGATGAATACATCGATCACTGGTACATCCACAAAACCGAACATGACTACGTGAATTATTTTAACGACTGGTGGCATCAGGACCTGACCGACATGGTGGAAAAGGATTATAACCACCCTTGTGTGGTGCTCTACTCCACCGGCAATGAGGTCAGCGAGACCGCCCAGAAGCGCGGCATCGCCCTGACCAAGGAGATGACCGACTTCCTACACGGACTGGATGACTCCCGCCCCGTGACTTGCGGTGTGAACATCTTCTTCAACTTTTTAAGTTCCATCGGCTTTGGCGTGTACAGCGATGAAAAGGCCAAAAAGGAAGCCGAGCGCGCCGAGAAAGCCAAACAGCGCGGCGAAAAAGCCGCCAAGAAAAAGGCAGTCGGCAGTCAGTTCTTCAACAACCTGGCGGGCCTGCTGGGCGATGAGTTCATGAAGCGCGGGGCCACCCTGCATGGCTGCGATGTCAAGACTCGCGAAGCCTTTGCCAATATGGACATCGCGGGTTACAACTACGGCATCTACCGTTACAAACATGACCTGAAAAAGTACCCGCAGCGGTTGATTTTGGGCAGCGAGACTTTCTGCAACGATGCCTACAAGTTCCGTGAACTGGCCAAGACCGAGCCCCGCTTGGTGGGCGATTTCGTCTGGGCCGGTATGGACTACCTCGGTGAGGTCATGGTCGGCTCCTGGGAGTATGCCGACTATGCCGAGACGTTTGACGGCGGCCTTGGTTGGGTGTCGGCGGGTTCCGGACGCATTGACCTGACGGGCAAACCGCTGGGCGAAGCCCTTTACACCCGCGTGGCGCTGGAAGTCGACAACGGCCCCTACATTGCCGTCTGCCCGGTCAACCACACCGGCGACCGCCACAGTCCCAGCGCGTGGAAGATGACCAACGCCATGCCCAGTTGGAGCTGGACCGGCTGCGAGGACAAAAAAGCCAACGTAGAAGTTTACGCCCGCGCCGCCCGCGTGGAACTGGTGCTGAATGGCCGCACTGTGGGCAGCAAGGCACTGAAAAACGACTGCCTGGCGAAATTTACGATCCCCTACGAGAGCGGTACGCTGGAAGCCGTCAGCTATGATGCTGCCGATAAAGAAGTTGGCCGTTGCAAGCTGCAAAGCGCCGGCGGCACGACTTGCTTGACGCTGGAGGCGGAAGAACCCGCCGCAAAACCGGGACATCTGTGCTACATCCGCCTGCGCTACACCGATGAAAACGGCATCACCAAACCGCTGGCCCGTGGCACGGTTAAAGTACAGGTGCGCGGCGGCACACTGGTGGGCCTTGGCAACGCCTGCCCCTTTAACAAGCGCAGCTATCTGGACAGTGAGACCGATACTTATTACGGTGAGGCCCTTGCCATCGTCCGCATGGGGGACAGCGATGCCCTGACGCTGACGGCATCTGACGGCGAAACCAGCGCGGAACTGACCGTGCCCGCACAAGGTTGAGGTGAGCTATGAAAACAATAAAAAATTGGTGGACCACTTTCTCCGAAAAGCATAAACTTGTGGCACAGTTCGTGAAATTTTACGCTTTTTCGCTGTTTGTCACGGTGCTGCAATACTTGATGCTGACCTTTCTGCCCGGGCTGTTCTACAACCTGACCGACTGGTGCAGCATCCCCTGCCAGCTGATCCACTTAAACCTTGGCCCGGTGGATACCTACGTGTTCAACTACCCCGTCACGGGGGACGCTACCGGCGGTATGGGCTACTTTGCGGCCTTTGCCATCACGCTGTTTCTGGCGCAGTGCGTCAATTTCCCGATGCAGCGCAATATTACCTTCAAGTCCAAGGGCAATGTATGGTATCAGATCGCCTGGTACGTGGTGGCGTTCGTGCTCATCACCATCGTGTGCAGCTTTTTGATGGGCATTTACGTGCCGCTGTGCAAGCAGTTCTTCCCGCCGGCACTGTACAACGTCCTCATCACTGTCATCAACGGTGGTGTGCAGATGGTGATTTACTTCCCGATTTACAAGATTATCTTCCCCGAGGGGGAGCAGAAAGCCTAAGCCACTAAGTAAATAGCCAATAAGCAACGCCCACCGGCCATAAGGTCGATGGGCGTTGTTCGTTATTGCATCATCCACGCAGCCAGCACATCGGCTGTTTGCTGTTGCTGGTCCTCGGCGGAAATGGTGGGCGTTCCGTCGCCTGTTTGGGGACCGTAGCTGCCAAATCCGGCGTGGCAGCCGCCGTTGATAATCGTTTCGATGGTGTCGGCTGGCAGGTTGGTACGGTTGGCTTCGTATTTCTCGCGATTCAGTACGCCGTCCTCACTGCCGTAGGTGGAAAAGACCTGCAGGTCGCTGCCGGTCAGGTCGGCGGTGGAGTAGGCGGCCAGCAGAACCAGGCCGTCCAATTCGTCAGTATGCTTGGCGGCGTAACTTGCCGCCATCGCCCCGCCCAGGGAGTGCCCACCAATGTACCAGCTGTCCACCTCGGGGAAATCCTCCGGGATGCCATCGGCGGCATTCATATCCAACACCGCCAGGTTGCAGGGCATCTTTACCAGCACACACAAAATGCCCTTGTCGGCCAGCTTGTGCAGCAGCGGCGCGTAGGCAGTGTTCTCCACCTTGCCGCCAGGGTAAAAGATCAGCCCGGCAGTGGGCGTGTCCGGGGCAAAGACCCAGCAGCCGTTTTCCTGCGTGACGGTCACGCTGTCATCGGACAGCAGGGCAGTCTCGGCCGCAGCATCGGCATGATAATAGTCGCCGACATACACGCCAAACAGCACCCCAACCGCCAGCAGGCAGAGCAGAACAACGGCAAGAATCTTTCGCTTTTTCTGTTTCATGGGCGCTTTCTATCAAAGGTAGCTTACGGTTTCGGCAATCGCCTTGCGGGAGGCATGGTTCGGCAGGGGCTTGCCATCCTCGGCGGCATGGCCCAGGTCCAGCAGCATCAGCACTTCCTCATTCTCCGGCAGGCCCAGCTCTTTGGCGGCGGCTTCGGGGTCAAAGAAGTTGATCCAGCAGCTGTTCACTCCCGCGTTGGTGGCGGCCAGCATCAGGTGGGTAGCCACGATGGCGGCATCCTCGGCACCGGAACTGTGCTTGCCGCCGGGGTAGGTGAACACACTGTCCTTGTTAAATGCCACCACAAGCACCGTGGGGGCACCATAGCGGCAGGGGGTAAGCTTGTCGATTTTCGCCAGTCCCTCGGCAGACTGGACAACATAAATATGCTGCTCCTGCAGGTTCTTGGCGGTAGGGGCCAGGCGGCCAGCTTCCAGTATGCTGTTCAGCTGTTCCGCCGTGATGGGTTTGCCGTCATACTTTTTGCAGGAATAACGGTCTTTGATTACCTGTGCGAAATCCATTGTAAATCCCTCCTGGAAATCTTATTGTTTGGGTTCATAACACCCTAAGTATATACTTTTTGCTGCAAAATTTCTACCCCCCAACGGGCCCGTGTGCAGCGGCATCAGTCCTTTGGGTAATCGCTGATGTACTTTTGCAGAGCCTGTACATATGCCTGGCCGTAGATGCTTAACACCGAATCTTTCTGCCGGATGATGCCGATGTTGAAATAGTCGTCCGCATCCAGCGGGCGGGTCGTCATATGCTTGCCGTTCAGGTCCTGCGCCAGTACGCCCGATGTGATGGTGTAACCGTTCAGGCCCACGGCAAGGTTAAACAGCGTCCCACGGTCGTGCACATGGATGTTTTTGTTGTGGTCCATCGTGCTCAAAATTTCTTCGGAGAAATAGAACGCGTTATAATCGCCCTGGTCAAAGGTCAGGCAGGGGTAGTCTTTCAAGTCGTCCAGCGTCAGCACTGCCTTGCTGCACAGCGGGTGGGTGGCGCTGATGAACACATGGGGCTTTGCCACAAACAGCGGTTCAAACACCAGGCTGCGATCCTTGATAAGTTTGGTGATGAACTCCTCGTTCTGGTCATTGGTGTACAGGATGCCGACCTCGCTTTTCAGGCGGCTTACATCCTCCAACACTTCGTAGGTCTGGGTTTCCCGAATCGTAAAATCGTACTGGTCAGCGTCAAACTGGCGGATCAGATCCACAAATGCGTTGACTGCAAAGGCATAATGCTGGCAGGATACCGAAAACTTGGGCCGCAGCCGCTGCACGTGCAAGAACTTGTTCTCCACCAGGTTGACCTGCTCCAAAATCTGCCG
Organism: Bulleidia sp.; assembly: GCA_963655125.1. Taxonomy (GTDB): domain Bacteria; phylum Bacillota; class Clostridia; order Oscillospirales; family Ruminococcaceae; genus Gemmiger. The sequence goes on from CAVKDR010000049.1 coordinate 22,926, forward strand.
CGCGTAAGCCAAAAAGCTTTCGCCGTCCGCCGTGGGGATGCTGCCCTTATTAAAGCGGCGAAAAATCGGAAAGCCCAGTTCCGCTTCCAGCTTGTGGATGGCGCTTGTCAGATTCGGCTGGCTTACGTACAACTGGTGGGCGGCCTCGGTCATACTGCCGGTCTGTGCTACCGTGACCACATAGTTCAGTTGTTGAATCGTCATTTTTGGAATACCCTCTTTCCCTGCACCGTCTTTTCGTAAGTTTTACTGCTAGTCCGCCTAAGAATGAAACGTCAAACGGCCATTGCAGTTATTTATATTCTGCCATAAATTTTGCTTATGTCAAGCGGGCACAAATATATATTTCATTTCCCTACTGGGTTTGTAGTATAGTAAAGAAAGGGATGGCCGCCTTTTACTTAATTTATGTAAAGAGGGTAGGGCATTATGAGTGAGAAGGTTAATAAAGTAAAGCGTACACCCCAATTGTGGGAAGCTTTATTTACACTGGCATTCCTGGCCGTTGTGCTGGCCATTGGCATTGCCGTCTTTGGTTCAGACCCGCACGTGCCGATGTTCCTGGGCGTGTCCATGGCTGTGCTTATGGCGTTCCGTTTGGGGTTCACCTGGGATGAGATCGAAACCTCGATGAAAAACGGTGTCTACCGCGTACTGCAGGCCCTGATGATCCTGATCGTCACCGGTATCCTGATCGGTGTATGGATCGATGCAGGTGTGGTCCCGGCCATGATCTACTATGGCTTAAAGGTGCTGCATCCGTCCATTTTCCTCATTGCAACGCTGATCATCTGCTCCATTACCTCCATTGCCACCGGTACTTCCTGGGGCACGGTGGGTACAGTCGGCATTGCGCTGCTGGGCATTGGCTATGGCCTGGGCATCAACCCCGGCATGACCGCCGGTGCCATTGTCTCCGGTGCTTACTTTGGAGATAAAATGTCCCCGCTGTCGGATACCACCAACCTGGCCCCGGCCATGGCAGGCACCGATGTTATGTCCCACATCCGCTTTATGATGTTCCCCACCGGCGTGGCCTATGTCATCAGCCTGGTGTTTTACGGGATACTGGGTGCCATGCAGTACCACGGCGGCGCGGCGGACATGAGCAAAGTCGCCGAACTCTCCGGTGAACTGGGCAACCTGTTCAACCTGAATCCTGTGCTGCTTCTGCCGCCGGTCATTGTTATCGTGTCGGTGGCGTTGAAAGCCCCCGCCCTGCTGGGCTTGTCCCTGGGCATCTATTCCGGTGCCGCCGTGGGCCTGATTTTTCAGCCCAACTGCACGGTGGGTTCGCTGTTCATCAGCGGCATGAGCGGCTTCAGCTGTGAAAGCAGCGTGGCGGAAGTAGCCAAGCTGCTGAACCGCGGCGGCCTGACCGGCATGATGTACTCGGTCTCGATGTGCATCCTGGCTATGATGTTTGGCGGCATCATGGAGGATACCCATATGATGGAGACTATCATCAATAAGCTTAAGCCCCTGGCTAAGACTCCGGCCGCGTTGGTGGTGATGACCGAGATCACTGCCATCATTGCCAACTTTACCATGTGCGCCCAGTACATTGCCATCATCGTGCCCGGCCGTATGTTCAGCAAAGAGTATGACAAAGCGGGCCTCTCGCCGGAGACGCTTTCCAATGCGCTGGAAAGTTCCGCCAGCGTTACCTCGGGCCTGATCCCCTGGAACACCTGTGGCGCATTTATGGTCACGACCCTGGGTATGGGTGCGCTCGAGTTCGCCCCGTGGGCGGTATTCTGCTGGATTACGCCCATCGTCTGCGCAGTGATGGCCTACATGGGCCTGACCGTGGCTGATAAAGACGGCGTACTGCTTGCCAAAAAGAAAAAGGTGGCCGCATGAAACTGGGAATGGTGCAGATGGCCATGAGGCCGGATGTGGCGCAGAACGAGGAAAAGATCCTGCGCTTCTGCGATGAAGCTAAAGGCTGTGACCTGGTTTTCTTCCCCGAAGTGCAATACTCGCCGTTCTTTGCCCAGTACGAGGGGGCGGATGTCAGCCATTATCTGCTGACGCTGGACAGCCCGCAGGTGGCGCGGCTGAAAGAAAAGGCCCGCCAGCATAGCTATTATCTTTCGCCGAACCTCTACCTCCAGCAGCCCGATGGCCGATATGATGCGTCACTTTTCATCACGCCGCAAGGCGGGTTGGAAGCCATCTCCTCGATGGTGCACATCTTCAGCGCGCCGTGCTTTTACGAGACCGGCTATTATACACCCTCCCCGGACGGCTTCCATGTGTACGATACGCCCTTTGGCAAGGTGGGCATCGTCATCTGCTTTGACCGCCACATCCCCGAAAGTGTGCGTACCTGCGCGGCAATGGGAGCGGATTTGGTGATTATCCCCACAGCAAACATGTGCTCGGAGCCGCTGGACCTGTTTGAGGCGGAGATCCGCACCGAGGCCATGCAAAACCAGGTGTTCATCGCCATGTGCAACCGGGTCGGGCCGGAAGGCAGCGAAGTGTTTGCCGGGCAGTCTCTGGTAGTCGGCCCAGACGGTCATGTGCTGTACAAGGCAGACGGTGAGGAACGGCTTATCACCCTAGAACTGGATCTGTCCGAAGCCGCAGCATGGAAAGCCAAGCGGCCCTTCATCCAGCTGCGCAGACCGGAATTTTATAAATAACCCAATAACAAAACCAGGGTGGAGACGGTACAAGGGCCTCCATCCTGGTTTTTATCGTGTGGGTTATAAAAGATCAAACAGGGAAAGCTGATTCTCCACCCAGCTTTCCTGCTGTGCCTGGTGGACCACATCACCCGGCAGGCTGTGCCCAATCAAAAAAGGGGAGTTTGGGTCATGCTGCCGCATGTTCTGCGCCACCAGTTCCTTGCTGTAGTTGGCGTAACAGTAGCGGCACAGGTGGCCGCAGGTGTTGTACGCGCCGATGTCGGCGGTCATAAAGCAGGCACACTCTTTGCGGGAGTTTTTCCCCGGCGGCAGATGCAGGCGGCGGTGCAGTGCGGTTTCAAATACCTGCTGGGTCATGCAGCCGCTGCAATCCGCGCCGTAAGTGGCCAGTTCGTCCCCCTCCGCGCAGGGACGTATCGTAAGGCCATACTGCCGCCCAATCTCCACAAAGGCTTTGCCCAGCGTAATGCGGTCAGCGCGGGAAACACCCTGCACCTGCGGAAAGTTGCGCCGCACCTTCTCGTACAGATCAATAAAGCTGATGACGCAGGTGTGGGTGTGCCCGGCCAGCACCGCCGCCATGTGGGTGAACTCCTGAATGTGCCGTTCTATGGTGTAGATGTCGGACAGAAAGATCGGGTCATACCGCCAGCCGATGCTATCCGGGCCGACAATTTCAGACAAAGCGATAAAATCACGCAGTACAGTCTCTTTCGGCGGTACATGCGGCTCGATCTCCGGCCCGTAGGGGGTGATGGTGACAAACCAGTATTGCCCATACGAGCGCAGCAGATCCATCTTCGGCAGCATCGGCGCGGGATTTTTGGTGCAAAAGCCAATCAAGTCTACCATGTCCGGGTTCAGTTCATACCGCGTCACAGCCTGGGGATTGTAGGGGTTGCGCACCAGCACATACCCGGCCCGTAGCCGGTTGGCAAACCATTCACTGTAAAACGCCGGAATATCCGTGCGAAATCCGGTCTGCAAAATCATCCCAACACCCCCTTATAGTTTTCTTCAATCCAGTATACACCCCAGCAGGCACAAAAGGCAAATTTACAAAAAAATAACGTTTTGGTCATAGAAGAAGCGGGAAACGCAAAAAATCTTCGTGGTATAATCAATACATCAAATTTTGCTACCAACAGGAGATCATAGTATGCGCGAAATCATTCCGATAAACGAAAACTGGACCCTCAGCTTCCCCAAATGTGAGCACCCGTCGGAGCAGGTCACCCTGCCCCACACCTGGAACGCTGTTGATGGCATGGACGGCAACGGCAGCTACCTGCGCACCACCGGCGTGTACAGCCGCTGCTTTACGCCGCCCCGCCAGCCGCTGCCGGGCGGCCGCGTGTATCTGGAAGTGCCCGCCGCAGCGCTGAAAGCCACTGTCAAGGTAAACGGTGTCGAGGTCACCACCCACGAGGGCGGCTTCTCCGCTTTCCGGGCCGACATCACCGACCTTTGCCACGCAGGCGAAAACGAACTGGTCATCGAGGTCAGCAACGAGGACACGCCCACCATGTATCCGGCTTCGGCAGATTTCACGTTCTATGGCGGATTATACCGTGGTGTGAACCTTATCAGCGTACCGGCTACCCACTTTGACCTGGACTACTTCGGCGGCCCCGGCATTAAGGTGACACCCAAACCCACCGCAGAGGGCGGCGCGGAGTTCGCCATCGAAAGCTATGTCACAAATGGTGACGAAGATTTTACCGTGCAGTACAGTATCCAGGACGCGGACGGCCAGGAGGTCGCCGCCGCAGTGCGTCCGGCGGATCAGACGGCGGTTACGCTGTACGTCCCGCAGGCCAAGCTGTGGAGCATGGACGAGCCGAACCTATACACCGTGACCGCCCGCCTGCAGCGCCGCAACGAGACCTGGGACGAGGTCACCACCCGCACCGGTGTGCGCAGCTATACCGTCACCCCGGAGGATGGCTTTATCCTCAACGGTCATCCCACGCCGCTGCGGGGCGTTTCTCGCCATCAGGACCGCCTGTACAAGGGCAACGCCCTGATCGCCGCCGACCACCGCGAGGATGCCGAGATCATCAAGGAACTGGGCGCGAACACCATCCGCCTGGCCCACTACCAGCACAGCCAGGATTTTTACGATGCCTGCGATGAACTGGGCTTTGCCGTTTGGGCCGAGATCCCCTTTATCAGCGTGTTCAAATCCGGTGAGGCCGCCCACGAGCATTGCCGCCGCGAGCTGACCGAATTGATCGTGCAAAACTACAACCACCCGTCCATTTTCTTCTGGGGCATCTCCAACGAGATTTTGATCGGCGGCATCAGCCAGGAACTGGTCGACCGCCACCATGACCTGCAGGCCCTGTGCAAACAGCTGGACCCCACCCGTTTGACGACCATCGCCCACCTGTCCAACACGCCCACCGATGGCCCCATGCACCACATCACCGATGTGGAAAGCTACAACCATTATTTTGGCTGGTACGGCGGCAAGATGGAGGATAACGGCCCCTGGCTGGATAAATTCCATGCCGAGCACCCGGACATCTGCCTGGGTGTCTCGGAGTACGGCTGCGAGGGCATCATCAACTGGCACAGCAGCACCCCGCAGTGCAGGGACTACACCGAGGAATACCAGGCCCTCTACCATGAGCATATGGCCCAGGTTTTTGAGAACCGCCCCTGGATCTGGGCCAGCCACGTGTGGAATATGTTCGACTTTGGCTGTGCCGCCCGCAACGAGGGCGGTGTGGCAGGCCGCAACAACAAGGGCCTGGTTACTATCGACCGCAAGACCCGCAAGGACAGCTTTTATGTCTACCAGGCCTATTGGAGCAAAACGCCCATGGTTCACATCGCAGGCCGCCGCTATGCCCAGCGGGCAGGGGAGACCACCGAGGTCAAGGTCTACTCCAACCAGGACAGCGTGACCCTGTACTGCAACGGCAAGCCCGTGGGCACCCAGACCGCCCACCGGGTGTTCCGCTTTACGGTGGCGCTGGATGCGGGCTTCAACACGTTAGTGGCCGAAGCCGGCCCCGCCCGTGACAGCATCACGCTGGAAAAAGTGGACAAGGAACCCGCCAGTTACACGCTGCCGGAGTTCAACCAGCGGCAGGAGGGCGTAGCCAACTGGTTCAAACAGGCGGGCAGCCTGGATCTGAAAGCCCCCATGACTTTCCCCGAAGGCTGCTACAGCATCCGCGATACGATGGAGACGATCGCCCAAAATGAGGAAGCCCTGGCCGTGACCGCCCAGGCTGTCAAGCTGGCAACCAACTTTACCTTGAAGCCCGGCACCGGCATGTGGGACATGATCAAATCCATGACCCCCGAAGCCATGGCCGGTATGGTTTCCACCATGCCGGAGGGCTTTTTGGAATGTCTGAACGCACAACTGATTAAAATTAAAAAGTAAGTACAACAAAAATGCAGGCGCAGCCGTGATGACTGTGTCTGCATTTTTTGTGCCATTACGCATATTTTACACGAGCTTTACTGTCTTTATGTTGTATTTGGGCCAAAATGCGCGTATTTTGGTAACTGTTAATTGCAATGCAGGAGCTACACCATGAAGATCACTTTACAGAACATTACCAAATCTTTCGGCGCTAAAACCGTCATCCAGCCCACTGACCTGACGATACAGAGCGGCAGCCTGACCACACTGCTGGGTCCCTCTGGCTGCGGGAAAACTACGCTGCTGCGGATGATCGCGGGTCTGGAAACGCCCGACAGCGGCGAGATCTGGCTGGGCGACCGCTGCGTCTTTTCGGCAGAGAAGCACACCAATACGCCGCCGGAACAGCGCGGCCTGGGCTTTGTGTTCCAGGATTTCGCCCTCTGGCCGCACATGAGCGTCTACGAAAACGTAGCCTTTGGTCTGCGTGCTGCCAAACATACCGAGAATCTGGACCAGCGTGTCCGCGATGCGCTGCATGCCGTCCAGCTGGACGATTTCGCGGATCGCTTTCCCCATCAGCTCTCCGGTGGCCAGCAACAGCGTGTGGCGTTTGCACGTGCCATCGTTATACAGCCGGCCTGCATCCTCTTTGATGAACCCCTCTCCGCGCTGGATGCCCTGCTGCGGGAAGAAATGCGCACCGAACTGCGTGACCTTATCACCAACCTGGGCATTACCGGCGTATTTGTCACCCACGATCAGATCGAAGCTATGAGCATGAGCGATGCAATCGCCGTTTGCCATGCTGGCCAGGTAGAGCAGTACGGCACGCCGGAGCAGATTTACGCCGCCCCGGTTACTGAGTTTGTGGCAAAGTTTATCGGCTCCTCCAACTGGATCGATGACCACCATATGTTCCGCCCGGAACAGGCCGACATCCTGCCCCAGACCGATGCCGCCCGGTACGATACCACGGTCAAGGCCGTGCAGTTCCTGGGCAATAGCTACCAGCTGCGGCTGGAATATAACGACCGCGAGTGGACCTATCTGAGCCACTGCAAAAGCCGGGTAGGTGCAGAGTTGGCACTTTATTTGCAGGAAAGCGCGATCGTTACGGTATAAATAGCCTTCCCACCGCAGGTGCGGTTTGCAATACGTTAGAATATAGAAACGAGGAAAGAACATGAAACGCAAGAAAATCGTAGCATCCCTTACCGCCGCGGCCCTTTGTGTAAGCCTGGCTGCCTGCGGCAGCACCGGCGCAGCTTCCAGCGAGGCCGCATCCGTTGAAGCTCCCGCTGCCAGCACCGAGGCCGCTTCTGAGACCCCTGCTGAATCTGCCGCCGAAGCCACCGGCAGCGGCAAGGTGACCGTTTATATGCCGTCTCCCGCAGGTCTGGCTGACAAGCTGGCCGAGGGATTCACCGCCAAGACCGGCATTGAGGTTGAGCAGTTCCAGGGCACGACCGGCGAGATCCTGGCCCGCCTGGAAGCCGAGCAGGCCAACCCTGTAGCAGATGTGGTCATTCTGGCCAGCTGGTCCGATGGCCTTTCGATGAAAGCGGACGGCCAGCTGGAAAGCTACACCCCCGCTAATGCAGACAAGATCGTGGACGGCTGGATCGATGCCGACAATGAGCTGTTCGGATACAGTGCTTCGGCCGTTGGCGTGATCTACAACACCACCGTCTTCTCCACGATGGATGCCGACTGGAATGAACTGGGCAATGCCGAGTACAACGGCCAGTTGGCCATCCCTGACCCGGAAAAGTCCGGAGCTTGCAAAGATTTTGTGGCTGGTTACGTTACGACCAATGGCTGGACCGATTTTGAAGCCATGGCTGCCAACGGCATGAAAGTGCCCGGTGCCAACAAGGCCGCGCTGGAAGCCGTTACGACTGGCGAGGTCGGTGCCCTGGTGGCCGGTGTTGACTATAACGCTTATTCCTCCATGGCCAAAGGGGAGCCGCTGGACATCTACTACCCCGCAGGCGGCACCATCGTCAACCCGCGTCCGGCCATGATCCTGAAGACTGCGCCCGACATGGACAACGCCAAAGCCTTTGTGGACTACCTGTTCAGCGGTGAAGCCCAGGAGCTGGTCGCCAAGGCTTACCTGCTGCCGGGCCGCAGCGATGTGAAGTGCGATGGCCGCAGCAACCTGGAGGACATCCCCCAGATCACGCCGGATTGGGAAGCCATGATGGCCGAGGCCAGCGATGATGCCGCTAAGGTCAACGATCTGTGCAGTGCCAACAACGGGTAAGACAGGATGAAAAAGACGATCCAAGTCCGCAGGGAGTTCCTGCTGGCTGTGCTGGCCTTGGTGCTGACCGGGCTGATCGTCTGCCCCGTGATTGCGATTTTTGCCAAGGCGGTCATCTATGATGGCCGCCTTGACCTTTCTCGCACATGGCAGACGCTTTGCCAAAGCGAAAACGCGCAGATGATTGCCAATTCTCTGCTGCTGGGTGTACTGGTGGTGTTGCTTTCCACCGTCATCGCCGCACCGCTGGCCTACCTGTTCTCCCGCACAAAGTTTGCAAAATACCGTGCCTTCGATATTATTTTCATGATCCCTTTCATGACACCGCCCTATATTGCGTCTATGGGATGGATCTTATTCATGCAGAAAAAGGGCCTGCTGCAGCAGCTGATCCCGGCGGCTGCGGGGTCAGAAAACGTATTCTTCACCCTGGGCGGCCTTGTATTGGTCATGAGTCTGCATGTGTTTCCATTCATGTTGACGATGCTCAAAAATGCGATGCTCAACATACCCTCCAGCCTGGAAGAAGCGGGCGCGGTGTTTGGTGCAGGCTTTGGTGCGCGGATGCGTAAAATTTTCCTGCCGCTGCTTAGCGGCAACTATGCCATTGGCGCACTGCTGGTGTTCGTTAAGACCCTGTCCGAGTACGGCACACCTGCCACGCTGGGACGGCGCATCGGCTACGAAGTGTTTACTACTGAGATCCACCGCCACGCCACGGTGGCCCCCATCGATTTCGGTGGCTCGGCGGCATTGTCTAGTGTATTGGTAGGCATCTGCCTGTGTATGTGGTTCTTGCAGAACTACATCACAACGCGCAAAAGCTATAACCTTGTCAGCGGCAAAGGCACCCGCCGGGCCGAGCAAAAGCTCAGCCGCCTGGCAACGATCGCTGCGTGGGGGTATATCATTCTGGTGCTGTTGGTGGCCGTTGGTGTGCCGTACTTCTCGGTCATTTCCACCTCGCTCATCAACCTGCGTGGCTATGGCCTGGCCCCGGGCAACTTTACGCTGGCCCACTATGTGGAACTGTTCACCGAGAACACCAAAGGTGTCAGCGCCCTGAAAAACAGTATCTTCCTGGCGGTCGCTTCAGCCAGCATCTGTGCGGTGCTGGGCACGCTGCTGGTTCTGGCCGTGCGCGGCTCCCGTTCCCGTTTACGCAAGGTGGTGGAGGCCATCGGTCTGCTGCCGGAGATGCTGCCCGGCATTGTGCTGGTCATCGGCATCATGCTGTTCTGGAACCAGATCTACAACATTCTGCCGCTGTACAATACCATGGGCATTATGGTGCTGGCCTATGTGGTGCTGTTTCTGCCGTATACTGTGCAGTATGTAACATCCTTGTTTACCCAAATCAGCGACAGCCTGATTGCCGCCGGGCAGGTATTTGGCGGCAAGCCGCTGTATATTTTATGGCACATCACGCTGCCGCTCATCCGCCCCGGCATTGCTACCGGCTGGATGATGACCTTTATCATTGCCTTCCGTGAGCTGGTTACCGCCAGCCTGATTGCACCGCCCAACACGTTGGTGGTCTCCACCTATATCATGCGGGAATTTGAGCAGGGCAGTGTCTCGGTAGGTATGGCCATGGCTGTGCTGTGTGTGCTGTTTACCACCACGGCGCTGCTGGCGCTGAATACCGCCATTGACCGCAGCAGCAAGAGGAGATAAAATATGGAACTGTACATTGCCGGGGGCGTGGGGGAGCATGGCCGCAACTGCTTTTATCTGCAGGACGGTGACGATGCCGTTTTGGTGGACTGCGGCCTGCTGGCAGGCAGTGATGATCCGCTGCCCCGCCTGACCGGGGCGCAGATCACCCGCCTGAAAGCTGTATTCCTCACCCATAGCCACGCTGACCATACGGGCGCGCTGCCCTGGCTGTTCCGCCAGGGCTATACCGGTCCGGTGGTTGCCACTATGCCGACTTTGCAGCAACTGCCATTTACCGTGCAAAACGCTGTGCCGCTGGAACGAGTCGCCCCGCGCGGGGGAAAATGCGGCGGCGTTGCCTGGGGGCTTTCCGGCCATTGCGCGGGCAGTGTGTGGCTGCAATTGGATTGGAACGGTAAAACCTTGCTGTTCTCCGGCGATTACACGGAGCAAAGCGCTGTCTACCCCTGCGATGCCCTGCGCGGCCGCCGGGCTGACCTGGCGGTGCTGGATTGCGCCTACGGGCATACTTCACCCTTGTGGGATGACAGCGTGACAGCTGCGGCCACGGCGGTGAAAAATCTGCTGCGCAAGGTGCCGCTGGTGTTCCTGCCGGTGCCCAAATACGGCCGTGGTTTAGATCTGCTGCTGCAGATCCATCATCTTTTGCCTCGTGCCCCAATGTATGGTGATGCCCATTTTTACAGCCAGACCAAAGCGGTACGTACCGATGCCGTCTGGCATAATCCGCTGCCACAGCGCGTGTTTGGCAGTGTGCAGCAGGACGGCCCCGAAAAGGCGGGCATCGTCTTTTTAAGCGACCCGCAGCTGCGTGGTGCAGCAGGGGAGCGCGCGCGGGAACTGCTGGCCCTGGGCGCGGTCGGTGTCATGACCGGCACACCGGATGCAGGCAGCTTCAGTTCGGAGCTGCTCGCGGCAGGCAAAATGGAGTTTTGGCGCTACCCGGTCCACCTGAACGAGGCCCAGTGTCAGGCACTGGCTGATCAGAACTACTTCACCCAAATCGTACGCTACCACAGCCCGGACTTTGCCTCGCCAGGCACGATCATCTTTTAAGTTTGCAAATTCACAACATCACAAAGACCGCCGCAGCCTGCTGGGGGAGCAGGCTGCGGCGGCCTTTGCGATATAGAACGTATGGAGAAAATGGCGGAAATTACTTCTCGGCTTCACCGCTGAGGATGAAGTCGAAGATGCGGACCTTGTCCTCGTCTTTCTCAACGCGCAGGCGCAGGCTGCGGATGTAACCATCGGAGAAAGCACCGGCCACGGTCATGTACTGGGCCAGACGGGACTTCAGGTTGATGCAGTCGCCCTCGTCAGAGATCAGTTCCACGTTGCCGGTACACTGATTGATGACGGCGAACAGCCCATCAATGTTGGAGATGTTTTCCAAAGTCATAGCGTATAACCTCCTGAATCAGCAGTCAAAAGTTCGAGGGTACACCCAGATAATTGCACAGTTCTTCAATGCAGGCCTGCTTGTCCGCGCCGGTGACGGTCTGGTTGAACAGGAACTTGAAGATCACGTCCATCTGGGCCACCAGCATCCGCATGCCGGGCACGGTGTTCAGCCCGGCAGCGCGGGCGGCGGTGATGGTCTCGGACAGGGGCGGGTTGATGACGCAGTCAAAGACGGTGGCCGTCTTGGGCATGCGGTCGATGAAGCCCAGGTAGTCGTGCTTTTTGTCAAAGCCTTTCATGCCCAGCGGGGTCAGGTTGGCGAACAGTTCACAGCTTTCGGCGGCCTTATCCAGGGCGGCCGCATCGGTGCCGATAACCTCCGCCGTGGCGGCAGTATGCTCGTTGACCAGCCGCGCGATCTTCTCGGCCTTCTCGGGCGTGCGGTTGGCGATGTACAGCTTTTTCACGCCGCTCTGGGCCAGCTCAAAGGCAGTCACGCCGCTGATGCCGCCTGCGCCGTAGAGCAGGGCGTTGATGCCGTTCAGCTTGGCACCGCCCTCCTCCATGGCCTTGACAGCACCCTTGCCGTCCATGCCGGAGCCGTGGCTGCCGTTCTCGTCCAGGCGGATGGCGTTGACCGAGTGGAACAGCTTGGAGGTCTCGTCCACATCGTCCAGCAGATCCACAAAGTCGCCCTTATGGGGCATCGTGGGGCAGAGGTAGTGGATGCCCATCAGGCGGCAGGCTTCCAGCAGCTGGGGCAGCTCGCCTTTCTTGATCTCGCAGGGCAGCATGATGGCGTTCATGTTCAGCCGCTCAAACAGTTTGTTGTAGCAGCGGGGCGCATTGGTTTTGCTGATTGGGTCGCCTACGTTCAGCACCAGTTCGGTGTCCAGATTCAGCTTGATATTTTCCAGTTTCATAGCGGGTCACTCCTTTTTGCCGCCCAGATAGACGCTGGTCAGCACATCGCCCTTCAGGAAGTCGTCGCCGGTACCGGCCACGACGATCTTGCCGGTGTTCATCAGGTAGGCACGGTCGCTGATCTTCAAAGCCTGCTTGGCGTTCTGTTCCACCAACAGGACGGTGATGCCCATCTCGTTGACTTTCTTGATGACCTGGAAAACCTCGGCGATGACCAGCGGGGCCAGGCCCATGGAGGGTTCGTCCAGCATCAGCAGTTCGGGGTCAGACATGATGGCACGGCCTACAGCAAGCATCTGCTGCTCGCCGCCGGAGAGGGTGCCGCCCAGCTGGTTACGGCGCTCGTACAAGCGGGGGAATACCTTGTAGACCATGTCCAGCAGTTCCTTGTCCCGCTCCGGCGGGCGCTTGCGGAAGAAAGTGCCAATCTCCAGGTTTTTCTCGACAGACAGTTCAATAAAGATCTTGCGGCCCTCGGGCACCAGAGAAATGCCCATGGGTACGATCTCGTGGCTCTTTTTGCCAACCAGTTCCTGGCCTTTGTACAGGATGCTGCCCTCATCGATATGAACCATGCCCAGGATGGATTTCATCAGGGTGGACTTGCCGGCACCGTTGGCACCCAGCAGCGAGACAATCTCGCCCTTATTGATCTCGATATCGATGCTTTTCAGGGCTTTGATGTTGCCGTAGGAAGAAGACAGGTTGGTGATCTTCATGATATTCTCAGCCATTATTCATCATCGCTCCTTCCCAAGTAGGCTTCAATAACATCGTTGTTGCTTTGGATCTCCTCGGCCGTGCCGCAGGCAATGGGGCGGCCGAAGTTGATGACGGTAATATTCTCGGAAATGCCCATGACCAGTTCCATATCATGCTCGACCAGCAGAACGGCCAGATGGTAGGTGTCACGGATCTTGCGGATGGTGTTGACCAGCTCTTTCTTCTCCTGCGAGTTCATGCCGGCGGCAGGCTCATCGAGGAGTAGCAGCTTGGGGGAAGTGGCCAGCGCGCGGCCGATCTCCAGCAGGCGCTGGTGGCCGTAGGGGATGTTGCGGGCTTCCAGGTCCTTGACATCCTCAAGACCCAGGAAGCGCAGGATCTCCAGTGCCTTTTCGCGGCACTCGGCTTCTTCCTGCATGCACTTGCGGTAGTTGAAAATGACGTTGAACATGCCGGTCTTGGTCTTGCAGTGGAACCCGGTCATAACGTTTTCCAGCACGGTGGCGGATTTGAACAGGCGGATGTTCTGGAAAGTACGGGCAATGCCCTTTTCCACGATCTGGTGCGGTTTCTTGCCGCAGATGCTCTCGCCGTTGAAAACTACATCGCCGCTGGTGACCTGGTAGGCACCGGTAATCATGTTGAATACGGTGGTCTTACCGGCACCGTTGGGGCCGATCAGGGCGCAGATCTGGTTTTCCTCCACTTTCAGGTTCACGCCGTCAACAGCCGTCAGGCCGCCGAACTTTTTGGTTACGTCTTTCAGTTCCAGGATCGCCATTCTGCTCACCCCTCTTTCTGCTCAGCCGCTTGGGGCTGTTTCTTACTATGACTGTCGATAAAACGCTTGATGTAGGGATACAGGCCGCCGGGGAACCGTAGGATGACCACCAGCAAAATCAGGCCGTAGACGACCAGCCGCCAGTCCCCCAGGAAGCGCAGGGCTTCGGGCAGGACCTGCATGATGATGCCGCCCAGCACAGGGCCGATGACGGTGCCGAAGCCGCCAACGATGGCGGTCCACAGGATAACGCTGGAAGTGTTGGATACGAAAGTATCGGGGCTGACGTACTTGATCATCATGGCGTACAGGCAGCCAGCCACGCCGCAGTACACAGCGCTGAGGACGAATGCCTTGATTTTGTAGGAGGTAACATCGATGCCAGTCAGTTCGGCAGCTTCGTTATCCTCGCGGATGGCGATAAAAGCGCGGCCGGTGCGGGTGCGGATGATGATGCTTTCATAGGCAAGGCCCAGCAGTACGAACAGGAGGATGAGGAAGTAGTATTTCTTCAGCGTGTCAAAGGAGAAGCCGAAGATAACGGGGCTTTGGATGCCCAGCACACCGGCAGTGCCGTTGGTGACGGGGGTCCAGTTGATCATCACGATGCGGACCACTTCGCCGAAGCCCATGGTCAGCAGGGCCAGGTAGGAACCTTTCACTTTCAGGGCGGGGATGGCCAGCACCACGCCGAAGAAGGCGGTGACGACCACGGAACCCAGCAGGCAGGGGATAAACTGCAGCCCGGCGCGGGTGTTCATCAGCGCGGCGGTGTAAGCACCGATGCCGAAGAATGCGGCCTGGCCCAGGGACAGCTGGCCGGTGTAGCCGGTCAGCACGTTGATGCCGATGCCCAGGATGATATAGATACCGATCATGTTGATGATCTGCATAATGTACATATTCGGGGTGACGATGGGCAGCAGAATGAGAATGGCTGCAATCACCAGAATTTTCAGGAGAGCGGCGCTTTTCTTGGTTTTCGTCATGAGTAAGCCCTCCTTACAGTTTGTTTTCGATCTTCTTGTTCAGCAGGCCGGTGGGCTTGACGAACAGGACGATGAACAGGATGATGAACGAGAACGCATCACGGTAGGCAGTGGAGATGTAAGCAGAGCCGACAGCCTCGACGATGCCCAGGATGATGCCGCCCAGCAGCGCGCCCCACAGGTTGCCGATGCCGCCCAGGATGGCTGCGGCGAAGGCTTTCATGCCGATGGTGGCGCTCATGTCAACGCGGGCGTAGGTCAGCGGGGCGATCATGACACCGGCAATGCAGGCCAGCGCCGCGCTGATACCGAAAGTGAGGAAGCGCATGTAGGTGACGTTGACACCCATCATGGCAGCGCCCTCGGGGTCAGAGTTGGCAAGCTGCATGCACTTGCCGATCTTGACTTTGGTAAAGAAGAAATGCAGGCCGGTGATGATGGCCAGCGAGATGATGATAATGCCGATGGATTGCGGGGTGATGCGGAACTCGCCGATCTCGATCAGCTGCGAGGGGAACATGCTGGGGAACAGCTGCGGGTTGGTGCCCCAGATGACCATGGACGCATTGCGCAGCACGTAGGAAACGCCGACCGTTGCGATCAGCAGGTTGACGAAAGAGGAAAACTTGACCTTGCGCAGGATCACGCGCTCCAGCAAGAAACCGAGACCTGCGGCGCAGATGATGCCCAAAGGCACCGATACATAAAAGGGGAGACCCAGCTTGGTAATAAAAGTAAGGGTGATAAACGTGCCGACCATCATAATGTCGCCGTGGGCGAAGTTCAGCATACCGAGGGATTTGTACACCATCGTAACACCGACCGCCATCAGCGCATACAGGCTGCCGTTTGTCAGACCGTTCAATATCTGTTGAAACAGCATCTTGTGCTACCTCCGTTTTTTAATAAGAAAAAGAGAAGCGCTGGTTTGGGCGGCTGGCGCCCGCCAGCGCTTCTCTTATAAAATCTGCTCTAAAGAATTAGTTGTAATTCTTCACGATGACGTGCTTGCCGTCCTCGATGGCGATAACCAGCAGGTCCTTGTCCATGCGGCCGTTCTCATCAAAGGTGGTCAGGCCGGTGGCACCCTGCCACTGGGTATTGCCGATGTAGCTGTTCAGGGTCTCGCCATCGGTGTAGTCCTTGCCGTCAGCAATGCAGCGCTCCACAGCGTCCTTGATGATGTAGACAGCATCGTAAGACTGCGGGGCGTTCTGGTCATAGCCGCCGCCGTACAGCTCGTTGTACTTCTTGTCGAACTCCTGGACCTTTTCATCGGGGTTGGCAGCGTCAAATGCGGTAGAGATCATCACGCCGTTGACAGCATCGCCGCCCAGGTTGGTCAGCTCGGGGGAGTTGTAACCCTGGCCGATGCAGGGCAGGTCGATACCGTACTGCTGCATCTGGCGGCAGATCATAGCAACCTCGGTGTGGTAGCCCCAGAAGATCACGAAGTCCGGGTTGGCCTGCTTGATCTTGCCCAGGGGCACCGAGAAGTCGGTATCGCCGGCGTTGTAAACTTCGCTGTCCACCATTTCCAGGCCGAAGTCATCGCAGACGGTGCTGGCGATCTTGAAACCGCCGGTGCCGAAGTCGGAGGATTCGTACAGGATGGCGAAAGTCTTGGCGTTGTTTTCATCGACCATGTAGCCCATGACGTTGCGCATGTGCAGCTCATCGGTAGCGGTCAGCTGGTAGATATAGTCGTTGCCGCTCTGGGTGACAGCAACGTTGGAGGAAGCGGGGGTGATTTGGGGAATCTTGGCGGCCTTGGTGATCTCCATGTTGGCCAGGGTACAGGAGGAAGCCTGGGCACCGATAACGGCGTTGACCTTGTCCTGTTCCACCAGCTTCTGCATGGCGGTCACGGAGGTGGCGGGTACACCCTCATCGTCCACAGCAACAAGGTTGATGGGGATGGTGCCGTTGATGCCGCCGGCGGCGTTGATCTCGTCAACGGCCATCTTGGTGGCGTTCTGCATGATCTGGCCGGACACGGCAGAGGAGCCGGACAGCGGGCAGATCAAACCTAAGTTAAAAGCGCCTTCCACGCTGGAAGATTCGGCAGTACCGGCAGCAGTGGAACCGGCGGTAGAAGCAGTGGAGGAAGCGGTACTTCCGCAGGCAGTAGTGGTAATGCACATGGCCGCGGCCATGATCCAAGCCATTGTCTTTTTCATGGTTAGTCTATCCTTTCATTATAGAGGAAAGAGGGGGCATGCTTGCATGCACACCCCCTCTCAATGATAAGGGAACGCTCGTGGGTTGTTACCGCAAGCTGTTATTTTGCGATCTCGGCAGTGATCTTCAGGAACTCATCGATATCCTCGTAGGTATGGCAGTGCAGCGGGGAGATACGGACGATGCCGTGCTGGTTGATGGAGTTGACCTGACGTGCAGAGTAGAGGCTGGCATCCGTACGCTCGTGGACGACCACACCGGCTTTTTCGTAAGCACGGGAGGCCTGCTCGCAGGTGAGCTTATCAAAGACAATGGGTACGATCAGGTCGCGCTGGGTCAGGTCGGGCATTTCAACGGCAACGTTGACACCCTCGATATCCAGCAGGCCCTTGACCTCGTCAGAACCATGCAGCAGGCGGTACAGCAGGGCGCGCTCGTGCAGCATGATGCGGTTCATGCCCTCTACATAGAGGGTGCGGCGGTCTTTGGAGTCGGTGAAGTGCTCGCCGATCCAGCAGACGTAGTTGAAAATGGCGCTCAGCATGGCGTACATGCCGGGGGCGCAGCCGCCCATTTCCCAGTTGCTCTGCTTCTCGCGGATGAGTTTGCGGTGGGGCAGGTTCATAACGCGGTCGCTCAGCCAGCCAACGCCCAAGCCACGGGCACCGCCGAACTTGTAGGGAGCAAAGTTGACGCAATCCAGGCCCCAGGCTTTCATATCGGTCAGGCCGTGGGGAGTATGCTGGACGGAGTCGCAGATGATGAACAGATCAGGCTTGATCTTACGGGCTTCACGAGCGATGGTCTCGATATCCAGAACAGCACCGGTGATGTTGGAGGTCATGATGACGCTCAACAGACAGGTATCCTTGTCCACCAGCTTGACGACATCCATCGGGTCGATGGTGCCGGTGCGGGGATTGGTCTTGGCAACGCGCAGCTCCTTGCCGTACTTCTCGGCGGGGACGGCGCAGCCATCGAAAGCGGAGGGATGCTCCAGCTCGGTAGTGACAACGTTGGTGCCGGGCACGTTGGCGATGATGGCTTCGGAAACATCAAAGACGATGATGGAAGCGGTCATCGAGGTGGCGATGCAGCCGCCCTCTGCGTTGAACATCGTGGAGATGTCCTTGCAGGCCTGGGTGCGCAGGCTGTCCAGATAGTCGGAGGCTGCGCCGCCGTGGCCGCCGCAGTTGGGCAGGTCATCGACATTGCGGAAGGCCTCGCTGGCATCCTTCAGGCGGAAGGAACCGCCGGAGTTGTCGAAGAACAGGCGCTTGCTTTTGGTGAAAGGATCCACGTCCACGTGGTAGTATTTCTCGCGGATCTGGGCGGTCAGGTCGGCCGGCATCAGCTGGCCGTTCTTGATGATATCGTTCATTTCGCTCATGATTTTTGCCTCATTTCGTTTTGTTGGGGGCGAATCAGTCAAAAACGACTTCGCCGTGGTCGAAGATCACCTTGCCATCCAGCTCGATGGTGGGATCCTTAAACATCATATCGATGTGCAGGATGAAGTCCTGGTTGTCAGTCTCGTTGTTGCCCAGGGCGCAATGTACGTAGCCGCTGCAGCCTTCGTCCTCCAGCATACGGCCGCACAGGGAAGCGTCCGGATTCAGGCCGATGCCGATCTCGCCGATGCGGTACATGCGGGGGTCACCGACCTTGGCCAGCTCCTCGGCAAAGCGCTTGGCTTCCTCGCCGCCTTCGATCTTGGTGACGAAGCTGTTCTCCACGTAGATGGTGATGGGCTCTTTCAGAACGCCCATAGCCGGGTGGGTGATGCTGCCGTCAACCACGATCTTGCCGTGGGCGGTACCGGGCATTGCACCGGAAGCCATCTCGATATCCGGGGGAGAGCAGGTCTCGCCGGGGTTGCGGACCATGCCGTACTGCGGGAACAGTTTGTGGCCCTTGATGCTGGCGTAGTAGTCAGTGCCGGCCTCGGAGGTGATGTGGACCTGGTCACCATCGGCCATGGACTTCAGCAGCTGGTCAACGTATTTGCGGTCAGCCTCAAAGTCGGTGTACAGGCCGCCGTGCTCCAGCATCTCAATGCTGTAATCGCAGCAGTTCAGATCGCGAGCACCGGCAGCGCATGCATCGCGGCGTGCGTGGCTGTGGGACAGGCTAAACTTGGTGGCGCGAAAGATGACATCGGCCTTCAGCATAGCAGCGGCCACCAGCGGGGTGGGTTCTTCGCCGTGCATCTTGCGGGGTTCCATCATAACCATCGTCTTTTTGGGGAACTCCTCAGCGGCATCCCACAGGGCCATACCGATCTCCAGGCTGTCGGTATCGGTAACAATCAGGATGTTCTCATCGGGCTGGCAGTTGGCGCAGATGGTGAGAAGACGGCGGCAAGCTTCGTAGATTTTCTTAGCCATGGTGTTGTGCTCCTTTCAAGCGTGGACTGTTTCCTCATTCAGTCCATTTCATGTGTTTTGTAGTGTCTCGTGTAACTTTTATTCAGAAAAAGCATTTCCTACTTTTTCAGGGTCCAATTTAAACAGTTCTTTAAAATCTGTACCTCCTTTGCTCTTGGTTTGTTTGGGTGTCTGTGTTTTCGTTGTCTGTATGATAGCACATCTAGTTACGCGTGTAAATACCTTTTTGTGATTTTTTTGCCGCTCTGCCCGTTTTCGGCCGTTTTTACAACTTGGCCAGCTTCGTTTTGTGCAAATTGCAGCTAAAATTGGCTCATATTGCGGTTACACGTGTCATACTGAGCGTCCCACCTCTATAAAACCAGAAACAGGCAGCGGCCCTGTGGACTGTCCTGAGGTCCACGGGGCCGCTGCCTGCCGTAATTTATGTGAGAAGGAGAAGGGGGATTTCTTGGTAATATGGGGCCGCCCCGGCCAGCGTCAGGCGCTCTCGCGTACGCAGAGGGAGACCGGCAGGAACTGATCCTGTGCTTTCTCGCCCCGCAGCAGGGCCATCAGGGTATCCACCAGCTTTTGGGAGAAATCTTCCTTGGAAAAATCAATGCTGGTCAGCGTGGGGGAGACCATCTCGGCAATATAGGTATTGTCGGTGCCTACCACAGCCAGATCTTCGGGGATCTTCATACCCAGCTTTTTCACGTACTGCATGATGGAAGCGGCGATAAAATCGTTGCCCGCAATAATGGCAGTGGCGCGTTCATCCTTGCTTTTGCTGAAAACCATGTCGAACACGTGGGAGAGCACACCCTCCATCGTGTCGGCGCTGGTGCAGACATACCGTTCATCGTAGGGGATGCCGTTGGCTTCCAGCGCATCGCGGTAGCCGCGCTCACGATAGCCGCGGTTGATGTGCATATTGTAGCGCAGCGGCGGCACAAACAAAATGCGCCGATGCCCGCGGAACACCAGATAATTGACGGTCTTTTCCACGCCGCTGTACAGGTTGGGCGCTACCGCGATGATATTCGGCTCCAGATGGCTGTATTCCCGCGTTTTGTACAACACAACGGGGATGCCAGCCTCGGCAATGCGGTTCAGCTGCTCGGCCTTGTAGCGGTTGGACAGCATGAACACGGCATCATACCGGCCGGAAATCAGCGACTGGATAAAGTCATCTCCGTCACGGCTGTAGCAGTGGGAAACATTGTAGCCCAGCTTGTCCAGCTTTTTCTCGGCAATTTCCAGCCAGTCGTTGCGCAGGTTGTCGCACACAAAGGCAATCTGCATCGAACGGTTGGTTTTCAGGCTGCGGGCGTACAGGTTGGGCTGATAGTTCAGCTCCTTGATGGCATCCAGCACGGCCTGGGTCTTTTCCTCGCTGACGAACTTGGTTTTATTGATGACGTAGGATACCACGGCAGGGGAGACCCCGGCCAGCTTGGCTACGTCGTTTCGGGTTGCGTTTTTGCCCATATTCTTTTCCTTACTCGTGGGGGCTGTGCGCACAGGGGCGCACATGCCGGTAGATGTTGTTGATAAGACCTGCCGCGTAGGAGGCCAGGATAATACCCAGTGCAATGGCACCGGCTTCGGCCAGCACCAGCTGGAGCAGGGATGCAAATTTGGCGGAGTCGCCCTCAATTAAGCTGTACATCGTGTAATACAGGTCGCCGCCGGGGATTTCGGGGATCAGCATCGGCACCAGCAGCAGAATGACCGGCGTTTTGATAAGACGGGCCATGACCTCGCTGCAAATCGCAATCACCAAACTGGAAGCCAGCATACCAAAGGCTTTGCCGTGCCCGCCAGCCACGCTGACCAGGTAAACCACCCAGCCGATGCCGCTGCCCAGGGCGATGCAGCCCAGCGGCTTTGTGCCGCGTATCCCAAACAGCAGGGCGAAACCGAGGGACCCGACCACGCCCATAGCAGTTTGGACAATTTCTGCCTGCAACCTTACACACCTCCCGCCAGCAGCACCAGGGCAAAGCCCAATGCTACCGAAATCGCTTTCAGAACGGCCTCACTCAGGTTCAAAAGGCCGCTGATGGTATCGCCATTGATCATATCCCGCAGCGAGGTGGTCAGCTGGATGCCGGGGATGACCAGCATAATGTTGCCGATCATGATCTTGTCCGGGTGGACACCGATGCCGGCCCCCACCAACAGCAGCACCGCCAGCGCTGTGACCGCACTGCAGATGGCGGTTTGCAGCAGGCTGTTCATCTGCAAGGTTGCGCTCATGCGGATCATGCCGAACAGCACCATGCCGGAAAGGGAAGCCGCGATGCCATCGGCCAGATTGCCGCCAAAAAAGATGGACAGCGAAAAGGAGATGACCATGTAGAGCAAAAGCTCCTGCCAGGCGGGGATGGGGCGTTCGTCCCGGATGGCCTGCACGGCTGTGCGGAATTCATACAGCGTGAGGGCCCCCGCGCAGAACCGGCGGGAGAGGGCATTGATCTCGGCCACCCGGCCTAAGTTGGTGACACGTGCCTTGATGCGGCGGCTCTGGGTAATGGCTCCGCCGTCCGGCAGGCGTACGGTCGCCACAATGCTGGATGTAATCGTAAAAACATCCACCTGGTCAAAGCCGCACACATGTTCCAACCGCTGGATGGTATCCTCCACCCGGCTGACCTCGGCACCGTATGTCAGCAGCAGTTCACCGGCATCCAGGGCGCAGGTCAAACATTCTGTCGGCTGTGCGTTGTTTTGCGCGCTGGCCGTATCCATGGTTTGCATCTGCCCCCCTATCATTATCGTATGAAATCTGCTTGGCAGAAACCGCCGTCAGCAACCGCATTCCGCTGTTGCCGGATGTTTCCGGGCTGTGCTGCTTTCTGCGGCATCGGCCTCGGCTATTTCTATTGTTACTATCATACACACAATGGTTACTCGTGTCAATGGAAAACGTCAACTTTTTTCTGCTTTTACAAAGAAATTGCTGCAAAAAAGCAGCCAGGGGGCATTGCCCCTGACTGCACATGAATTTGATTTATGGAGAAAGTCAAAAGGAACGCTCACCCGTGATACTCGCCGTTATACTGGATCAGGGTCACATCCTCTACACCGGGAACGGCCCGCAGCGTGTCCGCAATGGCAAGGTCCTTGTCCTTGCAGAAAATTTCGGCGGCCATCTCCACCCGGTCGCCGCGCATCGTTTTGGACTTGACCACATACCGGGTGCGGCCAAAGGCGCGGATGATATCATCGCCGGTCTTTTCGCCGGTGTAGTGGATAACGGCCACATAAACGCGGCCCCGCTCCTGCCAGTGGTAGAACAGTACGATCATCACGATCATAAAGATGGCCGGCACCACCGCCAGCAGGTACATCCCCGCGCCGGTGGTAATGCCGGTAGTGATGGACCAGAACAGGTACAGCAGGTCCATCGGGTCTTTGACGGCGGTGCGGAAGCGCACGATGGACAGCGCACCCACCATGCCCAGCGAGATCACAACGTTGGTGCTGATGGCCAGCGTGACCATGCAGGTCAGCAGCGACATGCCCACCAGGGTCACGGCAAAACTGCGGGAGTAGATCACACCGGTATAAAAGCGGCGGTAGACGAGATAGATCAGCAGGCCCATCAGCAAAGCGGCCAGCAGGGCCGCCCACATTTTGGGGGCATCGTACTGGCTGAAGTTTTCCAGCACGGATTTTTTGATAAAGTCCTTTGTACTCATGTTTCACGATCCTTTAGTGTAACAGTTCTTGACGGCGCGGCCCCTGCCAGCAAAAAGCAGGATGCGGGGCAAATCTACGTTTCGTTCCAGTATGCAAAGCCGTGTTGGTAGGCGGTTTTGTCGCAGCAAAGCACATATTTGGATACGGCGGTCAGTTCCTGCGCTTTGGGCGGCAGCAGATTGCGGACGATCTGGGGCAAAAATTCGGTAAATTTGACCTCCATAACCAGCTTACCCGGCTCCAGCACCGGCAGGGTAGGCAGTGTGGGGTCAAAGATGTCCCATCCGCCCACGGCGGCGCGAACATCCTTGTCAAAGGTAATGCGCACCGTGCCGGCATCCATGATCCACGGCTCGCGGTCGTAATCCACAATGACCCGGGGGCGCAGCATATTGGAAAGGCACTCGTGGTAAAACTCCTGGCAGAGCGGCTGCGGCGAATGCAGCAGGAAATCATACTCCCCGGCCAGGATGCTTTCCAACTCGGCGCGGGTCAGGGTGGCATCCTCTTTGTAGATGTAGCTGTCAAACTTTTTCTTGCGTTCCAGTTTGATGATGCGGTCGCTGCAATCATAAATGCGGATGCGGTATTTTTTGCGCAGCAGCACACCGGCATCTTTTTCTTCATAGGCACTGCGCCAGTAGTCGTCAAAATACAGGCTGCGGATGAAATAGCCGCCGTTTTTGGCATGGGGGTCAGGGCGCAGCACCGGACGCATCCGGGTTTCTAGGGCGGCTTTTTCGCCGTAGGAAATCAGGTATTTCAGCTCGTGGCGGTAGGCTTCGCCGTTTGTGCGGGGCGGCGGCGACAGCACACGGCGCAGCACATCAATTGTCTGCATAGGTATCCTCCGTGATCGTACCGTCCGCGTTGACGTAGAAGCACTTTACACCGTACACTTTGCCGTAACGCCCGGCATAATAGTCAAAGGCATCCTGCGTATAGCCGGAATCATTCGTGACCCGCACCCGCAGGAAATACTGCCCGGCTGCGGGCAGATCCATCTGGGCCTCCGGCAGGATCAGATTCTCCTGCTGGAATACGACATTTTCAAAATTGTAATCGGTGGCAACCTCCACGCCGTAGTAGAGATCTTCCGCGTCAAAATCGTAGGAGGTATCCCAATGCAGCTGCAATGTGCCGTTGTCGGCTTCGGGTGTACCGATGTAGAAAGGCATGGGATAGTTGTAGCCATCGAAATACTGCTGATAATTGTCCTCGATCTCGCCCGCCAGGCTGTTGGCGATCGTGTCGTACTCCGCCTGGGTCACAGGCTCGTACATGGCATCCGGCATCTGCCAGACATATTGCTCGGTAATGGTGCGGTAGTGGGCAATCATGGTGTTGATGCGGTCGGTGCTTAAATAGCTGTGCAGATCCTCGATGGCGGCGGTCAGTTCCTCCCGGAAAGAGGCCGTCTGCAGCGCACGGCGGAACAGCGTATTGCCCCAGTAGTTGCTGATGCCCCGCTCCCAGCTCAGGCCATCGGAAGTGTTTTTGATGGCGGATTCCGTGCGGTGGAGCATGCCATCGTTGTCCCAGTCCAGGATGTACCAGGTGTTGGAATTCTGGGGGCTGTACAGGTAGGCGTTGCGGCTCTGGGTGTCGGTGTTGCCGGTCAGAATTTGGAAAGCCAGCCAGTAGGCAAGGTTCTCCCGGTCGAAATAAGTGTCCAGAATCGTTTCCATGGACTTGGTATCATCATTCAGATCGTCCAGCATCCGAATCAGCTTTGTGTGGTCGCTGTCGCCTTTGATTTCGAGATAATATTCAAATTTCGACTGGTCATAGTCGGGGTCGCTGGTCAGCATGATCGAATCGGCATACCGCTCAAATTCAAAGAAATTGATCTTGTAAAGCTGGCCGTTTTTGTCCAGGCCGTGGGCCTGCATGGCGGTCTTGTTCAGCTGCTCCACCTGGGTGTACAGGCCGTAATCCTCAAAAACAGCATTGTCACTGGCGGTCAGATCTTTGACGTAGAGATGCACAAACTGGGTGCGCAGCCCCATCATCTGGGGGATGCCCTCAATCAGGTCATAGGCCATCTTATTGCGGAAGCGCAGGCCCTCGCTCATGTGCTTGTTCAGGGCAATGGTGCGCTGGCCGCGCCAGCTGCCTTTGTTTTGGCGGAGTTTGATCTTATAGTTCTTCTGCTCGCCCTTGCTGGAGGATTGGCCGCGAATCTGCACGGTGGCGTTGGGGGCGGTCTCGCCATAGCCCAACTCGCCGATGACCGGGCCGTTTTCATCGCCCACCTGCAAAAGCGCGTTGACCTGGTAGCGGTCCACACCCATGGCCTCGTAATCGTAGGCAGAATAGTGGTTGATCTCGCTCCAGCTGTGGTCGGTGCCGTCCGAGCTGTTGCCGCGGCTGACCGTCAGATACATAGTAACAACGCCGCTGTCATCGTAGACGCTGTACAGTTCATTGTTGTCCCGCAGGTGTACGCTGTTGATATCGGGTGTTTCGGCCTTGGCGACCACCGTATCGGTGGGGGCATCTTGTGCAGTATCCGTGGATGCCGGGGCCGCAGCGCAGGCAGTCAGCAGGGCCAGCGCCATGGCAGGAAAAAGAAGTTTGGAAAGGTGCATGTTGGGTGAACCTCCTGAGCCAGGATAAAAGTGCATGTGGTAAGCAGCAGGCACAGAGAAAGTATGCCTTACGGCTGCGGGTGGGTGCTGCTGTGCTGTTCCAAAAACAGCCCCAGCCGGGTAAACCGGCCGGACTTGGTCTCGGCCACGATGGGCTGGCAGCCCAGAACGCGATAGGGGAGATTGGCGGTGAAATGGTCAAGCCGCACCAGCGCCAGGATGAAAAACACTGCCGCACCGGCCAGAAAGCCGAACCCATAATACGCCGGGTCAAACAGCAGCGATACGGCAGTACACACCGCCGCACAGACGGCGAACGCGCCCGATGCCAGCAGCGCACCCAGATAGTCGGTAAAATAAAGCAAAATCAGCATGATGGTATTGCCCACAGCGTATAGGCCGTAGCCCACGCAGAGGGTGCGGAAATAGCCGTGCATCAAATCATTGAAGCCCAGCGGCAGCAGATCCAGCAGCACAGACTCCAGCGAGATGACCGCCGCCGTGGTGAACAGCTGCTTGAGGGCGGTGTAATACAGTTCGCGATTCAGCACCGCCAGCATTTCTTCCTCGGCGGTAACGATGTCGCCTACAACGCCGCCGTCGTTGAACAGGCTGTAATAATCGCGGTATTTGGGGTAGAAGTTGACCTCGACCGAGACCACAAAGTTGACCGTTGTGACCAAAATGCTCAAAAACGCCAGCATAGCGGGCACATCGTGGTAGGGCGCACCGTAAAACAGCCCTTTGACCTGTACGCCGATCGGCCCGGCCCAGATGATCAGCAGGTGGGCAAACAGCCCCAGATTGGTGAACAGCCCGGTAAAGGCCAGTGGCAGAAACCGATCGACCCACCGCA
Organism: Bulleidia sp.; assembly: GCA_963655125.1. GTDB lineage: Bacteria > Bacillota > Clostridia > Oscillospirales > Ruminococcaceae > Gemmiger. Next base: position 49,440 of record CAVKDR010000049.1, read on the forward strand.
AAAACATCCAGGGGCTTGTGTCGCTTTGGGGAAAATAACGGTGGAGCAGCAAGGTTTCCAATAAAAGCATCAGGCCGTAGCCCACCGTAATGGCGAACAGGAACCCCTCCAGCACCGGCGCACCAAAGATGAACACAAGCAGATACCCGGTGACAAAGGCGGTAACGATGGCCGCCGCAAAGGCCAGCAGGATACCGCGGTAGTCCTTGATAGCGGTCAGGTAGCTCATGGCGTTCCAGTTGACGATCATCTCGGCAAACAGCCACAGGCAGAGCAGCCCCTGCATAAGCGTTGCACCGGAAAATAACAAGAAGATACCGTACAGCGTACATCCGCCTGCCAGCATCAGGCTGTTGGAACCCCAGAAGGATGGCAGAATCGCCTGCTCCTGCTCCTCATACAGCATGTCGGCCAGAAAGCGCGTGACCGGCATCGAGAAAAAGCTGGTCACCGTCAGCGAGGATAGCAATGTGTAGGTGACCATGCAAACCAACAAATCCTGGTCAGCGCGGGCCGCACCCGCCCAGCCGCATAATACCAGAATACCGACCTGCAGCAATACACCCAGCAGCATCGGCCCGGTGCAGATGATACCGGCGTAGCCGTAGGCGCGCAGGGCGGCAAACAGCCCCTTGCGGCGAAATAATTTTTTTAGTTCAAATCCAATACCGGCCATGGTGGTAGAGTCCTTTTGTGTAGAATCAGCTTACAAATTGTACTGCGCCTTCGTTCCCTCGTAAAGGGCGCAGTAGTTGTGCAGCATCTGCTCGTGGCGGTAATAATGGGCGACCCGCTGCTGGCCGATGAGCCCCATCTCCTCCCGCCGGGCGCGGCTGGTACACATGCGCTCCATGGCATCGGCCAGGCCCTGGCGGTACATCGGCGGCACACAGTAGCCCGCAACGCCCAGTTCATCACCGGGGGCACCCTCCAGCAATTCGCGGCAGCAGCCAACCTCGGTGGTAACGCAGGGGCGGCGGGCCGCCATGGATTCCAGCACCGAGAGGGGCTGCCCCTCGGAGATGCTGGTCAAAATCGTAAAGTCCAGCTTGCGCATGTAGTCCACGACATTCACGCGGCCGGTGAACAGCAGATTCTTCAGCCCCAGTTGGTCCGCCAGGGCATAGCACTCTTGGGCATACTGCTCGTCATCCACGCCGCCCATAATGTGCAGCCGCACGTTCGGCCGCCGGGCGCTCAACTCAAAAAAGGCGTAGATCATCGTTTTAACATCCTTGATGGGGGCCAGGCGCACGACCGCGCCAATATCGACCCAGCCGTCATCGGGCTTTAACGGAATATCGCAGAATCGCTCATACTGCACACCGTTGGGGATGACAAGGCATTTGCCGCCGTTGCAGCCCATGTCGATCTGGATGCGGCGGGCGTTGTGGAACAGGCTTGTCACCCGGAACGCGCGGCGGTAAATTTTCTCTGACAGCAGGTAGAAAAACCGGATCCAACGGCTTTTAAAGGAGGGCACTACCCACTCGGCGCGGATGATCTCCTCCTCGCGCTCACGGGTGTAGATGCCGTGTTCGGTCAACAGTACCGGGGCATGGTGCAAGCTGCTGCCAAGGCAGGCCAGCAGGCCGCCGTACCCCGTGGAGATGGCGTGGTAGATCTGTGCCTGGGGTACCTCGCCGCTGAGCAGGTAAAGCACCGGCAGCAGCATCGAGCGCAGCGTGTGGAACGCATCGGCGTAGGCAACATAGGGGTATTCCTCCGCACAGATGCCGGTGAACAGATCCATAAAGGTGCGGCTTTGCAAAAAGGAGAGGGGATGCACCTTTTTAACGTTGAACAGCTGGAACAGCACGTCCCAGTCCGGGTGGCCCAACCGCACCAGCTCCCGCAGGGCGGTGGTCTCCTCCTCGGTAAAATGCACACGGCGCTGCTCTCCGTGCAGGCGCAGGGCATCATCCAGGAAAACCTCGTGTACTTCTTTCACGTTGGCGGGCAGGTCGTAGACAAATTTGCCCCGGTCGGCGGCCTTGGCACCAATGACCCAAAGCACAAACTCGTGTTCCGGCATGGCCTGGATATAGCCGTGCATCCAGGTGGACACGCCGCCATGGACATAGGGGTAGGAACCTTCCAGTACAAGGCAGATGCGCATATTACCCCTCCGTCCGTTCAATTTTGACTGTGGATGCGGTGGCTTTGAGCAGGTAGAGGCTGTCCGTCAGCTTCGTTAACTCGCCGCCGGTCACGCGGCCGGGTGTACCGCCGTTGGCGCGGAAGAAGAACCACGCTTCATCGGTCAGGTTGCCCACCGTCAGCGTCCAGCGGTCCGGCGCGGTTTCTACCGTGACCGTTGCACCGGAGAACCGCTGCACGGCTCCCGCGCACTCGGTCCAGGTCTGCATCCGCAGGCCGGGGGCAGAAGCGGTCAGCCAGTCGAGATAATCCTCCAGACCCGCCTTGTAGACCTCCCAGCCATCGACCGCGCCGCGGTCAGGGTCCAGCAGGTCGTCAGGGTGCATGAAGTGGGTGCTGACATAGTGCATGTTCAACTCACTCACCGCAGCCAGCCGCATGTAGCTGTCGCCTACCATGCTGCCGGAAACGATGCGCGGCTGCTCCACAATGCCATCGGCGGCTACAGTGAACTCCTGCACATAAGGCAGATCGGTGCCGTCAGAAAAATAGGTGCTGGCAATGGTGCGAATCTGGGGCACACTGCGCCCCAAGATCTGCCGCCCGGCGCTGGACAAAATGTTGGATGGCGGCACATAGACCGTGCCATCCGCATAGGGCAGCACCGAGTGTTGGAAGCTGATAAGCTCCTGCATGGCATCGGTGATGGCATCCTCAGCCGGCCAGGTGTTGTAGGCGTACAGGCCGCCGTAGTCGGTGTCCGGCAGGCAGAGCGGCTGATGATTGTAGCCATGGTAGCCGATCTCGCCGCCCTGGCGCAGCAGCAACCCGCCGTAGTATTGGAACTGCTGGCTGTCGCTCTGGCGGGCGGGGGCGGATTCGGTGTCGTCCTCGTAGTTTTCGATCATAACGCCGGTGTAGCGGATGCCGTACCGCTCGGCCAGCTGGGTAATATCCGGCCACCAGACCTGGGAGTAGAAATCCCCGATGCTCAACCCGTAGTCCCGGCGCACATACGCACCGTCACCGCCCGGAACCGGCGAGGGAAAATCGTCCAGATAGAACGCGGCACTGTTGATGACCGGGTAGACACAGGCATCCTGCAGCAGGCTGAAAGAGGCCACGTAAAAGCCACGGACGACCTTGCCGTAAATGCCAAAATTGTCCACCACCACGCGGCCATTGCCCGGTGCAGCCAGCCAGATAAGGGGAATGCCCTCGTCGCCGGTGACAGCGCAAACCGTGGTGCCGTCCCGCAGTGCAACGCTGAGAGCGGACTCGAACGGATCGGTAAAGTCATACCGTATGCCGCCGCCCAGCATAAAATCCGCTGTGGGCACGATGCTTTCGGCAACCTTATAACTGCCGGAAGCGGACTCGATGCCCAGCTTTGGCGCAAGAACGTCAAAATAGTTGGAACGCGCTGGTGTCATAGCCAGCAACAGGCTGCCGCCGCCCTCCAGCCAGTCCATCAAATCTACCAGCTGCGTATCCAGGGCGGCCACATCGGGCATCAACAGCACAACGGTAGCGTAGTTGGCAAAATCCGGCAGGTCAGCAGGGGCGGTGTCGGCCAGGTCGATGGTCTGGGTGTTGACCTTCATGTCCACAAAGATCTGGTCAAACTGCTCCTGGGCTTCGGCCACACCGGCCTGACGGCTGTCGCATAGCAGCAAGTTCGTGACAGGCTGACCGAAAAGGGCGTTCTCTTTTGGGATGGCTGCGGTGCGGTCCAGATAATTCAGCTTGAACCGGGTGCCTGTGTACTGCACACCGCTGCGCTCGGCAAACAGGGCAGTGGCGATCAGCAGGAAAACGAGCCAGACGATCAGCAACTTTTGCCAGCGGAAATGCCGCAGCCAATCGGTAAGCTTTTTCACAGTGGGTCGCCTCCTTCGCGGGTGGTCTCCGGCTGCCAGAAGCGCAGGGCTTCGCGCCCCTGGGCGCTGAGGTAGACATGGTTCGCGGCAATATCATGCAGGATGTCTTGCAAGGCCGTGCCATCGCGGCGGGCGGCGGCACTGCGCACCAATAGCAGCCAGGGCGTTTCCCGCTGCGGCCAACGCTGTGTCAACTCCCGCAGGGTGGTATCGGCGGCATCATAGTCCAAAAGTTCCAGCTGGGCCTGTGCTAGGCGACAGCCAAGCTGGTAGCGCATGCCGTCTGCCAGCTGCTTTTGCAGCAATTGCACAAGCTGGCGGCGCTGGATCTCCGCCGCGCGCCCCTGCACCAGGCCGGAATCCAGATAGTGCTGCAGATAATCGCAGTAGGCGGCCAACACCTGCTTGTCCTGCGGGGCAGCGGCATACCGTGCCTCGTGCTGCTGCAGGGTCAGATCAGCCTGTTTGGAGATCTGCGCCATGGCCGTGGCGGCATAGTGGACGACTTCGCTGTCCTCGTTCATGCGCGCCTGCTGCAGCAGGTCGTAGTAGGGCAGGGGATCATCATTTAATACGGATAAAATCAGCTTGCGGCGCTGTTCGGCACTGTTGACGATCAGGGCTTCTTCCAGCGGGACGGTCGTGTCGGTGGTGTCGCGGCCATCCACCAGGATGCTGCGGTGCAGATCCTCGTTGATATGCAGCTTTTCCAGATCCGGCGGCGTAATGGCGGCATCGGTCAGGGCGTTGCGGGCATACAGCAGCACAACGCACAGCGGCCCCCACAGCGGGATCAGCACCATAAACGGCAAAAAATGCCCGCGTACCTCCAGCCTGCCGCTGCGGCTGCACAGCCACAGTGCGGCACAGCACACAAGATGCACCAGCAGCAGAAATAAAGCAAGTACCGTCATGCCTGTGCCCCCTGCCGGTCGGCGGCCAGATCCAGCTGCGCTTCAAAGCTGATAGGCTCTACCTGGATGCCCTTGTCCCGCAATCGTTCGGTCACAATGGGCAGTTCGGCCTCGCTGGCCTGGTTCATCAGCAGGTACAGCTTGCCATCAGGGCCAATGCCTGCCAGGTCGCTGGCGCGGATGGCCGTGTCCAGTTTGGCGTAAAGCGCGCGCTGGTCAGGCGTACCGTTGGTGACGCGCAGCAAAAGGTGCTGGGCCACTTTGTCCTCCTGCATGGCGCAGCTGGCGGCCAGCTTCTCGATAAAATAGGGCGTACGCAGTACCCGCGTACCGGGCAGGTGCTGCTCGCGGTAGGCGGCGTTCTCGTATTCAAAGGCGCGGGTCAGGGCGGTCTCCACCAGGCCGCATAAGATGCGGAAAAGGTTCTGGTAGTAAAGCGTCAGCTGGTCGCCGTCCGCTTCGTACAGGAAGATCAGCACGATCAGCCGCCCGTTTTCCCGCACACCGCAGGCGTACATCGGCAGGTTAGGCAGCAGCCCGCGGTTCACCCACAGGCCGTCCTGTTCCAGCGCGCGCAGCACCGGCATATACTCCGCCAGCTCAATGCTGCGGCGGGTGCTGCTTTCCTGGGCGGCACAGCAGGCCATCAGGCGGGCATACTGGTCGTTGTCGTCCAGGTGGTAGACGGCCAGGCTGTGGTTGTCCAGCACGTCCTCCATGATCTGCACGGTTTTGTGGTAAAGCTTCTGCGGCTGCATAACATCCAACTGCCGCGTAACATCGTAAATTTTACCAAAACTGTCACGGCGGCCCAGCAGCTGCCGGCGGAATGTCTGCTTGTCCTCCAGCGTGTCCTGGTACAGGCGGCGCACAAAAGCAAGGCGCTCCCGCAGCTGGGTGTTTTCGTCCTTGACGAAGCGGACAGACTCCACCCCGCGCAGCTGTACATAGCCGCAGACCGCACCGGCCACAAAGTAGACGATGAAGGCCAGCCAGTTGGCGGGGTCATAAAACAGCAAAAGCGGCGTTGTGCCCTGGCGCAGATAGCCCAGAACCAGCGAGAAAGAAGCCATGGCAGCGGCCAGCACACCGGCATTCAGGCCGTACATCGTACCGCACAGCACAATAAACAGCAGCCGGAAATCCACGACCCGGAACTGTGCCTGGGTATTGGTCATCCGCACAAGCAGCTCGGTTACGACCCAGGCGGCTAAAATTTCTGCCAGAGCCAGCAGCTTTTTGCGGCTGCGCAGCACCTCCCACAAGCGGGAAAGGGGCTTGCCCTGGGGGTGGCGGGCCTCCTGCCATTGGCCGTACATTTCTGGCAGGTCCGCCAGCAGATCATAGCGGGGGAACCAGCCGTACCGTGCGCGCAGTACGCCGTCATCGGCAGGGTAATGGCGCACGATGTCGGTGCCGTAGGTCACGGTGGTGCCAGGGCAGAGGGCAGCCAGCTTTTCGCCAAGCTGGGCGGTCGTGGCAGAAAAAACAGACGGCGCGGTGAACCGCTCCCATCCGGGGGTCCAGGTGTCAAAAATGCGGTGAATCAGCTCCGCCAGATCCTCAGCACACAGGGCAAAGACCGGGGCCTCGGCAGGCTCATCAAAGTGGATGCTGCCCTGCTCGGCCTGGGCAAACAGCGGGGCAAAGCCCGCCGCCCCGGCAGCGCTGTCTGCGCCGTACAGGTAAGGCAGGCGCAGCACCTTGATCTGCATCGGGCTGTTTTGGGCGTAATGCAGGCAGAGCGCCTCGGCCGCCTGCGCCATGACCGATTTGCCGATGGCGGGCTGGACGACACCCTCCGGCCCCGCCAGGTAAAGCAGCTGGACCGGTCGCTCTCGGTTGGCCTGCAAAACACGGCGCAGACGCTCCAGTTCGCCCTCCTGCTCGCTGTGGGGGACCAGATATTCGGAAAAATAGACGATGCGGTCAAACTCATAGGCGGAGACCAGCTGGCTAAGCTGCTGCTTTTTGTCCAGCGTGATGGCTTTGACGTGCGGATCGTGCTGCGTATCCTGTGCGCTGGCAATCAGCACGTGATCCCCAGGAAACGCAGTTTCTATCCACGCCGGTGTTATAAACCCGGTGTTGCCAGTTAAGAGAACTTCCACAAAATGTCACCTTTCGCCCATGAAGCGTTACTTCTGAATGTTACATTCGACGGCTATTTACATTTTATTATAGAAAGTATGGCCTTGTACGTCAAGGTGAAATCGAATAAAAAATCACATGCGCAAAAAAGCATGCAATCCAGCCCATCCAAAGCAAGAAAAATCCGCTCAGGTACCAGTGTTACAGGGAAAACCAGCAATGTTGTACAAAGAAGGTTTTTTGCTGCGTTTAGACCCTTTTAAGCAGGGAAAAACCACCTGCATGTCTGCAATCGGTTTTGTACAAATTGTTACATCAAAACAAGTCCAGCATACTATCAAGATAAATCTCCTCCCGCACTCGCAGCTGGTATTCGGGCTTGGTCAGGTAGTAGAGCAGAAACTCCAGCACAACGGCGCTGCCCAGACCCCGGCCTTCGATTTTGAAGTTGGTGAAGCCCTGCGGCAGGTACTGCATCTGGATGTCCTCTATGCTAATAAAGCTGGGGCTTTCCATCGCGCGGGAAAAGCGGTAGCCCTGCGCGGCATCGGGAGCGGCGCAGCGGTGTTCGGAGGTATCCAGCCCTAAGTTGCGGCGGCTGACGGCCTCATAGCAGGCTTTGCGGTCGCAGCAGCCGATCCAGCAGCATTCATTGCAGAGGAATTCCAGCTTGTCCCGCTGATCCTGGGGCAAGGTGGTAAGCCGGTCGAACGCCTTGTTCAGGCGGAAATCCGGCACCACATAGCGGAAATCCTCCCGTGCAGTCTCCTGCGCCAGCTGCGCAAACTCCGTCAGCACCTTGGTAGTGGATGACACAAAATACAAATTGGGATACATCCTTTTTAAATAGTCCAGCAGCAGTTCTGAGTGTACGATCACGCCGCTTGCCGGTGCCGTACACCCGGCAAACAGGCGGCAGAGTGCATTGCAGGCTGGGTCGGCCAGATGCTCCGGCTGCAGCAGCGAATTGCTGAACGTCAGCCGTGCCGAAATGCTGTATTCCTGTGCCAGCGCCAGCGCATCCTGCGGGCGGACATCTCCGCCGCCGACCCGTCCGCCGCCCCACAGGCAGTCAGCCGGTGCGCCGTAAAGCGAGGCAATATCGCACCACGGGTAAAACCAGTCGCGGTGCGCACGGTACAGCGGCAGAAAAACGCGGTACAACTCATAAAATTCAAACAATCCCGGCAGATGATAATGCGCGGTGCGGTCCATGGCCTAGCCCCCTTTTGCCCCATTATAACAAGGGATACGGTCGTTTGCAAATGTCCGCTAAAACAGAAATTCCCGCAAGGGCAGCCAAAAAGCTGTTCCTTGCGGGAATTTTAGCGGTTATTCGCTGCCCAGCACTACGGCGTTGACTGCTTCCTGCAGGTCAACTACCAGGCTGCGCTTGGCAAAGCCGAGGGTCGTGCCGTTCAGCGTTACCAGGCAATTTTCGCCATCATACTGGCAGGCGGTAAGGGTCAGGGTAGGGTAGTCGTCATTGTCCAGGTGCACCGTCAGGGCAATCTCCTGTTTTTTGTCGTTCGTTTCGGTGTTGTACTCGGCAATATCCAGGTTGTCTACGGCGGATTGGATATCGTCAAAGTCCACTTCTTCGCCGTCCAACGAGTATTTGCTGCCCTTATGAGTGATGGTATAAGTCGTGTCGTCCAGCGTAAAGTCCACGCTGGTCACGCTGTCCCAGTCCAGTTTCAGCGCTTCGTCAGGGCGCAGGGTATCGGCGGTGGTGGCAACAATGTCATTATAATCATCCTCGTCCATTTTGCAGATGATCTCGGAGTCGCCCATGCGGAAGTAGTAGTTGCCGTCCTCCTTGCCCTTAGCGAAACTCAGCGCAAAGCTGTTCTGCTCATCGTCCTTAGTGTAGGTTACGGTGAAGGTCTCGGAAGGGGAATCCATGCCGTACACGCTCAGGTCGGCAGTGGAGGCGCGGTAGGTCATGTAGTTGCTGTAGTCCAGATTTTTCAGCTTGGAGATAAAGCTCTTGATCTTACTGTCGGCCAGTGCCGTATAGCTGTCACCGTCCACGGCGTAATAGTCGTAGGCATCCGTGTAGGTGTGGGTCTCGTCAGGCAGATAATCCGCCGTGAATGCAGTCTCGCCCGTGGCAACGATGCTGTCGATAGTGTCGTACTCCGGCACGGCATCGGTCTGCATAAAGTCGTCATGGTCGGTGGAAAGTTCCTCCGTCACGTCATCATCGATCAGATACACAACACCGTCATCCAGCGTTACATAGCGCTTGCTGTCCATCGTGGAGTAGGTGCCAAACTGCAGGGTCGTGTCGCCATCGGTGGTGGTCAGCGTGGCGGTGGCCGTGGGGGAGTCCAGGCCGTACTGACCGTAATCCTCCACATCCTCAATAATAAAGTTGGCGGTCAGCGGCGCAAAATGCTGCAACAAGTCGCTGATTTTCTCCTGGTCAACAGGGAAATAGTCGTCCCCGCTCTGGGTCCAGCCGTTATCACCCTTTACAAAGGTCAGGGTCTTGTTGTCTGCCGTCCAGCTGATCTTTGTCAGCGTGTCGGCATCGATGTTTACAATGTCCTCACTGACGGTGGTGATTTTATCAATGTGCTTCTCCACACCGCTGACGATGGCAATGACCGCACACAACGCTACCAGCACACCGCCTAAGATCAGCAGATTTTTTTGTCGTTTCATACCATTTTCCTCCTGCGCAGTACTTCATCAATGCCAAGCAGCAGGAAGCATGCCGGGACAATGCCGATCATCACGACTTTCAGCACGGTTGCCGCTGACGAACTGATGGTCAGGTAGCTGTTGTTCAGTGATTTTGCGCGGATGGAAACGGCATCATTTTTGCCGATCATCCACGACAGGCCGTTCATTACCAAATCCAGGTTGGCACCGGACGAGTAGGAATTGTAGGTGTCATCCAGCAGATAGTCAGTGGCAACCCAAACGATCTTACCGTCCGCGTTGCTGTCCGTGATGGACACCGCCAGCGTGAACGGACCATCGGTGTCGCCGTCCTCCATCTCGTAGGTAGTCATGGCGTAACCTGCTGCTTTGCTGAATGCTTCATCGGAGGTCGTCAGCAGGGAAGTCACGCTGCTGTTGCTGCCCACAGTCAGGCCCTGGGCAATGGGCACGATGACGTGGCTGGATTCCTCGGTCAGCGGGTCGGTGATGTCGCTGCTTTCGATCGTGGGCATCAGTACGTAAGGCGCAGTGAAAGCGTAGTGCTCGCGGTCGGTATCCACAACCACACCCTCGTTGACGGTTACGTCATAGTCTGCCAGCAGGGAGTCCAGGTTGGTCAGGGCCGCGTCTTTCTGCGGGCCGGAGAGGACCAGCAGTTTGCCGCCGCCCTGCACATAGTCGCGAAGCATGGTCAGTTCTTCCTCGGAGATGTCGCTGGTGGGTGCGTTGATGATGATGGTGTCGCAATCTTCGGGGATCTCGTCCACATTCAACAACGAGAAGTCCTCGACCGTCTCATAGTTGCTGCGGGTCAACTCATTGCTGAAGGTGTCGGACAGCGTGGCTTCTCCGTGGCCGCTGAGCAGGTAGATCTTCGGCAGTTCATCGGAGACCACGTAGTCAATGGCCGAGGTGATCTGCCCCTCACCGTCAAAGCTTTGGCTGACCGAACCGGTGGTGTAGTAGCTGGCCGTGTCCACTTGGTAAATATCGTTGTAGCTGATGTAGCGGTTCTTGTCGCCGCACTCGACTACCAGAGAGTTATTGACGACTGTTTCATCGGTGTACTGCTGGGCAAAGGTCGGGTAGATGTCGGGGTCTTTCTTGACCACGGTGATGTGGTCGGACAGATCCTGGTAGCGGTCCAGCAGCTTATCCAGTACGGTGCTTTCCTGCCCGGCCTGGGTGATCCAGTAAATCGTAACGTCCTTATCCAGATTGGTCGCCACCACTTTGGTATCCGATGTCAGCGAGTAAAGCTGTGCGGCGGAAATATCAAACTGTGTAAATTTGGACGGCAGTACGCTGAACAACACGTTCACTGCTACCAGAATAGCCAGCACGATCAGTGCCAGCACAACGCTGTACCCGCCCACCTTGGCGGTGCGGGTGGAAAGCGCCTGTTTGTTCTCTGCGGCCAGCTGCCGCAGTTTGGTGTTAAAGCTATTTTTCATCCGTTATACCTCTTTTTCTCCCAGGACTGCACACAGAGGAACAGGAAAAATACCGCGATGCTGATGTAGTAGACGATGCCCGTCACATCAAACACACCGTTGACAAAGGTATAGAACCGCTCAAAGGGGGACAGCTTTTTCATCAAATCCGGCAGCAGGGATTCCAGCGCGGTGGGCGCAGCCAGGTAGGTGATGACCAACGCCGCCACGCAGACGATAAGCACCAGCAGACCGGCGGCATCGGAGTTGGTCAGCTTCTTGACCACGATGGCAAGGATGGCCGACAGAATCAACAGCACCACCACATTGAACGCCGTGGAAGAAATGTTATCGGCCAGGGACGAGCTGTAATACAAAAACAGCATGACCACCACACCGATGCCTGCTGCCATGCCCTGGGATTCGGTCAGGGATGAGATAAACATACCAATGGCGATGAGCGCCAGCCCCAAAAAGATGAACGCCACCAGCGCACCGTAAGAAGTGGGTAGATAAACATCCCCGTACATCGAGAAAATGTAGGGGTAGATGCAGGCAACCAGCATCGGTGCAACAAACACGACTGCTGCCGCAAAGTATTTGCCCAGCACAATATCGGTGGAAGTGATGGGCAAAAGGGACAGCAGTTGGTCGGTTTTCTGTTTCTTTTCCTCGGCCATGACGCGCATCGTCAGCACCGGCACTAGGCCGACAAAGGCAATGCAGAACGTGCCAAGGGCATACTCAAAGTTGGCCACGGCGCGGTTGATGTTGTACAGCATCGCGCCGATGCCGATAAATTCCAGCAAAAACGCACCGAACACATAGGCCAGCAGACTGTGATAATACAGCGATACTTCGTGCTTAAACACCGCTTTCATCAGGCATCACCTCCTCTTGATTTTGCACATGGGTCTGCGGCTGCGGGTCATCCTCCGTCAACTCAATAAAGATATTTTCCAGGTCAGCTTTCTGCGGTGTCATCTGCAGCAACGCCACATTGGCCTTGGCGAAGGCAAAGAACAGTGCGCGGGCGGCGGCAGTCAGGTCGCCGTTCACCGTCAGGGCGGCGGTGCCATCGGGTTTGGTCTCGTGGGTAGCTACATTGGGCACACTATCTAAAATTTCCTGCAGGGCGGCCTCGCCGCAGTCGGCGGTCAGGGTCAGCTTATTGGCGCTGGCAAGCGTCTTTTCCAGGTTTTGCGGTGTGTCAAAGGCCACCAGTTTGCCGTGGGCGATAATCAACACGCTCTCGCAGATGGTCTGCACCTCGCTCAAAATATGGGAACTTAAAATGACGGTATGGCGCTGCCCCAACTCACGGATGAGGTCGCGGATCTCAATAATCTGCAGCGGGTCCAGGCCAACGGTAGGCTCGTCTAAAATAATGTAGTGCGGATTGCCCAGCAGCGCCTGTGCGATGCCGACACGCTGGCGGTAGCCCTTGGACAGGTGGCGAATCAGGCGGTTGGCCATCTCAGTCAAACGGGTCTCCGCAATCACGCGGGCCACCTCATCGGCGATCTGCTTGCCCGGCACACCCTTGGCCTCGGCCACAAAGCTGAGGTATTCCACGGGTGTCTGCTCGGTGTACAGCGGCGGGATCTCCGGCAGGTAGCCGATCAGGCGCTTGGCTTTCTGCGCGTCCTCAAAAATGTCGCAGTCATCAATCAGCACCGTGCCGCTCGTGGCGGCCAGGCAGCCGGTCATCATGTTCATCGTGGTAGATTTGCCAGCACCGTTGGGCCCGAGAAAACCGTAGATATGGCCTGTTTCCAGCGTAAAGGATATGTCATCCACCGCTGTAAAATCGCCGTATCGTTTTGTCAAATGCTTGACTTGTATCATTAGCGCACCTCCTAATCGTCTGCAAATACTATAGCCCCCAAAGCTGAAACGAAACTGAAAATTCGCCCCATGTTTGTGAAAGGTTTGGGGAAGTTGCTGACAAAAGAAAAAGGGGCGGACCATAAGGTCTGCCCCGCGGGAAAAACTGCTTACGAAATAACAGCCATCCCGTATGCTGTATCTGACTTGCTTTCATACCAAAATTATGATATAATTTCGATATGAAAGGGAGGTGCTATTTATGCCGAACATTCGTTCCAGCGCAGATCTGAGAAATAGCTACAATGACATTTCTTCTTATTGCCACGTCTATAATGAGCCGGTCTTTATCACCAAAAACGGGAAGGGAGACCTGGCCGTCATGAGCTTGGAAACCTACGAGGAAATGGCGGGCCGCATTGAACTGTACAGCAAACTGCAAGAGGGACTGACCGACATAGAAGCTGGCAGCACCCGCCCCTTTGCAGATGTTATGGCTGACTTGCGCCACCGCAGGGAGCGCAGATGAAATACAAAATCCATGTTACCCAAGCGGCCGAACGCGATATGGCAAATGCCTACGATTATATCGATCTTGTTTTGAAAAATCCGACTGCCGCTGACAAATTGTTAGATGTGGCCGATGAAAAAATCGGCTCGCTGGCAGATTTTCCGCATAAATTTGAAGTGGTTTCTGATAAGCTGCTTTCCTTGTGGGGCATCCGATTTACCATTGTTATGAATTACCTTGCGTTTTATACGGTGGACGATACAACGCAAACTGTGCATATCGTGCGTTTCCTTTACGGAAAAAGCAACTGGACCAACATTTTGAAAACGGACGCAGCAAATGAAAATTTGCCTGTACACTCGTGACCCAATAGGTTACCCAAGCGCTCACTTATGTGGGCGCTTTTTCAGTTTTCAATTCCAGATAAAACGTATTCACGCCCTCCGCGCTTTCGGCCCAGACTTTACCGTCGTGCTGGTCGGCTATACCGGCGGCAATCGCCAGCCCTAAGCCGTAACTGCCGTTGCGGTGGTGGGCGGGGTCGGTACGGTAGAAACGCTTGAAAATATTCTGCAATTCATTTTGGGGTATCGCTTCGCCCCGCGTGGCTACCGCCAGCCGGGCGCGATGGTGCCCGCACCGTGCCAATGTGACCTGCACCGCCGTGCCCGGGGCGGCGTACTTTTGGGCATTGTCAAGGTAAACGCCCGCCGCCTGCTGCAGCTGTGCTGCGTAGCCGCGCACAAAGATGCCGTCCTGCAAGGCGGTCTCCAACTGTAAGCCTTTTTCGTAAAACACAGGCTCAAAGGGCAGCAGGGCATCGCTGACATTCTCGGTCCAGTTCAGCCGCTCGTACTGGCCGCGGGGGATGCCCTGGTCGACCCGCGCCAGTTCCAACAATTGCTCCACCAGCACCCGCATCTGCTGGGCAACCGTCAGCATGCTTTGGGAGAGCTTGCGCTTTTCAGCAATATCATACTCGCCCTCCGGTGTGCAGAGCAGTTCGGCATCGGTCAGCAGCACAGTCAGCGGCGTTTTCAGTTCGTGGCTGGCATCAGCCACAAACTGCTTTTGCTGGGTCCAGGCTTTTTCTACAGGGCGCACCGCCCACCGCGCCAGTAGGATGCTTAGAATAAAAAACGCCGCAAACGCCGCGCCGCACAGCAGCAAACAGGTACGGAAAAGCCCGGTCAAAGTCTGGGTTTCGTTCGAGGTGTCCGCAAAAACGATGGTATTGCCGCTGTCTGTTTCCAACCGCAGAAACCGCAGATGAGAATCAGCCAACACGCCGCTTTGCGCACCGCTGTCCACGGCTTCGACCGCCGCCTGCTGCAGAAATTCGGTGTCGGATAAATCATAGTAGCCGCCGCCTGCAGGCTCGATCGTGCCATCCTCGGCCACTGACAGCACAAAGTAGGGGAGACGTACGCCGTCAAACGCCTCGCCGGGGGCGGGGGCCTGAATGGGGTCGAGGGCGATATGCCGCATCATGTCCAGGCTTTCCCGCTCCAGCGTGGTGCGGGTCAGCCCCAGCACTGCCGCCATGACGCACACCAAAATGACCGCCACAAACGCCATGATGATGGCCACCAGCTTGGCGCGCAGCCGCCGGATCATTCGGCAACCTCCAGGTGGTAGCCCACGCGGCGCACCGACTCAATGCGCACGTTGGAACCAATGCTTTTCAGCTTCTTGCGCAAAAAGCCAATGTACACTTCTACGTTGTTCTCCACGGCATCGGAGTCAAAGCCCCACACGTGGGTCAGGATGCTTTCTTTCGGGGTGTTGTTCTCCCCAGCCTGCATCAGCAGGCGCATCACGTCAAATTCTTTGGCGGAAAGCCGCATCTTTTTCTCGCCGCAGGTCAGCGTGTCGGCATCCAGGTCCAGCGTGGTATTGCCGAAGGTAAGCCGGTTCACCTGCCCGCCCTGCCGCCGCAGCAACGCCCGGATGCAGGCCAGCAGCTCCACAATATCAAAAGGCTTGGTCAGGTAGTAGTCCGCCCCGGCATTCAGCCCCTCAATGCGGTCAGGCAGGTCGGACTTGGCCGTCAGCATCAAAATCGGCACGGTGCAGCGCTTTTGCCGCACCCGCCGCGCCACGGCGTAGCCGTCCAGGCCGGGCATCATCACGTCCAAAATCAGCAGGTCGTAAATGCCGGTCTCGGCATATTCGGCCCCGGTTATGCCGTCAAAGGCCGTCTCCACGGTGAAGCCCTTGCGTTCCAGCAACGTTTTTAAGGATTCCGCCAGCAGTTTTTCATCTTCTACGATCAAAACACGCATCGTCAGCACCTCGCTTCATGCCGCTATTGTACCGCACGAAGCTGAAAAGAAGCTGAAAATTCGGTGTGAAAAGTGTGGAAATCCGCAGCCGCTTTTTCTGTAGGCAGGGGCATCCGGCAAGGAAATGGGCTTTCGGATTTTCGGCAAAAAATACAAACGGCGTAACAATCTTTTGTATTTTATACCAAATTCCTAAGCCCGTTGACGTGGGCAGAACGGGCGTGTTACTGTATCCTCAAACCAGCAATGGCTGAATGGAGGGAAAGAAACATGCTTACCGCACGAATTGAAAAAATACGACAGAATTACGTAAACGCAAAGCCGCAGATCTCCTGTGAGCGCGCCGCACTCTGGACGGAATCTTATAAAAAGAGCGAGGGAAAGTCCGCCTGTATCCGCAGCGCGCAGGCCTTTTACGATTGCTGCGCCGGGCTGGGTGTGCATATTTTTGAGGGGGAGTTGATCGTAGGAGCCATCGGTGAGTTCCGCAAATGCGGCATCCTGACACCGGAATTCTCCTGGCAGTGGGTCGACCGCGAGATGGACCATTTTGCCACCCGCCCGCAGGATCCCTACATCATGACGGACGAGCAGCGCCGTTTTGTGCGGGAAAAAATCTTCCCCTACTGGAAAGGCAAATCGCTGGAAGAAGCCTTCCTGGCGCGCCTGCCCGCCGAGACCCGGCATATCGGCGTGGATACCGGCGTTATCGACAGCGACTCCAAGTGGCGGCAGGCGGTGGGGGAGGTCACGCCGGACTACCAGGATGTGCTGTTCAAAAAAGGATTCGGCGGCATTATCCAGGAGGCCGAACAGCACATTGCCGCGCTGGATATCACAAACCCGGAGGATGAGGAAAAGCGGGACTTTTACGAGTCGGTGCTGCTGACCTCCCACGGCATCATCCGCTATGCCAACCGTTATGCGGACGAAGCCGAGAAACTCTCGGCGCTGGAGCAGGACCCCGCCCGCGCAGCGGAACTTTTGCGCATTGCCGTCAACTGCCGCCATGTGCCGGAACAGCCGCCGCGCACCTTCTACGAGGCCATGCAGTTCCTGTGGTTCGTGCAGGTGGGCGGCATTTTAAGTGAGAATCCGCTGTCTCTCAACCCCGGCCGCTTTGACCAGTACATGGACCCCTATTACGAGCAGGACGTGCAGGAGGGCACCCTGACCCAGGATTTTGCCCAGGAACTGGTGGATGCTCTCTGGCTTAAATATTCCGAGTGGGTGTGGACCATCTCGGCCAACACGGCGGACTATTTCGCCGGGTACAACCAGTTCCAGAACCTGACTGTCGGCGGCAAGACCCGCGATGGGCAGGACGGCACCAACCCCGTCACTTTTATGGCGATGAAAGCTACCGAGGAGTGCAAGACCCACCAGCCGGGCTTGTCGGTCCGGGTGCAGGCGGACTGCCCGCGGGCGTTTATGGATGCCGTGACCCATCTTGTCAGCACCGGCACCGGTTTCCCGGCCATCCACAGTGACAGCGTGGGCTATCAGATGCTATTAAATGCGGGCTATGCTCCTGAAGATGCCCGCGACTGGAACAACTGCGGCTGCGTGGTGCCCCATAACCGCAAGACCGGCGAGTGGACCGCCGCCGTCAACATGAACTTTGGCTCGGCGCTGGAATATGCGTTGAACCAGGGTGTCAGCCTGATGACCGGCGAAAAAATGGGCCTGGACGAAAAGCCCGCCGCCGAGATGGCCAGCTATGAGGAAGTGGAAGCGGCGTTCTATCGTCAGTTCGATAACCTCTGCCGCCACTCCATTATCCTTACCGTGGAAGCCCAGCGCCTGCACCGGGAGATGGTTCCGCGCCCGTTTTTGTCCAGCTGCATCGAGCACTGCCTGGAATCCGGCAAGGACCTGAGCCATGGTGGTGCGCAGTATAACATCGGCCCGGTCATCACCGGCATCGGGCTGGCGGTGGCCGCCAACTCCCTGGCGGCAGTCAAAAAGCTGGTGTTTGAGGACAAGGTCTGCGATATGGCGACCCTGGCCAAGGCCCTGCAAGCCGACTGGCAGGGATATGAGGACCTGCAAAAAGCCGCCAAAGCCGCGCCCAAATATGGCAATGATGATGACTATGCCGATAACATCGCGCGGGAAATTGCCAACCATTTTTATAAAGAAATTCATCAGTATAAGGATATTTTCGGCTCGCCGTTCCTCACGGCATTCATGGGCATTTCCAACTACATCCCCATGGGCCGTGTGCTGGGCGCAACGCCGGACGGCCGCCGCGCAGGCGAGCCTTCCAGCGAGGGCGTGTCCCCTTATGTGGGCACCGATACCTCCACACCGCTGGCAGCTATGCGTTCCTCGGCCAAATTGAACCAGGAGATCCACTCCGGCGGCACCTTGCTCAACCTGCGGCTGGGGCATGACCTGATCGCTACCAAGCGCGGCCAGGCGAACCTGGGGGCCATGATCCAAACGCTGTTTGCGCTGGGGGCGTTCCATGTGCAGTTCAACTGCGTTTCTTCCGAGGTGCTGCGCGCCGCCCAGAAAACACCGGAAAACTACAAAGACCTGCTGGTCCGCGTGGCGGGCTATTCGACCCAGTTTGTCAACCTGTCCCGCTCCATGCAGGATGCCATTATCGCCCGCACAGAGCACAGCGAGTTTTAAGGAGGGGGCTTATGGGCGGCTATCTGATGCAGCTGCAGAATTTCTCGGTCAATGACGGAGAGGGCATACGCACCATCGTATTTATGGCGGGCTGTCCGCTGCGGTGCGCCTGGTGTGCTAACCCAGAGGGCCAGACCTGCCGCAATGCCATGACCCACTGGGCCGAAACAGCGGATGTGCTTGCAAAGATCCGCCAACAGGAGATCTTTTACCGCTATTCCGGCGGCGGGGTGACGTTCTCCGGCGGCGAGGCCACCGCACAGCCGCAGTTTTTGGCCGAGATGGTCAACGCGCTATACGATGACGGCATTTCCCTGGCGCTGGAAACCTGCGGCCAGTTTGATTTTCCCGCGTTGCGCCCGGTGCTGGAAAAGATGGATCTGATCTTTATGGATCTGAAGCATCCGGATAGCCAGGCACACCGCCGTTTTACAGGAATGGGCAACGAAGTGATCTTGCAAAATCTGCAAAAAACGGCCGCTCTCGGTGTACCGCTGGTGGTGCGTATTCCCACAATCCTGGGTGTCAATGCAGATGATGCAACGATGCAGCGTTCCTTTGCCTTTATAAGCAGCCACTGCCCCGGCGCAAAGCTGGAACTGCTGCCCTACCACCGCTACGGTGAAGCCAAGTATGATACACTGGGTCTGCCCCGACCCACGGCTGCGTTTGCAACGCCCACAAAAGCACAGCTTGCCCATTGGGAGCAGATGGCCACGCGGGAGTACGGGCTGGAAGTGATCTCCTATAAATAAGGCTGGTCAACCGCAAAATGATGCAGCCGGGCAGCACAGGAAAACGAATTAAGAATCGATTGTCCTTCTTGCAAAAAACATTGTAATTGTAAGCAAAACACCTGCGTAAACCAAACTTTCGTAGGAATTACCAAAAAAGCCTTGAACTTTTTGCACAGTCTGCTATAATGGCAACATCATCACAGAACACGAACGGGACAAAGGGGTCGCGTACTTGCAAAAGTACAGCGGCCCCTTTTCCGTTACGCACAAAGGCGTGCAGCACTTTTTACACGGTGCCGCGCGCCTTTTGTTTTGGATGGTGGGAGAGTTTCCTGTAAAAGTTGAACAGGAAAGGAACAGAAAGAGAGGATCACACAATGAAAAAGCGTAATCGAGTTCTTGCACTTACCATGGCAGCAGCTATGTCGGCCAGCTTGTTGGCAGGCTGCGGGTCCAGCGCCCAGCAGGGCGGTGCGTCCGCATCCAGTGAGACCTCTGCCAGCACTGCCGCTGCAGCGGATGGTGCCGAGGATAATGTTATCCGCGTGGGCGTTGTCTGTTCGATGACTGGCGGCTCCGCCATTTATGGCGAGGGTGCCCAGAACGCCGTGGATATGGCGGTGGAGGAGATCAACGCCGGTGACTCCGGCTACAAGATCGAGATCGTCAACGGCGGCAAGGTGGCAGACGATGCCAAGGATGCCAAGCAGGCCATGAACGCCTACAACAAGGTTATGGCGGATTCGCCGGAGGCCATCGTTGGCAGCTTCTTCTCCTCGGTCACGCTGCCTATGGCAGAGCAGGCCTCCAAGGACGGTATGCTGCTGCTGGCTACCGGCGCTACCAACGCCGATGTCACGCTGAAAGGCGATTCCATCTTCCGTAACTGCTTCATCGACCCCTATCAGGGCAAGATGGCGGCGCTGTTCGCCAAGGATAAGGGCTTTACCAAGGTAGCAGTCATCTACGCCAAAGACGATGACTACTCCAACGGTCTGAAAGATGCCTTTGTAGAAAACTGCGAAGCCAACGGCATTGAAGTCGCCTACACCGGTGAGTGCATGTCCACCGACACAGACTTCTCCTCCCAGGCGGCACAGGCAACGGCCAGCGGTGCAGAACTGCTGTACTACCCCTGCTTCCTGGATACCGTCCCGCTGTTTGTCAGCGCGGCACGCAACGCAGGCTTTACCGGTTCCATCATGGGCGGCGATGCCTGGGATGGCTGCGACACCACCGGCCTGGCTGCACAGTTCGATGACTGCTACTTCACCAACCACTATTCCAGCGAGGATACCGCCCCGGCCGTGCAGAACTTTGTTGCCAAGTACAGCGAAAAGTACGGCACCGAAAGCCTGAACGCCTGCGCTGCCCTGTATTACGATGCTATGTACATGCTGGTGCAGGCCGCTGAGAACGCAGGCGGCACCGATACCGCCAGCCTGGTCAAGGGTATGACCGGCATGAGCTTTACCGGTGTCGGCGGTGACATTACGCTGGACGAGAGCGGCAACGCTATCAAGAGCATCGCCATCAACACCTTCGTGGATGGAGAGGTCAAGTGGACCGAGACCCTTGGTTCTGACGGTACGGTCGTTTCCAAGGCAGAATAAACTTTAGCAAGCAACTGACGGGAGATGTACACGGCAGCGCAGGACCCAGCAAGCACCGCCTGCCGTGTACATTCCCTTTTTTACGAAAACCAGCAGGAAAGGGGAATGGACCAAGATGTCTTTCTCACTGTTTTTTCAAAGCCTGATCAATGGCTTGAACCAGGGCGCAATCTACGCGCTGATCGCCCTGGGGTACACGATGGTCTACGGCATCATCCGCATGATCAACTTCGCCCACGGTGACTTTATCATGATCGGCGCGTACACGCTGTTTTACACCATCCCGCTCATGGTTAACGCGGGTATGCCCGCCTGGCTGGCGGTCATCATCGCCATTGCGGTCTGCGCAGTCGTGGGTGTGCTGGTGGAGATTTTGGCCTACCGCCCGGTGCGCAAGGCGGGTCCCATGTCCGCGCTGATTACCGCGCTGGCGATGAGCATCTTCCTCGAAAACCTCGCCATGGTGCTGTTCGGTGCCAAGCCCCACAACGTGCAGGCCATCTTCAGCCTGCCCACTATCACCGTTGGCAGCGTGGCCCTGCCCCTGAACGTGCTGCTCACCATCGCCATTGGTCTTGGCATTATGATCGCCCTGCAGCTGTTTGTCAAGAAAACCAAGCTGGGCAAAGCCATGCGCGCCGTGCCCCAGGATAAGGATGCTTCCACCCTGGTAGGCATCAATGTCAACAAGATCATTACTACTACCTTTGCCATCGGCTCCGGCCTGGCAGCCGTGGCGGCGCTGATGTACTGCGCCACCTATCCCCGCGTTACCAACGACATGGGTTCGATGATGGGCATGAAAGCCTTTATCGCCGCTGTTTTGGGTGGTATCGGCATCATCCCTGGCGCGATGCTGGGCGGTATCCTGATCGGTCTGATCGAAATTTTTGTCAAGCTGTTTGCCCCCGGCTGGTACGAGGCTGTGACCTACGGCACCTTGATCGTGATCCTGCTGGTCAAACCCTCCGGCATCCTGGGCAAGAATGTTGGCGAAAAAGTGTAAGGGAGCGTGAACAAGATGACGAAACGACGGCTGGCCTCCTATGGCCTGAACTTAGTTGGCGTTGCGCTGCTGTATGCGCTGATCACGCTGGCTTTTACCTTTAACGCTTTTGGCAAAAGCACCACCTACATCCAGGGCATCTGTACCACCGCCTGCTACACCATTATCATGGTCACTTCGTTAAACCTGGTGGTTGGTTTCATGGGCGAGTTCTCAATGGGCCATGCGGGCTTTGTCTCGGTCGGTGCCTATGTTTCCGCTATTGTTTCTGGTGCGCTGGCAGGGCATGGCTTGTCCGATCTGGCGCTGCTGCTGGTCGCCATCCTGGCGGGCGGCCTTGCTGCGGGCATCATGGGCGTGGCGGTTGGCATCCCGGCGCTGCGGCTGCGGGGCGACTACCTCGCTATCGTTACGATGGCCTTTGCCGAGATCATCCGCGTCTGCTTCTGCAACTTCTCTATCACCGGCGGCGGCAAAACGATGAGCGGTATCCTCAAGCTTTCCACCTTTGGCCGTGCGTTCTGGATCATGGTCGTTTGCGTGACCGTCATGTTCCTGTTTGTGCGCAGCCGCTTTGGCCGCACGGTGCAGGCCATCCGCGAGGATTACATCGCGGCTTCGGCCTCCGGCATCAACGTTACCTATTATAAAGTGCTCACCTTTGCCATTTCGGCGTTCTTCGCGGGCATTGGCGGCGGCGTGTATGCCCACTACATGACCGCCATGATCCCCACCAACTTCAACTTTAACTATTCGGCGGAGCTGCTTTCCGAGGTCATCATCGGCGGCACCGGCTCGCTGACCGGCTCCATCATCGGCGCGGCGTTCCTGTCCAGTCTGCCGGAACTCATGCGTGATTTTTCCACCTACCGCATGCTGGCCTACTCGGTCGTGCTGGTGCTGGTCATGCTGTTCCGTCCCGGCGGCATCTTCGGCCGGTGGGAGTTCAGCCTGACCCGCCTGCTGGACGGCATCCGCCACCCTAAAGAAAAAGCCGTGAAAGGAGCGTGAACCCTTATGGCAGCACCCGTATTGAAAGCCCAGCACCTGGGCATCCAGTTCGGCGGCTTAAAGGCCGTGGACGATTTCAACATGGAGATCGGCGAGTCCGAACTGGTCGGCCTGATCGGTCCCAACGGTGCCGGTAAAACCACCGTGTTCAACCTCATCACCGGCGTTTACAAGCCCACCGAGGGTTCGTTCTACCTCTGCGGCGAGCGGATGGACGGCAAAAAGACTTACCAGATTGTCCATGCCGGCATCGCCCGTACCTTCCAGAATATCCGCCTGTTCAAAAAAATGACGGTTATCGAGAACGTCAAGACCGCTATGCAGGCCCATACCACCTACGGCATGGCCGATGCAATCTTCCGCACCAAAAAATATTGGAAGCAGGAGACCGAGATCACCGAACGTGCCAAGGAACTGCTGAAGGTCGTCCACCTTTCCGGCAAGGAAGATTTGGAGGCCGACAACCTGCCCTATGGTGAGCAGCGCCGCCTGGAGATCGCCCGCGCACTGGCTACCGATATGAAGCTGCTGCTCCTCGATGAACCGGCGGCGGGCATGAACCCTACCGAGACCGAGGAACTGCTGGAGATCATCAACTATATCCGCAACGAATTTAAAGTGTCCGTCCTGCTGATCGAGCATGATATGAGCCTGGTCATGAAGATCTGTGAGCGCATCCAGGTGCTGGATTTCGGCACCACCATCGCTTCCGGCACACCGGAGCAGATCGCCAACGACCCCCATGTTATCGAGGCTTATCTGGGCAAGGACGAGCCGGAGGAGGCCGCCAATGCTTGAGATCAAAGACCTGCATGTCAACTACGGTGCCGTCCATGCGCTGAACGGTGTGTCGATGACGGTAAAAGACGGCGAGATCGTCTCCCTCATCGGTGCCAACGGCGCGGGCAAAACCACCACGCTGCGTACCATCACCGGGCTGGAAAAGGCCGCCGGCGGTTCCATCACCTTTGACGGCCATGACCTGCGCAAGACCGAACCCAGCAAAATCATCACGTTAAAGTTGGCCCACGTGCCGGAAGGACGGCACATCTTCCCCCAGATGACGGTGGAAGAAAACCTGGAAATGGGCGCGTTCACCGACCCCACCGACATGGCTAAGACGATGGCCGATGTCTACGAGCGGTTCCCCCGCCTGAAAGAGCGCAAACGCCAGCTGGCAGGCACCCTCTCCGGCGGCGAGCAACAGATGCTGGCCGTGGGCCGCGCCCTGATGGGCAAGCCCAAGATGATTTTGATGGATGAGCCGTCCATGGGCCTGTCCCCGCTGCTGGTCAAGGAAATTTTCGAGATCATCAAGGAAGTCAACAAGCAGGGCATCACGATCCTGCTGGTGGAGCAGAACGCCAAAATGGCACTGGCCATCTCGGACCGCGCCTACGTGCTGGAAACCGGCACCATCAGCCTGTCGGGCAGTGCCCAGGATCTGCTGAACGATGCCCGCGTGAAAAAGGCCTATCTGGGCCAGTAAGGAGGGGACGTTATGTATCCGAATTATCCCCACTTCGCCGTGGCCATCACCCGCACCTGCGGGTCGGGCGGCGGCAGTTACATCGGCAAAAAGCTGGCAAAGGATTTTGACATTGACTTGTATGACCGCAAGCTGCTGCGCTTGGCAGCCGAGGACAGCGGCATCAATGAAAAAATCTTTGCCGCCGCCGATGAAAATACCAAGAAAACGCTGCTGTACCGCGTATCCCAGCATGTTTATGACGGCAGCTTTATCCCGCCGGAAAGCGGCAACTTCATCAGTGACCAGAACTTGTTCAACTACCAGGCCAAGGTCCTGCGGGAGCTGCTGGACGAGGAAAGCTACATCTGCGTGGGCCGCGCGGCGGACTTTGTACTGAAAGATAAGCCCAACGTGCTTACCGTCTACATCGATGCCCCCTACGAGGACCGCATCGAGCGGGAGATGAAGCGCCAGGGCATCGGCCGCAGCCAGGCCATCCGCTACATCGATAAGCTGGACCACTACCGCGAAAACTACTACAAATACCACACCGGCCGCCAGTGGAAACGGGTGGAAAACTACGACCTCTGCCTGGACAGCGCCGCTATCGGGCTGGACAACTGCGTAGAGGTCATCAAAAAAGTCATTGAGCTGAAATTTGGGGCAAAAGCACCCCGCTAAGTGAATTTTTGAAAGTTTAGAGCATTTTGCATAGGGGAGGAAAGAATTATGGAAGCACTTGCATATTACGATGGAAAAATCGGCACACCGGAAGAACTGATGATCCCGTTCAACGACCGTGTGCATTTCTTTGGTGACGGCGTTTACGATGCCACCGTTGGTGCCAACGGCAAGGTGTACCTGATGCAGGACCACCTCGACCGTTTTTACACCAGTGCCAAGGCGCTGGATATTCATATCCCGATGCCCAAAGAAGAACTGGGCAAGCTGCTGACCGATCTGCTGGCTAAAGTAGACGGTACCACCCACTTTGTTTACTGGCAGGTCACCCGCGGCGTCGAGACCCGCAACCACGTCTATGCCGAGGATCTGCCCGGCAAGCTGTGGGTGTCCATCCGCCCCAACCACCTCAACGACCCGGATGTGCCCATCAAGCTGGATACCGCCGAGGATACCCGCTTTTACCATTGCAACATCAAAACGCTGAACCTGCTGCCCAGCGTGGTGGCCGCCCAGCATGCCAAGCGCATTGGTGTGCAGGAGACGGTATTCCACCGCGGCGACATCGTGACGGAATGTGCTCACTCCAACGTGTCCATTCTCAAGGACGGCGTGTTCTACTCCCACCCCAACGATGAGTTCATCCTGCGGGGCATCGCCAAGACCCATATGATACAGGCCTGCTACCGCCTGGGTATCACGGTCATGGAAAAGTGCTTCACGCTGGATGATTTGAAAAACGCCGATGAGATCATCGTGACCTCCTCCTCCAACTTCTGTCTGCATGCCTGTGAGCTGGATGGCCAGCCCGTCGGCGGCAAGGATCCGGCAACGCTCAAGGCCATCCAGGATGAGGTGCTGCGCGAATATTACGCCTACACCGGCAAGACCACCGTGGTAGATTAAAACAGGGGGTGAACCGCATGACCCGCGATGAACTGGAAAAACGCAATGTAGGCGAAAACCTCGATGCCCTGATGAATCTGGACCCCCGCGGCTACGGTGTCTGCCGCATTTTGTACGCAGGCAGCCGCGCTTATACCGGTGAGCCGCTGACGATGCATGCCGCCCAGGTGCTGTGTGACAGCGTAAAAGAAAACGACCTGGTGTACATTTTGGTGGGCTTTGTCCTGCTGCCCCACCGTGTGCCGGAGATGGACGGCACGGTCAGCGCTATGCTGCTGGCCCGTGCACTGGTCATGGCGTTCAACGCCAAGCCGGTCATCGTCTGCCCCAGCGACAGTGTGCAGGCCATCGAAAAATGCGCCGCCGTGGTGGGCCTGCATATTTACGAGGACCTGGACACCGTACAGGAACTGCCCCTGAGCATGGGCGTGGTGGCCTTTACCAAGGATAAGGCCGCCGCCCCCGCCCAGGCCGCCGAGCTGGCCGCCCGTAAGCCTGCGGCCGTGGTCTCGGTGGAAGCCAGCGGCGCTAACGCCCTGGGCGTTTACCACAACGCCGTGGGCAAGGACGTGACTGAGATGCAGGCCAAGAGCGAAGCCCTGTGGAACTTGCTGCGGGCGCAAGGCGTACCCAACATTGCCATTGGTGACCTGGGCAACGAGATCGGCATGGGGACCATCGCCGACCACATCAAAAAATACGTGCCTTTTACCGACAAAGGCGAGTGCCAGTGCGGCTGCGGCGGGGGCATTTTAAGCGCCACCAAGGCGGATAACATCATCACGGCCACCTGCTCTGACTGGGGCTGCTACGGCCTGATGGCTGCACTGGCCTACCTGAAAAAGGACATGGAAATTCTGCACCATGAGGAGATGGAATCCGAGGTCATGCGGGTGGCGGCGCGCAACGGGTTTATTGATATGACCGGCTCGCTGCTGCCGGGCATTGATGGCTTCAGCACCCGGATGAACGTGGGCATCGTCAGTTTGATGCGCCAGTGTACGGCTTATGCGGTGCGGTTCTCCCACAACTCGGACCACTGGTTCGGCCCGGTGCTGGCGAAGCATTTCTTTGATTGATTTTGTGAAAGGGGGCGGTGGCCATGCTGCCGTTTACGGTACACCCGGTGGGGGACAGCGCCCTGCTGGCCGTTTTTGAACAGCGCATTGCGCCGGAGATCGGCGCGGCAGTGGCGGCGCTGAACACCCGTGTCTTGGCCGCCAGCATCCCTGGCGTTGGCGAGACGGTGCCTGCCTTTGCTTCCCTGATGGTCACCTACGACCCGCTGGTGACCGACTATGACACGGCAGCCGCCGCCCTGCAAAAGCTGGCCGGTTCCCCCGGCGCGGACAGCACGGCCGAGACCGGCAAACTTGTCACGATCCCCGTCTGCTATGGCGGTGAGTTTGGCCCAGACCTGCCCTTTGTGGCGCAGCATGCGGGTTTATCCGAACAGGAGGTCATCGCCCTGCATGCCGGGCGGGACTACCGCATCTACATGCTGGGCTTTCTGCCCGGTTTCCCGTATCTGGGCGGGCTGGATGAACGGCTGTTCACCCCGCGCCTGCCCACGCCCCGCACGGCCATCCCGGCCGGGGCAGTAGGCATCGGCGGCGAGCAGACGGGCATTTACCCCATCGCCAGCCCGGGCGGCTGGCAGCTGATTGGGCGCACACCGCTCAAGCTGTTTGACCCGGCTGCGGGTACGCTGCCCTATGCGGCAGGCGACCGCATCCGGTTCCAGCCTATCACACGGGCCGAATTTGATGCCCTGGCGCAAAAGGAGGGGACGGTATGAGCATCCAAGTACTGGACCCCGGCCCCTTGACCACCGTGCAGGACGCAGGCCGCATCGGCTACGCCGCGCAAGGCTACCGCACTTGCGGCGCAGCGGACAGTTACGCCTACCGTTTGGGCAATGCGCTCATCGGCAACGTGCCGGGGGCGGCGGTGCTGGAATGTACCCTGCACGGCGCGGCTTTGCAATTTGAAAACGACACCGTTTTTGCCCTGACCGGGGGCGAAAGCCCAGCCACGCTGGACGGCGCACCCGTGCCCTATTACGCGCCGTTGTTTGCCAAGGCAGGCAGTACGCTGCAAATGGGCATGGCCCCCACGGGTCTGCGCAGCTACCTGGCGGTAAGCGGCGGCATTGCCACCCCGCCCGTGCTGGGCAGCCGCGCTACCGATTTGAAATGCCGCATCGGCGGTTTCGAGGGCCGCAAGCTGGCAAAAGGGGACAAATTACCTACCGGGCCATGCGACACGGCGGCGCTGTGGCAGCGCATTACCGCCCGCCAGTTGGCCCGTCCCTTGCAAGATAAGTGCATCTTCACCGCCCCACATCCCGTGCGTGTACAGGGCACCCAAACCCTGCCGCTGTTACGCGCCGTACCCGGCCCGCAGGATGCCGCCTTTACCGCCAAGGGCCTGCAAACCTTTACCCATGGCGTGTATAAATTGACCCCCAACTGCGACCGCATGGCCTGCAAGCTGGCCGGGCCTGCCATGGAGATGAAACACGGCGCGGATATTTTGTCCGATGGCATCGCGGCAGGCTCGGTGCAGATCTCTGCTGACGGCCAGCCCATCGTGATGCTGGCCGACCACCAGACCACCGGCGGCTATGCCAAAATTGCTACTGTCATTTCGGCTGATCTGCCCGCGCTGGCCCAGCTGCGCCCCGGGCAGACGGTGGCGTTCACCTTTGTCACCCCCGCCCAGGCCGTCCGGGCCGCCCGCCAACAGGCCGCCATTTTGCAGCATGTGGCCGCGCGCTTACTATAGGCCCCCTCTGGGAGGGGGCTCCGCCCGCAGGCGGTGGGGGGAGAGAACCTCACGTAAGTCTGCCATACTATATAAAAGAAGGTGCATCCCCATGACCTATTCTTCCGCCACTCCCGCCGAGGTCCGCGCCCTGATCCGCGCGGGCCAGCTTACGGCCCCCACCACCGGCTACTGTGATGGCTACGCCCAGGGCAACCTGGTTGTGCTGCCCAAAGCGCTGGCGTGGGATTTTCTGCTGTTCTGCCAGCGCAACCCCAAGGCCTGCCCACTATTGGAGGTGGCCGATGCCGGGCAGCGCAGCTTTTCCCAGTTTGCGCCGGGCAGTGATATTGCCCGCGACATCCCCCGCTACCGCATCTACAAAAACGGTGAGCTGGCCGAGGAAACAATCGATGTGACGCACTATTTTGAAGAACGGGACGATTTGGTCAGCTTCCTCATCGGGTGCAGCTTCTCCTTTGAATCAGCCCTTCTCGAAGCCGACATCCCTGTGCGCCAGATCGAAGAAGGTGTCAACGTACCCATGTACAACACCAACATCCCCTGCACACCGGCGGGGGTGTTCAGCGGCAACATGGTGGTCAGTATGCGGCCCATCCCGTATGCGCAGGTGCCTGCGGCAGTGGCTATCACGGCGGGCATGCCCCGCGTCCACGGCGCACCTGTACAGATCGGTACGCCCGAAGCCATCGGCATTACCGACCTGGCTCATCCGGACTATGGCGATGCCGTCACCATCCGCCCCGGCGAAACGCCGGTGTTCTGGCCTTGCGGGGTCACGCCCCAGGCCGTGGTCATGCACTCCAAGCCGGAGTTCTGCATCACCCACGCGCCGGGGCATATGTTTATCACCGATGTCAAAAACACCGCACTGAAATTTTAAAGGGGGCTTTGCAATGCCGTCCATTGATTTAAACTGCGACCTGGGCGAAAGCTTTGGTGCCTACACCATCGGCATGGATGCCGAAATTTTGCCGTATATCACCTCTGCCAACATTGCCTGCGGCTTCCATGCGGGCGACCCGTCTGTGATGCAAAAAAGCGTACTGCTGTGCAAAAAATACGGCGTACAGGTGGGTGCGCACCCCGGACTGCCCGATTTGCAGGGCTTCGGCCGCCGCAAAATGGCGATCTCGCCCGCCGAGGCCGAGGCAGATGTGATGTACCAAATTGGTGCGTTAAAGGCATTTTGCGATGCCGCCGGTGTGCCGCTGCACCATGTAAAACCCCACGGCGCACTGTACAATATGGCCGCCAAGGATCCGGCGCTGGCGGCAGTCATCTGCCGCGCGGTGCAGGCTGCTGCCCCCGGTGCGGTGCTGCTGGCCCTCTCCGGCAGTGAGATGGTCAAAGCCGCCCAGGCCATCGGCCTGCCGGTCGCCAGCGAAGTATTTGCCGACCGCGGCTATAAGCCGGACGGCACCCTTGTGCCCCGCGGCACCCCCGGCGCAATGATTGAGGACGAGGACACTGCCATCGCGCGGGTGCTGCAAATGGCCAAACAGGGCACCGTCCAGGCGGACGATGGCAGCACGGTGGCCTTGCAGGCGGATTCTGTCTGTGTCCACGGTGACGGCCCCAAGGCCCTGGCCTTTGTACAAAAGATCTCCGCCGCCTTGCCTGCCGCTGGGGTAACCGTCCAGGCATTTTAATAAATCGTAATTCTTACACGCCCCACACCCGTGCGGAAACATCCGCCGGGCGTGGGGCGTGTATTTGTGTGCCCAAAGCATTGGCTTTTTTCGCTGCAATGTGGTATGATTTAGGTAAAAACAACCAGAATGTGTGGCGAAAAAAGTGTTTCAAACAGTGGTTGATTTAGGGACAATCCTGCAGCAGTTCCCCAACCTTGTGTACAGTGTCTGTGTGGTGCTGCTGTTCAGCAGAGTGGAGCTCCGCAAAAAAGTCCTGCTAAAAATTGCGGCAGAGTCGGCGGTGCTGTTGTGCGTATGGACGATGGTGCGATGGGCGCTGGTGCAGATCCCCTTTGTGGCCGGGCGGCTGCAAAGTAATTACGGGACGCTTCATATTTATAATACGCTGTTTCTCATCGCGGCCGGGCTTTGCCTGCGGGACCTGCGTGTGGAGACCCGTATCGTCAGCGGCGTAGTGTTTTCTACCATGTACATCCTGTGCATGGGCTTTGCGCCGAACCTAGTACTGAGGCTCACGAATATGACCTTTAAAGAAGTGTTTCAAGCGCCGCAAACGAGCCTGCTGATCGCGGCAATTTCTTTTGGCAGTGTGCTTTTGCTGAAACTTTGGTCGATTGAAACCATCCCCTTCCTTTCGCAAAATTATATGTTCCTGGTCGTGTTTGTCAGTGCGGCGTTGGCGGAAACTTCGCCCATGTTCAACCTCCTGCTTCGCAAAGCAGGGGAGACCGGGCCTTTTTACACTGTGTACCACCTGCTGGCCATGCTGCTGACGCTGGCAGTTTATCTGATCTTCTACCAGGGCTCAAAAGAGTATAACGACCTGATTACTGCAGCGGTCATCAGCCAGAAGCAGCAGGCAGAAAGCCGCATGCTGGAACTGACCGAGAAAAATCTGGAAGAAATGCGCAGGTTTCGCCATGACAGCAAAAACCACTACGCGGTTATGATGGAATTGCTGCGTGACCATGATTATGACAAACTGCAGGCTTACTTTGACCAGCTGGTGTCACGCCTGAACACTTTCTCTACGATCCAAACCGGCAACCGCGCGGTGGATGCTATTTTAAATACCAAAGCGGTGGAAGCCAACGCCCGCGGGGTAACACTGGAAGCGAAATGCGCCGTCCCGCCGGAACTGCCCATCGAGGATACCAAGCTGTGCAGCCTGCTGTTTAACCTGTTGGATAATGCCATCGAGGCTGCAGCCGCCAGCGGTCCCAAAGCGGTGGAGATTTCGCTGCTGCGCAAAGAAAGCCTGCTGTTGCTGCGGGTGCGCAATACAGTGGCACCCGGCGCGCCCGCCCGGCACCTGAACCTGCACACCACCAAGCCGGACAAGACCGCCCACGGCTATGGCGTACAAATTATCCGCCAAATCGTGGCGGAGTACAACGGCACCTGCCAGTATACAAGCGCGGACGGCTGGTTTACAGCAGAGATCATGCTGACATTGGAGGATGCCGGAAAGGAGGCCGCCCATGGCTGATAGCTACCGCATCGCGGTATGCGATAATGACACCGCCGCCGCAGAACTTATCACCCGCAGCACCCGCGACCTGCTGGCTATGACCGGGACCGATGCGCGGGTCGGCACTTTTACCGATGCCGAAAGCCTGTATGCGGCGATGACGCAGGACGGGTTCGACCTGCTGCTGCTCGACATCGATATGCCGGGCCTGGACGGAATCACCTTCAGCAAACGGCTGCGGGCCGAGGAAAACGAGGTCTGCATCGTTTTTGTTTCCAACTACGAAAAACTGGTGTTTGATACCTTTGCGGTGCAGCCCTTTGGCTTTGTGCGTAAAAACTGCTTTGCTAAGGATTTCCCGCCCTGTTTGGAGGCATTTATCAAAAAGATGCAGGCACGGCAGCGGAAAAGCCTGGTCTTTCAACACGGCAAAGAGTCCGTTACCCTGCCGCCAGAGGATATTTTGTACATCGAAGGCCGCCGCAAGCAGCAGCTGATCTATTGCAAAGACCGGGCCGAGCCGCTGGTGCTGACCATGACAATGGCGGAACTGGAGACCCAGCTGGAACCCTACGGCTTTTTGCGCATCGACCACGGATGCCTGGTGAATTTTGAGACAATCGGCGCTTTTGGCGCGGACACTATCCGGCTGAAAAACGGCCAAACACTCCCGGTCAGCCGCCGCCGTATGCAGGAGGTGCGCAGCCGCTACTTCTCCCTGATGAAAGAGACCGGAAATATTGTGTTTTGAACAAACCGCTCTGCTTTGTGCAGGGCGGTTTTCCAGTTGTACCGCAAAACCGGCCGTTTGTACCCAAAACCGTTTTGTGCCGCCCCAGGACGCTATACTGGTAGCTGTAAAAATTTACAGCAAGGAGCGCAGGCAGGATGGTACGCATCGCGATTGTGGAAGATGAACAGCGGGTCCGGGACCAGCTGACGGATTATATCGCCCGTTACACCCGGCAGTATGGCACGGAGTTTGAGGTGACCACTTTTACTGACGGCGATGAACTGCTGGAGGATTACTGCCCCCGGTACGATATCCTGTTTATGGATATTGAGATGAAACACCTGGACGGCATGGAGACCGCCCGCCGGGTCCGCCTGGTGGATGAAGCCGTGCTGATCGTTTTTATCACCAACACGGCGCAGTATGCCATCAATGGTTACTCTGTGGGGGCATTGGATTATGTGCTCAAGCCGGTGCCGTATTTCTCTTTCTCCCAGCAGATGAAAAAAGCGCTGACCCAATTGCAAAAGCGCACCCGGTTCGATCTGACCCTACCTGCGGACGGTGGCATGCGGCGGCTGGATACCGCATCCATCTACTATATCGAGAGTGACGGCCATTACGCCCATTTTTATACCGAGGGCGAGGAATTCTCGGTGCGCGGCACCCTGAAAGAGTTTGAGGAGCGGCTCTCCGCCCGCCCTTTTGCCCGGTGCAGCAACAGCTTTTTGGTCAACCTGGCACGGGTCTCCGGTGTCCGGCAGGAGAATGTCAAAGTCGGCCCCTACCAGCTTACTTTAAGCCGCACCCGCCGCAAGAGTTTTTTAGATGCCATGGTAGAATACATCGATACCGGGGCCGCTCAGTGACCCCTTACCACGCAGACGGTGCAAAGCCGCCTGCTTTTTTTGTGCTGATTTTTCACCTGGCAAACTGCACAAATGGATACGGGAATATCTTGTACACTCTGCGCAGAAAAAAGCGGCAATTTTCACCCCGAAATGTAAGTTGTGCCTGAAAAGCTGCCAGTTGTGCCAAAAACGTGAAAAAGCCGTTCAATCCTGTATAATGCCAGTATCGGGTCGGTCAGGCTGGCAGCTTAGTCCGGAATAAGCCGCTGCGCCCGGCCGCTTGGGTCATCCCCAAACCAAAGGAGGAAGAAAAACCACCATGAAAAAAAGTACCGCGACTTTGCGCGGTGTCGCTTCGGTCATGGCCTTGTTAATGCCGATCAGCGCGACCGCCGCCAACCTCACCTTTAAGTACGATAGTATCATCAATAAGTCGCTGGGCATCAGCACCACCGCAAAGGGCGCTGTCAGCGAGGAAAACATCTACTGGAAAAACGATTACGGCTACGATGCCAATGCCCTGGTCAACGTCAACTACGATGCCGCTGCCGCCAATATCGAGATCGCCGAGGAAGGCATCACCCTGCTGTGCAACGAGAATAACGCCCTGCCGCTGGCCGAGGGCAGCAAGATCACCGTGTTCGGCAACGCCGCCGTCAATTCCAACATCTTCAGTCAAAGCAAAGCTGGCTACCTGACCACCGCTACGCTGCTTAGCAGCTTGGAACAGCAGTTTGGTGCCGCCAACATCAACGAGACCCTCTGCAACGATGTCTACAGCCAGATGGACAAGACCGACATTTCCAATGTTGTCGAGGCGGACGTTGCTTCCATTTCCGCCAAAGCCAGCAGCTGGAGCGGCTACGGCGATGTCGCCCTGGTCGTGCTGGGTCGTACCGGCAGCGAGGGCAACGACCTTTACCAGTACTCCGCCACCGACACCTACGAGGACGGCTCCCCCCGCCGCATGCTGGACCTGTCCACCAACGAGGAAGCTATGATGCAGTATCTGCAGGAGCAGAAAGCTGCCGGTGCTTTCAAAAAGATCGTGGTCATCGTCGCCAGCGAGTTCCCGATGGAGCTTGGCTTCCTGTCCCAGTATGATGTGGATGCCGCGCTGTTGACCGGTACCTGCGGCGCTTTCGGCTGCACCGCTATCGCCGAGATCCTGGGCGGTACGGTCAACCCCTCCGGCCATGTGGTCGATACCTACGCCGCTAACTCCGTTTCTGCCCCTGCCGTGCTGTATGCCGGTCAGGAGGGTACCCGCGAGTGGACCAACCCCGATGTGGTCAATGCCTACGTCAAGCAGGAAGCTGATATTGCCGACGACCAGATGGATTTCTACAACATCTACGCCGAGGGCATTTACGTAGGCTACAAATACTACGAGACCCGTTACGAGGACACCGTCATGGGTACCGGCAACGCCAACGGTGCAGCCGGTGCGACCGAGGGCGAGACCTGGAACTACAGCGATGAGATGGTTTACCCCTTCGGCTACGGCCTGAGCTACACCACCTTTGACCAGAGCCTGGATTCCGTCACCTATGACGAGGCCAGCGACTCCTACAACGTCAATGTCACCGTGACCAATACCGGTAGCGTTGCCGGCAAGAGCGTTGTGGAAGTCTACGCCCAGACTCCCTACGGAGATTACGAAAAGACCAACCGCGTGGAGAAAGCATCTGTGGATCTGATGGGCTACGGCAAGACCAGCCTGCTGGATGCCGGTGCCAGCGAGACCGTCACTGTCAACGTGCCGCGTTACTTCCTGGCCAGCTACGATTCCAACGGTGCCAAGACCTACATCCTCAGCCAGGGCGACTACTATTTTGCCATCGGCAATGATTCCCACGATGCACTGAACAACATCCTGGCTGCCAAGGGCTACACCACCGAGAACGGTATGACCGCTGACGGTGATGCCGCTAAGACCTACACCTGGACCCAGGATGCCCTGGATGCCGAAAGCTACAGCACCTCTCCCTACACCGGCTACGAAGTCACCAACCAGTTTGATGATGCCGACCTGAACTACTACGGCTATGACTTCACCTACCTGAGCCGTAACGACTGGGAGGGCACCTACCCCGTAGAGGCTTACGCCATCGAGGCGAATGAGGCTATCTACAGCAACCTGTCCAACTACAACTACGAGAAACCCGCCGATGCACCCGAAGTTTCCGACTTCACCCAGGAAGCCGACAACGGCCTGCAGCTGGTCGACATGATGGGCGTTGCCCTGGATGACGATGAGCAGTGGGATAAGTTCCTTGACCAGATGAGCGTGGAAGAAATCGCCAACCTGATGACCGACAGCGAAGATGCTCAGCTGGTCGCTGACCTGGGCATTCCCGGCAACCGCCGTATCGATGATGATACCAACCCCGGCGGCCAGTTCACCTGGGTCAGCCACCCCTTGACGGCCCGTACCTGGAACGTTGACCTGCACAACACCCGCGGCTACTTCGAGGGTCTGATCGCCAGCCTGAACGACTACGATGAGATCTGGTATGGCGCTGGCAACCTGCACCGCACCCCGTACAACGGCCGTACCGGTCAGTATTTCTCTGAGGATGCTACCATCAGCTACTGGGCTGGCTACTACGAAGCCCAGGGTGTGCAGTCTGTTGGCACCATCTGCTGCGTCAAGCACTTTACCACCAACGATCAGGAAACCCATCGCCAGGGCCTGACCACCTTCACCAACGAGCAGGCTCTGCGCGAGATCTACCTGCGTGCCTTTGAGGGCGCTTTCCAGGGCGGCGCTATGTCCACCATGACGGCCCTGAACCGTATCGGTACCACCCTGTGCAAGAACAACTACGCTCTGATCACCACCGTCCTGCGCGATGAATGGGGCTTCGATGGCCACGTTACCTCGGACGGTTACGTTGACCTGGCCTACTTCAACAACACCCTGGAAGAACTGGTTGCTGGTATGGACTACAGCTGCATCGATACTTCCGGTGCCAACGCACCCCGCATCATCGCTGCTGTCAAGGATGGCGATGGCTACATCCTGCAGGCTGCCCGCCAGGCGGCCAAGCGTAACCTGTACGCGATGCTGCATACCACCAGCGTCAACGGCCTGGGTTCTGACTCCAGCATCATGGTCATCGTGCCCACTTGGGAGAAAGCCCTGATGGCTGCCAACGTGGCCCTGACCGCCGCCTTTATCATCTTTGCCGTGATGGCGATCGTGTCTTACCTGAAAAAGAAAGAAACTGCGGGCAAGAAGGAGA
The DNA here is from genome assembly GCA_963655125.1 of Bulleidia sp. Lineage (GTDB taxonomy): Bacteria > Bacillota > Clostridia > Oscillospirales > Ruminococcaceae > Gemmiger. The sequence continues at coordinate 85,964 of CAVKDR010000049.1, forward strand.
ACTAACCAATGAAACAGAATAAGAAGAGTTTCAGCGCCATGGCAGCGCTGGCGGGCGCTGTTCTGTCCGCCGTTGCCGCTGTCGCTGACCTGATCTACGGCCTTACTTTTAGCGAATATTTCGATTCCGTTGTGCTGCTGTGCCTGGTCGTGGGCGCTGCCAGCCTGGCTGCCTACGCCTTTGTCAACAAAGCAGCTACCGAGTTTCTTAACCTGCTGGCGGTGCTGGCACAGGGATTCGGCCTGGGTCTGTTCTTCCTGAACAGCTACCCCGTCTGGGCTGACTGGTGGGGCCACTTTGATATGTACGGCTCCCGCGGCGGCGTTGGTCCCGTCATCGCCATCGTGGCAGTTACCGTCGTATCGGCTATCTGCGGGATCGTTTCCTGCTTCAGCCGGAAGGAGGCAAACTGATGAAAAACCGTAAAATCGCAGCCCTTTCCATGGCTGCTGTGATGTGCGCTGGCCTGACCGGCTGCGGCACCACTGCTGTTACCAATACCAACCAGTATTTTTCCCAGATGAGCACCCGTTTTGCCAACTGGGGCAATAAAGCCGATCCGGTCGAGACCACGGCGGCCGAGCCGGAGGTGGATGACCCCCTGGCCCTGCCGACACCCACCGATTTCACCATTGATGAAAACGGTAACTTCAGCTTTACCGGTGTTGAGAATGCCGACCATTACATCATCACCGTGTACGATAACCTTACCGATAACGAGGAATACCTCTTTATCAGTGATGCTATCCCGGTGAATGATTCCAACAGCTACTCCGGCACATTGACGGACTACTTCACCTTTGCTTACGGCGATTTCCGCATGGAAGTCACGGCCTACCCGGCCCTGACCGACCGCGACCATCACCAGTCTAAGGGCGTGGAGTGCGAGTACCTTGTTTCCGGTGCTGTTGATGAGCCGAAGTATGCCTACATGTGGGACTGCTTCTCCGATAGCTTCAATGTTGAACTGACCAATATTGCAGACTATCGCTACACCGCCACCCCGGACCTTATTACCTATACGCTGACGGATACCGCAGATTCTTCCAACTCCTACAGCTTCACGCTGGAGGGTGCATCGGTCGAGGATGCCGTCTATACCGCCACTGTTACCGATGTAAAGCCGGATGCCACCTACACCCTGAGCGCAGAGGCCACCTGGAACGATCTGATCGTTACCAATCCCTCCGCCAGCGCCGACCTGGGTACTGTGACCATCAGCGCTGATGCCAAGACCGCCAGCGAGGGTTATAGTGAGCTGGACGGCCAGAGTCTGTACCTGAACATCGGCTACCCTGAGTTCAAGGAAGGGTTCGACCTGGCCAAGGGCGGCGACGCTGGCACCTGGTACGACATCCAGAGTCCTGGCGGCATGTTCAACCCGATCGAGGTCGTTACCTTCGGCACCGATCACACCCACTACACCGCTACCCCGACTACTGCTTCTGCCGGTGCTAAGTATTCCTACACGATCGAGATCGCGAAGGAAGAAGGCACCATCAGCGGCAGCTGGGTCGGCGAGACTGACAAAGCCACCGGCAAGCTGGACCTGAACGCTGACGGCACCCTGACCCTCTCCATCGACTACCTGCTGATCGGCATCAACCCCATCAGCAAGGCTAACCAGGAACTGGCTGGTTCGTCCGTGCAGGGCAGCTGGGTCGATAACGGCGATGGCACGGCCACGCTGTCTTACAACCTGGCCACCATCACCGCGGCCGAATAACCGCTAACAAACTTGCCATGCAGGCTGTTATAGGGGGCTTGCCCTTGTAGCAGCCTGCATCTTTTTGAATCTGCTAGTAAGAAAGAGGTGTAGATCACCTTGCAAAACACACAAATTATTCAAAAGCTGAATTTGGAGCAAAAGTGCGCCCTGCTTTCCGGTGATACAGTGTTTACCACCCGGACCATGCCCAAGGCCGGTATACCGTCTATCACGTTGTCCGATGGCCCCAACGGTGTGCGCAAGCAGGCTGGGGCGGCGGACCATCTGGGGCTGAACCCTAGTGTTCCCGCTACCTGTTTCCCTACGGCTGTTACTGTGGCTTGCAGCTGGGACCCCGCCCTGGGCGAGGAAGTAGGCAAGGCTATGGGCGAGGAAGCCGCCGCGCAGGAAGTGGCCGTGCTGCTGGGACCGGGCCTGAACATCAAACGCAGCCCCTTGTGCGGACGCGACTTCGAGTATTTCTCCGAGGACCCTTATCTGGCGGGCAAGATGGCCGCCGGGTATGTGCGGGGCATCCAATCCAACGGTATTTCCGCCTGCCCCAAGCATTTTGCCGTAAACTCGCAGGAACTGCGCCGCATGGCATCGGATTCGGTGCTGGACGAGCGGACTTTGCGCGAGCTGTATTTGACCGGCTTTGAGATCGTGGTCAAAGAAGCCGCGCCCAAAACCATCATGTCTAGCTACAATCTGGTGAACGGCACCTACGCCAACGAGAACGCTCACCTGCTGCAGGACATCCTGCGCAAGGATTGGGGCTTTACCGGGGCAGTCGTTACCGACTGGGGCGGGTCTAACGACCATGCGCTGGGCGTAAAGAACGGTTCCACGCTGGAAATGCCTGCTCCCGGTGGCGATGCCGTGCGGGAACTGCTGGCCGCTGTCAACTCCGGCAAAATCACCGAGGCCGACATCGATGCCCGTCTGGACGAACTGCTGACGCTGATTTACGATACCCACGCCGCCGTGCAGAACCACAGCCGCAGCTTTGATGCTGATGCCCACCACGCGCTGGCCCGCCGCGCCGCTGCTGAGAGCGCTGTGCTGCTGAAAAACGAGGACGACCTGCTGCCGCTGGCGGCGGGAACCAAGGTGGCCGTCATCGGCGACTTTGCCGAGACACCGCGCTACCAGGGCGCAGGTTCCAGCGCTGTTAATTCTATCAAAGTGGATTCTCTGCTGGGCAGCTGGGCCGAAAGCGGGCTGGAACAGGTAGGCTTTGCCGCCGGTTTCGACCGCCAGGGCAAACCCGATGCCGCCAAACAGGCCGAAGCCGTGGCACTGGCGCAGAAAGCTGACGTGGTGCTGCTGTGCATGGGCCTGGACGAAATTAAAGAGAGCGAGGGCCTGGACCGCAGCGATATGTGCGTAGCAGCGAACCAAATCGAGCTGCTGCGGGCGCTGCAAAAGGTCAACCCCAACATCGTTGTGGTGCTTAGTGCTGGCGCTTCCGTAGAAACTTCCTGGGCGAACCACTGCAAGGCGCTGGTCTACGGCGCTTTGGGCGGCCAGGCCGGGGCCGGGGCTATGCTGGATGTGCTGACCGGCAAGGTCAACCCCAGCGGCAAGCTGGCCGAGACCTGGGCCAAGGCTTACATTGACACCCCTGCCCGTGACAACTTTGCAGGCGATGGCCGCACCGTGCAGTACCGCGAGGGGCTGTATGTGGGCTACCGCTACCACCAGACCGCAGGCGTGGAACCGGCGTTCCCGTTTGGGTTTGGCTTAAGCTACACGAGCTTTGCTTACTCTGACGTAAAAGCTACACCCCAGGGCGTGAGCCTGACCGTGACCAACACAGGCGACCGCGAGGGCGCTGAAATTGTGCAGGTTTATGTTGCCAAGCCCGATGCGAAGATCTTCCGCCCTGCGCAGGAGTTGAAAGGCTTTGCCAAGGTTCACCTGGCGGCAGGGGAAAGCAAGCGGGTGACCGTTGCCCTGGACGATAAGGCGTTCCGCTATTGGAATACGCTCACCAATGCGTGGGAAGTTGAGGGCGGCTCTTACGAGATTCGTGTCGGTGCTTCTTGCGCGGATATCCGCCTGACCGCTGTTGTTGACGTGGATGGCACCGGTGCCCCCAACCCTTACGAGGGCAAAAACCTGCTGCATTACCAGAGCGGCAAGGTGCAGAACGTGCCCGATGCCGAGTGGGAGACCCTGCTGGGCCTCCCCATCCCGGATGACGCCGTAAAAATCGACCGCAACATGACCCTGGGCGAACTCAACCACAGCCGCAGCCCGCTGTGCTGGCTGGTCTGGCTGGTGCTGCACACGCTGCTGACGGCCAGCTACAAAAAGGGCCAGCCCAACCTGAACGTGATGTTCCAATACAACATGCCGCTGCGCGCCCTGGCAAAAATGACCAGCGGTGCTATCAGCATGGGCATGGTGGACGGCATTGTGCTGGAAGCGAAGGGCTTCTGGTTTATCGGCCTGATTAAAGTGATTATCGAGGCCGTGAAAAACGTAATTCTCAACGCGCAGCTGGAAAGCCGCCTGCGCAACAGCTGACGGAGGTGCTTATGCAATTCTGGAATAACTTCGCGGCCAAGCACCCCGCCGCTGCCAAGTGGGTGCGGGAGGGCGGCCTGTTCGTGGTCGTGTCCAACCTCATTACGGTGTTCAAATATTTGCTGCTGCAATTCCTGCCAAAGGCCTTTGCCAGCCTGCCGGTGGTGGATTTCGGCTGGCCGGGCATCCCGGTCACGCTGTTTGGCGAGACGTTCCAGTGGAACATCCTGGGCTACGATGCCGCCCACGGCGGCCTGCCGTACTTCTGCGCGTACATGATTGCTATGGTTATCGGCGAGTGCATCAACTTCCCGATCCAGCGCAACTTTGTGTTCCGCAGCAAGGGCAATCTGGCAAAGCAGATTGGCTGGTATGTGCTGGCATTCTGCCTGATTACCTGCATCGTCAACTCCATCAACTGCGTGTGGGTGGCGGTGGCTGGCCTGCTGGTGCCGGACTTTATTTACAACATTGGTACCACGGTGCTCAACGGTGGTATCTCGATGGTGATTTTCTTCTTCGTGAATAAAATCATCTTCCCTGAAGCAAATCAAAAGTGACACCCTAAAGCTCTGGCTGCGCTTTCCTGCGGCCAGAGCTTTTCTGCTGCGATACAGTAAAGTATTTGCGGCCGTGCCCTTGCACTTCCCCTTGCATTGTGTTATACTTACCCACGTAAAACTGAATACGACAGCAGGTGCCTTTTTATGCTGCATTTTGCGCATAGAAAAGGGTAAAAGGGAAGCGGGTGCAAATCCCGCACGATCTCGTCACTGTGATAAGGGAGCCTGCCGCCAGGGTGCTTTTGCATCGGTCACTGGGTGTTTACCCGGGAAGGCGGCGGTGGGCGTTGATCTTTCAGCCAGGAAACCTGCCCGCTGCCGGGTACGGGGGCATTGCCCCAGATCACGAGGAATTGGTTGTACCGTAAAGCACCTGTTAAAAACACGGGGCCTTTTGCGTTGCCATTCTGCATGCAAAAGGCCTCGTTTTTTAGTGGGCTCGTTTTGGTGTGCCTTTTGCGTTTCTGGTTTCCCCCTGTGCCGCCCATCGGTTATATACAGAAAGGAAGCAGAACACATGAGAAGAATCAACTGGAAAAAGCCCGCCGCCGTGGCGGCCGCCCTGGCCCTGTCCACCGCATTGCTGGCAGGCTGCGGCAGCACCGCCGCTTCTTCTGACAGCGTGGCCGAAAGCACTGCCGTCAGCGAGAACGAGAGCACCGCAGAGGAAGCCGAAGAAGGAGATGCTGACGAAGTGGCCGCAAAGAACTGCGCAGACCTGATCGATGCCATCTATGTGCAGGAGCGCACCGATGACACCGATGCCCAGTGCGAAGCCGCCAAGGCTGCCTGGGATGCCCTGACCGACACCCAGAAAGAAATGGTCGAGGGCGAGAACGCTGACCCCGAATACTTCGGCCGTGACACCGGCAATGCCGCCAACGATGACCCCCGCAACCAGGATGAAATCGGCGAGAACGAACTGCTGGTCGTCAGCTTTGGAACCTCTTTCAACGACAGCCGCGTGGCCGACATCAAGGGCATCGAGGATGCCCTGCAGGCCGCTAACCCGGATTGGTCCGTCCGCCGCGCCTTCACCGCCCAGATCATTATCAACCATGTCCAGGCCCGTGACGGCGAGAAGATCGACAACATGCAGCAGGCTCTCGACCGCGCTGTCGCCAACGGTGTCAAGAACCTGGTCGTCCAGCCCACCCATCTGATGCACGGCGCTGAGTACGATGAGATGTGCGAAGCCATCGATGCGTACAAGGACAAGTTCGAGAGCGTTTCCATCGCCGAGCCCCTGCTGGGCGAGGTTGGCGCTGATGCCACCGTCATCAACGAGGATAAGGAAGCTGTAGCTGCCGCCATCACCGCCGAGGCCGTCAAGACAGCCGGCTATGAGGATGCCGCCGCTGCTGCTGCCGATGGCACCGCTTTCGTATTCATGGGCCACGGCACTTCCCACACCGCTAAGATCAGCTACAGCCAGATGCAGACTACAATGGAAACCCTGGGCTATGACAATGTGTTCATCGGCACGGTCGAGGGCGAGCCCGAGGACACTGCCTGCGAGGCTGTTATCGAGAAGGTCAAGGAAGCCGGTTACACCAAGGTCGTCCTGCGCCCGCTGATGGTCGTTGCCGGTGACCACGCCAACAACGATATGGCCGGTGCGGACGAGGATTCCTGGCTGAGCCAGTTCAATGCTGCTGACTGCTTTGACAGCGTTGATGCCCAGATCGCCGGTCTGGGCGAGATCGCTGCCATCCAGCAGATCTACGTTGACCACACCAAGGCCGCCATGGATGCCCTGAACGGCTGATTTTTGGTACATCCTGCCCGAGGGAAAGCCTTCGGGCAGTTTTTGGTTTTGTTCTGCTTTGGTACATTTGTAGGGGCCGATGCTCGCATCGGCCCGGAGACATTTGTGCTTGCAATGCAATAGATAAACATAATAGAATAAGGTAGGAAAGTACACATGAAGAAGTTCCAACTCGTATCCCTGGCCCTGGCTGCCGCCCTGCTGCTGGCAGGCTGCGGTGCCACCGAATCTGCTTCTGCCAGTGAGAGCACCAGCGAGGCCGTCTCCGCTGTCGAGACCGCCCCGGCCGCCGAAAGTGAGAGCGAAGCCCCCGCTGACGAAGCCGCCCTGCCGGACGACATCTACGATGCCGACTTTAACACCGACAGCAGCATGTTCCATGTCAGCGAAGCCTGCGATGGCAAGGGCACCCTGACCGTGGAAAACGGCAAGATGACGATGCACGTCAGCCTGCAGTCCCAGAAGATCGTCAACCTGTATCTGGGCATGGCTGCCGATGCCCCCGACCATGAGGACGACTGGCTGCAGCCCACCATCGATACCGTGACCTACGCTGACGGTACCAGCGATGAAGTCTACGGCTTTGACATCCCCGTGGAGGCTGTGGACACCGATTTCCAGCTGGCTATCCTGGGCACCAAGGGCACCTGGTACGATCATGTTGTCAGCGTAGCCAACGCTGTGCCCGCGGTCGATGGTGATGCTGCGGCGAAAGTTCCTGCCGATGATACCTACACCTGCGCCGTCACGCTGGTGGGTGGCAGCGGCCGCGCCACGGTGGACAGCCCCGCTGCCCTGACCGTGGCTGACGGCACCATGACCGCCACCATCGTGTGGAGCAGCCCCAACTACGACTATATGCTCATTGATGGCGAGAAGTACCTGCCCACCAACACCGAGGGCAACTCCACCTTTGAAATTCCCGTAGCCGCGTTGGACACTGCCCTGGCTGTCACTGCTGACACCGTTGCCATGAGCACCCCCCACGAGATCGAGTACACCCTGACCTTTGACAGCACCACGCTGGCCGCTGCCGAATGAAGCGGCTTGTAATGCTGGCAGCCCTGTCCGCGCTGCTGGCGGGGTGCGCGGCCCAGCCTGCGGCTACCGGTACCGATACACTGACCATCACCGGCAGCTACCCCTTGCAGTATGCCCAGCAGTTTACGATTGACGAGTGCGAGGGCGGATGCCGCCTGATCACCATCGATGGTGCGCGGTATCTGGTCGTGCCCGAGGGCGTGGCTTCACCGGGTGAATTGGACGCGGACATCACGGTTTTACAGCAGCCCATCGAGAATATGTATCTCGTGTCCTCCTCCGCCATGGACCCCATCATCAGCATTGACGGGCTGGACGCGGTGGCGCTCTCCGGCACACAGGCCGATAACTGGTATCTGGATGCCGCCAAAACCGCCATGCAAAACGGCCAGATCGCCTACGCGGGCAAGTACAGTGCCCCCGATTACGAGACGATTCTCGCCGCCGACTGCGGCCTTGCCATCGAAAACACGATGATCTACCACACACCCGAAGTTAAGGAACAGCTGGAAAAATTCGGTGTACCCGTGCTGGTGGAGCGCTCCAGCTACGAGAGCGGCCCCCTGGCCCGAATGGAGTGGGTCAAGCTGTACGGTGTGCTGCTGGGCAAGACCGAGCAGGCCGAACAGGTTTTTGAGGATGCCGTCCGGCGCATTGCATCGCTGGAAAATGAACCGTCCACCGGTAAAAAAGTGGCCTTTTTCTCCATCACCTCCAACAACCTGGCTACCGTGCGCAAAGGCGGCGATTATGTCGCTGAAATGATCGAGATGGCGGGCGGCGACTATGTATTCTCTGACCTGACGGACAGCGGCAACAACCTGGCTACCGTCAATATCTCGCTGGAGGATTTCTACGCCGGGGCCCAGGATGCCGATGTGCTGATCTACAACAGCACCATCGAGGGTGAGATCCGCACCATGGACGAGTTGATCTCCAAATGCCCGCTGCTGGCACAGTGTATGGCCGTACAGCAGGGTAATGTCTGGTGTACCGCGCAAAGCCTGTTCCAGCAAAGCATGGAGATGCCCGACCTTATCTTGGATATGAACAAGGTCTTTACTGAGGGAGTACCCGATGATAGTGAACTGAAATTCTTGACAAAAATTATTTAATGCGCTTGCTGCACAGCCGTAGGGGCCGATGCTTGCATCGGCCCGCGGGCGAGCGATGCTCGCCCCTACAAGCGACAAACACACAAAGGATGACACCATGCACACCCGGAAACGCCTGACAATTGCATATCTCGCCATGGCGGCGGCCCTGCTGGTGCTGTTTGCGCTCAACCTGTTTTGGGGCAGTGTGGCGCTTTCGCCCGCCGATGTGGTCAGCGCCCTGCTGGGCCGCGGGCAGGATGTGTTAGCCAGCAACATTTTGCTGCAACTGCGCCTGCCCCGCGCTGTGATGGTGATATTGCTGGGGGCGGCATTGTCGGTGGCCGGGTATCTGCTGCAAACCTTTTTTGCCAACCCCATTGCGGGGCCGTTCGTTATGGGCATTTCCAGCGGGGCCAAGTTGGCTGTGGCGCTGACCATGGTCGTGTTTTTAAATCGCGGCCTGCTGACGAACTCTCTCACCCTGATTCTGGCCGCTTTCGCCGGGGCCATGGCCGCCATGCTGTTTGTGCTGGCCGTGGCGCGCCGTGTGCAGCGCATGAGCATTTTGGTCATCTGCGGCGTTATGATCGGTTACATCTGCTCCGCCATCACCGATATCGTGGTGGCTTTCGCGCAGGATTCCAACATTGTCAACCTGCACAACTGGTCCATGGGCAGCTTTTCCGGCATGACCTGGGGCAACGTGGGCACGGCGGCGGTCATTACGCTGCCCTGCCTGGCGGCGGCGTTTTTGCTGTCCAAACCCATGGCTGCCTACCAGATGGGCGAAGCCTACGCGCAAAGTGTGGGCGTATCGGTACGCGGTTTCTCGGTGCTGCTGGTGCTGCTGTCCAGCCTGTTGGCGGCCTGTGTCACAGCCTTTGCCGGGCCGATCTCTTTTGTTGGCATCGCAGTGCCGCATCTGGTCAAGCAGGCGTTGGGCAGCGCCAAACCGCTGCATGTCCTGCCGGGGTGTGCCCTGGGCGGGGCGGCGTTCTGCCTGCTGTGTGACCTGATCGCCCGCAGCCTGTTTGCACCGACCGAGCTGTCCATCAGTTCGGTCACGGCGGTATTTGGTGCGCCGGTGGTCATCTGGCTGCTGGTGCGCCGCCACGGCAGGGAGGGGACAGCATGAGTTATTGCGAAACCCAGGCCCTAGCCGTCGGCTACGGTGCCCCATTGCTGCGGGATATTACCCTGCAAGCCGAACGCGGCAAAATTCTGGCCCTCATCGGCCCCAACGGCGCGGGCAAATCCACCTTATTAAAAACGTTGGCCGGGCAGCTGGCGGCCCAGGGCGGCGCGGTGCTGTTGGACGGCAAAACGCTGACCACCTACACCCCCAACGCCCGCGCCCGCAAGCTGGCCCTGATGCTGCCCCACACGGCCCGCACCGAGCTGACCACCTGCTTTGACGTGGCCGCCGCCGGCCGCTACCCCTATACCGGGCGGCTGGGCATCCTCTCGGCCGAGGACAAGCAGCAGGTGCGGGAAGCTTTGCATCTGGTGCAGGCGGACGAACTGGCCGCGCGGGACTTTACCAAAATCAGTGACGGTCAGCGCCAACGTGTACTGCTGGCCCGGGCCGTCTGCCAGCAGCCGGAAATCCTGCTTCTGGATGAGCCCACGTCCTTTCTGGATGTAAAAGGCAAAGCTGAACTGATGGCAATTTTGCAAACTCTGGCCCACGAAAAGAGTGTAGCTATTATCGTGACGCTGCACGAACTGGAATTGGCGCAAAAGCTGGCCGATGCAGTGGTCTGCGTTTCGCCCCAAGGCGTTTCCGGCGTACTTACGACGAAAGAAGCATTTGCAAGGGAGAATATCTGCCGCCTGTTTGATTTGACGGACGCACAATACGCCGCCCTGTTTGGCGAAAAGCCGAAGCCTAAATTTGAGCACTACATCCGCAGCGGGCAAAAGCTGCTGCGCTGCGGCTACACCACCGGCACCTGCGCGGCGCTGGGGGTGGCGGGGGCGGCCCGTCTGCTGCTGACCGGCCACACGCCGGAAAGTGTCGGCCTGCGCACCCCCAAGGGCATTGTGGTCGAGGTTGCACCCCAATTCTGCCGCCGTACAGCAGACGGAGCAGAGTGCGCCATTGTAAAAGACGGCGGTGACGACATCGATGCTACCACCGGCCTGCCGGTTATTGCCGAGGTCACGCTGCTGCCCGATGCCCCACGCACCGTCACCATCGATGGCGGCGCGGGTGTGGGCCGTGTGACCAAACCCGGCCTGGACCAGCCTGTGGGTGCGGCGGCCATCAACCACGTGCCGCGCCAGATGATTACCGAAGCCTTATTAAAGGAAGCCGAGACCGCCGGTTACAGCGGCGGCTTCGCGGTGGTTATCCGCATCGAGGGCGGCGAGCAAGCCGCCAGGCGCACCTTCAACCCACACCTGGGGGTCGAGGGCGGCCTGTCGGTGCTGGGCACCAGCGGCATTGTGGAACCGATGAGCCAGCAGGCGTTGCTGGACTCTCTGCAATTGGAGATCCACCAGGCCGCCCTGCGCAGCCGCCGCCTGATTCTGGCCCCCGGCAACTACGGGCTGGATTATCTGGCAAAAACCTACCCGGAACTGCACGAAATCCCTATTGTAAAAGTCTCCAATTTCATCGGTGAATCGTTGGATATGGCGGCGGCAGAGCATTTCGCGGAAGTACTGCTTGTCGGCCATGTGGGCAAGCTGGTCAAGCTGGCGGGCGGCATCATGAACACTCACTCCAAGCAGGCCGATTGCCGTACCGAACTGTTCTGCGCCCATGCGGCCCTGTGTGGGGCGGACACGGCGACCTGCCGGGCTTTAATGGATGCCGCCACCACCGATGCCTGCCTGGACATTTTGACTGTTGCCAACCTGAAAGAGCCTGTGATGGCAAGCCTGTTGCAGGCCATTCAGCTGCATCTGGACCGCCGCGCAGCGGAAACCTTTACGGTGGGGGCGGTGCTGTTCTCCAATCAAAACGGCCCGCTGGGGCAGACCCAACAGGCCGAAAAATTGCTGCAAAGCTGGAAAGGAAACTGACATGGTACATTTTGTAGGGGCAGGCCCCGGCGCACCGGATCTTATCACCCGGCGCGGTGCGGCTTTGCTGCAAACGGCGGATTGCATCATCTACGCGGGCAGTCTGGTCAACCCGGCTTTGCTGGGGCTGGCGAAAGCGGATTGCACCATCTACAACAGTGCCGAAATGACGCTGGAACAGGTGCTGGCCGTGATGCGTGAAAACGAAGCGGCGCACAAAACCACGGTGCGCCTGCACACCGGCGACCCATGCCTGTATGGTGCCATCCGGGAGCAGATGGATGCCCTGGATGCCGATAATATCCCCTACGATGATACCCCCGGTGTGTCCAGCTTTTGCGGGGCAGCTGCGGCGCTGAACGCCGAGTACACCCTGCCCGGCGTGAGCCAGACCGTCATCATCACCCGTATGGAGGGCCGCACCCCCGTGCCGGAGGGGGAACGCCTGGCCAGCCTGGCTACCCATGGGGCAACCATGGTCATTTTCCTGTCCATCGGTTTGGTGGACAACGTGCAGGCCGCACTTTTGCAGGGGGCCTACACCGAGGCAACCCCTGCGGCGGTGGTTTACAAAGCTACTTGGCCGGAGCAAAAGACTGTGCGCTGCACTGTGGGCACCCTGGCCGCCAGCACCCGCGCAGCGGGCATTACCAAAACCGCGCTGATCGTGGTGGGGAACTTCCTGGCCGCACGGTACGACCGCAGCAAGCTTTACGACCCCACTTTCACCACCGAATACCGCAAAGGAGCACCGCAATGACCTGCGCGTATCTCGCTTTTACCAACAAAGGCCTGGCACTGGCCCGGCAGCTGGCGGCGGCTTGCCCCGGGGATTCAAATCAGGTGGCCCGCTGCGGCGAAGATGGTGTGACCCTTGCCGGTTGGACCGCTGCGCAGTTTGCACAAAGTGATGCCCTGATTTTTGTGGGGGCTGTTGGCATCGCCGTGCGGGCCATCGCACCCCACTGCCACAGCAAGGCCACCGACCCTGCTGTTGTGGTGCTGGATGAGTGCGGCCACTTTGCGATCCCGCTGATCTCCGGCCATCTGGGCGGTGCCAATGATCTGGCCCGTCAGCTGGCAAAAGTGTGCGGCGCTGTGCCGTTCATCACCACCGCCACCGATGCCAACGGTGTGTTTGCCGTGGATGAGTGGGCCAAGCGCCAGCACTGCCATGTGGCTGAGCCGCCGCGCATCAAAACCGTAAGCGGTGCCCTGCTGGCAGGCCGCACGGTGCATTTTGCCAGTGATTGGCCTATCCAGGGTACACCGCCCGCCGGTGTGGAACCGGCAGGGGATGCCGCCCAGGCCGATTTCGCCCTGACGCTGACCCCTGCGTTGACTCCTGATGCCTTGCACATCTTCCCGCACATTGCGGTGCTGGGCATCGGCTGCAAGCGCGGTACATCAGCCAATAAGCTGGCGGATGCCTTTGCCGCATTCTGCGCCGAAGCAAAGCTGGCACCGCAAAGCATCACTGCCGCCGCCAGCATTGACCTAAAAAAAGACGAACCCGGCCTGGCAGAATTCGGCCAAAAGCAGGGCTGGCCCCTTACCTTTTATACCGCCGAAGAACTGCGCGCCGCGCCGGGTCAGTTCGCCCATTCGGACTTTGTGCAAAGCATCACCGGCGTGGATAATGTCTGCGAGCGCGCGGCTGTGCTGGCCGCAGGCGGCCCTGTATGGGCACACAAGTGGGCGCGGGACGGCGTGACCTTTGCCGCGGCACTGCGCCCCTTTACCCCGGATTGGAGATGGAACGATGACTGACGCAATGGTGTACGTGGTGGGCCTTGGCCCCGGCGATGCCCGCTGCCTGACCGCCCAGGCCCAGGCCGCCTTGCAGGCCGCCGATGTGCTGTGCGGCTACACGGTTTACATCGACTTGGTGCGCCCGCTGTACCCGGACAAAGAAGTGTATACCACCGGCATGACGAAAGAAATCGACCGCTGCCGCTGGGCGCTGGAAACCGCGCAGGGCGGCAAAACGGTGGCGCTGGTCTGCTCCGGCGATGCGGGCGTGTACGGCATGGCCAGCCCGCTGCTGGAACTGGCGCAGGGCTACCCCGCTGTGACGGTGGAGATCGTGCCCGGCCTGACGGCGGCGTTAAGCGGCAGCGCGGTGCTGGGGGCCCCGCTGGCCCATGACTTTTGCGTTATCTCTCTCTCGGATCGGCTCACGCCCTGGGCCGTCATCGAAAAGCGGCTGGCCTGCGCGGCGGCAGGGGACTTCTGCCTGGCGCTGTACAACCCGTCCTCCAAGGGCCGGGCCGACTACCTGCAAAAGGCCGTGCGGATCTTGCTGCAAAACGGCAAAACACCGCAGACGGTTTGCGGCATCGTGCGCAACATTGGGCGCGAGGGGCAGACTTCCCGGCTGCTGACGCTGGCCGAACTGGAAAACACGGCAGTGGATATGTTTACCACCGTGTACATCGGCAACGTGGCAACCCAAATGCTGGGCGGCAAAATGGTCACACCCAGGGGGTATCGCGGCGTATGAAAGTAGTCGTTTTCAGCGGCACGACCGAGGGACGGGAATTTTCCCGCGCCGTTGCCGCCCTGGGGGTAGAAGTTACCGTTTGTGTGGCTACCGAATTAGGAGCCGAGGAGCAGGGAACCACCCCCGGCATCACGGTCTGCACTGGCCGCCTGGATGCTGACGGGATGGCGGCACTTTTGCAGGGGGCTGCCCTCTGTGTGGATGCCACCCACCCCTACGCTACCGAGGCTACCCGCAACATCCGCGCAGCGGCAACGGTGGCGGGCGTGGAGTACCACCGTCTGCTGCGCCCCGCCAGTGACCTGCCTGTGGGCAGTGTGGTGCTGCAAACGGCGGAACAAGCGGCGGCGTACCTGGCAGACAAACCAGGCAATGTCCTGCTGGCAACGGGTGCCAAAGAACTGCCCGCCTTTGCCGCCCTGGATCCCGCGCGGCTCTACCCTCGTGTACTGCCCACGCTGGCAGGCATCACCGCCTGCGAGGCGGCGGGCATCCCGCACCGCAACATTATAGCCATGCAGGGGCCGTTCACCCGTGAACTGAATGTAGCGGTCATGCGTCAATTTGGCATTGCTTACATGGTCACCAAAGACGGCGGCGCGGCGGGCGGCTTTGCCGAAAAGGCGCAGGCCGCTGCCCAGTGCGGTGTACAGATGATCGTACTGCGCCGCCCCGAGGAACAGGGCGAGACCGCCAAAACCATTTTGCAACGATGCAGGGAGCTTTTATGAAAATCACATTGGTCGGCATGGGCAGCGGCACCCCCGGCAGCCTGACGGTACAGGGGTTAAACGCACTGCAGGAAGCCGGGCTGATTATCGGCGCGCACCGCCTGCTGGAAAACCTGCCCGAGGGCTGCACCCAAAACCGCGCACCGCTTTATAAAATTGAGGAAATCTGTGCGCTGCTGCGTACCACCCCCGCCGCCCGCGTGGCCGTGGCCTACAGCGGCGATACCGGCTTTTACTCCGGCGCATCGGCGTTGTGCCGCGCGCTGGATGCGGCGGGGCTGGTGTACACGGTCTGCCCCGGGCTTTCCAGTGTGCAGCTGCTGGCTGCCGCGCTGGGCCGCCCCTGGCAGGATTGGAAGCTGGTCAGCGCCCACGGCTGCGCCTGCGCCCCGACCTTGGTGTGCAGTGCCGATACACCGACCTTTTTCCTGACCGGCGGCAGCGAAACCCCCGCGTCCCTTTGTGCCCAATTAACGCAAAGCGGCTGCGGGGAGGTGCTGGCAACGGTGGGGGAAAATCTGGGCACTACTGCCCAGCGCCTAGTGACCGGCACGGTGCAATCACTGGCCCAGCAGACCTTTGCGGGCTTGAGTGTGCTGCTGGTGGAGCCCTGCCCGGCATTGCAGCGCCGTGTGCCCGGCCTGCCGGACGAAGCCTTCATCCGCGGCAAAACGCCGATGACCAAGCAGGAAGTCCGTGCCGCCGTGCTGGCTAAACTGGCCGTGCGCCCGGACGATACCCTGTGGGATGTGGGCGCGGGCACCGGAAGCATCAGCGTGGAGATGGCGCTGGCCGCCCCCGCTGGGCAGGTTTATGCTGCCGAGTGCGATGCCGATGCCTGCGAACTGATCCGCCAGAACCGCGCCAAATTCCATGCCGAAAACCTGCATTTGACGCAAGGCAAAGCCCCCGAAGCGCTGGCCGATTGGCCCGCCCCGGATGCCGTTTTCATCGGCGGCAGCAAGGGCAATCTCGCGGCCATCGTGGATGCGGCCCTGGCCGCTAACCCCGCCGCGCGGCTTTGCATCAGCGCTATTGCGCTGGAAACTTTGCAGCAGGCCATCGCCGCCCTGGCGGCCCACGGCCTGTCCGCCCAGGTCACGCAGATCGCCGTCAGCCGCAGCAAGGCGGCGGGCAGCCTGCATTTGTTAATGGCAAACAACCCCGTATTTTTAATTGTGAGGGAGTAACATGCTGCAGTTTGTCCTGGCCGCGCCGCGCTCCGGTAGCGGCAAAACAACCGCCGCCTGTGCGTTGTTGGCGGCGCTGCAGGCGCGCGGGGGACACCCTTGTGCCTTTAAATCGGGGCCGGATTATATCGACCCGATGTTCCACCGCGCCGTGCTGGATGTGGAAAGCCACAACCTCGATCTGTTTTTCTCCACCCCGGCCACGGTGCGCCGCCTGTACGCCCAAAACGCGGCGGGCCACGGCGCGGCGGCGGTGGAGGGGGCCATGGGCTATTATGACGGCCTGGGCGGCACCAGCAACACCGCTAGTGCATGGCATTTGGCCGATACGCTGGACCTGCCGGTGCTGCTGGTGGTGCGGCCCAAAGGTGCCAGCCTGACCCTGGCGGCGGAACTGCGGGGACTGTTGGCGTTCCGCACACCGCATCATCTGGCGGGCATACTGCTTAATGATTGCAGTGAAACTTTGTACAAACTGCTGGCCCCCATGCTGGAAAAGGAGACCGGCCTGCCGGTAATTGGCTATCTGCTGCCGCTGCCGGAGGCCGCCATCGAAAGCCGCCACTTGGGGTTAAAGACCGCCGCTGAAATTGAAGATCTGCAGCGTAAGATTCAGCTGTTGGCTGACACCGCACAGAAAACCATCGATTGGCCGCGTTTTGCCGCTCTGTTTGACCGCCCCGCCCTCGCTGCCGTGCCGCGCAGTGTGCCCCCGGCTGATGTGCGCATCGCCGTGGCGCGGGATGCCGCGTTCTGCTTTACCTACGCCGAAACGCTGGAAGCTTTACGGGAAAACGGCGCAGAACTGTGCTTTTTCAGCCCCTTGCAGGATGCCGCCCTGCCAGAGGATATCGGCGGCCTGTACCTGCCGGGCGGCTACCCGGAACTGTACGCCGCCCAGCTGGCGGCCAACACTGCCATGCGCAGCGCTGCAAAAACGGCGGTAGAAAGCGGCCTGCCCACGGTGGCCGAGTGCGGCGGGTTCCTCTATTTGGGTCAATCACTGGAGGGCACGGACGGCAAACCCTACCCCATGGCAGGCGTTTTGCCCGGGCAGGGGGTTAAGGTGGGCCGCCTGGTGAGGTTCGGCTATGCCACGCTGACCGCCCACGCCGACAGTATGCTGTTTGCGGCGGGGGAACGCCTGCCGATCCACGAGTTCCACCACTGGGATTCAACCGCCAACGGTACGGATTTTACCGCCGCCAAATCCAACGGCCGCAGCTGGGCCTGCGGGTTCGCCAACGCGCATTTGTATGCGGGCTTCCCGCACCTGTACTGGGCGGGTACGCCCCTGCCGCAGCGTTTTGTGGCCGCAGCCCGCCAATTTATAAAGGAAAAACCATGACCGAAAACGAACTGAAAACCTTATTAAAAACGGTGACTCCGCCCAACGAAGCCGCCCACGCCGCCGCCCACGCCCACTGGGCCGCGCTGGCAAAACCCCTGGGCGGCCTGGGCCAGCTGGAAACCATGGTGGAGGATGCCGCCGCCCTGACGGGCACCGAAACGCCGGATTTTACCAACCGTGCCGTGCTGGTGCTGTGCGCTGATAACGGCGTGGTGGCCCAGGGTGTCAGCCAGACCGATGCCAGCGTGACCCGCGCGGTGCTGGAAAATCTGACCGCCCGCCGCACCAGCGTTTGCCGCATGGCGTCGGCCGCCCATTGTGCCGTGGTGCCTGTGGATATGGGCATCGCCGGTGTACCGGTGGCGGGGGCCATCAATTGCCGCATTGCCCCCGGCACGGCGGACTTTACCCAAGGCCCAGCCATGACCCGCGCCCAGGCCGTACAGGCCATCGCCTGCGGTATTGAACTGGTGCGGGAACAAAAGAGCCAAGGCATGCAAATGCTGGCTACCGGCGAGATGGGCATCGGCAACACCACCACCTCCAGCGCTGTAGCCAGCGTACTGCTGGGCCGCCCTGTGCAGGAGATGACCGGCCGCGGCGCGGGGCTTTCGGATGAGGGTCTGCGCCGCAAGATCAATGCCATCCAGCGCGGCATCGCCGTCAACCATCCCGATGCCGCTGACCCACTGGGCGTGCTGGCGGCCTTGGGCGGCTTTGACATTGCCGGGCTGTGCGGCGTGTTTTTGGGCGGTGCGCTGGAAACTGTGCCCATCCTTATGGACGGTTTCATCAGTGGTGTGGCGGCGCTGTGCGCGGTTCGGTTGTGCCCGGCTGCGGCTAAGGCTGTGTTTGCCAGCCATGTTTCCAGCGAGCCTGCCGCCCGCCTTGTGCTGGAAGAACTCCACAAAAAACCGCTTATCACCGCCAATCTGCACCTAGGCGAGGGCACGGGGGCCGTGGCCAGCCTGCCGCTGTGGGATATGGCCCTGGCGGTCTATAACGGCTGCTATTCTTTCACCGAGGGCGGCATCACGCCGTACACCCCGCAATGCTGACGCTGGTCATCGGCGGCTCGGCCAGCGGTAAAAGCGCCTTTGCGGAGTCGCTCTGCCTGCAAAGCCCCCTGCCGCGCACCTACCTGGCTACCATGCAGGTGTGGGATGCCGAGTGCGCCGCCCGTGTGGCCCGGCACCGTGCCATGCGGGCGCAAAAACAGTTTGACACAGTGGAGTGCCCGCTGCATCTTGACCAGCTGATTTTGCCCCGGCGCGGCACGGTACTGCTGGAGGACCTGGGCAACCTGACGGCCAACGAGCTTTACGCCCCCGATGGCGCAGGGGAGAACACGGCGGCCGCTATTATAAATGGCCTTGCAAATCTGGCCGCACAGTGCGATAATCTGATTGTCGTATCCAACGAGGTTTTTCGCAGCGGGGCCGACTATGCCGGCGACACCGACCGCTACCTGCTGGCGCTGGCGCAGATCAACAACGCAACCGCCGCCCGGGCCGACACCGTAGTGCGGGTGATATGCGGCATCCCACGTTATTACAAAGGGGGCGTAAATCCATGACGGCTTTGCAGACGATCGCGGTGGCGTTCGCTATGTTTTCGGCCCTGCCCATGCCGCAATTTACATGGAACGAGAAAAACATGCGGTACGCCCTCTGCGCGTTCCCGCTCATCGGCGTGGTGATTGGCGCACTGTGGTGCCTGTGCGGCATGCTGCCCCTGCCGGATTTTGCCCGCGTGGCGGGGTTTTGTCTCGTGCCGGTCTGGGTCACGGGCGGCATCCATCTGGACGGCTACGCCGATACCTGCGATGCACTTTCCAGCTACGGCGACACCGCTAAAAAGCTGGAAATTTTAAAGGACCCTCACTGCGGGGCGTTTGCGGTCATCCGGCTGTGCAGCTATTTTGCGGCCTACCTGGCCTTATGCGCCTGTGTGCAGTTCACCCCGCGTGTGGGTGTACTGTGGACGCTGGCGCTGGTGGGGGAGCGGGCACTCTCCGGCCTGGCAGTGGCGGCGTTTCCCATGGCAAAAAACACCGGCCTGGCCCATACGTTTGCCACGGCGGCGGATAAAACCAACGTGCGCCGCATATTGACGGTGCTGTGTGTGGTGCTGGGGGCGGCCCTTGCCGCGTTGGGCGGCTGGGCGCTGGTGCTGGCCGCCTGCCTGGTGTTTGCACGGTATTATCACGTAGCAACAAAACAATTTGGAGGAACCACCGGCGATCTGGCCGGGTGGTTTTTGCAAAAATGTGAGATCTGGATGCTGGCGGCGCTAGCTGCCTGTCAATGGCTGGGGGTGCTGTAAATGATGTTTGTTACCGGCCCCCTCTACAGCGGCAAACGCACCTTTGCCCAAAAGTTCGGCGGGCGGCAGATTTTCGATGTGCAAAATCTTGCCGCAACCGCCGCCGATTTAGAAAAATTAGCCGATGAACTGGCCGCCTATGACGTGGTCATCGCCACTGAAATTGGCGGCGGCATTGTGCCTGTCGACCCGGCCGAGCGCGCCGCGCGGGAAGCCGCCGGCCGCCTGGCCTGCCTGTTGGCCGCGCGGGCAAGCTGCGTGGTGGAACTGTTCTGCGGCCTGCCCACGGTATTGAAAGGAGAACTGCCCGAATGTTGATTTATTTACTGCGCCACGGTCTGACCGAGTATAACGCCCAAAAGCGCTATCAGGGCCAGCGGGACATCCCGCTTTCGCCTGAGGGGCTGGCCCAGCTGCGCCGCGCGGATATTGACCCGAAAGTCGTCTATATTTCCACACTGCAGCGCACAGCCCAGACGGCGAAGGTGCTGTTCCCCGATGCAAAGCTTGTGCCGGTGGACGGGCTGAAAGAAATGTGCTTCGGCAGTTTTGAGGGACGCAATTATGTGGAGATGGAGCACGACCCTGACTACCAGGCCTGGGTTGCCGCCAACTGCGAAAGCCCCTGCCCGGACGGCGAGCGCAAGGATGAATTCTCGGACCGTATCTGCAAGACCTTTGCGCCGCTGGTGGACAAAGCCCTGGCAGACGGGGAAGAACTGCTGGTGATCCTGGCCCACGGCGGCACCCAGATGGCCGCGCTGGAGCGTTACGCCCTGCCCCACCGGGACTACTACAAATGGTGCGGCCCCAACGCGGGCGGCTATGTGCTGGATGCCCGTGACTGGGCTGCGCAGCACGTACTGCACCTTGTCAAAACTGTGCAGTACACCAAGGAGGGCACATGCTGATCTTTTGGGCGGTGCTGGGCGGTTTTGTGCTGGATACCATTTTCGCCGACCCGGTCTGGCTGCCCCACCCGGTGGTGCTGATGGGCCGGTGCATCTCGGCACTGGAAAAGCGCCTGCGCGCCGCCCTGCCCAAAACGCCCAAAGGCGAACTGGTAGGCGGGGGCATTGTGGCCGCCGTGCTGCCACTGGGCACACTGGTGCTTACCGGCGCGGCCTGCTGGCTGGCGGCCAAGCTGCACCCGGCACTGGGGCTGGCCCTGCAAATGTTCTGGTGCGGCCAAGCCCTGGCGGCCAAAGGCCTTAGGCAGGAAAGCATGAATGTGTACAAAGAACTGCAAAAAGGCGACCTGCCCGCCGCCCGCAAGGCCGTGGCCCGCATTGTGGGGCGCGATACCCAAAACCTGACCGCCGAGGGCGTGACGAAAGCGGCCGTGGAGACCGTGGCCGAAAACACCAGCGATGGCGTGATTGCCCCGCTGCTTTATATGCTGATCGGCGGTGCGCCGCTGGCGCTGACCTACAAGGCCATCAATACGATGGACAGCATGCTGGGCTATAAAAATGAGAAATATCTTTATTTTGGCCGCTGCGCCGCTAAATTGGACGACGCGACCAACTGGCTGCCCAGCCGCCTGGCGGGGCTTTTGTGGGTGGCCGCTGCGGCCTTGACCGGCAACAGCACCGCCGGTGCGTGGAAGATCTGGCAGCGGGACCGCCGTAACCACGCCAGCCCCAACAGCGCCCAAACCGAGAGCGCCTGCGCCGGGGCGTTGGGCGTACAGCTGGCAGGCCCGGCCTACTACTTTGGAGAATATTACGATAAACCGACAATCGGCGACCCGTTGCGGCCCATTACGCCGCAGGACATCGTGCGGGCCAACCGCATGATGTACGCCGAAAGTCTGCTGGCCCTGGCACTGGGGCTGGCGGTACGGCTGCTTTTTGTTTTGTGAGGGGATGAAAAATGGAACTGGTACATGGCGGCGACTGGGCAGGCTACCGGGCTGAGTTTGGCCGGGACGCGCTGGATTTTTCGGCCAACGTCAGCCCGCTGGGGCTGCCTGCGGGGGTGGCGGCGGCTATCACGGCGGCACTGCCCACGGCAGACCGCTACCCCGACCCCCTTTGCCGGGAACTGCGGGCTAAACTGGCCGTGGCCGAGGATGTGCCCGCCAATTGGCTGCTATGCGGCAACGGTGCGGCAGATCTGATCTTCCGCCTTGCTTTAGCCGCCCGCCCGCGCCGTGCCCTGCTGCCCGCGCCTACCTTTGCCGAGTATGCGGCGGCGCTGAATACCGTTGGCTGTGAAGTTACAAGGTTTGCGCTGGATGCCGCCAACGATTTTGCCGTGACGGATGCCCTTATCAACGCCGTAACGCCGGAAATTGATATGGTGTTTCTCTGCCAGCCCAACAACCCCACCGGGCAGGTGGCACCGCCCGCACTGGTGGAAAAACTGCTGCACCGCTGTGCCGCCTGCGGGGCGGTGCTGGTAGTGGACGAGTGCTTTTTGGACTTCTTGCCGGAACGTGACACCTTGACCGCTAAAACACTTTTACACGATGCACCGAATCTTATCATCTTAAAGGCATTCACAAAACTCTACGCAATGGCGGGTGTCCGCTTAGGGTACGCGCTGTGCAGCAATGCGGATCTGCTTGCAAAAATGCGGGCGGCGGGCCAGCCTTGGGCAGTGTCCAGCCTGGCCCAGGCCGCAGGCATCGCCGCTTTGCAGGAGACCGCCTACGCCGATGCCGTCCGCGCGTTGATTGCCGACCAGCGCCCCAAACTGGCGGCGGGCTTGCGGGCACTGGGGCTATACGTAATTGAGGGTCAGGCCAACTATCTGCTGTTTAAGGCCCTGGCTGATTTTGGCGAAAAACTGCGCCGCCACGGGGCCGTAGTACGCAGCTGCGCCAATTATCCGGGGCTGGATGCCACCTGGTACCGCACCGCTGTGCGCACCGGGGCCGAAAACGCCCAGCTGCTGCAGATCATGGGGGAGGTACTGGCATGAGCAAAGCCAAGTGCATTATGGTGCAGGGCACCATGAGCGGCGCGGGCAAAAGCCTGCTGTGCGCGGCGCTCTGCCGCATTTTTGCCCAGGACGGTTACAAAACCGCGCCATTTAAAAGCCAGAATATGGCGCTGAACAGCTTTGTTACCCGGGACGGCCTGGAAATGGGCCGCGCCCAGGTGGTGCAGGCCCAGGCCGCAGGCGTGGAGCCGGACGTGCGGATGAATCCCATCCTGCTCAAGCCCAGCAGCGACATCGGCAGCCAGGTCATCGTCCATGGCGAGGTGCGGGGCAACATGCCCGCCAAGGAGTATTTCCGCCATAAGCGCGCCCTGATTCCTGATATTTTGCAGGCCTACAACAGCCTGGCCAAGGAGTTTGACATTATTGTTATCGAGGGCGCAGGCAGCCCGGCAGAGATCAACTTAAAGGCTGACGACATCGTAAACATGGGCCTGGCAAAACTGGTGGATGCGCCGGTGCTGCTGGCGGGGGACATCGACCGTGGCGGCGTGTTTGCCCAGCTGTACGGCACGGTGGAACTTCTGGAACCGGAGGAACGGGCGCGCATCAAGGGCCTTGTCATCAACAAATTCCGTGGGGATGTGGAAATTCTTCGCCCCGGCCTTGCCATGCTGGAAGAAAAGACCCGCATGCCCGTGGTGGGCGTGGTGCCCTATTTAAAGGTGGATATCGAGGACGAGGACTCCCTCTCCGACCGGTTGCAGCAGAAAAATGCCGTTAAACCGTTGGATGTGGCAATTTTGCGTCTGCCTCACATTTCCAACTTTACCGATTTTATGCCGCTGGAACAACACCCTCTGCTGGGGGGACGTTACGTGCAGGCCGCGCGGGAACTGGGTACACCGGATCTGGTGATTTTGCCGGGCACCAAAAACACGGTGGACGACCTGCTCTGGCTGCGGCAATCCGGGCTGGAAGCTGCCGTGCAAAAGCTGGCGGCGGGCGGTACCCCGGTGCTGGGTGTCTGCGGCGGCTACCAGATGTTGGGCGAAGTGCTGGTTGATTCCGCCGGTACCGAGAGCGGCCGCCCCCAGACCCTGCGCGGGCTTGGTTTACTGCCCACCCAAACGGTTTTCACCAATGAAAAGCGCCGCACCCAAACTACGGCCACAGCCGCTGAACCCTTTGCCGGGGCGGAACTCACCGGTTACGAGATCCACACCGGCCGTACATCTATACAGGGGCAGGGGAAACCCTTCTGTACCCTGGCGGACGGCACGCCCGAAGGCTGTGTGCAGGGCAATGTGTACGGCACTTACCTGCACGGCCTGTTTGACAGCGGCGAACTGACCGAGCGCCTGGCCGAGCTGCTCTGCCGCCGCAAGGGCATTGCCGTAGAATCCGCCGCGCCGATCACGATGCAGGCCTACCGCGAGCAGCAGTTTGATCTGCTGGCGAATGGCGTACGCCACGCTTTGGACATGCCCGCTGTTTACGCCGCCATGGGGCTGACCGGCCCAAAGGAGGAATGCACATGACCCCGCAGCATCACCTGCCCGCTGATATTGAGCGCACCAGTATGCGCATCATCACCGAGGAACTGGCCCAGCGCGGACTGGATATCCCGCCGGAAAATGCGGCGGTCGTCAAGCGGGTCATCCATACCACAGCTGATTTCGACTACGCGCAAAACCTGCACTTTACCCCCGGCGCGGTAGCGGCAGGCATCGCCGCCATGCACGAGGGTGCGACCATCATCACCGATACAAACATGGCGCTGGCGGGCATCACCAAGCCAGGCCTGGCCAAACTGGGCGGTCAGGCCATGTGCTTTATGGCTGATCCCGCCGTAGCGGCCGCCGCCAAACAGGCCGGGACCACCCGCGCCGTAGCCGCCATGCACAAAGCCGCGCAGGAATACCCCCGCGCGGTGCTGGCCGTGGGCAACGCCCCCACGGCACTGCTGACGATTGCCGAAGAAATCGAAAACGGCCTGCGCCCGGCGCTGGTCATCGGTGTGCCGGTGGGCTTTGTCAATGTGGTGGAAAGCAAGGAGCAGCTGTTTGCCACCTGCGGGCAGTACGGTGTCCCGGCTATTGTTGCCATGGGCCGCAAGGGCGGCAGCAACGTGGCGGCGGCCATCTGCAACGCATTGCTTTACCAGGCTGCCGAAATGCTGGACCCCAAGGCCCGCGGCTGGCAGTGATTTTATAACAGGGGAGGAGAACAACGCCATGTATGTGGATTGGGACTACTACAAAATTTTTTACTACGTGGCCAAGTACCAGAACTTTACCAAAGCCGCCCGGGTGCTGGGCAGCAACCAGCCCAACATTACCCATACAATGAACAAGCTGGAGGACCAGCTGCATTGCGTGTTGTTCATCCGCTCCAACCGGGGTGTTACGCTGACACCGGAGGGCGAGAACCTTTATGCCCGCATCGCCTCCGCCGCCGTGCAGATCCAGGATGCCGAGGAAGAACTAAGCGCCAGCGCCAGCCTTTCCCACGGGGCCATCAGCATCAGCGCCACCGAGACCGCGCTGAACATCTACCTGTCGGAGCGGCTGCGGGGCTTCCACGCCCAGTACCCAGGCCTCCGGCTGCGCATCACCAACCACTCTACCCTGCAGGCCGTGCAGGCGGTGAAAAACGGCGAGGTGGATTTCGCCGTTGTCACCACCCCGGCCGAGACGGACAGCGACCTGAAACGGGTCGAACTGATGCCCTTCAACGAAATTCTGGTAGGCGGCCCCAGCTTTGCCGAGCTGGCCGGGCGCACCCTCACCCTGCAGGAATTGACCGGCTACCCGCTCATCATGCTGGAAAACGGCAGCATGAGCCGCATTTTCTACCGCCAATTCTTCTTAGAGCATAACGCTGAACTGAAGCCGGACATCGAGGCTGGTACCACCGACCAGATGCTGACGCTGGTGCGCAGTGATTTGGGCCTGGCTTTCGTGCCGGAACCCATGGCCCGCGGCAACCTGCATCGCAGGCGCATTTTGCAGATGAACCTGCAGGAAAGCATCCCGTCCCGGTCGGTCTGCCTGGTCTACGACCCCCGCCGCCCGCTGAACACCGCCGCGCGGGAGTTCCGCCAGCAGCTGCTGGAATCGGCTAAAAATAAGTAAAAAGCCAACCGCGTCTGCATCGCTGTGCACACGATACAGGCGCGGTTGACTTTCCTTGCTTTTGGGGTAACAGAACAGGGTTAGGCAATGCCGCATAATTCTAAGTACCGATACGGCAAGCGAAAAGTGCAAGCTGCTAAGCAAAAAGCGCAGAGAATACTTTGTGTATTCTCGAGCATTTTTGCAACGCAGATTGTGCTTTGCAGCTGCCGGAGCGGTGCTTAAGCCCGCAGGGCGGGAATTATGAGGTGTTGCCTTAGGAACGCGACACGCCGCGCAGGCTTTCCAGGGCTGCAAGACGTGCGCTGATGGCAAATACACTGGCGGCGTGGGTCAATTCTTCTGACCGCGCATCCGCGGGGATGATGCGCGCCAATACGGTGCTGTGGTCGATGGCATCAAACCGGACACCCGCCTGGCGGCAAAGTTCTACGGTACGGTGGGCACAGCCCGGCATGGTAGCCAGGGCGGCTACAGCATCCTCGGCCGGGGCAGGCTGGGCGGCACCGGTGTCGCTAAGCTCTCTGCCCAGCACCGTGCCAAAATGCCGCGCCGCACGGCGGCTTTCGCTTTTGCCAAAGGCATCCTCGGCAGTCATATCCAACTCCAGCGGCTCGCGCACAAAATCGGTATAGCGCCGGGTGAGTTTGGTGTATTCCCGCTGCAATTCCTTTTTCGTTAAATCCGTATAACGCATTCTGTCCCACTCCTCTACCTTTTCAGGTCCAGAAACTATTATAGCCGGGGCGGGCTCCTGTGTAAAATGTATTATGCGTATAACTGACATGCAAAAATTGTATTGTGGAACTGTTACTATATGCCCATTTGCAGCACCGATGCTGTTAACCTTGGCAGGAAGTGCCTTGATCGTCACTGCATCAGCGTTATTTTCTTGGCTGTTCTGAGTGATGAACTGTCGGCTGCCATAACCGTCTCGATTTTCTAACTGGAATTCAGGAAGTCATAAAGTTTTATGAGTAATTGAAGAAGACTAATTCAGATGGCCTTATTTGCATCTGGGTGTGAGACAGATATAAAAATGTTGCTTTCTCAATACTTATATGGTATAATCGCACACTATAAGGAGGAAGACGTAATGCCTTTTTCATATAAGCCATTATGGAAATTACTTATCGACAAAGACATGAGCAAGAAAGATCTTATGGAATCAGTAAATATTTCAAAATCCACTATGGATAAAATGGGGCGCTCAGAGACCGTTTCGCTCGAAATAATTGACAGAATATGTAGTCACTTCAATTGCCGCATTGAAGATGTTGTTGAATATCGTAAGCGAGAAGGATATTAAAATGGGAAACGGTTATTCTAAAGCAGCTGCGGCAACCTTTATGTTGAACAAAGGAAAACCTATTCACCGGTGGTATTCCTATTTAGAAGGATATTCTTCTTGTCTAGTAGACGATATTGTAATGGAAATCGGACCAGAAAACATCCACGCAATTTATGATCCGTTTTGTGGAACAGGTACTACGTCCCTGGTTGCATCTTCTCACGGAATTAAATCTTACTACTGTGAGACAAATCCTTTTATGCAACAAGTTATCGAGGTAAAAATAAATTCCGTCAAAAGATTGAGAGATACTGGAATTCGAAGCAAATACCTTAAAGAGTTCTTACAGAAAATCGAAAATTACAATTTTCAGCTTTGCCTTGAAGCGCCTACATGGGATGGTTTTGAAAAATACTTTGATGCCGAGGTTCTCGCGCAGTTACAGGATTTGAAACAAAAGGTTGAAGATATTCCAAATGAGGATACAAAAAGCATTGCTCTTGTTCTTTTGGCCTCTGTTACAGTTAAAGCGTCTAAAATGACCCGCCAAGGGGATTTGCGCTTCGCAAAAGCAAATGAAAAGAAAGCTGAAGACAAGGATATTCTTTCTAATTTCATTTACAAATTAAGATTGGCTATTGATGACATTGAAAATGATGATTGTCCTCCATTAGTAGAAACCATTAGACTTGCGGATGATTCAAGAGATACTGAAATTGAGAACCAAATCGACTGTGTTATCACTTCACCGCCATATCTTAACGGCACCAACTATATTAGAAACACAAAGCTTGAATTGAAGTTGACTGGTCATGTCCTTAGCGAAAAAGATCTGCCATACTTTCACTCTAAAGGAATTGTCGCTGGAATTAACAATGTTTCTAAGCGAAACGCGAATTTTAAAGTTCCGGATATTGTGCGCCCGTATCTTGAAAAATTAGAGCCAGTTGCATATGATAGGCGTATCCCAATCATGGTTTCTGGCTATTTCAGTGATATGGAGAAGGTTGTTGAGCGTCTCTCTCACGCAATGAAAGATAATGGCTATTTCATCATGGATATTGGTGATTCACAGTTTGCCGGAGTTCATATTCCTACCCATGAGATACTTACCCAAATTTGCGAATCCTACGGCTTTGAACTTTACGAAGAAGATGTTTTAAGAAAGCGTCGCTCTAAGAATGGTATGGTGCTGTCACAAAGACTTTTGAAATTTCGCTTTCATAAAAAAGATTCTCCTCTTGAAATTTTTCTTGCAGAAGCGAAGAATTTTATGATCACTATGCCGTATAAAGTTGCACCATATTCGGGACGAAACTGGGGGCACTCATGGCATTCCTTGTGTTCATATCATGGAAAGCTGAAGCCTGCAATTGCTCATTTTTTAGTCGAACAATTTACTGAGCCAGGAGACATAGTTGTTGATCCATTAAGTGGTGTGGGTACAATTCCGTTTGAGGCATGCTTGCAAAATAGAGTTGGTATTGGAAATGATCTAAGCGAACTTGCGTTTTGTGTTACAAAAGCAAAAGTTGAAAGGGCTACCCAAAAAGACTGTTTAGAAGTTATTGACAGACTACAATCTTACATCGAGAACGAAAAACAAAGCGATGATGTATCAATGCTGATTCAAAAATATGAAAATTTTGGCTTCAATGGAAAATTGCCAGATTATTTTCACAAGGACACATTCAAGGAAATTCTATGTGCGCGACAATATTTTACTTCAAGAATTAGAACGCTTACTTCTGCTGAGGCAATGGTTTTTTCGTGCTTTCTTCATGTCCTTCATGGAAATCGTCCTTATGCATTGTCACGAAATTCTCATCCACTTACGCCATATGCCCCAACAGGTGACTTTATTTACAAAAACGTTGTGGAACATATCAAGAAAAAAATGCTTGTTTCGTACAGCAAGGGCGATTTCACGAACTACCGTTTAGGAAAAGCAATATACGGAGATTATCAAGAGCTCAGTTCGCACAATATTCATGCTGATGCAGTTATTTGTTCGCCCCCATTTGCAGATTCGATTAAGTTTTATATGCAAAACTGGATGCGTCTTTGGTTATGCGGTTGGGAAGAAAACGACTATAAGAAAGCCGAAAATACTTTCCTTGACCAAAAGCAGTGCAAGGATTTTGATGTATATTTTTCCTTCTTCAAAACGTGCTATCATATTCTAAAGCCAAACGGCAAAGTGATTCTACACCTTGGTAAAACCGAGAAGGTTGATATGGCAGAAGAATTATCTAAACGAGCTGAACCGTATTTTATTGAGGTGTATCGTGGCACCGAAAATGTTCAGAAAATTGAAAAGCACGGTATCAAAGATAAAGGTTCGACAGTGGAACACCAATATTTGTTCTTGATGAAGAAGTAACAAAAGAGAGGTCGTTAGGTCGTTGTAGAATAAAACGCAATAACCACCTGTACAAGGAAGTTACATAAAAATAGAAATCCGGAATCTTTTCTGAGTGGCTTAGGCACCGAAAAGATCCGGATTTTGTTAAAAATATCAGAGAGCTACTTTACAACAGTTCCGTTGAAACAATTATTTGATTGTCACTGAATGTGGGTAATGACCAGTTTGGTTACGGTATTTCTCTGCGAGATCGACTTTTCCAGCAATAATTCGTTTTAAAGAATCATTGATTTTGTCGGCGGTTCGAATTCCGTCTCTTACCTTTTGATAATCGGGTTGCATCAAAAATTCATCGTAGAACCATACAACATTTTTGATCAGCAAGTCAAGAACCTGCTGATTGGCCTCTTTTTTATGGAGCTGAGTTAAAGACAAGCCTGTAATTTTGCTCAGTTGAACAAGTTCTTCTTCGGTATAATAATCTACAGGAAAATGGTCACTCTTTTGAGAATTATGACTACTGCATAAACAAGTAGCAGTTTCGTCAAGACGGTACAGATAAGCCAAAGGCATAGTGTGGTCTAATGCCATATCTCCTAAAGCAATAGGGGCAGAATCTGGACCGCATTTAAAGCATCTCTTGTCAAACTTCTCCCAAATGTATCGAGAAAACTCTTTCTTGGTTCGGCGCTCGAATTCGAAATGAATAAGATTCCTATCCAGAAGCGTGTTTACCAATACCTCAATAGCCCTTCGTCTCAGGCCATCTTCTTTAAACTGTTGGGCATTTCGTTTAGGATTCAAAGGAGCGTTAACAAAGAACTTTTTGCAGGCTTTGCATTCTAGCTGATGCCCATAGTAGGAGACAACCTTGCCATCTTCGATTGTAAGTCCTTTGAGATCACTCGATTTCAAATCAGAGATGTTCTGTATCTTGTATGCTCTAAAAGTTGGGTGGACACATGGAGCTCGCTTTTTGCAGTGGAGAGAAAAACTTAATGTCTTTAACTCGTCATCAATATTTATTGGCAAATAGCGACCACAACGATTGCAACTCTTTACTATGATGCGTTTGCCCTCTGTAAATTCTTGACCGGAAGTTAGATACCAGTCAATCGGCAAGTCAGAACGAAGATAGTACAGATAAGGCACATGCATACGGGTCTTTTGATAGAAGCTCGTAGCGCAAGATGTGTTTTGAAATTCTTCCTTGGACACCACATCAAAATCAAAAGCGAAAAGATCCAAAATGTTACTCCGTTGACTTGATATAGTCATTCTAACAGTGGCATCAGTAATGTGCGAATCTTTGTTGATAAGTTGTTCGGCATGGATACCAATATTTGACCAGTTATTAGCTTCAATGGTTTGCTCCCACCCTTCTCCAAAGGTATACCAATCTCCCTCATATCTGAACCTCATGTCCAGTGTGATGGTTGCCTTTTTCGAGGAATGAATATATCCACCAAAAGCAAGGATCGAAATACCTTTTTCGAACAGTTCTACAACATCAACAGAAGAACGAGAAAAAACAAATGTTACAATGTCGCTGCCGCAAACATGCCGTTCCGCATGGAGGATGAGACATTCGCCGCCAGTTGTGCCATTACATACGTGATAACCGCTTTTACGAGTCACTTTCCGCCGATGATATGTACGTAAATCTTTCTGTGCCATAAAAGTCCTCCGCTATAAATCTTTGAACAGCTCACTCAGAGAAATATCTAGTCCATCAGCTATTTTCTTTATATTCAAGATGGAGATATTTCGTTTTCCTGATTCAACAGATGCGTAGTATGTTCTATCCATATTAATTTTCAAGGCAAATTTTTCCTGGCTTAATCCTGTTTGTAATCTCAATTCGCGAATTCTATTTCCTAAATCGGTAGTTATCATTGGTTAAACACCTCATTTAATATTATATTAAGTCAACGGCAAATATAACAACGGATTATGAGCAACAAAAGTGGACAAGAGATTTACTTTTGAAACAGGAATATCATTGAAACAAGGTATTTTTAGGTTTTTGAAAGCAGCAAGTAACTGACATGCAAAATTTGTATAGCTGTACGCCCCGCCCAAACTATGCTATACTAAAACCAAAACCTGTGTCTATCATACAAGGAGAGCGTGACCATGACCTTACAGCAGCTGCGGTACGTGACCGCCATTGCGGAGACCGGCACATTGAGCGAGGCCGCCCGCCGCTTTTATATTGCCCAGCCCAGCCTGACGGCCTCGCTGCGGGAACTGGAGGAGGAATTGAGCCTGACGATCTTCCGCCGCACCAACCGTGGTGCAGTGCTCACGCCCGAGGGCGAGGAATTCTTGGGCTATGCGCGGCAGGTGCTGGCCCAGATGGATTTGATCGAGGAAAAGTACCTTGGTGCCGCGCCGGTCAAACACCAATTCTGCGTGTCCACCCAGCACTACTCTTTTGCGGTAGAGGCCTTTGTGGAACTGCTGCGGGAGTATGGCGGCCCGGAATACGACTTCCGCATCCGCGAGACCCAGACCTATGAATTGATCGAGGATGTGGCCCTGCTGCGCAGCGAGGTCGGTGTGCTCTACTTAAACAAGGATAACGAAACCGTCCTGCGCAAGGTCATCCGGGAGCATGATTTGCAGTTTACACCACTGTTTACCGCCAAACCCCATGTGTTTGTCAGCGCAGCCAGCCCGCTGGCGGGCAAAACTGCCGTCACGCTGGACGACCTGGCCCCGTATCCCCGCCTTTCCTACGAGCAGGGCGAGCACAACGCCTTTTATTTCTCCGAGGAAATTCTAAGCACCCGGGACAGCAAAAAGGACATTCTGGTCAGCGACCGCGCCACGCTGTTCAACCTGCTTATTGGCTTAAACGGCTACACCATCTGCAGCGGCGTTATCAGCGAAGCGTTGAACGGCCCCAACATCGTGGCCGTGCCTTTGCAGGTGGATGATGCAATGCAGATCGGCTATCTGACCCACAAGCAGATCCAGCCGGGACCGTTTGGCAAGCGTTACATTGAGATCTTGCAAAAGCACACAGCACAATAAACTGTGCTATAGCTTTAGCCTATACCAAACCCACAAAAACCAGTATTTTACAACACCAGCGCCATGCCGTATACTGTACCTATCAACGAACACAACAAAATTCTACATAGAGAGGTACACAACTATGGCTACACTGTGCTCCCCGTTCCGTTATGATTTTGTGGGCAGCTTCCTGCGCCCGCAGGCCATCAAAGCCGCCCGCGCGGAGTTCAAGGCTGGCGGGATCACCCGTGAGCAGCTGACCGCTGTGGAAAACGAGCAGATCACCCTGCTCATCGAAAAGCAGAAGCGCGCCGGCTATCACGCCATCACCGATGGCGAATTCCGCCGCAGCTATTGGCACCTGGACTTCATGTGGGGGTTCACCGGCATCGATGAGGTCGAACTGGATCATGGCTACTACTTCCAGGGGGAGGAGACCACCCACGGCTCCATCCGCGTCAGCGGCAAGATCAGCGGCGAAAACCATCCTTTTGTTACGCACTACAAGTTCGTTAAGCAGTTCGAGGATGAAAACTGCATCGCCCGCCAGACGATGCCCGCCCCCGCCCAGCTGCTGGCCGAGCTGTATCGCGAGGATAACGGAAAAAATACCGACACCGTTTACCCCGACCATGAGCAGCTGCTGCAGGATATTGCCGCTGCCTACCGCACGGTCATCCGCGACCTGTACGCCGCTGGCTGCCGCAGCATCCAGCTTGACGACTGCACCTGGGGCATGTTCTGTGACCCCAGCTACCAGGCATTTATCGCCCAGGTAGGCATCAAACTGGAGGATCAGGCCAACGAATACCTGCGCCTGAACAATCTGGCGCTGGAAGGCCGCCCGGCAGACTTGGCCATTACCACCCATGTCTGCCGTGGCAACTATCACTCCACCTGGGCCAGCCGCGGCGGCTACGCTCCCATCGCGCCCATCCTGTTTGCCCATGAGAACGTGGATGCGTTCTATCTGGAGTTTGACGATGAACGCTCCGGCAGCTTTGAGCCGCTGCAGTATGTGGCCGAGGGTAAAAAGGTGGTGTTGGGCCTTATTACCACCAAGTCCCCCCGCCTAGAGGATAAGGCAGCCGTCATCGCCCGCATCCACGAAGCTGAAAAGTACATCCCGCTGGACCGCCTTTGCTTAAGCCCGCAGTGCGGCTTTGCCTCCTGCGAGATCGGCAACAAGCTGACCGACCTCGAGCAGTGGAACAAACTCAAGCTGGTCAAGGAGATCGCCGAGGAAGTCTGGGGCGAGTAACCCCGGTCAAACAAACAAAAGGCCCCGCTGCCGGGAAAATCACCTGGCAACGGGGCATTTTGCTGCTATAGAGCGTTATTGCGCAGGATTTTCATCGTGCAGCTGGGCGCTGATCTCGGCAGCACGTTCGTCCGTCAGGGTAAACTTGCGGCGGAACAGCAGCAGGGCGGCCAGCAGTACGATCATCGGCAGCACGGTCATCATCAGGCGCAGGCCCAGCAGGGTCGAGGCGCTTTGCGCGGCGATGGGCCCGGTCTCATCTGTGTTGCCAGCCAGGCCGATGAGATCCAGCCCGATGCCGGTCAAAAATACCGCCACACCGGACGCGGCCTTGACAACAAAAGTCTGCATCGAGAAGATGACGCTTTCTTCCCGCCGCCCGGTCTTTAACTGGCCGTAGTCTACGCTGTTGGAAAGGAATAGCGTGGTCAATACACTAAGCATGCCGTTGCAGGCAAACACCACCACGCCGGGTACACAAAGCAACGCCAAATTGCCGGAGAATCCGGCCAGGCAAAGCACCAGCAGCACCCCGTAGCCGCCCAGCGCCAGCGCCAGGCTCAAAGTGAACACGCCGGTGTTGCTGAACTTTTTGCGCAGCAGCGGGTACAGCACCATCATGCCCAAAATCTGCGCTGCGCCGCCGATGGTGGAAAACAGCGTATAGCTGGCTTTCCAGCCTTCACCGCCGAAATCATATTTAAAAAAGTAGATGATGAAGTTGGAAGTGAGGTACAGCGCCGAGTTGATAAGCACGATGCTGCCCACCACAACCAGTGCCTGGTCGTTGGAGAACAGCGCCTTGAACATCTCGCCCACGGTGGCGGTTTTCATCTCGCCGTTGCTGGTCTCTTTCACGCTGGTACAGCAGATGACCTCGGTCACCACAAAAATGACCGCCACGATCAACGCCACCCAGCGGAAGCCCGCGCGCTCACTGTCGCCGCCCAAGGCACCGACCAGCAGCATCGTGAACATAGCAATCAGCGCCGAGCCCACGCCTGCGCAGGTGCGGCCCACGACCGACAAATTTTCCCGGTCTGCCGGGGTGCGGGTAACGGCTGGGATCATCGACCAGTAGGGGATGTCCATCATCGTGTAAGTCACGCCCCACAGGATGTAAACCACGCTGAAATAGACCATCATTCCCGCCTCGGCCAGCACCGGCGCGGCAAACAGGGCGTAGAGCACGGCGGCGTTCAGCACCGTGCCGCTGATGATCCAGGGGCGGAACCGGCCCCAGCGGGTGCGGGTCTTGGCCACCAGTACCCCCATAAACGGGTCGTTGAAAGCATCAAACACACGGGCAATCATCAAAATCAGGCCCACAAAGGTGGCCGAAAGCCCCAGCACATCCTGGTAATAGTACATGACATAGGAGGCCGACAGGGCGTAGACCATATCCTTGCCCACAGCACCAATGCCAAACGCGGCTTTTTGTCGGGTCGTCAGTTCCATCTGCGAGTGCTCCTCTCCGTAAAACAGGCGTATATTTCTACTTTCCATTCTAAGACGGAATCCGGCGGCAGACAAGCGATGCGAGTCCGATTCTCCGTTATCGCTAAACCGCAATGCTCGATTTTTAGCAATTTGACGAACAATGTGCAGAAATGGCGGACGACCAACAACAAAATCCCCATTACGGTCAGTTCGCCAGCATCGTGGGGCAGCGGCAATACAGTGTTTTATAGGCTGCTGACTTTCAGCTTGTCAATCAATTTGGTATAAACGTGGGTGACAAACCATGGCTCGGTGGATTTTGCCAGGGCTTCTTCGGGCGTGAACCAGGCCACGCCGCTGTTTTCATCTTCCTTTATAGATACGGCTTCGCCAGAGTCGGCCTCCAATAGGTAGGTGACATTCAAATGCAGATGGCTGGATACGTACTGCCCTTTTTTGATGTGCCCGTCCACGGTGAGGGATTCCAGCGAGTAGATATCCTTGGACACGGGGCGCACATTGGCAATACCGGCTTCTTCTTTTACTTCCCGCAAGGCTACCGCCAACAGGTCGGTCTCGCCGTCCGCATGTCCGCCCAGCCAGGACCAGGAGTTGTAAATGTTGTGGTACACCATCAGCACCTTACTGCGGTCTTTGTTTGCCACCCAGGCCGAAGCCGTTATGTGCGCCACCCTGTTCTGCCGTGTAAAAGCATCCTCGTGGTCCTGTATCCAGTGCAGGATCAGTTCCTTGTCGGCGGCTTCCTGCTCATTATAAGGGTTATAGGCGGCAATCTGGCCCAACAGTTCCTCGCGTGTCATCTTGGCGGCGCTCCTTTATAAATAGGTATATCTCCATTATAAAGCAGGAATCCGTTGTGTAAACCGCATTTTTTGCCGAAAACGCAGCTGAAATATGTACTTATGTTGTGAATACATGAGGAACGATAAAACAAAACCACCGTAAATGGTGTGATTTTATATGGATATCCACCACATACATATTTGAAATTCAAATTTGTTGAAATTTGAAAAAAGGTGTTGACTTTGGTCTTTTCCGGTGGTATTATATACAAGCTGTCCGGCGAGACACCTCAACGGAGGGAACAGCAGGACCTTGAAAATTGAACAAAACTGAAACTTGTGGAACCTTGATGTGGG
>CAVKDR010000050.1:0-136458 GCA_963655125.1 Bulleidia sp.
TGCCGAGCGCGTAGTGGTCTTTCACCACCTAGCTGTTGCCCATGCCGGGCGCACTTAAATAAAATTGCCGCTTCCTGGCTTGCATCGGGAAGCGGCGATTTTTTTGCAAAATAGCGAAATTTACCGTTGACTAACAGGGTTTAAAATGTTATCCTAGTTACAGGTGCGAAGTGTCATACTTCGCCAAAAATTCAAACAATTGTGAGGTGGTTGTCTCAATGGATACCCCTAGTCCCAGTCCTGTGAACCGATGTATTTCCAATAAGGCAGCCATCATATTTTTCACTTTGGGCAAGTCTGACCGCGTACGGGTGTAGTACGGGGTCTGGCTTTGCATTGCTATGCTTTGCCCATAAAACTAAAATGTGTACGGCTGCCGCCTGAAAAGGAGGCAGCTTTTTTATGTCTGATACCACGATTGCAACCCTGCGCGCCATGCTGGCCAACCTGGACGATGCCAAAAAGTACCAGAGCCTGCGGGATGTTATGTCCACTCTGCCCGCCCCTGACCTGGCCGCCGTGTTCGAGGACCTGCCGCCGGAGAAGATGCCGGTACTGTTCCGCCTGTGTCCCAAAGACCTGGCAGCCGAAATTTTTGCCGAACTAACGCCCGAAAGCCAGCAGAACCTCATCGATGGCCTGACCGATAAAGAATTGAAGGCCGTTGTGGACGACCTGTTCGTTGACGATGCGACGGACCTTGTCGAGGAAATGCCTGCCAACGTGGTCAAGCGTATCCTGGCCCAGGCCGACCCTGCGACCCGCCGCATGATCAACGAATTGCTCAAGTACCCCGAGGATTCTGCCGGCGGCGTGATGACCACCGAGCTGATGGAACTGCGGCCGGACATGACCGTGACCGATGCGATGGAGTCCATCCGCAAAAACGGCGTGGATAAGGAGACCATCAACAACTGCTACGTCA
This sequence comes from Bulleidia sp., assembly GCA_963655125.1. Taxonomy (GTDB): domain Bacteria; phylum Bacillota; class Clostridia; order Oscillospirales; family Ruminococcaceae; genus Gemmiger. The sequence goes on from CAVKDR010000050.1 coordinate 926, forward strand.
CCGACCGTGACCGTACCCTTATCGGCGTTGTCTCGCTGCGGGCGCTGATTCTGGCCAAGGACCCCGCCAACGAGAAGATCCGCGACATGATGGATGCCAACGTGGTCAGCGTCAGCACCACCACCGACCAGGAGGATGTCTCCCAGCTGTTCGAGAAGTACGGCTACCTGGCTATCCCCGTTGTGGATAACGAGAAGCGCCTGGTCGGTATCGTCACCATCGATGACGCTATCTCCATCATGCAGGACGAGGCCAGCGAAGATATCGCCAAGATGAACGCTATCGGCCCGTCCGACAAGCCTTACTTTAAACAGTCCATGTGGGATCTGTACAAGAGCCGTGCCCCGTGGCTGCTGTTCCTGATGATCTCCTCCACCTTCTCCAGCCTGGTCATCCGTGGGTACGAGGATGCCCTCGCCGCCGTGACCGTGCTGACCGCCTACATCCCCATGCTGACCGATGCCGGCGGTAATGCGGGCAGCCAGAGTACGTCCACCATCATCCGTGGTATGGCTGTTGGCGACATCGAGCCCCACGACCTGCCCAAGATTTTGTGGCGTGAGTTCCGCATCGCCATCCTCTGCGGCGGTACGCTGGCCCTGTGCAACTTTGCCAAGCTGATCGTGTTCGACCGCATCGCCGCCCCGGTGGCCGCTGTTGTCTGCCTGACGCTGATCTGCACCGTCATCCTGTCCCAGTTGATCGGCGGCCTGCTGCCCGTTGTGGCCGAAAAACTCAAGGTCGACCCCGCTGTTATGGCTTCGCCGCTCATCACCACCATCGTGGATACCACCACCCTGTTGGTTTACTTCAACATCGCCCGTACGCTGCTGAAAATTTAAAAGTAAAGATTGAACACGATGTTCAATTATGTGCTTGTACCACACCGTTGGGTGTGGTACAATTTTTATATACACACAATATTTCCGCCTACGTTTTAACAAAAATCGAGGTTTTCTCTATGAATATGCAGGATTTCTACACCGGGCATGCCTTTGATGCTTACGAGTTCTTTGGTGCCCATACCTACTTCGGTGGCACCCATTTTGCGGTGTGGGCACCGTCTGCCCAGCACATTGCGGTCGAGACCGAGGTCGGCACCTACGACATGCACCGCACCCAGTCCGCCGTGTGGGAGTGCGATGTGCCCGGCGCTAACGCGGGTATGGTCTACCAGTATTGGGTGCGGGGTGCCAACGGCCAGGACGTGGCCCACTGCGACCCTTACGGCACCGCCATGACCCTGCGCCCCGATGGCCGCAGCATCATCGCCGACCACCCCACCGGCTTTACCGATGATAAATGGATGGCCGAGCGCACGAAATGCTTCGATAAGCCGCTGAATATCTACGAAGTCCACGCCGGCAGCTGGCGGCAGAAAGAGGACGGCAGCTGGTATACCTACGCCGAACTGGCCGAACTGCTGCCCGCCTACTGCAAGGAGAACGGCTTTACCCACATCGAGTTAATGCCCCTGGCCGAGCACCCCTTTGACGGCAGCTGGGGCTACCAGATCACCGGCTTTTACGCCCCCACCAGCCGCTACGGCACCCCGCAGCAGCTGGCCGAGTTCGTCAACGCCTGCCACAAAGAGGGCATCGGTGTCATTCTGGACTTTGTGCCGGTACACTTTGCCGTGGACAGCTACGGCTTAAAAGAGTTTGACGGCACCCCGCTGTACGAGTACCCCGCCGCCGCTGTGGGCCAGAGCGAGTGGGGCAGTTGCAACTTCATGCACTCCCGCGGCGAGATCCAGTGCTTCATCCAGTCATGCGCCGACTACTGGCTGCGGGTGTTCCACGCCGACGGCCTGCGCATGGACGCAGTCTCCCGCCTGATCTACTGGCAGGGCGACCCCAACCGTGGTGTCAACGGCTCCACGCTGGACTTTTTGAAAGGCATGAACTACGGCCTGCAGCAGCGCCATCCCACAGCCTTGCTGATTGCCGAGGACTCCACCAACTATCCCAAAGTCACCGCCCCCGTGGAGTACGGCGGCCTGGGCTTTGACTACAAGTGGGACCTGGGCTGGATGAACGACACCCTGGACTACTTTAAAAAGACCCCCGCCGAGCGCAAAGAGAACCTGGGCAAGCTGACTTTCTCGATGATGTATGCCTGGAACGAGCATTATATTCTGCCGTTCAGCCACGATGAAAACGTCCACGGCAAGGCCACCATCGTGCAGAAAATGTACGGCGACTACGAGGGCAAGTTCCCCCAGGCGCGGGCGCTGTACCTGTACATGGCTATCCACCCCGGCAAAAAGCTGGACTTTATGGGCAACGAGTTTGCCCAGCTGCGGGAGTTTGACGAAAGCCGCGAACAGGACTGGATGGTGCTGGATTACCCCAACCACGATGATTTCCGCCGTTTCCGCCAGGCGCTGAACAAGGCCTACTGCAAGGAGGATGCCTTCTGGCTGCGGGAGTATGACCCCGCCGCGTTCCAATGGCTGGACTGCGCCCATCCCGAACTGGATGCCTGCGCCATCCTCCGGCAGGGGAGTGAGTCCGCTGTGCTGGCAGCGTTCAACTTTGGCGATACGGAGCTGGAGGACTACACCCTCACGCTGCCCGGTGCGGGCAAGCTGACCCTGCTGCTGGACACTGATTGGGAGACTTTCGGCGGCAGCACCGCCGCCCCCAAGCGCAGCTGCGCCCGCAAGACCGATGGCGAGCTGAAGCTGACCCTGCCGCCCTTCAGCGGCCGGTTGTACCGCTTGGAGCAGGTTTGATTATACGTTTTGGTTCGTAATACATTTTGTATCAATACATACTGTATAATATATCTGTTTGTATATAGCAAAAGACCACCGCAAGTGCGGTGGTCTTTTGCGTTATCTCGTTAAGTTTTACATCGGTGCAATGTCAAACCGATAGATCGTGGTGGAGCTGTACGGCGCATCCGGCAGCAGGGTCGTGTCGGGGAAGTCGGGATGGTTCGGGGCATCGGGGAAGTCCTCGGTCTCAAAGCAGACGGCATCGCGGGCGGCATAGTGGGCATCGTCCTTGCAGGCTGTCTTGGGGGCCAGGTAGTTGGCGGTGTACAGGTGCATGCCGGGCAGGGTGGTCAACACCTCCATGCGGATGCCGGTCTCGGGGCCGGTAGCCCAGGCGGCGTGGCGCAGGCCGCTGTCCCGGATGATGTAGCACTGGTCGTAGCCCTTGGCCTGTACCAGAGCAGGGTAGTCGGCGTTGATGTCCCGGCCGGGGGTCTTTTCCTCGGTAAAGTCCATCGGGGTACCCTTGACAGGCAGCTTGCGGCCGGTGGGCACACTGTTTTCATCGGCTTCCAGGTAGGCATCGGCATCCACGCTGATGCGGTGCCCCAGAGCCGAGCCGCTGCCGTGGCCGTTGAGGTTGAAGTAGCTGTGGTTGGTCATGTTGCAGACGGTGGGGGCATCGGTGGTGGCGCTGTAGCGGATCATCAGGCCCTCTTTCACCAGGCTGTACTGGATCTCCAAATCAAAGTTGCCGGGGAATCCATCAGTGCCGGCGGGGCTGTGGGCGGTCATCGTCACGCTGTCGGTCTCGCCACGGGTGACCTCGGCGGTGAACAGGGCATGGTTGAAGCCGTGCAGACCGCTGTGCAGGCAGTTGCCCGCGCTGTTGGGCGTTACGTGGACGATTTCCTCATACAGGGGGAACTGTGCGCCGCCAATGCGGTTGGCAAAGCGGCCCACCGCAGCACCCATGCTGTCGGTGTTCAGCTCGTAATCCTGGGCGGTGGGGTAGCCCAGCACCACGTCCGTGGGGCTGCCCTTGCGGTCCGGCACGATGATGCGGTGGATGATGGCCGCGTAGGTCAGCAGCTGTACCTCGATCTTATCGTTTTTCAAGGTGACCAGCTGTACCGGCTGGCCGGTGGTCAGTTTGCCGAATTCAGTGATAGAAACAGACATGGAAAGCTCCTTTCCCCAAGTTTTGTTCTTAGTCCTTGTCCTCGCCGTTCTTCTGCTCCAGGTCGTGCTTGACGCTGGCGGCTACGCTGCCGGTGCCGTAGTTCAGCATACGGTTCACGCGGCTGACGGTAGCGCTGGAAGCGCCGGTCTCGCGGCGGATCTCGCTGTAGACTTTGCCCTGCAGCAGGCAGCCCGCCACGGCGTAGCGCTGCTCCATGGTGCGCAGTTCGGTCACGGCGCACAGATCGTCAAAAAAGCGGATGCACTCATCCAGGTTTTCCAGGCGGAGGATCGCCTCGTACAAATCGGTGCAGCGTTCGTTTTGTTGGTTCATATCAGGGCGCATAGGCGCCTCCTTTATTTGTTCATTTTGTTTTGCACAGGTGTGCATCATTGTTTATATTTTAGCAAGTTTGCCCAAATAAGTCAACACTTTAGTGCATTAAATTATCTTTACCCTTGCGCCCAAAGCAAAAGGGCGGTATTATTATAGCAGACTGTCGAAAAACACCTTGGCCCCCTCTGGGAGGGGGCTCCGCCCGCAGGCGGTGGGGGAGAGAGCTTCACGCAGACACGCAGGCTTCGGGTAAAGGCAATGCTCTCTCCCTCCGGCCCCTCGGGCCACCGATCCCCCTCTGGCACTTCGTGCCACCTCCCCCGTACCGGGGGAGTCTGTCTCCCAGAGGGAGGCTTTTCGCCGCCTTGTACTTACGACAATTGCTTTTTATAAGGAGAAACCATATGCCTTTTGCCTTACTGCTGTTTTACCGTGTGCTGGGCATCCTGCTGTGGGTGCTGGTCCTCTCGATGCTGTGGGAAAAATACCGCATCGTGCGCGGCGGCACACTGCTGCCCGCCCGCATCCTGGACTGCCGCAAATCCAGCCGCAATGACACGCCCGAAACCGCCCAGCCTGCCCGCCGCGATGCGTTTATCAACCCCCACGTGGCTGCAGGCGGCTACTGCTACCGCGTGGAGTTCTACGCAAACGGCCAGCGGATGGAGCGCAGCACCAACGATTCGTTCTGGTTCAACCACCCCAACCAGCAGGGCAAGACCGTGCTGGTGTGGTATAACCCCATCTCCCCAGTGGTGGAGCGCAAAAGCTGGGAAACCGAAGTCCTGGCTGCCGCCATGGGTGTATTAGCTACGGCGTTGCTGCTCATCCGCTAAGATAATCGACAGAAAATGTTAATTTTGTCTTAAAAATAGCCAAAATTTGAACACTTGTACTTGGTAATGGCTGAATGTTGTGGTATAATACCCATCGTTCCGCCTGAAAAGGAACACAACATGGAAATATTGCTTTATTTTGTTTTGGTGCTGGCGCTGTTGGGCGATGTGCTGCTGGCCGTTTTATTGGTGCGCAGCAGCCGCCCGCAAAAGCCCCAAGGCCCCTCCGCTGACGATGTTGTCAACGCGATGACCCCGGTATTGCAAAGCGAGACCGACCTGCTGGCCGAGCAGCTGCGGGCGATGCAGGGCGAGAGTGCCCGCACCACCACCGCCACGCTGCGGGACTTTTCCGCCGTGCTGGCCGAGAACCAGCGCCAGAACGCCGCCGCCAGCACCGCCCGGCTGGAATCCATCGACCGTGCCGGAGCCGCCCGCCAGAAAGCCGCCAACGATGCGCTGATTGCCCAGCTGACGATGATGGAGACCCGGCTGAAGAACCTGGAGGACTCCAACGCCGCCCGCTTGGACGGCGTACGCGGGGCGCTGGTGCAGGGTTTAAACACCATCCGGGCCGACAACAACCAGAAGCTGGATGAAATTCGCGGCACCGTGGAGGAAAAGCTGCAGGACACCCTGCAAAAGCGCATCAACGAGTCCTTCCGCGCCGTCAGCACCCAGCTGGAACAGGTCTACAAGGGCCTGGGCGAGATGCAGAACCTGGCCGCCGATGTGGGCAGCCTGAAGCAGGTGCTTTCCGGCGTAAAGACCCGCGGCATTTTGGGCGAGGTACAGCTGGGCGCGATTTTGGAGCAGATCCTGGCCCCCGGCCAGTATGCCGAGAACGTAGCCACCGTGCCCGGCAGCACCAACCGCGTGGAGTTTGCCATCAAGATGCCGGGGCAGAACGGCAACATCTGGCTGCCCATCGATGCCAAGTTCCCCGGCGACACCTACGCCCACCTGCAGGCGGCTTTGGAGCGCGGCGATGCTGCCGCTGCGGCCGCCATGCGCAAGGCACTGCAATCGGTGCTGCGGCAGGAGGCCAAGGACATCCACGACAAGTACATCGAAGTGCCCTACACCACCAGTTTCGGCATCCTGTTTTTGCCCTTTGAGGGGCTGTATGCCGAGGTGGTTTCCAGCGGTGTAACGGAAATTTTGCAGCGGGACTACCAGATTACCGTAGCTGGCCCGTCCACCATGGCCGCACTGCTGAATGCTTTGCAGATGGGCTTCCGCACCCTGGCGATCCAGAAGCGCTCCGGCGAAGTTTGGACGATTTTGGGCGCTGTCAAGACAGAATTTGAGAAGTTCGGCGTTGGCTTACAGCAGATGCAGCGCCACCTGAACCAGACCGGCTCCGACTTGGAGGAGTTGATCGGCCCCCGCAGCCGCGCCATCACCCGCAAGCTGGAATCGGTGCAGCAGCTGGACCCCGACACCGCCGCCGACCTGCTGGGGCTTGAGGAGCACAGTTCAAACACTTAGGGAAGTATGAGAAAGGAATCCAACTATGATCCGTATCGTCACTGACTCTGCGGCCGATCTGACCGCCCGCGACCTGGACAACCCCGGCGTGACCGTTGTGCCCATGGGCATTACTTTTGCCGATGGCACCGCCGCCGTGGATGACGGCAGCATGACCAAGGACGAATTTTTTGCCCGCCTGGCTGCGGACAGCAAACTGCCCCGCACCAGCCAGCCCAGCCCCGCCGCGTTTATCGAGCTGTTCGAGGATGCCGCCGAAGCCGGGGACGAGGTCGTTGTCATCACCATCGCCCAGAAGCTTTCCGGCACCTACCAGTGCGTCAACCTGGCCGCTGCCGAGACCGATGCCAAGGTCTACGTCATCGACTCCGAGACCGCGACCCAGGGCGAGGCCCTCATCGTGCGGGAAGCCATCCGCCTGCGGGAGCAGGGGCTTTCCGCCTCCCGCATTGCGGCCGAGTTGGACACCTTTAAAAAGCGGGTGCGGGTCGTTGCCATCGTGGACAGCCTGAAACACCTGCAAAAGGGCGGCCGTCTGCCCGCCGCCGTAGCCATCGTGGGCGGCGCACTGGGCATCAAGCCGGTGCTGGCCCTGTCTGACGGTGCCATTCATCTGGTGGATAAAGGCCGCGGCCGTCCCGGCGCGCTGGTGGCTATGTTCCGCCAGCTGGACAAGCAGGGCGGCGTGGACCCGGCCTACGGCTACACGCTGCTGTACAGCAATGACAAGCAGCTTACCGCCCCGGTACACCACTATCTGCACCAAAACCTGCACCTGACCGGCGGCCGCGTGGGGCAGATCGGCCCCACCATCGGCACCCACATCGGCCCCGGCGCAGTGGGCGTGGCCTTTGTCATCCCCGAATAATTTAACCTGTAAACAGCAAGCCCCCGGCAGAGAGGTCGTATCCTCTTGCCGGGGGCTTTTTGCGCGGGTTACAGGGGGCCTTCGCCCAGGCCGGGGTCAGTGGGCAGCAGCGATGGGTCGAACGGCATGTCCGTATCGCTGTTGATGCGGCGCTTCGGGTCCTGCTCGTAGGCAGTTTCGGGCACCTCGCTCAGGTCGGTCCAAAGTTCCTCGTTTTCTTCCTCAGCCCCGTGGGGGCCAAACGGTTCGTGCAGCATAAAACAGACCTCCTTTTTGTATAGCGCCGGGCGGTGCCGCCCAGACTATAAGGGAAGTTTCTCACAGTGAGGTGGTTTTTATGCGTTCACGCGCCGGATTTTTTTGGTGCAGCCTGTGGCTGACCCTGTTGCTGCTGCTGCCGCTGATCCTTGTGGTGGGCTTTTTGGCCCGGCAGCGGCAGGCCCAGCAGGAACTGCGCCAGGCCGCCGCCAACCAGAGCCAGCTGCAAATTGAGCCGGGTGCCCAAAGCGTGTGGCGGATGCTGCTGGTGGTGCAGAAAGAGGAACCCGCCTTTGTGTTGGTGCGGGCGGATGGCCCGGCCCACAGCGTAACGTTCTGTGCGCTGCCGGGGCAGCTGGTGGTCAACGCACCGGCTGGCACTACCACGCTGGCGGAGTGTACGCTTTCGGCAGGGGCGGGGCGGGCCGCCCAACTGCTGACGGCCACGCTTTCCACCGGAGAGACCGCCCTGCCGCCGCTGTACTACCTGGCGGCCACGCCCTCCTGCTGGGTGGACTGCGCAGGCAGCGGCACGGCGGTGCGATTTGATACTTCCTCGCTGTTACAGCCCGCCGCGCGGCTGGCGCTGGGCTACGGCAAGGAGGCCGTGCAGGCCGTCAGCGCTACCGATGCAGTGGAGTTGATCGCCGACCTGCAAAGCCAGATGAGCGAGACCACCGCAGCCAACGCCCGCGCCGCCGTCTGGGCCGCCTTTGTGCGGCAGAACCCCGACCTGCTGACCACCGTGCCCGAAGCCTGGCGCAGGTACAGCGCCCGGACGCTGACAGATTTGACGGCCACCGATTTGCTAGGGGCCGGGGAGACGCTGGCCTACCTGCAAAAGCAGGCGGCATTGACGGTGGATTATGTTACGGCCGGTGTGACCGATGCGCCGGGCGGGTTGGCGTTGACCGAGGATGGGATGCAAATTGTGCAGGCGTTATTGAGATAAAAAATGGCTCCTGCCGGGGTGGGTAGAAGCCTTACGTTATCTTTGGCCCCCTCTGGGAGGGGGCTCCCGCGAAGCGGGTGAGGGAGAGAGTCTTGTGTTATCCGAAGTTTCGGGATACGGGCATGCTCTCTCCCTCAGTCAGCTTCGCTGACAGCTCCCTCACAGAGGGAGCCTTTTGGTTCTTCTTACAGGTACTTTACCCCCAAAATCGCAACGCCCAAAATAACCAGCACTACGCCGGTGGCGCGGTTGAGGGTGGCGGGGGCGGCCTTGTTGGCAAACTTGGCCGCGATGCGCGCCCACAGCAGGGTGCTGAGCACACAGCACACCAGGCAGAACAGGTCCGGCGCACCGCCGATGGCAAAGTGGCTGGCCGCACCCGTCAGAGCCGTAAAGGTCATGATAAACACGCTGGTGCCCACGGCGGTCTTGAGTTCGTACCCCAGCACCGAGGTGAGCAGCAACAGCATCATCATGCCGCCGCCTGCGCCGATAAAGCCGCAGATAAAGCCCACGGCCATACCGCACAACAGCGACTGCACCAGCCGCTTTTTAGCGCTGACACCCTGCATAGCTTCTTTCGTGGTCATGACCGGCCGCACGATGAACTTGATGCCCAGCAGCATCGTCATAAACACCGAGAAGCTGCCCATGGTGGCACCGGGCACTTTGCTGGCGACAAAACTGCCTACCATCGTAAAGACCAGCACGGCGGCCATCATTACAGCGCCGCTTTTCACGTCCAGGTTGCCGTTTTTCTTGTAGGTGTAGGCGGACACGGCGCTTGCCAGCACATCGCTGGCCAGGGCGATGCCTACGGCCATGTAGGGGTCCATCCCCAGGAACGTAATCAGCATCGGGCTGATGACGGCGGCGGCGCTCATGCCCGCAAAGCCGGTGCCCAGGCCCGCGCCGATACCGGCGATAAAGCAGACGATAAATTGCACAAGATAGGTCATAGCGTTTCTCCTTTTTCCGCAAGGCGGCGGCAGATGGTGGCATCCATACGGGCCATATAGTCCTGCATGGCCTGCCACTCGGCAGGGGTCAGGTCGGCGGTCACGGCGGCGGTGGCGGCCTGCTGGATGGCGGAGAGTTCCTCCACCAGCGGCGCGGCGGCATCCGTAAAGCCCAGCATCCGCTGGCGGCGGTTATCCGCAGCCGGGCTGACGGTCAGCAGCCCCATAGAGCGCAGGTGCTCCACCGCCTTGGACACGTTGGACTTCGCCAGCCCACGGTAGCGGCAGATGTCGCTGGCGGTGCGGCAGTCCGGGTTGTTGTGTAAAAACAGCAGGATGTCGATCTCCAACTGGTTCAGCCCATGGCGGGCCGCAGCCGATTCAAACTGGGATGTGTAGAATTTTTTGTAATGCTGTACAAAAGCCAGTACCGGGACCAAAGTGTTCACCTCACAGAGTGTTTGTTTTAGAACGGTTATAATTATAACTATTGTGGATGGAATTGTCAAGGGAAAATCATGCAAGGCCCGTTCGGGGCGTCGGGGACGCCGCCCCCTACGAAATGCCGCACACGTCCTGTAGGGGCGGATGCTTGCATCCGCCCGCGGGTCGATGCGAGCATCGACCCCTACAAACACGTACAAAAAGGCCCCCGCCCCGGAGATAGGGGAGAGGGCCTTGCGTATTCTTACTGCTCGCGGAAGCGGGAGAGGAATTCGATGGTGCGGGGGTTCTGGGGATGCTCGAAGATGTCGGCGGGGGTACCTTCCTCGCAGATAACACCGTCCGCCATGTAGACCACGTGGCTGGAAACATCGCGGGCAAAGGCCATCTCGTGGGTGACCACGATCATCGTCAGGCCCTCTTTCGCCAGCTGGCGCATGACGCTCAGCACCTCGCCCACCATCTGGGGGTCCAGGGCGGAGGTAGGCTCGTCAAACAGCAGCACTTCGGGCTGCATCGACAGCGCACGGGCGATCGCCACGCGCTGCTTCTGGCCGCCGGAAAGCTGGCGGGGTTTGGCGTTGACGTAGGGGGCCATGCCTACCTTTTCCAGGTTGCTCAGGGCCGTCTTGCGGGCGGTCTCCTTGTCCTGATGCAGCACGTAGCGCAGACCGGCAGTGCAGTTGTCCAGCACGGTCATGTTGTTAAAGAGGTTGAAGCTCTGGAACACCATGCCGACCTTGGCGCGGTAGGCGCAGGGGTCAGAGCCTTTGGCCGTAATGTCCTGTCCATGGAACAGCACACTGCCGTGGGTGGGGGTTTCCAGCAGGTTAATGCAGCGCAGCAGCGTGGATTTACCGCTGCCGGAAGCACCGATCACGCAGGTAACATCGCCGTGGTTGACGGTAAAGTCAACGTCACGCAGCACCACGTGGGTGCCAAAGCTTTTGGAGAGGTGGCGCACCTCAATGATGGGTTCAGACATGGGATGCCTCTCCTTTCATATCCAGATTCTGGGACTTGTGATCCGGGTCCGGGGCGTTGTACATGCCGCTGGTGTAGGCCAGGGTATCGGTGGTGTTCAGGTCGTAGTTCTGGGGGCCGTCCAGGGCCTTTTCCCAGGCGCGCAACAGGTAGCTGGCAAGCAGCGTCATGGACAGGTAGATAATCATGACGATGACAGCGCTCTCAAAGTAGGTGTACAGCGCGCCGACCACGCTCTTGTGTACAAAGAACAGGTCGGTGATGGAGATGACCGACAGCACCGAGGTATCCTTGATGTTGATGATGAAGTTGTTGCCGATCTGGGGCACGATGTTGCGCAGCGCCTGGGGCAGGATAACATGCAGCATCGTCTGCCAATGGTTCATGCCGATGGCCATCGCGCCCTCGGTCTGGCCGGGGTCGATGGAGACGATACCGCCGCGCACGGTCTCGGCCATATACGCGCCGGTGTTGATGGATACGATGAAGAAACCGGCGGTCCACATGCCCATCTTAATGCCAAACACCTGCAGCAGGCCGTAGTAGATGAAAACGGCCTGCACGATCATGGGCGTACCGCGGAACAGCTCCACATAGCAGCGCAGCACCACCCGCAGGATGCGCAGCAGCACCCGTTTCCAGGCAGGGTCGCGCTGTTTATCGATGGGGATCGTCTGCAAAGCGCCCACGGCGAAACCGATCAGGCAGCCAAAAAACGTGCCGACCAGTGCCAGCAGCAGGGTAGTGCCCGCGCCGCGCAGATACGAAAAGCCGTATTTCTGCAACACATTGGCGCAGTTTGTCAAAAAGTCTTGCATGGGGATTCTCCTTTATTCTTCATGCACCATGGGGGTAGAAACCACCGAAACCCCTGCCGTCAAAATAGCGGCAGGGGCAAAGATCGGCGGGGATTACTCGCTCAGGGGCTGTACGCTGATGGCTTCGTCCATCATGGTGTTGTAGTCGTCAGCGGTCATGGTTGCCAGCACTTCGTTGATGGCATCCTTCAGGGCGGTGTTGCCCTTCTTCATGGAAATACCGATGTTGATATCCTCATCGCTGACCTGGAAGTCCTTGTCACCGCCGCCGAAGTCCAGCAGGGTGAAGTCAGGGTAAGCGACCAGGGCAGCCTGGCCGGTGGGACGGTCGGTGACAACGATGTCGCAGGCACCGCTGTTCAGGGCCACCAGCATGGAGGGGGCAGTCTCCTGGGCGGGCAGGATGTTGGCATCGGCGATCTGGGGCAGGCAGTTGTCGTACCAGATGGTGCCCAGCTGGCTGGTAGCGGTGGCACCGGCCAGGTCGGCCACGCTGGTGGCGGAAGCATACTGGCTGTCCTTCTTGGTCAGGGTGATGATGGAAGCGTAGTAGTACGGGTCAGAGAAGTCGACCTGGGCGGCGCGCTCGGCAGTGATGGACTGACCGGCGATGACGCAGTCCACATCGCCGCTCATGACGGCGGGGATCAGGCTGTCCCAGTCCAGCTTGACGATCTGGACATCCTGGCCCAGGGCATCGGCGATCTTCTTAGCCATCATGACATCGTAGCCGTAGGCGTAGTCGCTGGATCCACGGATGGCAACAGCGCCGTTGGAATCATCGCTCTGGGTCCAGTTGTAGGGGGCGTAAGCGCACTCCATGGCAACGGTCAGGGTGGTGGGGTCGCCGTCACCATCGGGGGCATCGGCAGTTGCTTCAGCGGCGGCCTCGCTGGAAGCGGCGGTGGAATCAGCGGTGCTCTCGGCAGCGGTGGAGCTGGCGGAGGAGCCGCAGGCGGTAAAGCTGGCAGCCATGGCGGCAACCAGGCCCAGGGCCAAAGTCTTTTTCAGTTTCATGGTGTTCTCCTTTATTTTCCTGTATAATTCCCTCTATGGGCGGCGCTGCCTATCCCGGCAGGGGAGAGGCGGAACCACCTCACGCAAAAAGCCCCGGCTCCTTGCGGAAAACCGGGACTTGAAGCCTTGGTTATAAGCATACACGGCGCTGCGTGCTGCCGCGCCATTGCGGCCCATACTTATGCATAAATATTACAGCATTATGCAGGCTTTGTCAATAGGGTTCAGGCTTAGACAGCAGCTTTTTCGCTGTTTTTCTCGCTGTTGCTGTAGCTCTTAACACTGTGCAGCACAATGTTCAAGCCCAGGACGATCAGCAGCACAGCCAGGATCAGCTGCAGGCCGTTTGCGATGAACACAGCACCCCAGGTGGTCTCGCCAGCGGGGATGGTGGTGGAAGCAGCAGCAGAGATAGCCTTGACCATAGCGATCAGGCGCTGTACCAGAGCGGTGAAGGTGACGCACAGCATGATGACCAGCGGCGGGAACAGCATCTTGTTGCTGCGGCCAGTGACCTTCAGGAAGACGCACAGGGTAGCGATGACCAGGGCGCTCAGCAGCTGGTTGGCAGAGCCGAACAGCGGCCAGATGTTGGCGTAGCCGATCTGGGTCAGCAGGAAGCCGAAAGCCAGGGTGATGATGGTGGAGAAGTAAACGTTGCAGAACAGCTTGCGCCAGCCCTCAGCATGCTCCATATCATCGGTGCTGAACAGCTCCTGGAAAGCCATACGGCCGATACGGGCCACGGCATCCAGGCTGGTCAGGGCCAGGGCGGAAACGCACATCGTCATAAAGACGGTAGCGATGGAAACGGGCACGCCGAACATCTCAAAGAAGCCGGCAACGCCGCGGCTGAAGATCTGGAACGGGGTACCGGCGGCCGGGGTGCCATCGGCAGCGGCAGCAGCACCGGCAACGCACAGAGCCAGGACAGCCAGCAGGCTCTCGAGAACCATAGCGCCGTAACCGACCTTGAGCATGTCTTTCTCATTCTCAACGGTCTTGGAAGAAGTGCCGGAGGAAACCAGGCTGTGGAAGCCGGAAACGGCACCGCAGGCCACGGTAACGAACAGGATGGGGAACATGGTGCCCAGCTTCTCGTTATTGAAACCGGTAAAGACGGGCAGGTTCATGGTGGGGTGAGCGACCAGCAGGCCGATGACCGCACCGGCGATCATAGCGGCGAACATGAAGGTGGTCATGTGGTCGCGGGGCTGTTTCAGCAGCCACATGGGCAGAACAGCAGCGAAGAAGATGTAGATGAAGGTGATGTAGCTCCAGGCAGCCTTACCCAGGATGATGGGGAAGTTCATGCCGATGGCGAAAGAAAGCACGATAAAGACGATGCTCATGACGGATTCTTTCCAGCCGGAGAGGTTGAACTTCTTCTGGACCAGGCCGAAGATGACGGCGAACACCATGAACATGATGGAGACCATACCGGCGGAGCCGTTGGTAACAGCAGCGTCAGACAGGCTGGTTACGCCATCGGCGGTGACGTAGGCGTTGAAAGTACCGGCGACCATGTCGGCGAAAGCAGCGATAACGATGCAGCAGAACACCCACTCAAAGATGAGGAACAGGCGGCGGCCGGTCTTGCCGATGTACTTCTCGATCAGCAGGCCCATGGACTTGCCATCGTTCTTAACAGAAGCGTACAGGGCACCGAAGTCGGTAACAGCGCCAAAGAAAACGCCGCCGATGAGCACCCACAGCAGGACAGGCAGCCAGCCGAAAGCAGCAGCCTGGATAGCACCGGTAACAGGGCCGGCACCTGCGATGGACGAGAACTGGTGGGCGAACACGGTCCAGCCATTGGTGGGCACGTAGTCCTTGCCATCCTCCAGCCGCACAGCCGGAGTTTTGGCGTTGGGGTCAACACCCCAGGTTTTTGCAAGCCAGCGGCCGTACCCGGCATACGCACATACCAGGACGACAGCTGCGATCAGAACGATCACAAGCGTATTCATTTGTATAAACTCCCTCATTTCTTACATATTTTTACAATCGCTTGTCCTATTACTTTAAACCGCCGTTCTTGGTTTGTCAATGAATTGTTCATATTTTGTCAACATGTTGGTTCTATGGCAAAATGGTCGAAAATTTTAGTGTATTTTTGTCGATTTGCACAATGCAAAAATCCGTTGACAAAGTGGAACACACATTATAGTATAAAGGAAAGCGTTTGCGCGGCAAGGGGAGCCTAACACGGGCGGATTGCAGCGCAGCCCTGTAGGGGCGAACATTGTTCGCCCGCGGGGCGTTGAGGACGCCGCCCCCTACAAACGACAGGAACCGTTTGTTGTGGCCGTAGGGGCGGATGCTTGCATCCGCCCGCGGGTCGATGCGAGCATCGACCCCTACAAAACGCTTCGTATGTTTTGCAGGTTTGATTCCGTGCTTCGCCCGCATGATTACATTATTATAATTATATAAAAAGGAGACTTCCCCATGAAACAATGGTTGAAAGACGCGGTATTCTACGAGATCTATCCCCAGAGTTTTTATGATACCAACGGGGACGGCATCGGTGATTTTCCCGGCATCATTGCCAAGCTGGATTACATTAAAGATCTGGGCTGCAATGCGCTGTGGATCAACCCCTGCTACGACTCTCCGTTCAAGGATGCCGGCTATGATGTGCGGGACTACAAAAAAATTGCCCCCCGCTACGGCACCAATGCGGATGCCGCCGCACTGTTTCAGGCTGCCCACAAAAAGGGCATCCACGTGCTGTTTGACCTGGTGCCCGGCCACACCAGCGAGGAGCATGCCTGGTTCAAGGCCAGCTGTCAGCCGGAGCACAACGAATACTCTGACCGCTTCATCTGGACTGACTCCTGCTTTGCTTCGGGCGATGGCATGCCGTTTATCGGCGGCGAGACCCCGCGCAACGGCACCTACATTTTAAACTTCTTCAAGTGCCAGCCCGCGCTGAACTACGGCTACGGCAAGATCAACCAGCCCTGGCAGAAGCCCACCACCGACCCCGCCTGCCAGGCCACCGTGGAAGCCATGAAAGATGTCATGCGGTTCTGGCTGGATATGGGCTGCGATGGGTTCCGCGTGGATATGGCATCGAGCCTGGTCAAAAACGACACCAAGCATAAGAAGTACACCTGTGCCATCTGGCGCGACATTGCCGCCATGCTGAGCAGGGAATACCCCGAAGCCGCCCTGGTGGCCGAGTGGAACGGCCCGAAGATGTCGCTGAAAAACGGCTTTGACATGGACTTTTATCTGGAGTGGCAGGGCAACGGCTACAGCTGGCTGATGCGCAACTACGATGGTGCTACCGACTCCAACCCGCACAACATCGGCAAGGCCTACTTCTGCAAGGATTCCGGCACCGGCATCGATAAGTTTCTGGACGACTACCTGCCCAGCTACAAGGCCACCAAAAAGGACGGCCTGTGGTGTTTTATTACCTGTAACCATGATACCGTCCGCCCCTCGGCCGGTCTGACGGTGGACGAACTGCGGCTGGCCTACGCCACGCTGTTCACGCTGCCCGGCGCGCCCTTTGTGTATTACGGCGATGAGATCGGCATGCGTTATCTGCCGCTGCCCACCAAGGAGGGCGGCTACTTCCGCACCGGCTCCCGTACGCCGATGCAGTGGGACGGCAGCGCCAACCACGGCTTTTCCACCGCCAGCGCCGATGCGCTCTACCTGCCGGTGGATACAGCCGCCGATGCCCCCACGGTGGAGGCCCAGCAGGCCGACCCGCACAGTTTGCTGAACAGCGTCAAGAGCATGCTGGCGTTCCGCCATGCCCACCGGGATCTGGACTCCGATGCTTCGTTTAAGGTGCTGTACGCCCCCAAGGCCAAGGGCGACTACCGCCCGTTCGCCTGGCAGCGCGGCAAGCTGATCTGCGCCGTCAACCCCGCCGGGGCCGCCGCCGACCTGCCGCTGAAGCTGAAAGAGGATACCCGTGTGCTGTACACCATCGGCGAAGCCGCCGTAAAGGACGGCGCGCTGCACCTGGGTGCCCAGAGTTTTGCGGTGGTAGGGTAAAGCGGAAGTTGTGGGGAAACTTCCTGATCTTTCCTTATTTTACAAGCTTTTCTCCCCTTAGATAGCGAAATGATATATATTTTCCCTTATTTTGCCCTTGCGAGGAAGCCGCAAAGAAAATAAGGGAAATTTTTATTTAAGCATTGCTCGCCACTTTATCAAGAAGTCTTAATCAATACTTTTAAATATTCGTGCGCCTGCTCCTTTGAACAATTCGTGCTTCTTATCGCTACCCATTGCCATACCAAAAATAAAGTATTGCTATAATGGTCAGCCAGTAATTCATTGGGGATGTCCTTTTGCGTTGCTTCTGGACAGTTTTTAAATATAAAACGCATTCTGTTATTTAGAAAATTTCTGAAGCTTGAAAACATATAGCCAACCTCAGTGTTATGCAAAAGGGCCTTATGTATAACTGCTTCATTTTGTTTTGTAAAATCATAAATTCGATCAAAATAAAGGTACAGCATTTCATTTTCTTCGGTGTGATGATAATCACTAAATCCTATCTGTTCAGCAAGTGTCTGCCAACAGTAACCAAGCAAATCATATTTATCATCAAAGTAATTATAAAATGTCGCACGGGGATATTGTGCTGCTTCGCATAACTGTCCGACAGTAATTTCTTCAAAAGATTTCTCGGATAAAAGCATAAACATTTTTCCTGTAAATGCCTTCAATGTTCGTTTTGCCCCTTTTGTTAATGGCTTTGTAATATCGTATTTCATAGTTGTCCTCTTTTGCAAAATCCACTATTTGTCCAATTCTAAACAGGCAGGTTTATTTGTCACTTGTTTTATTTCCTGTTGCAGTATAGTATGAAATCACAAATTTTGCAAGTGTCTAAGTTTGTTCACTTGCACAAAACAGTTATTAAATCTCTAAAAGCAGGTAAAATCTCAATCGGAAATTGTGGAGGCTAACGGATGATATTATATTTTTCAGCGACGGGTAATTGTAAATATACTGCAACTCGTCTTGCGCAAGGTATTAACCAAGAGATCATCTCCATCGTGGACTGTATCAACAAAAACGAATATGATTTTGAAGATAAAATGATTGGAATTATCTCACCAGTCTATTTTTGGGGCCTTCCAAGCATCGTCAGAGAATTTCTGGAAAAGGCTTCTTTTCAGACTGAGTATCTATATTTCATTGCAACTTATGGAACAACTCCCGGAGCATCCGGGTATATGGCCAATAAAATGATCCAGGGGCGCAGCATAGATGCCTACTATTCTATTCGGATGGTAGATACATGGACACCAGTTTTTGACCTTTCCACCCCGGAAAAAGCAGCAGTCTTTACCAAATCAACAGAAAAGGACATTGAAAATATCATTTTCCAAATCAAAAAGCATCACATAAACAAACACATGTCTCCACGCACACCGGCTATTCTTACTAAACTTATTGCACAGCCGCTTTATGACCGAGAAGCGCGCCGCACATCTCATTTTCGAGTTCAAGACACCTGCATAGGCTGCGGCCTTTGTGCAAAGAAATGCCCGGTACAAGCTATAGAAATGCAAAATAAAAAGCCCTTATGGATTAAGGAAAAATGTGTGATGTGCCTTGGCTGCTTGCACCGTTGCCCAAAGTTTGCTATTCAGTATGGCAAAAGCACCCAAAAGCATGGACAGTACGTGAATCCAAACGTCAAGATATAAATTCCGGTTTGTCGTACTCGTTCCTACAACAAAAAATCCAGAACTGTGCGGCTGATTCAGCCAACAGTTCTGGATTTTTTAAATTGTGGGTATTTCTCTTATTATAATGTTTTCAGCAAAACCTTGCTCATCGGGCGTTTGGGTACGCAATAATCGTTGGTGTCGTCCAGGTAGTATTTTACGCTGCCGTTTTGCATTTCTACCAGGCGGCTTTTGTGGGTGGGGTAGCCCAGGGCGACCATATAGCACAGCCGCATTTTTTCGGGCAGGGCCAGCAGCTGGGTCAGCGCCGGGCGGTCGATGGCCCCCATGATGCAGCTGCCCACGCCGTGGGCCCAGGCGGCAGCGGTCAGGCTGCCCAGGGCCAGGCCTGTGTCTACATCGTTCGCGCCGGGCAGGTTTTCATCCTGTAATACGGCGATGAACGCGGTCGGCACTTCATCGGCTTTGGGGGTGCCCTGCTCCCGGGGCAGGTAGGCGGCCCAGTGTACCAGCGGCTGCACGGCGGCCACGGCTTCGGGGCTTTGCACGATGATATACTTCACCGTCTGGCGGTTGGCACCGCAGCTGGCAATGCGGGCAGCGTCCACGCACTCCTGCAGAATTTCGGGTTCGACCGGGCGCTGTGCAAACCGGCGGTAGGTGCGGCGTGTGCGCAGAAATTCCATCATATCCATTCCCAACACATCCTTTATGCTTGTCATAGTGCCGCCCGGCGGGGGCGGCTTTGCTTTTAGTATACCAAACCCGGCCTTATTTATCAATTACGGTCGCGGTGCGGCCAATGCCCACCACCGCCTCGGTGATCTTGCGCCAACTGCTGCACCCGCACACACCGTCTGCCGTCAGGCCAAAGCGGCGCTGCACGGCTTTCAGGGCAGTCTCGGTCTTGGAGCCAAAGGCCCCGTCCAGTGTGCCGGTGGTGTAGCCCAGGGCGTTCAGGGCATCCTGCAGCACCAGCACATAGGTGCTGCGGCTGCCGCGCCGCACGGTGGGGTAGCCTGCCGTGGTGCCCGAACAGGCAGGTGTGCCGTAGCGGCGGTCAAAGTGTACCCAGGTGGGGGTCATCGAAAGCGGCTCCACATAGCCCCACGCCTTGGTGGCAACGGCGGCGTTGTAGATGGCCTTGCGGGCCTCCGCACCGCTGCTTTGGCCCACGTCAAAGGCCACGCCCGCGTAGTGCTGGCTGATGGTGCCGTGGCCGCCCTCCCAGATGCGCTTGAAGGCATAGCCTACCGGGATGCTTTTGCCGTAGGTGCGGCGGGTCAGGTTCCAGGCTTCCATGGCGGCGGTGGTGGTCCACAGCACGTTGGCCCCGCTGGAACCGCGAAACTCCCGCAATTTTAACGTACTGCCGTAGCTGTAGGGCATGGGGTCGTTCTCGTTCAGGTCGTAGGTGAAGAAGCGGTTGTTGAAGGCATCGTACACGAACAGTTTTGCCATGGTTACCCCTCCTCGTTCTGGCACTCGCGGCAAATGCCCTGGGCGGCCAGGCGCAGGCTTTCCCAGGTGTCGGCATCCACCACGCCCAAGGGCTGCAAACCGGCGGTAAGCTGGTAGCTTTCCAGGGCGGACTGCGTTGCTTCGTCAAATATGCCGGTCTCGGGGACAAAATCCGCCCCCTGGTCCACGGCGGCGATCAGGTTGAGCCACTGCTGCACCTGCAGCACCGCCGGGCCTGCGCTGCCCAGGGCCAGGGCCGAAGCTGGCCACTCGCCGGCCGGTTCCGGCCCGGCTGCGGCGGGGGTAGCGGCCAGCAGCGTTAAAGCGGCATCGCGGAAGATCTCCCAGTCAGCGGGCGTTACCTCGCCGGTCTCCGCCAGGCCAAAGTAGTTCTGGGCGCTGCGCACGGCGATCTCCAGCTCCGGGTCAAAGGTGCTGGACGGCTCGGTGCTGGCTAAGAAGTTGATCTCCGGGATCCACTGGTTCAAAAACAGCAGCAGCCGGTTCAGCTGCCGCACCGCCGGGCCGCTGTCGCCGGGTTTCAGCGTTTCGGTGGGGGAGGCAAGGCTCACCGCCCGCACCACGGGGCCGCTGGTTTCCAATGCCTGCACGGCATCGTAAATGCTTTGCCAGGTCAGGCGGCCGACTGCGCCGTCCACCGTAAGGCCCGCCCGCTCCTGCCAGGCGCGCACCGCGCGGGTGGTGGCCGCGCCGAAGGTGCCATCCACCGTCACGGTGGGCACATCGCTGTAGTAAGCCGACAGCCGCCGCAGGTAGAACTGCACGGCCCGCACGGCGGTGCCGCTGCTGCCCTGGCGCACGGTGGTGGTGAACTGGCCGGGCGTTACGCCGTAATCCACAATTTTGTTGGCTACGGCCAGGGCGACTTCCTTTAATTTGTTCCAAGTGCTGCGCCCCGTCACGCCGTCTGCCGCCAGGGAGAACTGGTTCTGGAACGCGGTCACGGCGCTGACGGTGGCCGGGCCATAGCTGCCGTCCACCGTTACGTGGGTCAGGCCGCTGTAGTTATCCGCCGCCAGCCGCAGCCAGAATTGCACCAGCCGTACTTCCATGCCGGTGCTGCCCCGCCGCAGGGCGGTGCCGGGCCAGGCGGTGCCGCCCAGGTCGCTTTGGGCTTCCAGCCAGGCGGCGTACAGGGCGTTCCAGGTGGTGCGGCCCACCACGCCGTCCGCCGTCAGGCTTTGCTTTTGCTGGAAGGCTTTCACCGCCCGCTCGGTGGCCGCGCCGTAGCTGCCGTCCACCGTCACGGCGGGCAGGCTGCTGTCAAACTGGGCCAGGTCGGAAAGCCAGAACTGCACCTGCTCCACGCTGCTGCCGGTGCTGCCCCGCCGCAGGGTCGTGCCCGGCCAGCCGCCCGCACTCTGGGTGCCATCGGCGGTCTCACCCTCACTGGTCAGTTCGGCCAGGTCCTTGACGCTGACGTAGATATAGCTGATCTTGAACCAGGTGCTTTTGCCCACCACGCCATCAGCGGTCAGGCTGAACTGCTTTTGGAATTTTTTCACCACTTCCTCGGTGGTTTCGTCAAAGGTGCCGTTTACGGTGGGCTTGCCGAAGAACGGGTAGTCCTTGGCGATGCGGGAAAGCTGCCGCTGGATGATGCGCACGTTGGTGCCGGTGCTGCCCCGCCGCAGGGGGCTGCCGGGGTAGCTGGAGGGGATGGCCGCTATATTGTTGGTGGTGACCAGCTCCACACGATTGCCATAGTAGTAGCGCAAGATCTGCAGGGCAGATTTGCCCTCGTTGGCGCGGTCCACGGTGCCCCACTGCTTCATGCCCGGACAGGTGACGGTTTTGCCGTCACAATATTCGGTGTAATAAGGTTCCTGGTCGCCGCTGCGGCGCACGTAGGTGTTGAACAGTTCGGCCGTCAGTTTTTCCATCACCGCAAACACCGTACGGCCCGAAACGTAGGCCTGGTCCACCCCCGGCGAGCCTGTGATATTAAAACTATAGCCCCGGCTGGGATACCACTCGGTCCAGATGCGGTTGAGCGCAAGGCTGATCTGCGCGAGGATATTCGCGCGGAGTGCCTGTTCCGGCCAGGTAGGGCAGACAGTCGGGGCTATTTTACATTTTCAGCTTACCACCGGGCTTTCCGGCAGGATGATTTGAATTAAGGTCTTATCCAGCATCAGGGTGCGGTGCCAGGGGTTTAAGATGATGCCCTCGATTTCGGGCACGGTCAGGGCGGTCTCTAACAGTTTGCCAATGTCCGCCATAAAGGTGGACTGCACCTGCTCGGCTCCCTGCATTTCTTCCTCAAAGCTGGTAAAGGCGTACCACCAGGCGCGGCCGTCCGGGGTCTGCACGGTTTTCAGGCTCATCTGGGTACTGCCGGGGTTGGGTTCTACGGCCACCACAAACTGGCCGTTTTCCCGGATGCGGCGGCGGATGGCCGTCAGCGCGTGGGCCAGCAGTTCCGGGGTAGCGTTCTGCTGTAAGGCGGCAACGGCCTGTTCGATGGTCTCGTTGCCCTGTAGGGCTTCTTCCTGCATGTTGGGTTCCTCACTTTTCAGGTTTTGGGCTGGTAGCGCATGTCCGATACCGTATACACGGTGATGAACGCCTGCGGGTCCTCGCGGTTCATGAAGTTCATCAGCTTCTGGTACTCGTCCTTGTCCACGATGGTGATGATCTCACGGCGCTTCTCCATGTTGTAGGCACCAAAGGATTCATACACGGTCGCACCGCTGTGCAGGTCGGTCAGGATGAAGTGGCGGAGTTCTTCCTCTTTTTTGGTGATGATGCAGACCCGCCGCTTGATGTTGTGGTCAAAGATGAAGTGGTCCAGCACCAGGCCGTTGAAGTAGGTGCCCAGTACGCTGAGCACCACAGTCTTTTTATCGTAGACCAGCGCGGCCGAAAGCGCCACGCACATACCGGAGAGGGACATTGCCCGGCCCAGTTCCATGTGCAGGTACTTGTTCATGATCTTAGCCACGATGTCCAGCCCGCCGGAGGAGGCGTTGCGGTTGAACAGGATGCTCAACCCCACGCTGACCACCAGAATATAGCACAGCACGTCCAATTCCTGGCTGTCGGTCAGCGAGCCAATGGTGGGGAACAGCCGCTCAAACAGGCCGATGAACACCGGCAGCAAAATGCTGGTGTAGACCGTTTTTGCCCCAAACTCCCGCCCGCAGGTGAAAAAGCCGATGATGAGCAGCACCACGTTTAAGATCATGGTAATGGCGGACAAGGGCAGCGGCACAAAGTTGGACAGCACAATGCCCAGGCCGGAGATACTGCTGACCGAAGCATGGCTTGGCACCAGGAAAAAGTAGACCGCCGCCGCGATGATGGCTACCGCCACGGTCAGGATGGCCGCTTCCTGCGCAAGGGCCAGGGCGGCGGACTGTTTTGGTTTTGGCATGCTCAATTCTCCTTGATGCGCTTGCCGGTGATATGCTCCGGTGTCAGTGCCAGGCAGAGCACACGGTCCTTGGCGGAGGTGTACTCTTTATTAAAGTATTCATCGTCCGGGGTGAATTTGCGGCAAAGCTCCTTGCAGACCTGCCGGACAGTTTCGCCATCCGTCACCGGCGCAATGCGGCCAAACACGATGACACTGCGGAAGTGCAGCGGCCATTCGCCGTCCATGCGCACACCCTCATCGTGGATGCAGAACGACGCTTTATCGCAGGCGCGGATGGCATCGATCTTGTGGCCCTCTTTCGCGCCATGGAAGTAGAGCTTGCCATCGGCTTCGTTATACCAGTAGTCGATGGGCAGGCCGTAGGGGTAGCCATCGTCCCCCAGCAGGGACAGCACACCCCGCACCTGGGTTTTGAGCAGTTCGCGGCATTCCTCGGCAGGCATTTCCTGCTTAAAGCGGCGCATGGTTCGGAACATGGTTTTTCTCCTTTTTCAGCGGCAACGGTCTTGCGGGGCGATGCAAGCATCGCCCCCTACAGAACTTCGCATTTATTTCACACCGCATGTAGGGGCCGATGCTCGCATCGGCCCGCGGGCGCACACTGTGCGCCCCTACAACACGGCGCGTATTTCACGCTTGCGGCTCCTTGCACACATCTACCCAGCCCTGGGCATTGCATACTTCTTCCAGTTCGGGCAGGGTCAGCTTTACGGCGCTGTGGTCATTGCCGGCGGCGGGGTAGACGGTCTCAAACTTGCGCAGGCTTTCGTCCAGCCAGACTTCCACGCCCGCGTTGATACCAAAGGGGCACACCCCGCCGGGGGCATGGCCCACCCAATGATCCACCTCATCGTAGGGGATCATCTTGGCCTTGGTGTGGAAGGTATCCTTATACTTATGGTTGTCCACCTTGGCATCGCCCTCGACCAAAATCAGCACGGCCTTGTCCCCCTGCAGGAAAGACAGCGTTTTTGCGATCATTCCCGGCTCCACGCCCAGGGCGGCGGCCGCCTCGGCTACTGTGCCGGTGGCAACCTCCGGCTCGATCACACGGTCCAGGTAGCCTTTGCTTTCCAGATACTGCTTTGCTTTTTCCAGCGACATAATAAGTCCCTCCATTTTATATAAATACTTTCCCAGCCTTATTATAGCGCGTTTAGCGGCAGATGAAAAGCGGGTTTTACGGCATTGTTTTGCCGTTTTCCGCCATTTTGTGCAAAGTTTCCTGTTTCAGGGTCTCCCGCAATTGCTGCATGTAAGGTGCAAAGCGGGTCTGGGGTACGCCGTAGGTCAGGTTCAGGCTATACTCCTGGGGTTCCCAGGTGGCAATGTCGGATTCGTTGTGGGAGACGATGGCTTCCATCTTGTCCAGCGCCTTGTAAATTTTGGCCTCCTGGGTCTCTAGGGCTGCCATCTCCTCGTACAGGGCGCGCATCTCGGTGTTGTAGGGCGCGGGCAGGGTGGCTACCCAACTGTACAGCAGGCTTTCCTCTTTGGCTTCATCGGCGGCGGTCTTGTCAAAGGCGGGAATGTCTCCGGTAAAGCACTCACCCAAATCGTGGATCAGGCACATGCGGATGACCTTATCCATGTCGGCATCGGGGAATTCATCCCGAATCCAGTAGGCCATCAGGGCAATGCGCCAGCTGTGCTCGGCCACACTCTCGTGCCGCCCGCCGGAGGTATAGCAATGGCGGGTGGTGTCTTTCAGCTTTTCAGCGGTATGCAGGGCCTGTAACAGGGCCAGTGGTTCCATAGGGGGCATCTCCTTTTATAAACAGCATTGCTTTTATCATACTGTACCGCCGGGCAATTTGCAACACAAAAACAGCGGCATGCCCGCCGGGGCACACCGCTGTAGGTTACCGTTTATCGCTGTAGTTGCAAATTTGGATCGCCGCGCCGTTTTCCATCACCTGGAACCCGTGCTTGACGTAAAAGGGGACATTGGCCTTATCCTCGGGCATGCCCTCGATGTAGAGATAATTTTTGTACTTTTCCTTGATACGCTCGATCATCTCGCCCGCGATGCCCAGGCCCTGGTGGTCAGGCCGCACCAGCACGTAGTGTACCTGGGCCAGCATTTCGCTGTCATCCAGCACACGGGTCAGGCCCACCAGCTGGCCGCCGTCCCACACCGTCAATACGGTGGAGGAGTGCATCAGCGCCTTGTACAACCGCTGCGGATACTGGCCGGACACCCAGCCCACGGATAAGAACAACTGCTCAACCTGGTCTTGGGTAAAGATTTTTTCCTCGGTATACTGTAGCATTTTCAACCTCACTTAGCGGTAGTCACATTTCTGGCACTGGATCATCGGCTGGCCGGGCGTTTCGTCTTTGTAAAAGGCCCCGGCCCAGCGGCAGATGCTTTGCAAAATCGGCACCACAGACTTTCCGCGCTCGGTCAGCGAGTATTCCACCCTTGGCGGGATCTCATCGTAGGAGCGGCGCTCCACAATGCCGTTGGCGATAAGGCTTTTTAACGTAGATGCCAGCACGGCATCGGTAATGTTGCCCATCTGCTTGCGCAGTTCGCTGTAACGCAGGGTGCCCAGCGCCGCCAACACACAGATAATGCGGGAGTTCCACTTGCCGCCGAACAGCTCCATGCCGTATTCCAGCGGGCAGCGGATGTCCCGTTCCAGCTTTCTCTGGTACATAAGTCCGCCCTCCTTTGGCTTTAGTATAGCGTGGTATGCCGCGCCGCGCAAGTTACTATGCAATTTATGAGTGGTTTTTGCCGCAAAAAAGCGGCAGACGATTTGCCCGCCGCTTTGGTTTACAGTTCCTTTTTGTTATCCGCGCCGGGGGTAGTCACAATGACCTTTTCCGGGATGATGACCAGTGCGCCTTTCGCGGTGGCAGCCCCTTTGAACATGGCTTCGACCATGGCCTTGAAGGTGTTGACGATTTCGCCCTCGGTCAGATATTGGGCCGTGCCCTTGATCTGGTAGCCCTCCAGCGTGGCGGCATCGTACACGGAAACCGCAATCTTCCCGCCGTTGGCCTGCAGGTTTTTCAGCGTTGTCTCCAAAAAGACATCACCCACCAGCAGCTTGCCGTCCTCGGTCACATCCTTAAAGGCGACCGGCACAACGTTCGGCTCGCCATTGGCGCTGGTGGCCAGATCCCACATGCCTGCTTGCAGCAGCTTTTTTACATTTTCATTCAGCATACGTAAAACCTCCCTGGGGTGCTGCCCCGTTTCTGCGCTTATTATAGGCGCTGCCACCCCGGCGGGGGAAGATATGGGTCGGTTTATAAGTTACTATAGATTTTCATAGCGGCCTTGCAAAGCGGGGCAGGTTGTGCTATAGTGAATAAGTTCACAAGGGGAGCTTGCGCAAAGCAGGCTGAGAGTGGGCTGTAGCGCCCTGACCCATAACCTGATTTGGATAATGCCAACGTAGGGAGATACTTTCACGCCTGCTCGTTTGAGTTTGTACGCGGATATGTCTTTGCCGGCATATCCGCGTTTTTGTTTGGGTAAGCTCCCCGCGGCACATTGGGGGCACCACCTTGCGCCGCGTTACAAAACCTTGCTGTGTCATAAAAGAAAGGAAGTATCTACGATGAAAACAGCATTGACCATTGCTGGCAGTGATTCCAGCGGAGGCGCCGGTATCCAGGCTGATATCAAGACGATGACCGCCAACGGCGTGTTTGCCATGAGCGCCATCACCGCCCTGACCGCCCAGAACACCACCGGCGTGACCGACATTTTTGAGACGACCCCCAAGTTCCTGACCGAGCAGCTGGATGCCGTCTTTACCGACATCTACCCCGATGCCGTCAAGATCGGCATGGTATCCTCGGCGGAACTCATTGCCGCCATTGCCGAGCGGCTGCGCTTTTACAAGGCAAAGCACATTGTGGTCGACCCCGTGATGGTCGCCACTTCCGGTTCCAAGCTGCTGCGGGACGATGCCGTGGCCGCCCTGACCGCCGAGCTGCTGCCCCTGGCCGAAGTGCTGACCCCCAACATCCCGGAAGCGGAAATTCTCGCTGGCATGACCATCACCGATGCCGCCGGGATGGAGGCCGCCGCTAAGACCATCAGCGAGAAGTACGGCTGTGCCGTGCTGTGCAAGGGCGGCCACCAGATCAACGATGCGGACGACCTGCTGTGGCGCAGCGGCACCGGCAAGTGGTTCCGGGGCAAGCGCATTGCCAACCCCAACACCCACGGCACCGGCTGCACCCTGTCCAGCGCCATTGCCTCCAACCTCGCCAAAGGGTACGACCTGGATACCTCGGTGGAGCGCGCAAAAGCCTACATCTCCGGCGCGCTGGCCGCCATGCTGGACTTGGGCCATGGCTCCGGCCCCATGGACCACATGTTTGAGCTGAAAGGGGAGTTCGTGCAGTGAAAAAGACTTCCACCTTTCAGAACGGTTTGATCTGGTTCGGCGCGGGCGTGTCCCTGGCTGAAATTCTGACCGGCACTTCTTTCGCGCCGCTGGGCATGGCTAAAGGCTTCGCCGCCATTCTCATCGGCCACATCATCGGCTGCGCCATGATGCTGCTGGCGGGTCTTATCGGCGGGCGCACCGGCCGCAGCGCCATGGAGACCGTAAAGATGAGTTTTGGTCAAAAAGGCGGCCTGCTGTTTGCCTTTTTGAACGTGCTGCAGCTGGTAGGCTGGACGGCTATCATGATTTACGATGGCGCGCTGGCCGTGGGCGGCATCTTTGACCTGGGCCGCTGGGTGTGGTGCCTGGTCATCGGCGCGCTCATCATCCTGTGGATCGCCGTGGGCATCACCGACCTGGGCTGGATCAACAAAATCACGATGGCCGCGCTGTTCATCCTCACGCTGGTGCTGTGCGAGGTCATCTTCTTATCCGGTACCCCCATGCCCGCCGTGGACGGCGAGAGCCTGACCTTTGGCGCGGCGGTGGAGCTGGCGGTAGCGATGCCCCTGTCCTGGATGCCGCTCATCAGCGACTACACCCGCGATGCCGAGAAACCCACCCAGGCCACCTGGGTCAGCGTCATTGTGTACGGGCTGGTGTCCTGCTGGATGTACGTCATCGGCATGGGCGCGGCGATTTTTACCGGCGAGTATGACATTGCCGTCATCATGGTCAAGGTCGGGCTGGGCATTGCCGCACTGGTGATCCTGGTGTTCTCCACCGTGACCACCACATTCCTGGATGCCTGGTCGGCGGGCATCTCGGCCGAGAGCCTTTCCCCGAAGCTGAACGGCAAAAAGACCGCCATTGCGGTGACGGTCATCGGCGTGGTGGCGGCTATCTTCTTCCCGATGGACGACATCACCGGCTTTTTGTACCTGATCGGCTCGGTCTTTGCACCGATGATCGCCGTGCAGATCGCCGACCACTTTATCCTGAAGCGGGACCGCTTTGCCGTGGCCGCCGATGCCCGCAGCCTGGTTATCTGGCTGGTGGGCTTCATCGCCTACCGCCTGCTGATGGGCGTAGACACCCCGGTAGGCTACACCCTGCCGGACATGGTGCTGACCATTGTGCTGTGCGTGATTGCCGAGAAGGTCCGCCCCACCAAAGAATAAGCTGACAAGCCAATAAAAAAGCGCCTTGCCGTAACTGGCAGGGCGCATATTTTTTGCGGTGGTGGTTTGCAGGGTGTTGGTCACCTTCCTTAATACAACTTGACAACCTGAGAAACAGTTTAAAAATTGGAAATCTATATATAAAAAAGTACTTAAATAAGTTATTTATATAGTTTTTATTTCCATTTTACAACTGTTTCTCAACTTGAGAAGCAGTGACAAACACCCAGGTGTTTGTCAAGTTGTCAAGTATATATACCCTGAAAAACAGTTGACATACACCCGCAAAATAGGTACGGTGGATAACGCCACAGTGTAAAGGCCCCCTTGTGCAAAGGGGGCTCCCGCGCAGCGGGTGGGGGATTGTCCCGCTTGCCGTGCAAATCAGTCTACAACGCAAGGCCACAATCCCTCCGTCACGGCTTCGCCGTGCCACCTCCCTTTACACAAGGGAGGCTTTTGTGCTCTACACTTATTTTTCCGCCTGCTTATCCTCCTTGCGCAGCATCCGCGTTACCATAAACACGCAGTAGCACAGCGCAAAGCCCCAGGCGATGGGGTTTGCCAGGCTGATGCCCAAAAAGCCCAGCCCGTGCAGGGCCAGCCAGCCGCCGAAGCTGCGGCCGATCAACTCGCCCACGCCGGAAATGACCGCCATGGTGCTGTAGCCCAAGCCCTGCAAAGTGTTGCGGAAGATCATCAGGAAGCCCAGGATCACAAACAGCGTACTGATGACCGCCAGGTAGTCCAGCGCACCTGCCGTCACGGCCGGGTCGGCATCGCCCAGCACCAGCCCCACGGCAAAGGGTTTGATAAGCCAAATCACAAACCAGGCGGCAATGCTGTAGACGATCTGAATCAGGCAGCCGTCCCGGATGCCCTGTTTGATGCGGTCGTTGCGGCCCGCGCCGTGGTTCTGGCCCACGTAGGTCGCCATAGCCATGCCCACGCTTTCCATCGGCAGGGTGAACATCTGGCGGATCTTCTCGCCCGCCGTCTGGGCCGCGACCACCACGCTGCCCATCAGGTTGATGGCATCCTGCATGATGACCGCGCCGATGGCGGAGACCGAATACTCAAACCCCATGGGCAGGCCGATGACCGCCAGCCGCTTGCAGTGGGCAGGGGAGAGGCGGGTGTTTGCTTTGGTAAACCGGATGCCCTCCACCTTGGCAAAGAACCACCAGGTGCAGAGCAGGCCGCTCAACAGCTGGCTGACCACGGTCGCCAGTGCCGCGCCGTCCACGCCCATGCCCACCGGCACGATGAGCGCCCAGTCCAGCACGATGTTCACGATGCTGGCCCCCAGCAAAAAGTAGAACGGATGCTTGGAATCGCCCAGCGACCGCAGCACACTGGCCGAGTAGTTGTACAGCACCGTGGCCGGGATGCCCAAAAAGATGACCCGGATGTACGTAACGGCATCGGCAAAGATGTCGTCCGGCGTGTGGATCAGCTGCAGCAGCGGCGCGGCCAGCAGGGTAGTTAAAATCGTAAACACCACGCTCACCGCCAGGCAGAGCCACGCGCCGTTGGCCAGGTAGCGGTGCAGGTCGTCACGGTTTTTGGCCCCGAAGGCCTCGGCTACCGGGATGCCAAAGCCGACACAGGCCCCTTGAATAAAGCCCAGAATCAGAAAGTTCAGCGAGTAGGTGCTGCCCACAGCGGCCAGGGCATCGGTGCCCAGGCAGCGGCCCACAATGACCGTATCGGCAAAGCTGTACAGCTGTTGGAACACCGTGCCCAGCACCAGCGGCAGTGCAAACACCAAAATGCGGGTCAATGGCCGCCCGGTGGTCAGGTCGGTCGTGCCGGAGGATGGCTTTTTTTCGTCCATGGTTGGGGGGATTCTCCTCTCATTTTTTCACATACTCGCGTTATTGTAGCATAGCCGCATGGCAAAAGCAAGCACAACCTAAAAGGCCCCCTCTGGGAGGGGGCAAGTTTGCTCTGTAGGGGCGAACAGTGTTCGCCCGCAGGACTTTGCGTAATTTCCAATTTTGCGGGCGCACACTGTGCGCCCCTACATGAACGGCATCCTCAACTGCTGTAGGGGCCGATGCTTGCATCGGCCCGCGGGCGAGCAATGCTCGCCCCTACAATATAATAATTACCGCAATTCCACAATAAATTCGATCCGCCCATCCGCCTGCTTGGCGTGGATGCTGCCTTTGTGGCCCTCGGCGATGCTGCGGGCGATGGACAGGCCGATGCCGAACCCGCCCGTGGCCGCATTGCGGGAAGGGTCGGCCCGGTAGAAACGGTCGAACAGCTTGTTCAGTTCCTTTTCCGGCAGCGGGTCGCAGCCGTTGGATACCCGCAGCCGCACCCCCCGCCGGGTCTTTTCCAGCACAACGGCAATGGGGGAGTCCGCCGTTGCGTACTTGACGGCGTTGTCCAGCAAGATCGACACCAGCTGGCGCACGGCGTACTGGTCACCGCAGTAGGTCAGGCCGGGCGCGATGTCCAGCGTTAAATCGTGCCCCTTGGAGAGCGCAAAATCACGGAACGACTCCGCCGTCTCGCCCACGGCCTCGCTGATGGCGAAAAGCTCCATCTTCAGGGGGCTTTCCTCCTCGTCCATGCGGGAAAGGGTGACCAGCGAGTTCACCAGCGCGGTCAGCTTTTCGGTCTGGGCCTGGGCCTTGTCGATCCACTTTTGCTTGCCGGTCTCCATTTCCAGCACCCGCAAACTGGTGGAGATGACCGTGATGGGGGTTTTCAATTCGTGGCTGGCATCGGTGATAAACTGCTTTTGCTTCTGGGCACTGCGCACCACGGGGTCGATGGCCCGGCGGGAAAGCACCACCACCAGCAGGAAAACAAGCAAAATGCAGGCCGCATCCGCCACCAGCGACCACATCAGCACCTGGCGCAGGGCGCGCTGCTGCTGGTAGCAGTCCAGAAATACCACCATATTGCGGTCATCCCCGGTATGGTAGACGCAGTAGCGGTAATTTTTGCAGCGGCCCAGCCCCGTGCCGTGGGCCAGGGCCACAGCCAGGTATTCCTCGGTGTCGGCGCTGGTCACGGCGGCAATGCGGTCCAGGTCGGCTTCGGCCAGGGTGCCGTCATCGTGGTAGCGCAGCACAAAATAACGGGTGGAGTAGGGGGTCTCCTGGGTGAACGGCCCGTCCCGTCCGCCGGGCTTGGCTGGCGGGGCAGCGGTCTCGGCGGTAGCGGGGGCAGGGTCCGCCGCATCGGCGGGCAGCTCCGGCGGGGTGCCTGCTGTGCTGTGCTGGTTCTGGGGGATGGTGCCCTGGTTCTCATAAATCAGGGTCAGGGTCTGCTGCAGGTCGTTGTCGGTGGAGATGTAGTTCGCCACGTTCAAGATCACCGTCAGCAGCAGCATGACCGCCGCCACCGACAGCGTGGCAATGCGGATAAACCGGTTACGCAGCCGTTTGATCATGCCCCGGCCTCCAGGATATAGCCCAGCCCGCGGTTGGCAGCCAGCGCCGCCGTGGAGCCGATGGCTTTCATTTTCTTGCGCAGGTTCGAGATATTCACCCACACCACGTTAATCTCGGCTTCATTATCCCAGCCCCAGACCTTTTCCATGATGCGCTCGGCCGAGAACACCTGCCCGGGGTTGCGCATAAACAGCTCCATGATCTGGAACTCCCGCCCGCCCAGGCGCACACTCTCGCCCCCGCAGGCCAGCACACCGCTGGCAGGGTCCAGCGTCAGGTCGCCAAAGGCCAGCACCGTGGGGCGGTAAGCCTCGCTGCGGCGCAGCATGGCCCGCACCCGGCTGATGAGTTCGTCCGGGTCAAAGGGCTTGGGCAGGTAGTCATCCGCCCCGGCGTTGAAACCGGTGATGCGGTCGTCCTTCTCGCCCTTGGCCGTCAGCATCATGATGGGGGTGTTCACCCCCTCGGCCCGCAGCTTTTGCAGCACCTCAATGCCGTTCATTTTCGGCATCATTACGTCCAGAATAATCGCATCATAGGCACCGGAGACCGCATACTCGTAGGCATCAAAGCCGTTGTGTACGGTATCCACCGCAAAATGATTTTTCTCAAAAAAGACAGCCAGCACTTCGGCCAGGTCCAGTTCATCCTCCGCAATCAGCAAGCGCACAGCAGGTCACACTCCTTTTGCCTTTAGTATAAAATAATGGTCACCGAAATACAAGGGCAGCACCGCACAATTCCGGGAATCATGCGGTGCTGTTCGCCGTTACAGGGCGGCTTCTTTGGTGGTTTCGCGGCTGCAGGTGATGTTCAGGTTGCCGTTGCGGCAGCGCAGTTCATCCAAAAACGTCTTGGGCACGGTGTTGCCCGGCAGGGTGATGGCATATTCCAGCTCGTACAGGGTGCCCATGTTGCTGGTTTTCACCTTGACAAGCTCACTGCTTTGGGTATACTGGGTCAATATATCGTCAAACAGGCCGTCATAGTCGAGGTTCTCCGGGATGACGATCTTCAACGTGCGCACGGCGCTGTTTTTCTGCCCGAAGCCCAGCAGCGAGAGCAGCATCAGCATGCCGCCCAGCAGTACAAAGGTCAGCACGGCCAGCACCACAAAGCCCATACCAGCAGCCAGGCCGATGGTCATGCCGATAAAGATGACCGCGATCTCCCGCGCCGTGCCCGGCAGGCTGCGGAACCGCACCAGCCCAAAGGCCCCGGCCACCGCCACGCCCGCGCCGATGTTGCCGTTGACCAGCATAATGACGATCTGCACCGCTGCCGGCAGCACCGCCAGCGTGACCGCCAGGCTGGAACTGGCTTTTTCGCGGTAATTCGCCACAAAGGCAAGCCCCAGCCCCAATGCCAGCGAGACCGCCGTGCAAATTAAAAAGGTGTCCAATGTAATTTCCGAACCGATAATAGAATCAAGCACAGGTAAAAACCTCCTTATGTTCAACCTGGGCCGCACCCAGGATATGCCTGCTGTAGCAGGTGCCGTATTTGGAAAACGAAGTGGAGAACACCCCCGCCGTGCTGAGCAGTTCCGCCAGCCACAGCGGCGCGGTGCCGGGAATTTTGATCTCCATCAGCACATCACCGTAGCCGCCCAGCGGTGCCCCGTAGTCCCCGCAGCGCAGGTCCAGGTCGGTGGTGCGCCAGCGGATGTTGGTATCAAAGGTAATGCGCAGATCCGGGTCCTCGATGCCCGCAAAGGCCAGCCGGTCGTAGCCGATGAATACCTTGGGCCGGGTGCGGTTTTGCCGCTGGAACCACTGGATCTCCCGCCCGATCTGCCCCTGCCGCCCTGCCGGGCAGAAGCCACTCAGCAAAAAGTCCACTTCATCCGCCTGGGTGGTGATGCGCCGCTTGTAGACTACGCCGTCATACTTTTTCTTGATCTCCACAAACACATCGCCGTCCGGCGCGGGGGTGCCGTAGCTGCGCACCCGCAGTTTTTCTTTATACAGCGGCTTTTCCAGCGAGGTGCGGATCAGCCGCCAATCCTCGGTATCATAGTAAATATTGCAGATGGTGTACTGCCCGTAGGCATCCTTTTTCATATAGGGCTGCATGCCCTGCAAAACGGCCTGCTGCTGGGCCGTGGTCAGGCAGTACTTTTTCTCGTACCGCTTAAAGCAGCTTTGGATATTTGCCATGGTGTTTCGCCTCCTGTGCCCAACAGGATACGCCGCCAACCTAAAGGCAGCCTAAAGGGAACCGCGCTTTTCTCTTTAGGCTGGTTTTAAGTTGCGCCGTTACAATAGGGGCGTTTCCAAACCAAACACCCCTAAGGAGGGTCTGCCTTATGAAAAAACAACTTTCTATATTGCTGGCAGGTGCGCTGGCCTTTACGCTGGCCGGGTGCGCCGCCAATGCCGAGCCTGTTACCGTGATTGAAACAGGAACCACCGATACCGCCGTGGCGGAAGCTGCATCCTACAGCCTTGCCGATGCCGTCACCTTTACTTTTACCGATGACGGCATCACCGCCAGCGCCGACAGCAGCAGCTATAAGATCGATGGCTGCAGCCTTACGATAAAGGAAAGCGGCACCTACGTGCTTTCCGGCAGCTGCGCCGATGGTTCCATCAAGGTCAAGGCCGGGGGCAGCGGTGTTACGCTGATTTTGAACGGTCTGGACCTGACCAGCGCCGACACCGCGCCCATCGTCTGCGGCAAATCCTCGGTGGTCACCATCGTAGCGGCCGAGGGCACGGCCAACACCCTGACCGACAGCGCCGCCAACAACGCGGACGATAACCCCGACAACGACAACGCCGAGAACGCCGTGCTGAAATGCAAGGATGGCTCCCAGGTGACCCTGTGCGGCACCGGCAGCCTGACGCTGAACGCCAACGGCAAAAACGGCATCAAATCCGGCGCAGCCAACACCGATGAGGACGGCACCACCCAGGATGCCTCGCTGACCATCCGGGAACTGACGCTGACCATCAACGCCCCCGTCAATGATGCCGTCAACGCCGGGCAGGCGCTGAACGTGGAAAGCGGCACCCTGACCATCGCCGCCGGGGACGATGCTTTGCACTGCGACCTGGTTTTAAACATCGGAGCCGAGGGCACCGCCGGGCCGGATATTACCATCACCGGCTGCTACGAGGGGCTGGAGGGCGCGGCCATCAACGTGTACAGCGGCACCATCGATATTACCGCCACGGATGACTGCCTGAACGCCGCCAACCCCGACCTGACCGACTACGACTACGCCATGAATATTTACGGCGGCACCATCACGGCCTACTCCACCAGCGGCGATGGCTTTGACTCCAACGGCAGCATGACCTTTACCGGCGGCACGGTGGCCGTCTGGACCGCCAACACCGCCGACAACGAACCGCTGGACGCGGACGGGACCATCACCGTGACGGGCGGTACGATCCTGGCCGCAGGCGGCAGCAGCGGCATGGGCATGACCATCGATGCCCAGCAGGCCTATGTGACCTTTGGCGAAAGCGCCGGGATGGGCGGCATGGGCGGCCCCGGCGGACGGCCCGGCGAGGAGAGCGAAGCCAGCACCGAAGCGGGCACCGATTCTGCCGAAAGCACCGCCTTGAGCCTGGCTGCAGGCGACAGCTTTACGCTGGTAAACGCGGCAGGGGAGACCGTGTACAGCGGCACGGCTGTGTGTGCAACGCGGTATCTGTTCTATTCCTCGGCTGATTTGGGTGACGGCGAAAGTTACAGCATCGGCAGCATTGCGGCCACCGCCCAGACCGGCACCGCCACCACCGGCATGGCAGGCGGCCCCGGCGGCATGGGCGGCGAGATGGGCGGTGAAATGGGCGGCCCCGGCGGTGACCGGGATGCCGATTTTGACCCCGCCAATGCCCCCACTGACGGCCAGCGCCCCAACGATGACCGCGAACCGCCGGAGAAGCCGGAGTAAGGGAACGGCCCCCTCTGAGAGGGGGCTCCGCCGGTAGGCGGTGGGGGAGAGAGCCATATTTCTATCCTAAGCTTTGGGCAAAGGCAAGGCTCTCTCCCTCAGTCAGCTTCGCTGACAGCTCCCTCACAGAGGGAGCCTTTTGTGTCTACGCCCGCCGAACACTTCTCTATTTAATTGGTTGCAACCTCCCGCAAAACGCTGTATAATATACGCAAATATCTATTCAGGAGGTTGAAACCTATGGTTGATTATACCGAAGGCAGCGGCAAGCAGTATCATGTCGGGCTGGGCCCCGGCGATGTGGGCCGCTATGTGCTTTTGCCCGGCGACCCCAAACGCTGTGCCAAAATTGCCAAATATTTTGATAACCCCCGTCTGGTGGCTGACAGCCGCGAGTTTGTTACTTACACCGGCACCCTCAACGGTGTGCCCGTCAGCGTGACCAGCACCGGCATCGGCGGCCCGTCCGCGTCCATTGCACTGGAAGAACTGACCAACTGCGGCGCTGACACTTTCATCCGCGTGGGCACCTGCGGCGGCATGCAGGAGGATGTCTGCGGCGGCGATATCGTCATTGCCACCGGTGCCATCCGCATGGAGGGCACCAGCCGCGAGTACGCCCCCATTGAGTATCCCGCCGTGCCTGATTTCGGCGTGACCAACGCCCTGGTGGATGCCGCCAAGGACGTAGGCGTGACCTACCACACCGGCGTGGTGGAGTGCAAGGATTCTTTCTACGGCCAGCACCAGCCCGA
This sequence comes from Bulleidia sp., assembly GCA_963655125.1. Taxonomy (GTDB): domain Bacteria; phylum Bacillota; class Clostridia; order Oscillospirales; family Ruminococcaceae; genus Gemmiger. Next base: position 37,938 of record CAVKDR010000050.1, read on the forward strand.
AAAGCACCCTGTCTCCTACGAGCTGCTGAACAAGTGGGAAGCCTGGCTGCGCATGGGCTGCGTAGCCTCCGAGATGGAGTCCGCCGCGCTGTTCATCGCCGGTTCTTACCGCCGTGTGCGGGTCGGCTCGCTGTTCCTGGTGGTTGCCAACCAGGAGCGTGCCAAGAAAGGCCTGCCCAATGCCCAGGTACACGATACCGACCTGGCCATCCGCGTTGCCATCGATGCCATCCGCAAGATGATCGACAAAGAGGGGCACTAAAAGCATCTGCTTTCCTGTAGGGGCCGATGCTTGCATCGGCCCGCGGGCGCACACTGTGCGCCCCTACACGCCCCCTGCGATATCGTATCTTTCCGCAGCACACCTATTTCGGTTGTGCTGCGCTTTTTTTGCGCAATTGTCAACCTTTTCTAACTATTTTTGAAAAATTGTTTCGTTTGTGCTTGTATTCTGTATCCGTTTAACTGTATTATATGGGTATGTAAATTGTCGCACTTTGTCGAATCGTTCTGCGGCATGCCCCGCGCTGCCGCTTTTTATAGGAGGAAGCACTATGCCTGATTCTTTCCGGGATGCCGCGCTCCCCGAAGCCGAGGACGAGCACCGCAACAGGCGGGCGGCCTGGCGGCTTTACGTTGTCCTGGCTATTCTGCTGTTCATCTCTGCCTACACCTTTGTGCTGCAAAGCAGCTTCCGTGATTCCACCCTGGATGCCGCCGTGGAGCGCAACATCACCTGCTCGGACACGGTACATGAGGTCATCTCCGATAAGCTGGTCTACAACGATTTTGCCCTGGTCAATGACATCCAGGACATGTCCTCCCCGCGCTATCGGCTGCTGCAGATGGAGCTGAATGAGCTGCGCCGCCTGAACTCCACCCGCTATCTGTACACCGCCAAGCGCGCCGATGATGGCACCCTCGTCTATCTGGTGGACGGCCTGGACCTGACCGCCGAGGATTTTGCCTACCCCGGCACCCCCATCGAGGATGGGATGATCCCTTATATCGAGACCGCCCTCTCCGGCGAGACCGTCTATTCCCAGGAGATCATGGACACCACCTGGGGGCACATCTTTACGGCCTGCTACCCCGTCTATGCCATGGACGGCAGCGGCGAGGTCATCGGTGCGCTCTGCATTGAGATGGACATGGAGGACTCCTACCGGGTGATCGATGCCAGCAACCGCACCTCTGTGCTGGTGGCCCTTGTGGCGATGATTATTTCGGTGCTGCTCTGCGTCTGCTTCTACCTTTCGCTGGAGCAGCAGAAAGAGCACGAGCAGCGCCAGAAAAAGCTGCTGGAGGAGGCGGCCGCCGCAGCCGATGCTGCCAACCAGGCCAAATCCGCCTTCCTGTTCAACATGTCCCACGACATCCGCACCCCGATGAACGCCATCATCGGCTATGCCGAGCTGGCTAACAAGCATCTGCAGGAGCCGCAGCTGCTGGGCGAATACATCGGCAACATCTGCACCTGCAGCCAAAAGCTGCTGACCATCCTGGACAATGTGCTGGAACTGGCCCGCATCGAGAATAACCGCATCGTGCTGGAAGAAAACGCCGTCCCGGTAGACGACTGCCTGGATTCCTGCGTGGTCATGTTCGATGCCGCCCTGGCCCAGCACCGCCAGACGATGACCGTCACCAAGGACCTGCCCCACCCGTATTTGTATCTGGACAACTCCCACGTGACCGAAATCCTGCTCAACCTCATCAACAACGCCATCAAATACACGGCGGACGGCGGTGCCATCCAGTGTACCCTGCGGGAGACCGACTATGGGGCCGAGGGCTGGTGCCAGCTGGTGTTCTCGGTGGCCGATAACGGCATCGGCATGAGCGAGGAGTTCCAGAAGCACATCTTCGAGTCGTTCTCCCGGGAGCGTTCCACCACCAACAGCGGCATCGAGGGCACGGGTCTCGGCATGGGCATCGTGAAAAAGCTCGTTGACATGATGGGCGGCGCCATTCAGATCCAAAGCAAGCTGGGGGTCGGCTCCACCTTTACCGTTACCATCCCGTGCCGCATCGCCACCAAGGAGGATGCCCAGCCCAAGCGCGCCGATGAAAGCATCGACAGTTCCACGCTGGCAGGCAACCATATCCTGCTGGCCGAGGATAACGACCTGAATGCCGAGATCGCCATCGAACTGCTGGGCGAAGCCGGGTTGCAGGTAGACCGCGCCGAAAACGGCGTGGCCTGCGTGGATAAGATCGAGCAGGCCGCCCCCGGCACCTACGACCTGATTTTGATGGATATCCAGATGCCGATCATGGACGGCTACAAGGCCACCGAGAAGATCCGCCGCCTGGACGACAAGGCCAAGGCGAACATCCCCATCATCGCTATGACGGCCAACGCCTTTGCCGAGGACCGCCAGCGCGCCCTGGACACCGGCATGAACGACCACGTGGCAAAGCCCATTGATATGAATAAGTTGATACCGACCTTGGCGAAGTACATGTAAGCCAGTTTACGCAAACCCAACTGTAGGGGTCGATGCTTGCATCGACCCGCGGGCGGATGCGAGCATCCGCCCCTACAAATCACGTAGGCGTAGGGGCGGATTCCATATCCGTCCGTGCCCCCTCTCATTGAGGGGGCTTTTTTGTTATACCCGGCCATATACATGGGCAAGGGGGGGATGCCGCATAAAAGCTGCCATCTACTGCCGCCTTAGCAAGGAGGACGCGGCCAAAACCGGGCCGGAGTCCGAGAGCATCCAGAACCAGCGCTCGATGCTCTTGCGCTATGCGGCCGAGCACGGCTATACCGTGCAGGAAGTCTACATCGATGAGGACTACTCCGGCGCGGACCGCCACCGCCCGGCCTTTAACCAGATGCTGGCCGCAGCCGAACGGCACGAGTTTGACGTGATCTTAGCCAAAACCCAGTCCCGCTTTACCCGCGATATGGAACTGGTGGAAAAATATCTCCACGGCAAATTTGCCGAGTGGGGCATCCGCTTCATCGCGGTGGTGGACCATGTGGACACCCAGGACCGCGCCGGCAAAAAAGCCCGCCAGATCAACGGGCTTATCAATGAGTGGTATTTAGAGGACCTGTCCGACAACGTGCGCTCGGTGCTGACGCATAAGCGCTGGCAGGGGGATTACATCGCCACCTTTGCGCTGTACGGCTACCGCAAGGACCCCGCCGACCACAGCCGCCTGCTGCCGGACCCCGATGCTGCTGCCGTGGTGCGGCGCATCTTTGCGTTGTACCTGCAGGGGTACGGCACGGCGCGCATCGCCCATATTTTAAACGCCGATGGCATCCCGCCGCCCAGCATCTACCGCTGGCAGCATGGCGGGCCGGTCTGCCCCGGCACCGGCCAGTGGAGCCGTGCCACCCTGCACCAGATGCTGACCAACCGCACCTATGTGGGCGATTTGGAGCAGGGCCGCCGCCGCAAGGTCAGCTACAAGTCCGCCAAAAGTGTGCGGCTGCCGCGCTCCCAATGGATCGTGGTGCCAAACACCCACGAGGGGCTTGTCTCCCGCGCCGACTTTGCCGCCGTGCAGGCGCGGCTGGCCCGCCGGGGCAGGGGAGTGCGGTAACACTGTATGGCCTACCCAGGTGGGGTAGACTTCGCTGGATGCCACGTTGGCGATGTAGGACTGGAAGCTTACCGTCACGTTGCTGGCACTGGCCGCCGGGCGGCCCAGATGCACCGTAATTTTGCGGGGCACGACCACCTTGCTTAACACGTTGCCGGGCAGGCGTTCTTCAGGCGCGGGGCCGCTGCCGCCGTCCCCGGCAAACAGCACATGGGGCGGGATGGTGATGGTTTGCGCCGCCGTTTCCCGCGCGGGCAGGGCATCGCCGTCCCCGCCGCTGGGCAAAAATTCCAGCCGGGCTACCGTCTGCTGGCCGTCAAATACCTGCACACCGTCTAAAATCTGGCTCTGCCACCCGCCGGCATCGGCCCGCAGGCGGTAGACGGCATAGGGCCGCACGGTCGTGTTGGTTTCCTCCAAGCTGTAGCTGGCATCGGGTGCGGTCAGGTTTGCGGCTTCGGCTGCACCGGCTTCATCGGTGGTCAGGCGGGCCACGGTCACGCCGGATTCATCCAGCACCGCCACCTGCACCCCGCGCAGCGGAGCCGCCTGCCCCGCCACGGACGCATAAATTTGGATACTGCCTGTTGGCATAGTAAACACCTCCTTGTACCACGGTATGCCGGGGTACGGGGAGGTGTGTTTCATGCGGACTCGCGGGAAAGCGCTTTGTAGGGGCGAGCAGTGCTCGCCCGCTGAACCTTGCGTCATTTCCAACTTTGCGGGCGCACACTGTGCGCCCCTACAGGTTCGCTGCCAGCCCTGTATCGTGCTTTATTTGTCAGCTTTTGTCATAACTTCTCTAAAATTCTTTGGATAACGCCAAGCATTTTTGGAATTCATTACGAATCGACAGTTTCTCCTTATGCTATTATACTTTACTATGTATTGTTATACTGTAAAAGAGCATATTTAGGAGCTGTCATCCCTATGCATACCAACGAGCAAAAATCCCACACGCCGCTGCGGCTGTTCCTGCTGGGCCTGTGGTGTATCCTCATCGCCCTGTTTGCGCGCCCGGCCCTGGCCGACAGCGGCACCGATACCTATTACTATCCGGGCTACGATGCCGCTGCCAACGGTTACGTGGACCTGATGGACTACATGCAGCAGATCACCGTAACGGTGGGCGGGCAGGAGTACACCGTTGCCCAGCTGCGCAGCCTGAAAGAGGCAGGTGCCCCCGTCACCCTGCGGGTAGGGGATCTGGCGCAATTCAACTTCCGGTTCTGCCTGTCCGGCCGCAGCTACGATGCCAACGACCCGACTTTGCTGGATGAAAACGCCTCCACCCATGTCACCTACAGTTCCGGCACCACCTATCTGAACGGCGAGACCGTCCCCGCCGGAACCAGCGCCATCCTGGACGATTCCTCGCTGATGCAGGAGAACACGACCGCCGATGGCAGCTTCCTGCGCATGGACATCAGCTGGCTGCTGGATGTCTGCCCCGGCGATTATAAAATTCAGTATACCGATGGCCGCGTTTCTTTCCAGCAGCGAGACCATTATCTGTATATCTATTTCCCCCAACGGCATCGGCAATGATACCTACGCTGACCCCGGCCATTTTTCCATTGCCATCACCTTAAGCAAAGAGGTCGAGACGATCCACGTCCCCGGCGGCAAAGGTTACTATGTGCCTGGTGGCGGCGGCTGGGACATTGAACTGCCCGTCCACTTGGAGGAGCACGATGCCGCCAGCGGCGACATTTCCACCTACGGCGACATTATCGTCTACAAAGTATGGCAGACCAACGGCCAGGCCCACCCCGATGCCAAGATCCTGCTGACCTACACCCAGAACGGCACACAGCAGACTTCTCTCCGCACCCTGCACGGCGACAGCGCCAAAACCATGTTCACCATCCGCAGCGGCATGACCGACTGCCATCTGGAGGAGGACATGACCGGCCTGGATGGCTATGTTTCCACCCTGTCCGTCAGTGCGGACGGCAAGACCTACACCTTTACCAACAGCAGCAGCAAAACCATTTCTTTCAGCAAGCGGGCCGTCCAGGGCAGCGAGGAACTGCCCGGTGCCCAGCTGACCGTGTATAAAAAGGAAAGTGACGGCAGCGAGACCGAAGTGGAAAGCTGGACCTCCGACACCACACCCCACAACATCGCCCTGCTGCCCGGCAGCTACCGCCTGCATGAATCCCTGGCCCCCAAGGGCTACGCCGTCAGCCAGGACATCAACTTTACCCTGGGCACCGACCTGACGCTGCAAAGCGAAGCCAAGGATGCCATGGACGGCGATACCCTGCGTATCTACGATAAACCACTGACCGTCAAATTCAAAAAGGTCGACCCCGAGGGCAATGCGCTGGCCGGGGCCGTGCTGACCCTGACCGACCAGAACACCGGCGAGGAAGTGGACCGTTGGACCACCGATGGCAGCCTGCATACCATCACACTGCAAACGGCCTCCGGCAAGCCCCTTGTGGCCGGGCACACCTATGTCCTGCACGAGGAAAGCGCCCCCAACGGCTACACGCTGGCCCAGGATATCACTTTTGTTTTCAACGGGGACGGCACCATCCCCAGCCACGGCTACGCCACCATTGTGATGGAGGATAAGCCCAGCCGGGACAATGCCAACCGTCCCACGCCGGTACCCTCGTCTGCTCCGAATTCGGACAATTCCGGGAACAAGGCCACGCCGGTTCCCGGCACGACCAACAGTGGTAACGGCAATGGCAGCGGGAACAGCACCACCACCGTGCAGACCGGTGACAGCCCCCTGATGTGGCTGTGGCTGGTTTTGGGCGTTGGCTACCTGGTGGCCGGCCTGCTGGTGGCCCTGTATTATTATCGCCGTTCGCAGATCCCTGCGTACTGGAAACTGGGGGCGCACGACCAATGAAAAGCTACCGTGGAACGCGGGAACGGCTGAAGCCGCCCTCCCGCTTATGGATCGTGCTCATCATCATCCTGTTTCTGGCGGGCATCGGCTTTTTAAGCCTGTTTGCCTACGACTGGATGCAGTACCAGAAAGGCGAGCAGTACTACGTTTCCCTGCAGGAAACCGTGCTGCCCCAGGCCGGGACCGTGGCAGCGGACACCGCCACGCCGGAAAGCGCCGTGGATTTTGCGGCATTGCAGGCCCGCAACCCGGATGCCGCCGCCTGGCTGGAGATGCCCGCCATCGGGGTCTCGCTGCCGGTGGTGCAGGCCCAGGACGACCAGACCTACCTGCACCTCAGCTTTGACGGCACCGCCAACCCCAACGGCTGCCTGTTTTTTGCCGCGCCCCAGGGCGGCGATACCGCACTGTACCGCGTGGTGTATGGCCACAACATGCACACCGGTGCCATGTTCGGCCAGCTGACCGCGTACAAAAACGAAAGTTTCTGGCAGCAGAACCCCACCTTTACCCTCTGCACACCGGCAGGGGATAAAACCTGCCGCATCTTCTCCTGCCACGGGGCAGTGGACAGTGAGGAACTGTACAACACCAACCGGGAGGCCGGGGCGGAGTACGATGCCTTTGTGCAGCAGCTGAAAGCCGCCTCGCTGTACGATACCGGCGTGGATGTGCCCAGCGGCAGCCAGGTGCTGACCCTTTCCACCTGCGCCACCAGCTACGGCAGCGGCACCGACCGCTTTGTTGTGCATGCTGTTATCGAACCGTAAAAACTGCATAAAAAACATCAACTTTGCCCTATAGAGTATGTAGGGGCGAACAGTGTTCGCCCGTAGCAATTCGCAGCAGCGCAAGTTTCCACGGGAGCATATGGAATTGCGAGGTCGCGCAGCGATCAATGCCCCAGCGGGGCATTGATCCGTACGAGCAGGCCATCTTTGCTTGACTGGCAGGCATCACGTTTTGCCCGCCAAGCGCGCCCCTACGGCGTAGGGGCGGATTCTATATCCGCCCGTGCAATTTAGAATAACGCAAAACCGCACGGGCGAACAATGTTCGCCCCTACACACTCTACAAACGGAAGTGCGGTTTTTCGACAAACTGTAGCATCCCGCAGACGAAAAATCTGCGGGATGCTTTTTTGTTTTTTAGTAATATTTTTTCAACCAGATAAAGCGCGTTTTTTTACTTATGGAAAGTATCCCGATGCAACAGACAGAGGTAAGTATAGCAATTGCTGTAAAACTCACCGGTGAAGACGAAATAAACTTTGGTGCCCCAAGCACTTTATTATAAAATGCATTATAGAGAAATATAACCCACATATGAGTCAGGAAAAAGAGGCTTGAAAATTTGCGAACCGCTGCGGTCGTATCACTTGTTTTAGTTCTATATTGTAGGAGCAGACAGACCAAACTGTAAGTTGCTGGAACCAAAAACACATACATATTGCAACCCAGGTCCACGTTATAGCCAGTTGTTCCCCATCGAAGAAACACTTCCACTCCACCTAGGGCAAGAGAGGTCAAAAACATGCCAAAATAGAATTTTCTTGCTCGAAAATCTTTCTTTTTTGCAATCACAATTCCAAGAATCAAGAATGGGAATCCGAAAAAGATTCCGTTGCGTGTTTCTCCAAACGTAACACGATACAGCTTAAGCAGCACACCAACCCAAGAGGACTTCCACCCCGACCAGTTATATTGCGCACGGATATACCCATCGTATAGTAGGCCCACAATATAAAGAACACATGCAATTCCATATATTTTATGCCACCCCATATGCTGTCGGATACGGATGAACCAAAGCAAAAGCAGGGCAACACAAAGCCCCAACAAATACCATAGTTGCCCATAACTCCCTACAAGAAAAAAATCTCTTGCTCTGCGTAGGATTACCTTTAATAATAAATCCTGCCCTTTGACAACTGGTTTTAGCGAGGTATAAACAATAATCGGTGAATAAATTATTGTCCAGAAAACATACATCTTCCATGTTCTCGCAAAACTCCGTGAGATGTTTACAGACAACTGTTTTTCGGAACCAACTGTGCGGTAAAGGAAATACCCATTGCAGCAGAAGAAAAAGGGCACAGCAAGCCGTGCAATATACTGTGTGACAAAGTAATTCAATTCTTCGCTAAAGCTTTTTAATGGGGGATAATGAATCGTCAAAACCAAAAACTCCATTATAATCCGGCAATAATCTATCGCAGGAAAACCCTCATTCTTCGTTTTTTCCCCTCGCGAAGCACCCACATACTGCAAATGACTCAATAAAATCTCCTCCACAATAAACTTATACATTCTATATTAACTTATAAGTTCATTATTGTAAAGAGTTCTTCTTGCTAATATAAGATAAACTTGAAGTGTGAGGTTAAGTATCAGTATGGCGGAGCTCATCAATTACAAAGAAATAGGTTTACGGATAAGAACCCAACGGATAAAAGCAGGCTGGACGCAGGAAGAACTAGCCGAGAAATTGGATGTTGCTACCGTATATATCTCCCGAATTGAAAATGGCAAAGCGCAAATCAACTTAAAGCGCCTGGCAGAACTTGCTCAGATTTTGGAAACACCCATCGAATATTTTATAAGCGGAACTGTAAGAAGCAACAATTATCAAATCGACAAGATTCATACTTTAATTGAGACTTTTTCTCCACAACAACGTGAGCATGTAATTACAGTTCTACAGGAAATGCAGAAAATGATAAAATAAAAACTGCGCCCGCAGATATGATTCAATCTCATATCTACGAGCGCAGTTATTTGTTTATGCGGCCAATTTAAAATCAGGCCTTGTTGGCAGAGCCGAACAGCTCGATCTTCTCGCGGACGGTGGCCTTGATGGCCTCGGCACCGGGAGCCAGCAGCTTGCGGGGGTCGAAGCCCTTGCCCTGCAGGTCCTTGCCAGCCTCGATGTACTTGCGGGTAGCATCGGCGAAGCTCAGCTGGCACTCGGTGTTGACGTTGATCTTGGAAACGCCCAGGCTGATGGCCTTGCGGATCATGTCAGCCGGGATGCCCGTGCCGCCGTGCAGCACCAGGGGGATGTTATCGGTAGCGCCATGGATCTTGTCCAGAGCCTCGAAGTTCAGGCCCTGCCAGTTGGCGGGGTACTTGCCGTGGATGTTGCCGATGCCGGCAGCCAGGAAATCGATGCCCAGGGCAGCGATCTTGGCGCACTCAGCGGGATCAGCGACTTCGCCCATACCGATAACGCCGTCTTCCTCGCCGCCGATGGAACCGACCTCAGCCTCGATGGACAGGCCGTGGTCATGGGCCAGGGCAACCAGCTCGGTGGTCTTGGCAACGTTCTCGGCGATGTCGTAGTGGCTGCCATCGAACATGATGGAGGTGAAGCCAGCGGCAACGCAGGCCTTAGCACCCTCGTAGGTGCCGTGGTCCAGGTGCAGGGCAACGGGAACGGTGATGCCCAGGCTCTCGTCCATGGCCTTGACCATGGCGGCAACGGTCTTGAAACCGGTCATATATTTGCCGGCACCCTCAGAAACACCGAGGATGACGGGGGAGTTCATCTCCTGTGCGGTGAGCAGAACGCTCTTGGTCCATTCCAGGTTGTTAATGTTGAACTGACCGACAGCGTAGTGGCCGTCGCGTGCTTTCAGCAGCATATTGGTAGCATTTACCAGCATATCACATACCTCCACATGATTGTTAAGCGGTGGCACTGGCGTTCAGCCCACCGATAAGCCTATTATAACCCGACTTTGACAAAAAATCAACAGGCAAATTTCAGAACCGACATGCACTTTTGGCGCACTGTGGCAAACACTGCCAGCCTTTGCAAAAATTTGGCAGTTTTGTCAGCAAAGCAGGGGAGTTTGGGGCAAGAAATCAGCTTTTTTCCCATCTTGACAAAGGGCTTTATCCAACCTGTTATGTGGATAACTTTTCCACCCGTTGTGGAAAACGCACCCCCGATTTGGTGGAAAACTTGGTCGCTATGCGGGTTTTCCACCTTTTCAACAGAGTTTTCAACAGGGGGAAAGTGGATTTTCCACTACGGTTTGTATAAACAACGCCTTATCGCGCACCCCGCAAAGGGGCTTTGTACTTTTGGCGCATTACGGCGGCGGCAGTTGTAAAAAAGCGGGGCAGACCCGCTAAAAAGCGCAAAATAAAGGTGACAAAAGCCCGTGGGGTGTGCTATACTGTTATCTGTATAGCCAGCCTTTTCACCGCTGGTGCATTTTAAACAATTACCGGGGCCAACGCCCCGCAGGAGGTACCCTATGGAAAAGATCGCCCGCGAGCAGGCTGAACCGCGCACCGACACGCTGGTATGGGGCAAAAATGCCGTGACCGAACTGCTGAAAAGCGGCGGCGCGGTGGATACTGTCTATCTGGCAGACTCGCTGCCGCAGCCGGTTGCCGGCTATTACACCGCCCTTGCCAAGCAGACCGGCGCGGTGGTCAAACGGGTACCCGGCCATAAGCTGCAAAAGATCTGCGGCACCGATGACCACCAGGGCGTGGCCGCCCGTGCGGCCGAGGTGCAGTATGCCTCGCTGGAAGATCTGTTTGCCGCCGCTGAGGCGAAAAGCGAAGCGCCGTTCCTGGTGCTGTGCGATGGGGTAGAGGATCCCCACAACCTGGGTGCCATCATCCGCTCGGCTTACCTGTGCGGTGCCCACGGCGTGGTCATCCCCAAGCGCGGCGGTGTGGGCGTGACCGGCACTGTGATGAAATCCAGCGCCGGGGCAGCCGCCCGCCTGCCGGTGGCCCGCGTTTCCAACCTGGCCCAGGCCATCCGCACCATTAAAGAGCACAACATCTTCGTCTACTGTGCCGACCTGGGCGGTGCGCCGCTGGCCAAGACCGACCTGTCCGGCCCGGTAGCCCTGGTGCTGGGCAGCGAGGGCGGCGGGCCTTCCGCGTTGACCCGCAAGCTGTGCGATGCCGCCGTCACGCTGGAAATGGCCCCCGGCCAGTCCACCGGCGTTGACAGCTACAACGTCAGCGTGGCCGCCGGCATCCTGTGCTACGATGTACTGCGCCGCCGCACCGCCAAAAAGTAAGGCACCCCCGCACAAGTAAGCTTTATCTCTACCTTATAAAGGGAGCATAAAAATGCCAAGCAAACGTACCAATGATTCGGTAGACCGCATCCTGGCGGAATTGAACCAACGCCAAGCGGCGGACGGCGTACGCGCCAGCGTCACCGATCATCAGGTCGATGAAATTTTGCGCAGCGTGGGCATCTCCACCACGCCGCTGCAAAACACGCCGACCCAGGACAGCCAGATCGCTTTTTCTGATTTCGGCGGTTCTGACGATTTTGATGAAATTATGCGCAGCGCCGGGGTGGCTGCTACGCCCGCGCCCACACCTGCCCCGGCCCCCCGCCGCACGGCGGAAACGCCCCGCACCGCTGCCCCGCAGCGCCCGGTGCAGTCCGTCCCAGCGGCCCAGTCTGCCGCCCCGGCGCGTACGGCCCAGCCCGTACAGCCTGTGCAGCCCGTGCAGCCTGCCCAGTCGGTACAGCAGCCTGCCCCGATGGGCGACAGCACCCAGGACACCACCCGCACCGGCATCATCAAAGACTTTCTGCGTAAGATGGCCCCGGAGGGGGATGTCTCCGACACCAGTGCGCTGAACGAGGGCAAAGCCGATTTCCAGCGATTCTTCGCCGATTCTGTTGCCGTGGTGCCCGATGAAAAGGGCCGTTTCCACGACACCGGCAAGAAAAAGCGCGGCCTTTTCGGCCTGAAACCCGCCGATGACACCGACCATTTCGAGCCGATCAATGTCTCCCTGGGCGGCAGCCATGCCGATGCCCCCGCCGCGCAGCCCACTTTCCAGGCGGAGGAAGAATATTTCCCGGATGAAGCCGAGGCCGAGCAGACCCCGCCGCCGAAACCCGCCCGCAAGCGTGGGTTCTTTGGCGGCCTGTTTGGCGGCGGCAGCCGGGCCGACACCGATGCCACCGATGAACTGATGATCCCCGAGGAGCGGCAGGACGAGCCGACACTGGCCCCGCTGCGCCCCGCCATCCAGCCGGAGCCGGAAACCAGCACCAACGTCTGGCGCAGCAAATACACCCAGCCCCAGGGCGAAGCTTCCGGCAGCACCATGACCGGCGCTACCCTGACGGGTGACACGCTGCAAATGCTGCGGGGTGTTGTCAACGAGCAGAAAAAGAGCCTCACCCCCGCCCGTGACCCCAACGCCACCAGCACAATCTACCGCAAAAAGCGCAGCACCGTGGAATTTACCCCCGGACAAAAGCGTAACACGCCGCCCCTGGCGCAGCCCACACCGCTGCAAGGCCCGGTAGGCGAGCCGCTGGACCTGCCCGGTGTGGAGAGTGACCAGGCCATCCAGCCCGGCCAGACCACCACCGGCTTTACGATGCAGCTTGGCTCGGTCGCGCCCGCGCCCTCGGACAGCACCCAGCAGTTCATGAGTGCCTACAACGCCGTGCGTCCCCATCAGGCCCAGCCGCAGCCCGCGCCCCAGGCGGATACCCCCGCACCCGTAGTGGACGAGCCGACTATGATGGCCGACAGCTACCACCACACCCGCGATGCCGTGGATGATCTGGTGGATACCCTGACCGGGCGCATCCGCTTAACGCCGGTCACGCCTGATGCCGCCCCGCAGCCTGCCCCGACACAGCAGTTCCAGCAGGCTCCGCAGGCACAGCCCGCGCATACCGGTTTCACCCAGGATTTGGGCAGCTATGCGGCCCCCGCCGCACCGGCCCACACCGGCTTTACCCAAAACCTGGGCCAGGCCCCCGTGGAGCCTGCCACCGGCTCCTTTGTGGATAACATCGCCAAAGCCATCAACACCGGCGCGATCTCTGACGAGACCGCCCGCTATGATGAGATGGCCGCCCGGCTCACCTCCAATCTGGAGGAAGAAGCAGGGGAGGAAACCAGCCATACCGGCCTGTTGGACAAGTTCCGCCTGGGCGGGTTCCATCTGGGCGGCAAAGCTGATGATGAATCGGCTGATTCCGCCGCCCAGCCCTTTGACACCGCCGAGATCCCCGTGCCCCGCCGCCGCGATTACGAGAGCGCCGAGGACGCTCCCGCCGTACGCAAAGAGCTGGACCAAAACCTGCTGCAGCTGACCACCGCCTGCATCGTAAGCGGCGCGGCGGCCCTGGTGCTGCTGGTGCTGGCGTTTCTTGCCGCCGCCCTGCCCGCCATGCCCGGCGTTCTGGCAGGGGAGACCGTCTACCCGGCCGTGGCCCTGGTGCTGCTGGCCGTGGCCGCCGGCATCAACTGGAAAACGCTCCTCAGCGGCCTGCAGGGTCTTGCCAAAAAGCCGACCCCCGACAGCCTGACCGCTTTAGCCGTGGTGGGTGCGCTGCTGCAGGCACTCATCGTGCTGATCACCAAGAGCTATACCAACGAAGTCACCCTGCTGGCCGGGCCTGCCGCGCTGGTGCTTTGCACCAACACCGTGGGCAAGCGGATGAACGCCGCCACCGTGCGGGATAACTTCCAGCTGGTCAGCAAAAATGTGGACCACGCCGTGGCCTACCGGCTGAAAGATGCCGGGGCGCTGCGGGCTGCCTCCCAGGGATTGGCCCAGCCGCATCCGTCCGTGCTGGTCAGCCGACCGACCCAGATCTTCCGCGGTTTCCTGGCCAGCAGCGCTGCGGCCGGTACCAGCGATAAAAACCAGCAGCAGTTTGCCTGGGCCGCAGGCGGCTGCGCCCTGCTGGGCTTCCTTATCACCGTTATCCGCACCCACAACCTGACCAGCGCCGTCACGATCCTGGCCAGCATCCTGTGTCTGGCCGCGCCGCTGGCGGGTACGCTGCTGGCCGCCCTGCCTGCGCGCCTGATGCAGCGCAGCGCCGCCCAGGTGGGTGCCGTGGTGCCGGGCTGGCGTGATATCCGCCAGCTGGGCCGCATCAACGTCATCCAGGTCACTGCGCGGGATCTTTTCCCCCAGGGCTGCGTCACCCTGGCGGGCATCAAGCCCATCAAAAACGCCCCCATCGACCTGGCGATCGTCTACGCCGCGTCCATCATGGCCGAAGCCTGCCCCACGCTGCGGGATGTGTTCCTGAATATGCTGGGCGACCGCAGCATGCTGGCGAAAGTCGATGACCGCGAAACTGTCTACGGCAAGGGGTACATCGGCTGGGTCAACAAGCGCCGTGTGCTAGTGGGCAACCGCAGCCTGATGCAGGATTACGGTGTCAAGCTGCCCAGCCTGGAGTACGAGCAGCACCACACCGTCAACCAGCGCCGCATGATCTACCTCGCTGTCTCCGGCAAGCTGTTTGCCATGTTCCAGGTCGCCTACCAGCGCGACCCGGACACCGCCGCTGTGCTGGACAGCCTGCGCCATTCCGGCCTGTCGCTGATTGTGGACTGCGATGATTTCAACTGCGATACCGCCCTGCTGGAAGCTGCCTACAGCCTGCCCGCCGGGGCCGTAAAGGTGCTGAACACTGCCGAGCATGAACTAATGAACCCGGCCACCGCCTGGCTGCCGGAAAGTGACGGCAATATGCTGCATCTGGGCAGCTTTGCCAGCTTTGTGGGCGGCCTGGAAGCTGCCGCCGGTGCCGCCGAGGGCGAGCGCAAATCCGCCGTGGTGGTCACTGCCTCTGTGCTTATCAGCTGCGCTTTGGGTGTGCTGCTGACCCTGACCGGCGGCCTTGCCACCCTGCCGCTGCCCGCGCTGGTGCTGTACCAGGCTGCGTGGTGTGTGCTGGCTATGATCTTCCCGCTGTTCCAGCGGTATTAAATTCCGTATTTACTTGAGAGAGGGGTTACGCCTGTGTACCGTGCCAAAGAAAAGCAGATGTCGATCTACGACTATCTGCCGCCGTACCATGGAGAACTGCGCGATAAAAACCGCTGGGTCCGCCTGGCCGAAGCCATTGACTGGGACCGTTTTGAGCAGGGCTACAGTGAACTGTTTGCCCCCAGCGGCAAAGCGGCTATCTCGGCCCGCATCGCGCTGGGCTGCCGTGTCATCCAGCTGCATTACGAGGTCTCGGACCGCGAGGTGGTGCAGCTGGTGCGGGAAAGCCCCTATCTGCAATACTTTTTAGGGCTAGAAACTTTCAGCGATGAAATGCCCTTTTCTGCCCGCACGGTAGCGCGGTTCCGCGCCCGTATCCCCGATAAAGTGGTGCGCCCGGCCGTACGGCTGCTGCGCAGCTTTGTATAAAGCCGTAGTTTGTACAAACAATAATACGGCCCCGCAATCCCTTTAAAAAGTATATAATGAGGTCTGAATGGAAATTTTTCTCGATGCACTGTTGGATGCGCTGATCGACGGCGTAAAAATGCTGCCTTTTTTGTACCTGGCGTATCTGCTGATCGAATGGCTAGAACGCCACCACGGCGAGAACATTGAAAACGCCCTCGCCGGCGGCGGGCGCTGGGGCTTTCTGCCCGGCGCGCTGCTGGGCTGTGTGCCCCAGTGCGGTTTCAGCGCGGTCGCGTCCAACTTTTACGCCAGCCGGGTCATTACCCCCGGCACACTGCTGGCTGTGTTTATCGCCACCAGCGATGAAGCCATCCCCCTGCTGGCCGCCGAACCCAGCCAGTGGACCACGCTGGTGCTGCTGATCGTCTGCAAAATACTCTTTGCCATCGTGGGCGGCGCACTGCTGGATATCCCCCTGCGCAAGGTGCTGCCCCACTCGCTGTACGGCGGGTACGAGGGCCATGCCGATGACGTGGACTGCCACGAGGAACACGAGGAGACCAGCAGCATTTTCCTGGCGGCTTTGCGCCACACGCTGGAAATTTTCGTGTTCATCCTGCTGTTCAGCTTCCTGATCGGGCTGATTTTTGAGTCCGTGGGCGAGGATGCCATCACCGGCATCTTAGGCGGCATGGGCATCTTCCAGCCGATGCTGACCGCCCTGGTTGGGCTTGTGCCCAACTGCGCCGCCAGTGTGCTGCTGGCTCAGCTGTATATGCAGGGTGCCATCACCTTTGGCAGCCTGTTTGCCGGGCTTACCGCCGGTGCAGGCGTGGGCCTGGCCGTGCTGTGGCGCGTGAACCCCAGCTGGAAGCAAAACCTGTTTATGACCGGACTGCTGTGGGCCGTTGGTGCCGCAGCAGGCATGGTGCTGCAGCTTGTTTTCTGATCCTTAAGGCCATACCGCGCCGCCCTTTGGGGCTGTGCGGTTTTATAGTAAACCCGTAAAAATTCGGCAGGAGGTACTTATTTATGCGGTACTCGATCGAAAATGATACCCTGCGCCTGACCGTTGACACCCACGGTGCCGAGGCGGTCAGCATCATCCACAAGCCCACCGGGGCCGAGCTGCTCTGGTCCGGCGATCCCTCCGTCTGGGGCCGCCACGCGCCCATTCTGTTCCCGTATACCGGCAAGCTGACCGGCGGCAAGATGATCGCCAAAGGCGTAGAATACACCGGCGGCCAGCACGGCTTTGCCCGCGATGTGGAGCATACCATGACCCGCCACACCGCCGACACGCTGGAGTTTGAACTGCATGCCAACCCCGAAACGCTGCCCAAGTGGCCCTACGCCTTTGTGCTGCGCTCCACTTTTGTGCTGGACGGCGAGACCATCCACCACAC
Source organism: Bulleidia sp. (assembly GCA_963655125.1). Taxonomy (GTDB): domain Bacteria; phylum Bacillota; class Clostridia; order Oscillospirales; family Ruminococcaceae; genus Gemmiger. The sequence goes on from CAVKDR010000050.1 coordinate 54,935, forward strand.
CCTGACCGTGGAGAACCCCGTGGAGGAGCAGCTGCGCTTCGGCATCGGCTACCACCCGGCCTTTGCGCTGCCCTTTGACGACCGCCACACTACCGAGGATTACGAGATCCGCTTTGACGGGCTGGAATCCCCGCTGTGCGTCAGCGCCCTGTCCAACGGTCTGCTGAACGGCCAGAGCTACTACCTGGCCCGCAACACCGAGACCATCCCCCTGACGGACGAGTTGTTTGACAACGACAGCCACTGCATGGTCAACCTGAAAACCGCCCATGTCTCCGTTGTGGAGAAGGACACCGGCCGCAGCGTGATCTGCAATGTGGAGGGTTACCCCTACGTGCTGATCTGGTCCGCCGCCAAAAAGCCGCTGCACTTTGTCTGCATCGAGCCGTGGCACAGCCTGCCCGGCGAGGAAAACGGCCCCCTGGAATGGGAGCAGCGCCCCTGCGCCGCCAGCCTGAACAAGGGCGAAAGCTGGTCCACCACCCTTTCCACTACCTTTGTGCGCTAAGCGGGGGACCGTATGACAAAGACAAAGGCATTTTTGCAAAAACATCGCTGGAGTCTGACCGGCGCTCTGCTTGGGGCGCTGGTTTTTCTCGTCCTGTACGGTGTGCGGGTGGTGAACCCGGCCTGTGTGGACTGGATCTTGAACAATCCCAGCCCGGATCCCTCCCAGCATTATCTGGGGTGGGTGTTCTACCGCCGCAGCGGGTGGCACCTACCGTACCTGGGTGCCAACTACAGCGCCATTTACCCCTACCGCACCAGCATTTTGTACACCGATTCCATCCCCCTGCTGGCCGTGCTTTGCAAGCTGCTGGGCGGGGCGCTGCCCGCTAAATTCCAATATCTGGGGCTGTGGGGGCTGTTCTGCTACGCCATGCAGGGCGGCCTGGCCCAGGCGCTCATTGCCCGCATCGGCGGGGTGCGCCCGCAGGATACCGCCAAAAACTGGGCCAGCGTACTGGGGGCCGGGGTGCTGGTGCTGTTCCCGGCGCTGAACATCCGCATGTTTGCCCACACGGCACTGGCCGCCAACTGGCTGGTGCTGCTGGCGTTGTGGGTCTGGCTGTGCGCCGAGCAGGCTGAAAACAGACCGTCCACCGCGAAACTCTGCCTGTGGTGGGGTGTGCTGGGGCTGCTCTGCGCGGGCATCCATTTATATTACCTGCCCATGGTGGGCATGGTGCTGGTAGCCGCCTGTGTGCAGCGCGGGCTGGAAAAACGCGGTCCCGCCGCCGTGGTGCTGCCCATCGTCAGCTTTTGCGCTGTGGCGCTGGCCGAATTGTTTGTGCTGGGGGCCTTTGCCTCCAACTTTGCGGGCTACTCCAACGGCTATTTGAGCGGTGCCGACCTGGCCAACCTGTTTGTGCCGGGCCTGGGTGCCAGCTGGGAGCAGGAAGTCTACGCGGGCCTGGGCACCACGATCGCCGTGGTGCTGGCTCTGGTCAGTTTGTTGGTACAACGCAAAAAAGCGGCAGAGTTTTTCCGCCGCCATAGGCATATTGTGATTGCTGCCATCGTATTGTTGGTGCTGGATGCTATCGCTTCGATGGGCAACACCGTCACCTTTGCCGGGCACACGCTGTTCACCGTGCCCATCCCGCAGGTGCTAATGGATTTCTGGGCCATGTTCTCCAGCTGCGCCCGTCTGGCCTGGCTGGCCGGGATGCTACTGGCCGTGGCGGCCTGCGGGCTGGTGCTGCGGTTCTGGAACGGTGCTGCGGCCGCTGTGCTGCTGGCCATCTGCGCCGCCGCCCAGGCTTTTGGTCTGCGGACGGAACTTGCCAAGCGCTTTACCACCTACCACGATGCCGCTTATTACGCCGACTCTACCCAGCTGACCGACCCGGCCTGGGAGCAGCTGGCCGCCAGCGGGCAGTTCAGCCATCTGGCCTTTGCCAGCTTTGATTTTGAGCACGATACCTTCTGGGATCTCGTCACCTTTGCCGCCGACCACGGCTGGACCTCCAACAGCTTCTACATGGGCCACATGGACGGCAACCTGGCGGCGGTGACGCTGGCCGGGGAGATGAACACCCTCGCGCCGGACACGCTCTATGCCTTTATCGATGAGGACGAACTGGCCCGCAGCGATTTTGCCCTGCACTATTACCGACTGGACGGCATCCTGCTGGGCAGTGTGGAGCCCATCGATGGCCTGACCGAGGAGACCTTTACCGGCACCCCCGCCCATACCATGGCGCTGCAAAAATCCAGCGTCATCAACGGCACGGCAGACGCAAACGCCGTCACCCTGAACGAGGGCGGCGAACTGCTGACCGAAGCCTGGATGCTGTTCCCCGGCAGCTACCGTGTCACCCTGACGGGCAGCGGGTTCGACCACAGCTACATCTACGCCCGCCACGGGCTGATCAACCAGGAGACCTACAAGATGGAGGTCAACTTCACCGGCATTGCCCCGGACGAGATGGTGTTTGAGTTCTCCACCGGCGAGCCGCTCTACTACTGGCGCACCGCCGTCCACGCGCTGGACGATACGCCCATCACCGTAACCTCTATCAAGGTTGAAAAGCTCGGCTGATCCCGCCTTCCCATTGTCCGTCCAGCTTTGGCAGGGGACGGGCCCCTTGTTGCTTTTGACAGCTCTCTGCCCTGGGGGCTGTCTTTTTCTCTGCGCGGACACTTTCCGTATCCTGTCTGCATTTTGACTTTTCCCGTTTCAAGAGGTGTATCCATGAATTTGTTTTCCCTGTCCGCAGGCGACCGCGCCTTTGCCCGCAGTCTGGTGCGCATCGCTTTGCCGGTCACGCTGCAAAGTATGCTGCGGGCTTCTTTCAGCATCATTGACCAGGTCATGATCGGTCAGCTGGGCAGCGCCAGCATTTCGGGCATCGGGCTGGGCGGTAAGTTTGCGTCCATTCATAATGTGGTGCTCAGTGCCGTCACGGCGGCGGGGGCCATCCTGATTTCCCAATATCTGGGGCAGGGGAACCGCAAAAACGCCGCCCGCAGCTACAGCGTCAACCTGCTGGTGTCGCTGGCGATTGCCGCACTGTTTACGCTGGTCTCCACCCGGTTCGCCGGGCCGATTCTTGGGCTGTACACCCAGGACGAGACCACCCGCGCCCTGGGGCAGACCTATTTGCAAACTTACGCCTGGTCGTTTTTCCCGGCGGCGCTGTCCGGCATGGCGGAGACGATGCTTTGCTGCATGGAGGCCGCCGTGTTCCCGCTCATTGCCAGCATCACCTCGCTGTGCATCAACACGGGGCTGAACTACCTGCTCATCTTCGGCCACGGCGGGCTGCCCGCACTGGGGGTGCAGGGCGCAGCGGCAGCCAGTGTAGCGGCGCAGGTGGTGTCCTGCGGGCTTGTCTACCTGTTTTTGGCCGTGCGGCTGCGGCAAAAGCAGTGGCGGCTGCGGTTTGCGCTGGGCTTCACCCGGCCGGAACTGCTTACCTACGCCAAAATTCTGCTGCCGCTGCTGGCAAGTGAATTTTTGTGGAGCCTGGGCGAAAACGTCTACTCCGCCATCTACGGCAACATCGGCACCCAAGCCTGCGCCGCCATGACGATGACCACGCCTATCCAATGCCTGATGGTGGGTGCGCTGTCCGGTCTTTCCAAGGCGGCGGCCATCCTCATTGGCAAATCGCTGGGCACGAAAGAGTACGACCGCGCCTACCGCGATGCCCAGCAGCTGATGCGCTGCGGGCTGGCGGCCTCGCTGGTGTTGTCGGCGCTGCTGCTGGTGTTCGGGCGGCTGTATACCACCATTTACCGAGTCGAGCCGGAGGTCCGCGCCACGGCCTATCTGCTGCTGGTGGTGTTCGCCGTCATCTCGCCGGTCAAGGTGCAGAACATGATTTTGGGCGGCGGCATTTTGAAAAGCGGCGGCAAAACCAAATACACCTTAGCCATCGACCTCATCGGCACCTGGGGCTTTGGTGTGCCGCTGGGGCTGCTGGCGGCCTTTGTGCTGAAATGGCCCATCTCGCCGGTGTACTTTTTGCTCTCGCTGGAAGAATGTGTGCGGCTGGCGCTCTCGCTGCGGCTGTTCAAAAAGCGCAGCTGGATGCAGCAGTTGTAACGGCGTACGGACCCACCCCAAACTTTTTGCACAAATTTTTAAAATAGCCCCTTGCAAAATGGCGGCGTTTGCGCTATGATGTACGTATTCCGTTGAAAAACAGATGTTTTCCCGGAAAATGCCGTGCCGCAAGGCGATTGAGAGGATTCAGACAATGTCTTTACTGAAAAAGCTGGTTGGACTGACGATTGGCGCTGCCGCTGTGGGCGCCGCGGCTTACTTTTTGAACCGTAACGAGCATACCGAGGAGTACGAGCATATTTGGGGCCCGGAGGACGACGCAGATGCCGAGGATGGCACTGCCGAGACCGCCGAGCCCGCTGACGATGCGTTTGCCGAGGCTGAAGAAGCCCCCGCTGCACCTGAAGAAACCGCTGCCGCTCCCGTAGAAGAAGCCACCGAAGCCGAGGCTGCCCCCGTGCAGGCCCCCGCTGTGGATGACACCCCCAACGCCAACCCCGTTGAGCTGGGTGCCGTGGAAGTCCCCAAGACCGAGGACGGCAAGCTGGACGTTACCAAGATCGCCGACCCGGCTGATTTTGGCGACTGGGACGAACAGGGCTGCAAGGGCTGATAAGAAATCGCAAGGCGCATCTTTGGTTGCAAAGGTGCGCCTTTTTGTTATTTTAGCCAAACATATTGCGGCAAATTTGTATAGATTTCTTGTTTAACGCTTTACATCTTTACTGTGCTAAAGTATAATGTTGTTATGGAAAAGAGAGGTAGGAAAACACCATGGAACTGACATTGCAAAACTTCACCCCAGCCGAGCAGGCCACTTTCCGCCTGCGCGCCCTGTACGAGCAAGGCGGCTACCGCAAGTACCGCGCCTCCCGGTTTGAGGAATACGCCCTGTATCAGGAGTATCAGCGCTTTTTGCCGGACCCGCAGGTCATCACCTTTACCGACCTGGACGGCAAGCTGCGGGCCATCAAGCCGGACGTAACGCTGTCCATTGCCAAAACGGCCCAGCCCGCCCCCGGCGAGTGCAAACGCTTTTATTATAACGAGGAAGTCTGCCGCGCCAGCCGCGAGAGCCACACTTTCCAGACCATCCACCAGATGGGCCTGGAGTGTATGGGCGAGGTGGACGAAGCCGTCCAGGCCGAGGTGCTGCGCCTGGCGCTGGCAAGCCTGGCCGCGCTGGATGTGCCCACGGTGCTGGAAGTCAGCCACATGGGCTTTGTGACCGGCCTGCTGGACGCGCTGGATGTGCCCGCCCCGGCCCGCGCCCGCCTGGTGGAACTGCTGTGTGCCAAAAACGAGCACGAACTGCGCAAGGCCGCACTGCAGGCCGGTGCCGATGAAGCCGGGGCCGATGCCCTTTGCAATCTGCTGGCCCTGCACGGGCCGTTCGGTGCCACCCTCACCGCCGCCAAGGCGGCCGCCATCAGCCCCGCGCAGAAAGCTGCACTGGCCGAACTGCAAGCGTTGCAAAATGCCCTGGGCGAAGCGGGCCGCGGCCTGCAGCTGGATTTGAGCATGGCCGATGAAGCCGAGTATTACAACGGCATCGTCTTTACCGGCTACGCGGCGGGCATCCCCCGCGCGGTGCTCAAGGGCGGCCAGTACGACTACCTGATGCAGCGCTTCACCCCCGGTGCCAAGGCCATCGGCTTTGCGATGTACTTAGACGAACTGGAGCGCCTGGCCGCGCCCCTGCCCCCGGTACAGCAGCAGGGCGGGGAAAAGACCTGGCTGAACATCGCACTGCCCAAGGGCCGCCTGGGCGACAAAGCCTACGCCCTGCTGGCCGGGGCGGGCTACAGTGCCAACGAGGATTACAACGACACCCGCAAACTGGTGGTGGAGAACCCCGAAGCCGGGGTGCGGTACTTCCTGGTCAAACCCAGCGATGTAGCGATTTATGTCGAGCACGGTGCAGCCGATATCGGCATCGTGGGCAAGGATATTTTGACCGAGTCCGGCGCAGATGTCTACGAGCTGCTGGACACCGGCATGGGCAAGTGCCGCATGTGCGTGGCCGGCCCCAAGAATTTTGTGGATGACGAAAGCCGCGCTTTGCGGGTGGCTACCAAGTTTGTCAACATCGCCCGCGACCACTACGAGCGCCGGGGCCGCGACATTGACATTGTCAAACTCAACGGCTCGATCGAACTCGCCCCGATCCTGGGCCTGTCTGATGTCATCGTTGATATTGTCGAGACCGGCACCACGTTAAAGGAAAACGACCTGACCGTCATCGAGGAATTCATGCCCATCTCGGCCCGGTTTATCGCCAATAAAGCCAGCTACAAGTTCAAATACGCCCAGCTTACTGAACTGCTTACGAAAATGAAGGAGGCCCTTGCACAATGATCCGCCTGTATGATTTTGACGAAGTAAAGCCCGAAGAAATCCTGAACCGCGACATCCGTGCCGAAGCTGACGTGGAAGCCACCGTGGATGCCATCATTGCCGATGTGCGCGCCCGGGGCGATGCCGCCCTGCTGGACTACGCCGCCAAGTTCGACCACGCCCAGCTGGACAGTGTGCAGGTCACCCAGGCCGAAATTGACGAAGCCTTTGCCGAGTTGGAAGCCAGCGACCCGGAGTTTATTACTACTTTAAAGATGGCCGCTGCCAACATTCGCCACTTCCACGAGCAGCAGCTGCACAAAAACTTTGTCCTCAACGACCGCCCCGGTATGGTGCTGGGTCAGAAATACACCCCCATCCAGCGCGCGGGCGTTTACGTACCCGGCGGCACGGCAGCGTACCCTTCTACCGTGCTGATGGATGTCATTCCCGCCAAAGTCGCGGGCGTACAGCAGATCGTCATGACCACCCCGGCCGGGAAAGACGGCAAGGTCAACGCCGGAATTTTGGCGGCGGCGGTCATCGCGGGCATCGACTGCATCTTTAAATCGGGCGGTGCCCAGGCCGTGGCCGCCCTGGCCTACGGCACCGAGAGTGTGCCCGCCGTGGATAAGATCGTTGGCCCCGGCAACATTTATGTGGCTACCGCCAAGCGCAAAGTGTTTGGTAAAGTCGGCATCGATATGATCGCTGGGCCGTCGGAAATTCTGGTGCTGGCTGACGGCACCTGCAACCCTGCCTGGGTGGCCGCCGACCTGCTGAGCCAGGCCGAGCACGACAAGCTGGCCACGCCGGTGCTGGTCACCGACAGCGGGGACCTTGCCAAGGCCGTGCAGGCTGAACTGGAAGTACAGATCCCGCAGCTGCCCCGCGCCGCCATTGCCCGCGCCAGCGTGGACACCAACGGCAAGATCATTGTCACCGATGACATGAAGAAGGCCATCGATGCCGTGAATATTATCGCGCCGGAGCATCTGGAAATTTGTGTGGATGACCCGTTTGCGGTTTTGAACGACATTCAGAATGCGGGCAGCATCTTCCTGGGCAAGAACGTGCCCGAAGCTTTGGGCGATTATTTTGCCGGTTCCAACCACACGCTGCCCACCAGCGGCACCGCGCGGTTCAGCAGCCCCTTGGGCGTGGATGATTTCGTCAAGAAGTCCAGCTTCATCTATTACACCCGCGAAGCCCTGGGCGAGGTCCAGGCCCGCATCGCCAACTTTGCCGAGCACGAGGGCCTCCACGCCCACGCCAAGAGCGTAACCATCCGGTTTGAATAATGGAACCCGCAAAGCGCAAGCCAAATCGACTAGCCGCCTTTGATTACGGTACATTCGGTGCCTATTTTATCACGATATGCGCGAAAAATCGCAAGCCGATTTTTGGGCAGGTTGTAGGGGGCGGCATCCTCGACGCCCCGCACCTTGCACTGTCGCCTTACGGTAAAATCGTTGCCACGCAGCTGGAAACTATGTCCCATTTTTACCCAGCCATTCAAATTGAAAAATCGGTTGTCATGCCAAACCATATTCATTTTATTGTGTCGCTAACCCAAGACCCATCCGGGGTGTCGGGGACGCCGCCCCCTACAACCGTACGGTCAGTGCAAACAATTCCCGCTTTTGTCTCTACTTTAAAACGTTTCAGTAACAAAGCAGCGCATACAGACCTTTGGCAGCGCGGGTACTATGACCATGTGATCCGTAACCAGCAGGATTACGATGACATTTGGCAATATATTGACAACAACCCATCAAAATGGATGTTGGATACTTTATACATATCACAGGGGGAGTGAGCCCATGAGCCGCTATTTTACCAAGACGCTGGCTGCGCTGGAACCGTATGTGCCCGGCGAGCAGCTGAAAATCGATAACCTTGTCAAACTCAACGCCAACGAAAACCCGTACCCGCCTGCGCCCGGCGTGGCGGCAGCGGTGGCGGCGGCGGTGCCGGGGCTGCGGCTGTACTCGGACCTGTCCAACCGCGCGCTGAACGAGGCCATCGCCGCCCACTGGGGTGTGCAGCCAGAAAATATTTTATGCGGCAACGGCAGCGATGAAAACCTGCTGCTGGCTCTGCGGGCATTCTGTGACGAGAATACGCCGCTGGCCTTTGCCGATGTAACCTACAGTTTTTACCCCGTTTTGTGCGATCTGCTGCACATTCCGCAGCATGTCATCCCGCTGGAAGAAGATTTGACCATCGACTTGAAAAAATACTGCGGCCTGCACGAGACGATCGTCATCGCCAACCCCAACGCCCCCACCAGCCTGCTGGCCCCGGTGGCCTCCATTGAGGAAGTGCTGCAAACGAACCCCGATAACATCGTGGTGGTGGACGAAACCTACGTGGAGTTTGCCCCCGCCGGGTCCAGCTGCCTGCCGCTGCTGGAGAAGTACGAGAATCTCGTTATCACGCACACATTCTCCAAAACCCACAACCTGGCAGGCGCGCGGCTGGGCTACTGCATCGCCCGGCCGGAGCTGATCGCCGATATGAACCGCGTCAAGTTCAGCTACAGCCCCTACAACGTCAACTCGATGACCCAGGCCGCGGGTACCGCCGCCATCCGGGACGAAGCCTATTTCCGTGAGGTGACCGCCAAGCTGCTGGCCACCCGCGCCGCCACCACCGAGGGGCTGCGCCAGCGCGGGTTTACCGTGTTTGATTCGGCTGCCAACTTCCTGTTTGCCACCACCGACCGCATGCCCTGCAAGGAAATTTTTGAAAAGCTGCGGGCGCAGGGCATTCTCATCCGCCATTTCAACGCGCCGCGCATCTCCAACTACCTGCGCATCACCATCGGCACCGATGCCGAAATGCAGCGCTTCTTTGCGGCGTTGGATGAGATTTTGGCCTATTGATTTTTATGATAGAGGGGGAAACCGTATGATCGCCATTGTTGATTACGGCGTGGGGAACCTGTTCAGCTTGTCGTCCAGCGTGAAAAGCCTGGGGGCCGAGGTGCGGGTGACCCATGAAGCCGCCGACCTGCATGCCGCCAGCCATATCCTGCTGCCCGGCGTGGGGGCTTTCGGCGATGCCATGGCCAAGCTGGAAGCCACCGGCCTTGTGCCCGTCATTAAAAAGGAAGTCGAGACAAAGCCGCTGCTGGGCATCTGCTTAGGCATGCAGCTGCTGTTTGACAAAAGCTTCGAGTACGGCGAACACGCCGGCTTGGGGCTGATCCCCGGCGAGGTCTGCCCGCTGGCGGACGACCTGACCGATGCCGCCTTAAAAGTACCTCACATCGGCTGGAACGCGCTGGACATCGTGCCCGGGCGCGAGAACGACCCGCTGTTCAAATACGTGAAAAACGGCGAGTACGTCTACTACGTACACAGCTATTACGCCAAAAACTGCGCTGCTTCAACCCTTGCCACCAGCGAGTACAGCATCCCCGTCACCGGCGCGGTGCGCAGCGGCAACGTCTACGGCACCCAGTTCCACCCGGAGAAATCCGGCGATACCGGTCTGCGGCTGCTGAAAGCATTTGCCGAACTGTAAGGAAAACGGAGGGACACCATGAAATTATATCCTGCCATTGACCTGCGGGGCGGCCAGGCTGTGCGGCTCTACCAGGGCGATTACGACCAGATGACTGTTTATAACGCCGACCCCGTGGCCCAGGCCCAGGCCTTTGTGGATGCCGGGGCCAAGTACCTGCATGTTGTTGACCTGGACGGTGCCAAAGACGACACCACCGCCAATTTGCAAACCATTGCCGCCATTGCCAAGCAGGGCGGGCTGAAAATCGAGGTCGGCGGCGGCATCCGGGATGAGGAGCGCATCAAGCGCTATCTCGACCTGGGCGTGAACCGCTGCATTCTGGGTACCATCGCCGTGAAAAATTTTGCCTTTACCGCCGAGATGGCCCAGAAGTACGGTGCGCAGATTGCCGTGGGCGTGGACATGAAAAACGGCCTGGTGGCTGTGAACGGCTGGAAAGAAGTCACCCCAGAGCCGGGCATAGAGTTCTGCCGCCGCTGCGCCGAAGTAGGTGTAAAGGCCATTATCGCCACCGATATTTCCCGGGACGGCACGATGCAGGGCACCAACATGGACCTGTACCGCGAACTTTTGACCATTCCCGGGCTGGAGATCACCGCTTCCGGCGGCATTGCGGCGCTGGAGGAGCTGGCCGAGCTGCAGGCCATGCACTGCCACGCCGCCATTTTGGGCAAATCCATCTACACCGGGGCCATCGACCTGGCGCAGGCCGTGCGCCTGTACCAGGACTGAATCGGCAGGGGAGGGAAGTTGTATGATAACAAAACGAATCATTCCGTGTCTGGATGTCAAAAACGGCCGCGTTGTCAAGGGCGTGAATTTTGAGGGCCTGCAGGACATGGCCGACCCCGTTGAGATGGCGCGTTACTACAATGCTTCCGGCGCGGACGAATTGGTGTTTTACGATATCACCGCCAGCGTGGAGGGGCGCGGCCTGTTTACCGACATTTTGCGCCAGGTCGCCAGCCAGATTTTTATCCCGCTGACGGTAGGCGGCGGCATCAATACGCTGGACGATTTCGACCGCGTACTGAAATGCGGTGCCGACAAGGTCAGCGTCAACTCCGGTGCTATCCGCAACCCCGGCATCATCCCGGCGGCTGCGCAGAAATACGGCAACCAGTGCGTGGTGCTTTCCGCCGATATCAAACGTGTGGACGGCAAATTTATGTTGTTTGCCAAGGGCGGCCGCGAGAATACCGGCATCGATGCACTGGACTGGCTGGAGCAGGGTGTCAAAAACGGTGCAGGCGAGTTGGTGGTCAACTCCATCGACACGGACGGCGTGAAGAACGGCTTTGATTTGGAACTGCTGGACGCTGTGGCCGCGCGGTGCGCCGTGCCCATCATTGCTTCGGGCGGCGCAGGAAAGATGGACGACTTTGTGGAGCTGTTCCGCAATCATCCCGCCGTGGATGCCGGGCTGGCGGCCTCGATCTTCCACACCAAACAGGTGGAGATCGGCGCACTGAAACAGTACCTGCGGACAAATGGCATCGAGATGCGGGTTTGACCGCGAAAACCACTTGCCAAAATGAACAAAAAATAGTACAATAAAACTATCTTATTGTTAGGAGTATTTCACTATGGAAATTACGGAAAACACTAAGACGCTGAAATTTGATGCGAACGGCCTGATCCCCGCCATCGTGCAGGATCACTACACCAAAGAGGTGCTGACCCTCGCGTATATGAACGCCGAGACCCTGGCCCTGACGATTGCCGAAGGGCGCACCGTGTTCTGGTCCCGCAGCCGCCAGGAAATTTGGCGCAAGGGCGAGACTTCCGGCAATGTGCAGCGCGTGGTGTCCATCACCGCTGACTGCGACAAGGACGCACTGGTCGTTGACGTTATCAAAAACGGCCCTGCCTGCCACACGGGGGCCGAAAGCTGCTTCTTCAACCCGGTGTATGTATCGGACGAGTTGAAGCAGTTCACCTGGCAGGGGCTGTACGAACTCATTGAGGGCCGCAAGACTGACCCGAAAGAGGGCAGCTACACCACCTACTTGTTTGATAAGGGTCTGGAAAAGATCCTGAAAAAGGTCGGCGAGGAATCCACCGAGGTCATCATCGCCGGCGCAAAGCGCGATAAAGAAGAAACCATCTACGAGATCAGCGACCTGGCATACCATGTCATGGTGCTGATGATCGAACTGGGCATTTCGGTCGAGGACATCACCAAAGAGCTGGAAAAACGGCATGTCATCGACCATAAGGTTAAGCAGGAAAGGATGCAGTAATATGGCCGGGGAGTACCTGAAAAGTTCCGTACACGTTCATTCCAAACTGTGCGACGGCAAAAACACGCTGGAGGAAATGGCAGTCACCGCATGGAAAGCTGGCCTGCAGACGCTGGGTTTCAGCGGCCACAGCCACACCCCCTGCGATCTGGAGTATTGCATGACCCAGAGCCGCACGTCTCTGTACAAGGCAACGATCGCCAAGCTGAAAGAGCGCTATGCCGGTAAAATGGACATCCTGTGCGGGTTGGAATGGGACCTTTTCAGTGACGATGACCCCTATGCCTACGATTATTTCATCGGCAGCGCCCACTACGTCAAGGGCCCCAAGACCGGCAAATATTACGAGATCGACTGGCGCGAGGAGGATCTGCGCGCCTGCATCGATAATGATTTTGACGGTGACGGCCTGGCTGTGGCCGAAGCATACTTTGCCAACGTTGCCAAAGTTGCCGAGAAGAAGCCTACCATCCTGGGCCACTTTGACCTGATTAAAAAGATCAATGACGGCAATAAGTTCTTTGACGAGAACGACCCGCGCTACACCGCTGCGGCCACCTCGGCCCTGATGGCCGCCGCCCGCAACCGCTGTGTGCTGGAAGTGAACACCTCCGCCGCTTACCGCGGGTTCCGCAAGGATTATTTCCCTTCGGATGCCATTTTGAAGGAGTGGCTGGTGCTCTCCGGCAATGTGGTGCTCACCGCCGATGCCCACGACACTAAGGCCCTGACTTTCGGCTTCGAGGAAGCCGCTGCCCACCTGAAAGAACTTGGCTACACCAAGGTGCAGGTGCTGGGCAAGAACGGCTTTACGCCCTGCGAGCTGTAAACATTTGTGAAATTGCAATCCCCCCGGTTGTGCTTGAAACAGCGCAGCCAGGGGGATTTTTGCGTTGCGGGGTATCTTTTGGGGCGGGGAATATGATATACTGGAAATTATAAAAGGAAATGAGGTGGACCTATGGCATCGAGCAAAGAATACCTGACGTTCATTTTGGGGCAGCTGGCCGAGTTAGAGGACATTACATATCGCGCCATGATGGGGGAGTTTATCATTTATTATCGCGGCAAGATCGTAGGCGGCATCTACGATGACCGCCTGCTTGTCAAACCCGTAAAAGCCGCCATCCGCTATATGCCGACAGCTCCGTATGAATTGCCCTATGAGGGTGCCAAAGAGATGTTGTTGGTAGAGGAAGTGGACGACAAACCATTTTTGACGGGGTTGCTGGATGCTATGTATGAGGAGCTGCCAGCACCTAAAGCGAAAAAGAAGAAATAAGGGCTATTAACTTATTTATCATTGGTGAAAAAATGGAAATAAAAGAATACACAAAATTCAAGGCAGAAGAAATTTTACAGCTGTATACGCAAGTTGGCTGGACTGCGTATACAGAAGATATGCCTGCGTTGGAACGCGGATATAAAAATTCTTTGCTCGTTTTGGCGGCATATGAAAACGGGGGACTGCTCGGCATCGTGCGGGTAGTAGGCGATGGTGCCACCATTGTGCTTGTGCAGGATATTTTGGTGTACCCGGAAAAACAACGGCAGGGTATTGGTACTGCGCTACTTAAAGCAGTGCTGGAACGATATAAGAATGTCCGGCAAGTCCAATTGGTAACAGACAATACTCCTAAAACGGTGGCGTTTTATAAATCGCTAGACTTTTTGGATTTTGCAGAATTTGGATGCTGCGGGTTTATGAGGGCATAACGAATTTAGGTTGCCCAGGAAGCTGTGCGGCAGCGCGAGATGGCACGGGCGTTGAGGACACCGCCCCCTACACGCAATTTTTATGTAAGCAATAAATGGTATGGTTGCGATTATTGCAAGATTCTTAGGAGGGGTCAAGACCCCTCCCTACGGTACCATTGGTTAAGGGAGCGTAGGGGCGCACACTGTGCGCCCGTGCAATTTATCGGTCACGTAAGATTCAGCGGGCGAACAATGTTCGCCCCTACAGCGATCCAAAAGCCTCCCTTGTGCAAAGGGAGGTGGCACGACGGGAGCCGTGACGGAGGGATTGTGGCCTTACGAGGGCAAGTAGATGTATTGGCAAGGTCACAATCCCCCAGTCACCTGCGGTGACAGCCCCCTTTGCACAAGGGGGCCTTTACTCTACCCTCGTAGAGTTGTTTTGGCCCCGGAGGGGCCAGACGGAGAGAAGTAAAAAAGCGTTAAGAACCGTGCAGCACTCCTGCACGGTTTAGCTTTTTTGCTTCTCGACCACATCTTTGGGGTTCCTAGGGGCGAGCAGCCCCTAGGCCGGGCCTCCCGCGCTATCGGAAGTAGCGGGCACTTTTTCGGTTCCTTTTTGGTGTCAAAAAGGAACACCTAACGGCAGCCTGCCATTGTAAAAGGCCCTGCTGCAAGGTAGGCAGGGCCGCCAAGCCGCCAGAAAAAGTCACAAATTTTTCCTATACTCCCTCGGTGTACACCCCACATACCGCAAAAAGCAGCTGCCAAAATGGCTGGGGCTGCTAAAGCCTGTAAACTCGGCCACATCGGCAATACTGTAGGCCGAATTTTTGAGTAAGATTTCCGCCTGCTGGATGCGGTACTGCATCAAAAACTCCTTGGGCGGGATGCCCAGCATCCGGCGGAAGCACCGGCATAACTCGCTGCGGCTGGTCAGCGCCTGCTGGGCCAGTTCTTCCAGGCTGAAATGCTCGCCGTAGTGGGCGTGCATGTAGTTCATGGCGCGTTTCAGGCGCTCCTCGTCCCGTTCCCGCTCCGGGGTCAGCGGCTCAGGGGCCTCGCCCTCTTGGCGGCAGAGCAGCAGCCAGATTTGGCTAAGCAAAATTTTGATTTGCATATGATACAGCGCCGGGTGCTGCGTGTACAGCGCCACAATGGCCCGCAGTGCATCGCCCACGGTCTGCCCACCGGGGGCCTGCGCCGTGTCAGCCAGGGTCAGGCAGCGGGGACCGCTTTTCAGCATTGGCTCAAAGGCCTCCTGGTACACCGCGCCGTCCGCGCTGCCGCTGATGAACTCCGGGTCCCATATAAAGGCGTACAGCCTGCCGTAGCCCTTTTGCACCGGATAGATCTGGTGCAGTACGCCCCGGTTGACAAAGATCCACTCGCCGGGGCGCAGCCGCACCGTGCGCCCCTCCATCTGGCAAAGGAACTCGCCCTCGATGATCCAGGAAATTTGAATTTCCTCGTGCCAGTGCCAGCAGATGTAACCATTTTTGAAGTCCGAGAAGTCGTCCAGGTACACGCCCACGGGGAACCCCACCGTGCCGTGCATCTTGGTTTCCCGCAGCGAACTGTCTACCAGCGTCTCGGTTGCTTTGATCTGTTCCATTTTGCCCTGCCTGTTCAAATTTTGTGTTTGGTACGATTTTGATAGTTTATTGCCCGGTTTTGTTTGTATTTCGTACATTTCGTTTTTATAATAGTACCATGATGACAGCCCACAGGTCAACCACTATAGGAGGAAAACGCAATGAACGCTATTATGAATCTCTTTTCACTGAACGGTAAAAACGCCGTGGTCACGGGTGCCAACACCGGCCTGGGCCAGGGCATCTGCGTGGCGCTGGCGGCTGCCGGTGCCCATGTTTTCGGCGTAGCCCGCCGCAGCTGCGATGAGACCGCTGCCAAAATCGCTGCCGAGGGCGGCCAGTTCACCGAGGTCCGCGCCGATCTCTCGGACTTTGCCGCCATTGATTCCATCCTGGAGCAGGTCCACGCCCACGCTGACCGCATCGATATTCTCGTCAACAACGCAGGTATTATCAAGCGCTGCGATGCCATCGATGTCACCCCTGAAAACTGGGATGCCGTGGATTTCCTGAACGAGAAGATGGTGTTCTTCCTCTCCCAGGCCGTGGCTAAGCAGTGGGTCGCCGACAAAAAGGGCGGCAAGATCATCAACATTGCCTCGATGCTCAGCTTCCAGGGCGGCATCCGTGTGCCCGCCTACACCAGCAGCAAAAGCGCCGTCATGGGCATGACCAAGGCCCTGGCCAACGAGTGGGCCAAGTACGGCATCAACGTCAACGCCATTGCACCGGGCTACATGGCTACCAACAACACCAACCAGCTGCGCCAGGATGAGGAACGCAGCGAGGAGATCCTGGCCCGCATCCCGGCAGGCCGCTGGGGCACCCCCGCCGATGTGGGCGGCGCGGCCATCTTCCTGGCATCGGATGCTTCCGCTTACGTGAACGGCTACACCCTGGCCGTGGACGGCGGCTGGCTGGCCCGCTAAAATTTTTATAAAAGTTTTTCCCGCTTGGTGTAACACCGGGCGGGATTTTTCTGTCTATAGGTGTGTAAGGGCCTTACCAATACATAAAAACATGACAACCTGCACACACTGCAGGACATGAGGGAATTTTTATAACAAGGAGAAACCACTATGAAACGTACTATTTCTATCTTTCTTGCCACCGCCATCTGCACCGCCGCGCTGAGCTTGACCGCCTGCAGCAGCAAAACCGCTGACTCCACCACGACCACGCCGGAGAGCACCAGCACTTCCACCGTGACCGAGACCACCGATACCGCCGAGGATGCTAACCAGGCCCCCAACCCCATCACCGCGCGCACCAGCCTGGACGCGGTGAACGAGTTCATCGGCTCGGCCATGAAGCGCCCCGCCGATCTGGAGCTGACCGACGAAGCCTGGTCGACCATCGATGGCGATGAGGCGGACCACATTGGTCAGTATACCTTCACCTACAACGGCGGCAGCTACACGCTGCGCGCCGCCAAGGATACCGGCGATATCTCCGGCGTGTGGGAAAACGGCACCACCCTGGGCAACGGCCGCGAGGGTGATGTGACCGCCATGACCACCGAGGCCGGCGGCATCTGGTCCCGCTGGTTTGACGGCGACATGCAGTATTCCCTGTACGCCGAGGGTGCCACCATGGACGACTACACCGCTGTGCGTGACGCAATGGCATAACCGCATTATACGTGGGCCGCTGTGCAGGATTTTTCCCTGTGCAGCGGCCTTTTTGTGTTATTTTGTTGTTGAAATGGCGGGGGAGGTGACGTATAATAGGGGCAAAGCAGTTAGCGTATCCTAATGCGCAATTGGCCCACCTAAGGGGAGGAATGTGTGATGTTGTATTCAGAAAAATTGCCCGTCTTTACGGCAAAATATCCGGCGCAGACCATCACGGTGGACGGGGCCGCCTACCGCTATGTGCGCAGCGGCGCGGGCCGCGATAAAACGCTGGTACTGCTAAACGGCGGCATGAACACGCTGGAAATGTGGATGGACTACGTGGAACCTCTCTCCCAAAAATATGATGTGCTGTTGTTTGACTACCCGCAGGAGCTGCGCACCAACCAGGCGCTGGTGGTGGGCATGCACGCCTTTTTTGCCCAATTGGGCATCGCCAAGCCCATCTTCGTTGGTGCCAGCGATGGCGGCATGGTGGCGCAGATCTACACCCAGAAGTACCCCACCGAGGTCGGCGGGCTGATGCTGGTCTCCACCGGCGGCATGGACGCAGCTACGCTGAAAACGCTGAAGAAGCAATACTTCTTTGCGCCCATCGCGCTGTGGTACATGGCCCACTGCAACTACGAAAAGCTGAAGCCGCGGCTTATCAAAATGGGCATGAGCCATCTCCGCGATGAGAGCGCCGAGGAGATTGCCTACGCACAGGATATGTTTGAGACGATCTTTAAGGATTTCCAGCAGGCGAAGGATGTACACATTTCCGGCCTGCTGGCCGACCTGATGAACCAGACCCCTGTGACGGAGGCGGATTTCCGGGCGCTGAAAGGCCGGATCTTGCTGATCCTGCCCAACCAGGACTTTTTCTCCGGCCAGATGCAGCAGGACCTTATCCAGCTGATGCAGGACCCGCAGATCGTCTACGTCTCCGGCGGCCACCTGGGCACCGTGCTGAAAGCCGATGATTATGTGCGGGAGATCGAAAAGTTTTTGGAAAAGATGCCATAAACTTTACAGCCCTTTTAGCCATTGCAGCAAATCGCCATTTGCCGCAATGGCTTTTTTGTTTGCCATAGTTGACGGCATGTTTCCATTTGTGCTATTGTTAAGGTGTAGGATTATGTAATATTATTGGAGGAACCTCTTTTGATTGAAAAAATCCAAAAATACGAAACTGAACTCTGGACGGTCCTCTGCGTTCTGTTTTTCAGCATCATTGCGCATGGATACCGTTTCGTCAATCTGATGTTCAACGGCGATTCGCTGCTGATTTACCAGACGGATCAGACCTGGAAATATTCGATTGGCCGTATTTTCCAGCCTTTTTACTGGAAGCTGCGCGGCGATCTCGTGGCCCCTATGCTGATTGCCACGCTGGCCGTTCTTTATTTTACTGCATCCCTTGTGCTGATCGTGCGGATGTTTAAGCTGCAAAACAAACTGCAGATCGCACTGTTATGCGCCCTGCTGGCTGTGAACATTACCATGACCTCCACCTTCGCCACCGATTTCCATGAGGGCGACACTTACATGCTGGCGCTGCTCTGCGCCACCCTCGGTGTTGCGCTTTTCCGTAAATCGCGGCCGGTTTTGGGCGGCGTGTTCATCTGCCTGTGCCTGGGCTTTTATCAGGCTTATCTGCAGCTGGCCGTTGGGCTGTTACTCCTGCTTTTCATGCAGGATCTGCTGGAGGGCAAAGACCCGAGAAAAGTGTTTTTCGCCGGGTTAAAGTCCATCGCCATGCTGCTGGGCGGCGGTATTGCTTATACCCTGATCATGCGGGTGCTGCTCCATGTCAAGGGCATTGTGCTTGCCGACCATTATAACGGCCTGACCAATGTAGGCGACTACTCCAGCACCAGCATCCCGCGCCTTGTGGTGGATACCTACTTATATGTAATTAAGGAATGGTGGAACCCGCAGACTTTCCGTTCCCGCTTTGTCGGCCTTGCCAATATGGCACTTCTGCTGCTGGCAGCTACGGCACTCCTTTGGCTGCTGGCGAAAAAAATCAAGCAGAACAACACACGGTTGCTTCTGCTTGCCTTGTTTGTCGTATTTCCTTTTGGCATCAATGTAGTCTACTTTATCTCCAAGGGGATGGAGCACACACTGATGACTTTCTCCTTTGGCTTGCTCTATCTGCTGGCTGTACTGTTCCTGCGGGAGCTGCCCCACAGCAAGGTGCAGAAAATCCTATGCTATGCCGCTTACGCCGCTATGGGCCTGGGCGTTTGGTGCAATGTTATCTACGCCAACCAAACATATCTGAAAGTTGCCTTGCAGGAAAAGGCCACCGATGCCTTGATGGTCCGTGTGGTCGACCGTCTGGAGCAGACGGAGGGGTATGTACCCGGCGAAACACCGGTTGCTGTTGTCGGCCTGTTGCCGACCTCGCCGCTTTACAAAGCCATGGATGGCTTTGAAGATGTCCGTGGCCGCACGATGGATGCCTACACTGTCAGCTGGGAGGACACCTATTACTATTATCTGGAAAATATCCTGAACTATCCTGTAAAAGAGGCTTTCCTCACCTCCGCCGACCAGGCCGCCGTGGATGCCATGCCGACTTTCCCCGCAGAGGGCTGCTGTGACTTTATCGGCGACACATTGGTGGTCAAAATCGGCTCCGAGGTCGTGACGGACTTACATTAACGTCAGTTCTTTCCCATCCAGCACGGCTTTTACCAGCGTATCCCCCTCATAATACAGTTCCAGATGGAAAAACGGGGCATCTTTGGCCAGCAGGTCGAAGAAAATTTTATCACCCTGCCAGATAGGCAGATTCTGCACGGCCTGCTTGGGCACCCATTCCAGGGTGCCTTCGCGGCAGTCAGTCATCGTGCCGGTAAACTGGGTGCAGGTGTACAGGTGCATTCGCTCGGCAGGCCAGGGGGCACAATAAAAATCCACCACACCGCGGTAGGCCGGGTTTTGCATTGTCAGGCCGGTCTCCTCGGTCACTTCCCGCATTACGCAGGCGAGGGCATCCTCGCCCGGTTCAAACTTTCCGCCGACACCAATCCACTTATCGTGGTTGGTGTCGTTTTTCTTTTTTACGCGGTGCAGCATCAAATAGCAGCCGTCTTTTTCCAGATAGCACAGGGTGGTCTGCAAAAAATCCATAGGACACTTCCTTTCGGCAATACCGCACAATTCCCGCCTGACGGCTTAAGCACCGCTCCGACAGCTACAAAGCACAATCTGCGTTGTAAAAATGCTCGAGAATACACAAAGTATTCTCTGCGCTTTTTGCTTAGCATCTTGCGCTTTTCGCTTGCCGTATCGGCACTTAGAATTATGCGGTATCGCCTTTACATAATTACACGGTTTTAGCAAATACTACCACAAAACCGCTACGGAGGGACGTTTTATGAAAGCAACCGGAATTGTGCGCCGCATCGATGAATTAGGCCGCATCGTCATCCCGAAAGAGATCAGGCGGACCCAGAGGATCCGTCAGGGGGATTCTCTGGAAATTTTTACGGCGGCGGATGGGGAAGTCGTCTTTAAAAAGTACTCGCCGCTGTCGGGGCTGGGGTCGCTCTCCAAGGTGTATGCCGAGGTGCTTGCCAAAAGCCTGGGGCGGCCGGTGGCGGTATGCGATACCCGCCAGATCGTGGCGGCTGCCGGGCCGGGCAGGGGAGAGTTATTAGACCGCAGCATCTCGCCGGAGTTGGAACAGCTGTTGACGGCGCGCAGCGTCTACACAGCCCCCGCCGACCGTACCCGCCGCCTGCCAATGCTGGAGCGCAGCGAGCGGCCGATTTTGTGTGCCGCCCCCATTTTAGCACACGGCGACATCGAGGGCGGCGTACTGCTGCCTGGCACCGGGCGGGATGACCTGCCGGAGGAGGAAGCTGTACACGCCGTAACCACCGCAGCCGCCTTTTTGGCCAAGTGGATGGAAGAATGAAGCCGCGCCCCGCCCTGGCAGCAGCCGCTGCGCAGGGCGGATTTTTTCGCTTTCCTTATTTATATAGGGTGGCTTTGCATAAAACCAGTGTAGTGCCCAGGGCAGAAAAAGTCAAGAAGCTGCGCGGTTTGTGACGAAACTGTTAAACTTGAAAAAAGTTTGCCGAAACCCCTTGACAGTTTGCAAAACTGGCATATAATAAATTTAGCACTCAGAGATAAAGAGTGCTAAACAAATTAGAAACTTCCCAGCAAAGGAGATGAGCAGCATGGCCATGGATGCCCGCAAGCAGCGTATCCTGGAAGCTATTGTTGCCCTGTATGCCAACGATGGCGAGCCTGTTGGCTCCGGCCTGCTGGCAAACTACTTTGACATGGCACTGTCCAGTGCCACCCTGCGCAATGAGATGGCCGCCCTGACAAAGCTGGGTCTGCTGGAGCAGCCCCACACCAGTGCCGGGCGTGTGCCCAGCGCACAGGGTTACCGCTACTACCTCGATCACCTGATCGAAGCCCCTTCCGCCACGGCGCTGACCGATGAGGACCGCCAGCACATCGATGACCTTTTCGCCTGTATGGATGCCGAGCCGGAAAAGCTGGTGCCCGCAGCTGCCCGCAGTCTGGCCGACTTGACCGGCTGCGCCGCCGCCGCCACCACGCCCCAGGCACCGGACCTCTGCATCGCACACTTCGAGGTCGTGCAGGTAGGCCGCTACTCCGCCGCAGTGCTGGCCGTTACCAGCGCAGGCGGCGTACGCACCCGCGTGGCGCGGGTGGACACCGGCCTGACCCGGGACGATGCCGCCAACCTGGCGCAGCTGCTCAATCGCGGGCTGACCTTTGTAGCCCCGCAGGACTTGAACCCGATGCTGACCGCCAGCATGGTGCTGGCAGCAGGGGAGCGGCTGGCCCCCGTTGTGATGGCCGCCTGCGCCCTGGTCACCACCGGCCCGCAGGCCTGCCTGGAGGGTGCGCAATATCTGGCAAAGATGCCGGATGTCCGCCAAAACCTGGGTACGCTGCTGGAGATCTTCTCCGACAACGAAGCCGCGGCTGAACTGATCCGCCCCGAGGGCGGCAAGATCACCGCCACCTTGGGCAGCGATCTGGACCCGGCGATGCCGGGGGCCTGCATCGTCAGCAAGCGGTACTTAGCCGGCGGCGGGTTGACCGGGTCGGTCGCGCTGATCGGCTCCACGCGGATGGAATATCACCGCCTGCTGCCGATCCTGAACTACTTTGCCACCAAGTTAGGGCAGAGCATGGCCGGGCAGGGCCAATAAACATTTTGTAAGGAGGACCCGCAATGAGCCACGAAGCAGAAAATAAAAAAGAAACTGCGGCCGCACCCGAAGCGGAACAGACCGTGACCCCCGAAACCGAACCCCAGGCCGAGGGCAAGCACGAGGAAAAGCACGATTGCAAGCACCACCACGAAAAGGCAGCGCTGGAAGCCAAACTGGAAGCCAGCGAAAAGAAGAACGAGGAGCTGAAAAATCAGCTGCTGCGCACCGCTGCCGAGTACGATAACTACCGCAAGCGCAGTCAGCGCGAGGCCGACCAGAAGTTCAACGATGGCGTTTCCCACGCCGTCACCCAGATTTTGGGCATCCTGGACACGCTGGATATGGCCGCCAACGCCGTATGTGCGGACGAGAACTACAAAAAGGGCGTTATGATGACGCTGGACAAAGCTGCAAAGGCCTTGGAGAACCTGAACATAACCGAGATCGAAGCGCTGAATAAGCCGTTCGACCCCAACTTCATGAACGCCGTGCAGCAGGTCCCGCCCGCTGAAGGGCAGGAGAGCGGCGATGTCGTGCAGGTGTTCCAGAAAGGCTACAAGATCGGCGATAAGATCATCCGCCACGCAACGGTCGTTGTTGCAGAATAAGCCTGACCGGGCCGCAAGACCCGTTCACATAAATTAAGAGATTCACCACATTCAAAGCAAATTTGAAGGGAGTTTTATAGTATGAGCAAAATCATTGGTATTGACCTTGGCACCACCAACAGCTGCGTAGCTGTTATGGAGGGCGGCGAGCCCGTTGTTATCGCGAACGCCGAGGGCGCTCGCACCACCCCGTCTGTTGTCGGCTTCACCAAGACCGGTGAGCGTCTGGTTGGCCAGGTTGCAAAGCGCCAGGCTATCACCAACCCCGAGAACACCATTTCTTCCATCAAGCGTAAGATGGGCACTGCCGAAAAGACCATGGCAGGCGGCAAGGAGTACACCCCCGAGGAGATCAGCGCTATGATCCTGAGCAAGCTGAAGGCTGATGCCGAAGCTTACCTGGGCGAGCCTGTCACCGAGGCCGTCATCACCGTTCCCGCCTACTTCAACGACAGCCAGCGTCAGGCTACCAAGAACGCTGGTACCATCGCCGGCCTGAACGTCAAGCGTATCATCAACGAGCCCACTGCTGCTTCTCTGGCTTACGGCATCGATAAGGAAGCTGACCAGAAGATCATGGTCTACGACCTGGGCGGCGGCACCTTCGATGTCTCCATCATCGAGATGGGCGATGGCGTTACCGAAGTTCTGTCCACCAACGGTGATACCCACCTGGGCGGCGATGACTTCGATGAGCGCATCATCAACTGGATGGCCGAGGACTTCCAGCGCGAGAACAACATCGACCTGCGCAAGGACAAGATGGCCGCCCAGCGTTTGAAGGAAGCTGCTGAGAAAGCTAAGATCGAGCTGTCCAGCGCTACCACCACCAACATCAACCTTCCGTTCATCACCGCTGATGCCAACGGCCCCAAGCATTTGGATATGACCCTGACCCGCGCTAAGTTCAACGAACTGACCGCTGATCTGGTCGAGCGCACTATGACCCCCGTCCGCAAGGCCCTGGCCGATGCCGGCCTGAAGGCTTCTGACCTGGCCAAGGTCCTGATGGTCGGCGGCTCCACTCGTATCCCCGCCGTCTATGACGCTGTCAAGAAAGAGCTTGGCTGCGAGCCGTTCAAGGGCATCAACCCCGATGAGTGCGTGGCTGTCGGCGCTGCCATCCAGGGCGGCGTTCTGCAGGGCGATGTCAAGGGCCTGCTGCTGCTGGATGTCACCCCGCTGAGCCTGGGCATTGAGACCCTGGGCGGTGTCTGCACCAAGATCATCGACCGCAACACCACCATCCCCACCAAAAAGAGCCAGATCTTCTCCACGGCTGCTGACAACCAGCCCAGCGTTGAGGTCAACGTTCTGCAGGGCGAGCGTGAGTTTGCCCGCGACAACAAGAGCCTGGGTACTTTCCACCTGGACGGCATCGCTCCGGCTCCCCGTGGTGTGCCCCAGATCGAAGTCACCTTCGACATCGATGCCAACGGTATCGTGCATGTAAGCGCTAAGGACCTGGGCACCGGCAAGGAGCAGAGCATCACCATCACCGCTTCTACCAACATGAGCAAGGACGACATCGACAAGGCTGTCAAGGACGCTGAGCAGTATGCCGCCGAGGACAAGAAGCGCCGTGAGGAAGTTGACGTTCGCAACAACGCTGACCAGATGGTATTCCAGACCGAGAAGGCCCTGGGCGAGTTCGGCGACAAGGTTTCCGCCTCTGAAAAGAGCGAAGTCGAGACCAAGCTGTCTGCCCTGAAGGAAGCCCTGAAGTCCGGCACTGTGGACGACATCAAGGCAAAGCAGGATGACCTGCAGAAGGCTTTCTACGCCATCAGCGAGAAAGTTTACCA
Organism: Bulleidia sp.; assembly: GCA_963655125.1. Classification (GTDB taxonomy): domain Bacteria; phylum Bacillota; class Clostridia; order Oscillospirales; family Ruminococcaceae; genus Gemmiger. The sequence goes on from CAVKDR010000050.1 coordinate 79,605, forward strand.
GCAGGCCGCCCAGGCACAGGGCCAGCAGCCCGGTGCACAGCCCGGCAATGATGCCGGTGCCCAGCCCAAGGATGACGGCGCTGTTGATGCCGACTTCCACGAGGTCTAATTTGTAAACAAGTACTCCTGATAGGCCGCCGCCAGGCACCCCCGGCGGCGGCCCTTGGGGGTTTTAGAGAAAATCCTGCCGCACGCCCAAAAGGCCCCCTCTGGGAGGGGGCTCCCGCGAAGCGGGTGGGGGAGAGAGCCCTATGCTGTCCGAAGCTTCGGGTCAATTTTAGACTCTCTCCCTCCGCCCCTGCGGGGCACCTCCCTCCCAGAGGGAGGCATTTATGCGGTGCGGCATATTCCAACCCAAAATAGAGGGGATAGATTCTATGGCAGAAAAACGTGATTATTACGAGGTGCTGGGGATCGGCAAAAACGCCACCGATGCCGAGATCAAAAGCGCCTACCGCAAGCTCGCCAAAAAGTACCACCCCGACCTGAATCCCGGCGATAAGACCGCCGAGGAGAAGTTCAAGGAAGTCAACGAGGCGAACGATGTACTTTCCGACCCGGAAAAACGCAAGCGCTATGACCAGTTCGGCTTTGCCGGGGTCGATCCCAACTATGGGGCCGGCCAGGGCGGCTACGGTGGCGGATTTGGCGGCGGCTTCGGCGGTGCCGGCGGCGTAGACCTGGGCGATATCTTTGGCGATTTGTTCGGCGGCGGATTTGGCGGTTTCGGCGGTTCTTCCCGTGCCAACCCCAACGCCCCCCGCAAGGGCCACGACATCCAGGCCAGCGTGATTTTGACCTTTGAGGAAGCAGCCCACGGCTGCACCAAAAAGGTCACGCTGAACCGTCAGCAGACCTGCCCCGACTGTAACGGCAGCGGCTGCGAGCCGGGCAGCACCCCCGAGACCTGCACCCAGTGCAACGGCCGCGGCTATGTGGTGACCCAGCAGCGCACCCCCTTTGGCGTGATGCAGAGCCAGCAGCCCTGCCCGCACTGCGGCGGACGCGGCACCATCATCAAGAACCCCTGCAAGACCTGCCGCGGCACCGGCAAGACTTCTGCCCGCAAGACGCTGGAGGTCAAGATCCCGGCTGGTATCGATGACGATCAGAACATTGCACTGCGCGGCCAGGGCGATGCCGGCACCAACGGCGGCCCTGCCGGTGACGTGATCGTACATGTGACGGTCAAGACCGATGCGGTGTTTGAGCGCGATGGTTACGATGTGTACGTCCGTGTGCCCATCACCTACTCCCAGGCTGTGCTGGGCGCTGAAATCGAGGTGCCCACCGTGGACGGCAAAGTCGCCCAGAAGATTCCCGAGGGCACTCAGAGCGGCACCAAGTTCCGCCTGCGCGGCCAGGGCATCCAGTACCTGAATGGCCGCGGCCGTGGTGACCAGTACGTCATCGTGGATGTGGAGATCCCCAAAAAGCTGAACCGCACCCAGCGCGAAGCCCTGAAAGCCTTTGAGGACAGCCTGAAAGACGACAACTACGAAAAGCGCAAAGGCTTCTTCAAGAATTTGAAAGATCGGTTTACGTCCTAACTAACCATCTATAACAAAAGGAAAATCCCCGGAAGCTTCCGGGGATTTTCCTTTACCTAGGAGAGGAGGATTTATTCTTCTTCGTAGTCAGTTTTCATAGAAACCTTGCCGGACTTGACGCGCCAGATACAGAAGCCAACCAGCAGGGCAGCAACGACCAGGTTGATTGCCAGGTTCACGGGGGTCAGGCTGATCATTGCGAAGGAGATCAGGGCCACACGGGCAACCAGGCCGATGGCCATAATTGCATTGAACGCAACCGGGGAAACATGGGCGGCAGACTTGCTCCACAGTTCCGGGAACTTCTTGGGCATACGCCACAGGGAGTAGAAGGGAACAAGGCCAACCAAATTGGTGAACAGCATCAGGTTATTGGTGATAAAGCTGACGCTCAGGTTCAGGGCCGCGGGAATCAGAATGAACAGGGCAACCACCGTAGTGATGATGTAGGCAGAGCCAAAACGGTTCTTCTTGGTAACAGCTTTGGGGAACCAGCCATCCTCAGCAGCTGTAGTCAGCATAATGGTGAAGTTAGACATGTTGCCGTTCAAAGTCGTGGCCAGCGCCATGACCGGGCACAGGATCGTGAAGCAGAGGAAAACAGGGGTGGGCATGATGATCTTAGCAACATCTGCCATGGAGTGGCCCGCAAATGTTTCCAAGTCAACAGCACCAGCGGCTGCCATGGTAACGCCAACATAGATCAGGAGCAGAAGCGGCAGGCAGATCAGCATTGCCTTCAGGACATTCTTTTTCGGGTTCTTGGTGTACTTGGAGAAAGCCAGCGCATTAAAATAACTCTGGGTGGACATCGAAAGCATGTTGGTGGCCACGGCAAAACCTCCGATGCCAGCCGTCATGAATTCAGCGCCGGAGAAGTTTACGGCTTCCGGGTTAAAGTTTTTGAAGCCGAAAATGCTGAAGATGAACAGGCCGGCCAGCAGCAGATACATCATGTACTTCTGCACTTGGGCCAGGGCGTTGATGCCCAGCAGGTTCAGCACGTAGAAGATCAGCACCGCGCCCACCGAGATTGGCAGGGCAGGGATGTTCGGGAAAATCGCGCGCAGGTAGATGCTCAGACCGATGGGGACAACAGCATTGCCCAGCGCACCGGGCAAGCAGTTGATCATGGTCAGACCGCCCAGCACCGGGTTGCCAAACAATGCATTGGTCGTGTACATACCGCCGCTGAGCACGACCGTACCGGCAGCGAAGAAGTAAGGGATGACAGCCAAGAAACCCAAGACCGTGGCAACACCAAAGGCCAGCCATACCGAGTAACCAGTAGTGGCAGCTGCCGAACCTGTAACCGTAACCAGACCAGCACCGACCAGGCTGCCCAATGTCAGCCAGACAACATGCGCTGTCGAAAGACTTCTTTTTTCCATAAGGAAGCTCCTTTTCTTTGTGTAACTTCAAATATACTTTTGTGTTTTACTCCCTATCCGTGCAGGGAAACGGATTGCCAACTTTTTATTTCTGTGTTATGATACCAATATTCCAGTGTTGAAAGGACGCGCTGTCATGGCCATAGAATTTCTGCCCAAAAAGGAAAACGAAAGCAATCGTGATTATGTATTCCGCGTACTGCGGTACAATATCATGAGTCTCCAGCTTCCTCCGGGAAGTATCCTGAACGAATACGAGCTTGCGCAGGAATTTTCCATGAGCCGCACCCCTGTCCATGAAGTTCTGATGTTACTCAAAAACCAAGACTTAGTAAGCATCGCCCCGCAAAGCCGGACAGCCGTTACGCTGATCGATCTTTCTGCCGCGCGCGAGGGATATTTCCTGCGCCGCAAGATCGAGCCTTACGTATTGCAGCAACTTTCTTTTTATACCAGCCCAACTGATATGCAGCGGCTACTCGAAAACCTGAAACAGCAGGAAGCCCTTGTTGCCGCAGGCGGCAGCTTTGACACGTTTGCCGCGCTAGACAGCGAGTTCCATCAAATCATGTACAACGCTGCCAACAAGCCCCACATTTGGTCGGCAATTCAAAGCTGCTCGGCCCATTTTGACCGCATCCGCTATCTGAATGCTTCGATGACAGATGAAAGCAACATTACTTTGCCGTATCAGCAGCACCGGGACATGTTTTTTACGTTGTCCTTGGGCGTTGAGCAGGATTTTTCTGTAATTGACCGCCGTGTCGAGGAGCATTTCCTTTCCATCAAAGAGAACTACATTTCCATCCTGGAGAACAATCGCTCGTATTTCACCGAGAATATCAGTGCATCTGATCTGCGCCCGCTGAAATGAACCGAACGCCTTTTTCCAAAAGCTCTTCGCGCTGCGGGCCATCAAAATTGTGGTTTGCGCCTTTGATCATGTGGAATTCACAATTGGAGTAGATCTTCTGGTATTCCTCCGCTGCAGCTTTATCCACGACCATATCGGCATCGCCCTGGATGATGCATACCGGACCCTGGTACAGGGACGAAACCTCGTAAATTGGCAGGCTCTGTGCGCTGCGGAAATAGAAGCCGTCCAGGGCGTTCATGCCGAACTGCACCATGTCCGGGACATGATGCGGGTCGTAGTTGGTGCCCATAATGGTACCTTTTTGAGCGTCCGTTTTCAGGGTAGACGCTGCGGCCATCAGCAGCAGACCGTCGATATACTCCGGATAATACCCCGCTAGCATACCAGCTACCACGCCGCCCTGGGAATGACCGGCCAGGTAGATTTTCTGTACGCCATCCATGCGGCGCACATAATCCAGAATTGCCTTTGCATCCAGAATTTCTGAGAGGACGCTCATGTTGCAAAAGCCGCCATCGCTGTTGCCATGGCCGTTAAAATCCATACGGATCACACCAATGCCCTGCGCCAGCAGCCGTTGTGCAAGCTGGTGCAGGATTTTTTCTGGCAGATACCCACAGTTTCCTGTAAATCCGTGCAGAAGAATGGCCGTGTCGTAGGTTTCCTTATCGGGAACTTCCAACAAGCCCCGCAGGCACAGGCCATCTCGATGGATCTCTATCTGCATATTACCTCACTCCTTATTTTCAAATTGATATATCAGTTTTGAGCTCGTTATTATAATACCCCTGTTAATCAGGGCAGTCAATATGCAACATCGCCATTTATTTGATATATTAGTTGTGTAACATGCCCAATTTTTCTCATCTTTTATGACTTTCGTGACAAATTTTAGGCAGATTTTCTCATGGCGTCTCCCAACTGATATGCAAAGAGCAGCCCTCAGGCCATGGCCTGAGGGCTGCTCTTTGCTATTATTGCATTTCACTTTGCATTTTACTTTTCGCTCAAATCCTCCTCCATCAGCCGCTTTTTTAGGGGGAGGAGGGCGGCGGGTTCGGCGGCGAAGTGGTGGATGCCGAGGTGGAGGTAGGCGGGCATCTGGTCGACCGAGGCGATTGTGATGCCGCAGAGGTAGACCAGCACACCGGTGCCCTCGGCCTGGCGCAGCACCTCTCTGACAAGGCGCTGCACAGCAGGGCTGGCGGCGCGGCGGGCCGCGGCGGCGGGGTCTTTGACCAAACCCAGCGTATAGCGGGCCAGGTCCTCAATATCGATAGCCAAAATCTGCGCACCGTGGGCGATCAACTCGCCCGCCAGCAGCGCGGCCGAGGGCATATCCACGATGCAGCCCATGGGCGGCAGGCGGTTTATTTCCACGCCACGGCTTTGCAGTTCATCGCGGCAGGCCGTCACTTCCTGCAGGCAGGCATCCCAGTCCTCGGCCCCTGCAATCATGGGAAAGAGGATGCGCAGATCGCCGCAGGGCGCAGCCTGCAGCAGGGCCCGGATCTGCGGCCACAGCAGGCGGCGGCTTTGCAAGCTCTCCTTGACAGTCGCGGTCCAGGGTGCTTCATCATCGGCGTTGGAATCGCAGGTGCGCACGGCCAGCATGGCCCCGTCGGCGGCTTCCAGATGTTCTTTCAGCAGGTTCAGCTGCTCAGCTTCCGACAGGTCGTTTAAAATCACCGACTCGGTGCGCAGCAGGCCGGTGCCCACTGCCGCCAGCGGCAGGGCCTTATCCTCACCGCCGGAAAGGTTGGTCATCGTCAGCAGACGGAACGCCGTGCCGTCTTTGGTCAGGCAGGGCTGGGCCGCAACAGGGTCGGTCACGCTGCCGTGCAGGCGGTTCAGCGCAATTTTGCAATCTGCCTGGGCGATGTGCGCACCGTCCGGGTCCACGATCAGGCAGCCGGTGCCGTCCTCCAGGTTTGCATCCAAAATGGCCCGCTTACCCACGGCCATAGCGGCCACGCCATCGCCCAGCTGCAGCACGGCGGGCAGGCCCATGCTGCGGGCCATGATGGCCGCGTGGCTGATGGTGCTGTCCTGGTTGCTGGCAAGGCCCAAGATCATGCGGCGGTCCAGGCTGAACAGATCACTGGGGAAGAACCGGTCCGCCACCAGAATGCTGGGGCGCTTTAAGTGCAGGCGGCGGCGCGGGCGGCCATCCAGGATATCCACCACGCGGCGGCAGACATCGCAGACATCCACGCTGCGCTCCCGGATATACTCATCGTCCACATCCCGCAGGCGGCGGGCAAAGATCTGCTCCGCCCGCTCCACAGCGGCGGCACCGCCCGCACCGGCGGCTATGTAATCGCCGATTTCGTTGGTAAAGGATTCATCCTCCAGCAGGGCGATCTGGAACAGCAGAATGTCCGCATCGGGGCCTTTGGCGCGCTGGCTCAGGCGGCGCAGTTCATCTTTCGCCAGCACCACCGCCACGTCATACAGCGCGCGCTCCCGAAACGGGTCGCACACGATGCGGTGCAGCCCGGTGGTGCCATGGTCGATCTGTTCCACAGGGCCGATCACAACGCCGGGCGATGCCGAAACACCAGTAAAGGTATGCATGCAGACCTCCTTGTTTTTTCCGATACGGCCGCAAAAATGCGGCTTCTTCTTTTGTTAAAACAGCGGCATTTCCGCCAGGGTACGGCTGACCAGCGCCGTCACGAATTCTTCGGGCGCGGCGGCGGCCATGGCCTTTTCGGCCACAAGGCTGCCCTCTTTGCCGTCCAGCAGGGCGGGGAAGCGGTCAGCTGGGTCTTTCTCAAAGCTGCCCATCACGGTGGCAGCCAGCAGTTTGGGGGTGTAGGGCATGTCCACCGGCACGTTCAGGTGCTCGGCAGCCAGTTCCAGCGGGGCCAGCGCCGCCGCCGTGGGGGCACTGGGGTTCGGCGCAAAGGGGGCCGGGTAGTTAGCCAGCTGGCGGGCGGTCTTTTCCGCCAGGTCGATGGCCGGGGAGCGGGCCGCGATCTCGGCCAGGCGCAGCTGGTAACGCTCGGCAAAATTCTTCAAAAACGGGCTGCTGTCCGGCAGGATGCCATAGGCCGTACCGCCCATGCGGCCAAACAGCCGCATCGTGTCAAAGTAGCCAAGGGCAATGTTGCGGGCGGCGCGTTCGGGGGCAAAATCCAGCGTGGGGCCTAAATTCCAGTGGCTGCGGATGATGCGGGTCGGCAGGCCGGTGGTGTTGGGGCGGGTGATGCCCACGCCGTTCACGTCCACGGCCAGCAGTTCTTCCGCCCCCATGGCGGCAGCCAGGTCCAGCGGCATGTTGTCCCGCCAGCCGCCGTCAATATATTTCACGCCATCGATCTCCCGCGGGCGCAGCGCCGGGAAACAGGCGCTGGACCCCAGCAGGTAGTCTTTCATCTGTCCGGCGGGGATCTCCTCCACCGGGCACTGCACACGGCGCATGGTGCCCAGTTCGGTCATCACCAGGCCAAAGCGGATAGGGGAGCGGCGCACGGCATCCTCATCGATCAGCCGGTCGATGGTCTCGGCCAGCGGCTCCACATTCAGGCCGCCGCTGCGCACCACATCCAAAAAGAAGTTGTTCAGTTCATCGGGCTTCAGGCTGTCGGGCACTTCCAGCACGTCATGGATCTCCAGGCCGCGCCAAAGGTCCTCGGCCTCTTTGCTTTTGCCCATGGTAAACAGGCAGCCGTTCAGCGCACCCACACTGGCACCGGTGATGATATCCGGCATCCAGTCCAGTTCTTGCAGTGCCTGCCACACGCCCACCTGGTAGCTGCCTTTGGCACCGCCGCCGGCCAGTACAAGGGCCCGCTGCGGGCCGGGTTTTCGTGTTTGCTGCATGGTTACTTCCTCCCATTCCTCTATAGCTGTATTATAGCATTTTCTGCCCCGCACTGCCATAGGGAAGCGCCAAACATTTTGCCGAAGCTGCCCGGTTTTGCCCCAGGGGTTGCACCCACCGCCAAAAAAGTGTATCATAAAAGCCGGAATGAATTTGTAATAAAGGAGGTTTTTCCCATGCGCGAAAAACCGATTCTTGTCATTATGGCCGCCGGTATGGGCAGCCGTTACGGCGGACTGAAGCAGATCGACCCGGTCGGCCCCAGCGGCGAGGCCATCATCGACTACAGCCTGTACGATGCCCGCCGCGCCGGGTTTGAGACCGTTGTGTTCATCATCAAGCATGAGATCGAGGAGCCGTTCAAGGCCGCTGTGGGTGCCCGCGCATTGCAGGCCGGGTTTGAGGTGCGCTATGCCTACCAGCAGCTGGACTGCCTGCCCGAAGGCTTTACCGTGCCCGAAGGCCGCGTGAAGCCCTGGGGCACCGCCCATGCGATTTTGACTGCTGAGCAGGCCATTGGCAATGCACCGTTTGCGGTCATCAACGCCGATGACTACTACGGCCCGCAGGGCTTTAAGCTGGTGTACGACTACCTGAGCAGCCACGCGGACGGCGGCCGCTATGCCTGGTCGATGGTCGGTTTCCTGCTAGGCAACACGGTCAGTGCCAACGGCAGTGTCAGCCGTGGTGTCTGCGTGACCGATGCCCAGAGCAACCTCGTCAGCGTGACCGAACGCACCTGCATTGAGCCTTATGACGGCGGCATCCATTACACCGAGGATGGCGGCGCAAACTGGACCGACCTGCCGGCTGATACTGTGGTCTCGATGAACCTGTGGGGCTTCACCCCCGGCTATGTGGCCGAGGCCAAGGCCGGATTTGTGGCGTTTTTGAAAGAGAACCTGCCGGTGAACCCGCTGAAATGCGAATACTACCTGCCCAGCGTGGTGACTGCCGCTTTGCAGCGCGGCGATGCGGACGTACATGTGCTGACCAGCCCCGACAAGTGGCACGGCATCACCTACCGCGAGGATAAGCCCGAACTGGTAGCCGCCCTGCGCCAGATGAGCGAGGACGGGCTGTACCCGAAAGACAAGCTGTTTGGTTGATTTTTTACGACATGACGCAAGCAAGCCCCCGGCCGATGGCCGGGGGCTTGCTTTGTTTATCCAGGTTTTACAGTATCATCCACACAACGCTGCCAACGGCAATGACTGCACCAACAATACTGGCAATGCCGTAAATTTTGCGGGATTCAGCGTTATCTTTCTCTTTGACCAGATAGTACAGACCCGCGCCAAAAATCAAGAGACCAATGACGATACCAAGAATTTTTGCAATCATTTTTTATTCCTCCATGTAAGTAAAAATGCCGAGTTGGTAATAACCAGCACAGAACCAGCGTTATGCACCAGCGCACCCACAATGGGGTTGAGGATGCCGGTGATGGCAAGCACGATGGCGATGAAGTTCAGCGTCAGCGAGAAGGTCATGTTCAGCTTGATGGTGGTCATCATCCGCTTGGACAGAGCCACCAGGTGGGGCAGTTCCTTCACGTCATCGTCCACCAGGGCAATGTCGGCGGCATCCACCGCAATATCGCTGCCCACACCGCCCATGGCAATGCCCACATCCGCTTTTTTCAGGGCAGGGGCATCGTTGATGCCGTCACCGATCATGCAGACGGGCTGGCCCGCCGCCTGGTACTCGCCGATGGCGGTCAGCTTATCCTCCGGCAGGCAGTTGGCCCGCACTTTGGTGATGCCCAGCTTGCTCGCGATGGTCTGGGCGGCGTTTTCGTGGTCGCCGGTCAGCAGCACCGGCTGTACGCCCAGCTGGGTCAGGGCGCTTATCATGGCGGGGCTTTCCTTGCGCAGCGTGTCCGAAAGGGCAATGTACCCGGCAAAGCTGCCGCCCACTGCCACGTAGGTAACGATGCAGCCCTGGGCCAGGTAGGTTTCGGCTTCGGGCGGGGTGGTCATGGTCACGCCGTTTTCCCGCAGCAGTTCGGGGTTGCCTGCTAAAATCGTCAGGCCGTTCAGCACGGCGCGGATGCCGTGGCCGGGGATCATCTGGAAATCCTGCACCGATTGCAGCGTACCACCGCTCTTTTTATAGCAGTTCACGATAGCCTTGCCCAGCGGATGCTCGGATAGCTGCTCTGCCGAGGCAGCCAGCTGATACAGCACCTCGTCGGATACCGTGTCCGTCACACTGGCCGCTTTCACGACCTCCGGTGTGCCGTAGGTCAGGGTGCCGGTCTTGTCAAAGGCAATGACTTTGGCCTTAGCCAGCCGCTCCAGCGCGTCACCCTCCCGCACCAGAAAGCCGTGCTTGGTGGCGTTGCCAATGGCCGCCATGATGGCGGTGGGCGTTGCCAGCACCAGCGCGCAGGGGCAGAACACAACCAGAATCGTAACCGCGCGGATGATCTGCCCGGAGATGAGCCAGGTCAGCGCAGCGGCGGTCAGGGCGATAACCACGATCCAGGTAGCCCAGCGGTCCGCCAGGCCAACGATCTTTGCCTTGCCCGCGTCCGCCGACTGGACCAGTTTAATCATGCGCTGGATGGAGCTGTCCTGCCCAACCTTGGTCGCTTCCATCTCAAACGCGCCAAACTGGTTGACGGTGCCGCTGGAGACGGTGTCGCCCACGGTTTTGTCCACGGGCAGGGATTCGCCGGTCATAACTGCCTGGTTGATTGAGGTCTGCCCGGCCACGATAACGCCGTCCACGGGTACGCCCTCGCCGGGCAGCACACGGATGCGGTCGCCGACCTGGACCTGCTCGGCGGGGATGACTTCCTCACTGCCGCCGCGCAGCACACGGGCGGTCTGCGGGGTCAGGTGGACCAGCTTTTCAATGCCCGCCCGGGCCTTTGCCACGGTCAGTTCTTCCAGCAGGCCGCCCAGCTGCATGATGAACGCCACCTCACCGGCGGCGAAATCCTCGCCAATGCAGACCGAGGCGATCAGCGCCAGCGAGACCAGCACATCGGCTTTGATGTCAAACTCTGTCACCAGACCGATGATGGCCTCTAAGATAATCGGTACGCCGCACAGGATGATGGCGACCCATGCGATGTCAAACGGCAGCGGCTGGATGCCCGCCAGGCTGGCGATAATCGCCGCGCCGGAGATGATAAGCAGGGTGACATCCTTTTTGATGCCGCCCAGTTCCAGCAGATGCTCTAGTTTTTCCATGGCTTGTTTCATTGTTTGCTCCCTTTCTATGCCCCTTGTATACCCCATGGGGTATACTTGCATTATACATATAGGGGTATAGGTTGTCAAGAGGGCAGCGAAAAAAGCCAGCGGGGCGGCTGGCTTTTTGGGGGGATATATTGTGCCTTGCACTGTAGGGGCGAGCAGTGCTCGCCCGCAGAGTTTTACATTATGGTCAAACTCCACGGGCCGATATAGAATCGGCCCCTACAGAGGAATAGGGCACTAAATAGGAATGCTGCATTTTACACAAAACGCCTAGGAGGGGTCAAGACCCCTCCCTACAGCATCATCGGCAAAGGGCCACGGGAACCATGTGGAAAGTCCGTAGGGGAGCATTCTATATGCTCCCGCAGCGCTTGGCGGCAGCGCAAGATTTACCGGGCGAGCAATGCTCGCCCCTACGCGTATTTTTACTGCATATTGGCAAACCGTTCTACGGCTTTGGTAAAGTTCTCGATGGTCTTGTCGGCATCGCCGTGTTCGATGCCGTCTTTGACGCAGTGCTTGATGTGGCCTTCCAGCACCACCTTGCCGCAGCCGTTCAGGGCCGAGCGGGCGGCGTTGATCTGGGACAGGACATCCTCGCAGGGCACATCCTCATCGATCATGCGGTCAATGGCCTGCACCTGGCCGATGATCTTCTTCAACCGCCGGTGCAGATTGTCCGAGTCCATACATTGTTTCATAGCTTTCTCCTTTGTTTCACGCAGTTGGCAGTGGGGGAATAGTATGGGGTGCCGCTTATTCCAGGTTGCCGGTCAGCAGCATGGCGGCGGTCAGGGCGGTGAGGGGCGCGGTCTCGCACCGCAGGATGCGGGGGCCTAAGCCCACCGTGACAGCCCCGGCGGCCTTGGCGGCCTCGGCTTCTTCTACCGAGAAGCCGCCCTCGCTGCCGGTTACAATCGCAATTTTCTTCGCACAGCCCGGCCGCAGGACGGTGCGCAGCGGTGCGCCGCCGCCCTCATAGAAAAACAGCGCCAGGTCGTAATCTTCCTGCAAGGCATCACAGACAGCGGCGAAGTTCAGCAGCGGCATAGATACGTGCGGCAGCATGGCGCGGCCCGCCTGCTTGGCGGCTTCGGCGGCGATGCGGTTGTAGCGCTCGTTTTTGGCATCTTCTTTTTTCGGCGTAGCTACGCAGTAGCGGCTGAAAAACGGCACAATTTCCGTCACGCCCAGCTCCACACTGTGGCGGATGACTTCCTCCAGCTTGCCCTGCTTGGGGTAGCCTGCAAACAGCGTCACGGCCACGGCCGGCTCGGCCTTGCTGGTGGTGCCCTCGGTCACGGTGAACTCCACCCGGCCGGGCTGGATGGCGGTAACGGTGCCCAGGTACTCCAGCCCATCGGGGCCGCAAAGCACCACTTCCTCGCCCAGCTTGGCGCGCATCACGTCCGCCAGGTGGTGGGCATCGCTGCCGGTCAGGGCGGCGCGGCCTTCGGCCAGTTCATGGGTAAAATAACGGTGGGGCATGGTTTACGCCTCTTTCTCGTCAGACTTTTTGCAGATGATGCAGACCCAGCCGCGCTTCTCCTTGACCTCGATGGGGGTCAGGCCGGCGGCTTTCAGGCCGGTAATCACTTCGTCCTTGCGCTCGTCAATAATGCCGCTGGCGATGAAGCGGGCACCGGGGGCCATCAGCACGGGCACGTGGGGTGCCAGCGAGAGGATGGCGGCCGCTACGATGTTGGCAGTGATGATGTTGTACTCACCGCTGGCCTGGTCGGACAGGTCGCCCACCAACACGGTGAACTGATCGGCCACACCGTTGCGCTGGGCGTTCTCGCCTGCCGTGCGCACACACATGGGGTCGATGTCCACGCCCTCGGCCACCTTAGCACCCAGTTTCAGCGCGGCGATTGCCAGAATGCCGGAACCGGTGCCGATATCCAGCACACGCTCGCCGCCTTTGACCAGGCTGTCCAGCGTTTCCAGGCAGAGGGAAGTTGTCTCGTGGGTGCCGGTGCCAAAGGCCATGCCGGGGTCCATAATGATCTTGATGCGGTCGGTCTCGTGGTCCTCCCACCCGGGCACGATGGCAAGGCGCTCGCCAATATCCATGGCGTGGTAGAACTTTTTCCAGCCGTTCTGCCAATCTTCCTGCTCTACGCCGGTGGTGTTGAGCTTATAGTCGATGCCGCTGTTTTTCAGGCGCTCCTCAAACAGGGGCAGCACCTCGGCGGGGTTTTCATCGGGAGCCAGGTACATGTGTACAATGACCACGTCCCGGGGTTTGTCCAGCAGTTCCTGCTCGATCAGGTCCACGTGGGCAATCTCCCACGCCTGCTGTTCCAGATCGCTGTAATCCTCAATATAAATGCCGCCGTTCGCCACCATGGTAGCGATGGCTTCGGCTGTATCGGCATCGCGCTTGGCAACGGTAATGCTGATGTCGGTCCATTCCATAAGAAAGAGCCTCCTATTTGTTTATGGTTATAATTTGACAAAATACGTTTTGTCTGACTGAAACGTGTAGGGGCGGATGCTTGCATCCGCCCGCGGGTCGATGCGAGCATCGACCCCTACAAAATTTGCGTTATCCACGTACGCTCCCGTCAAAGCATTTTTTGACATGCCGGATGGTTGTTTTTTATTATACAGGATTTCGCGTCACAATTCAATCAGAAAGGGGTACGGGTATGCAAATTCGTCTGTTGGATGCCGCCGGGGCCAAACAATTGTACGCAAGCCGCATGGCGCGGGACTTTCCGCCGGGGGAGTTAAAGCCCTTTGCGGCGGTGGAAGAACTGCTGGCCGCCGGGCTGTACGAACCGCTGACCTTTACCGATGATGCCGGGGCCGTGCTGGCCTACGCCTGGCAGGTGGTGCTGCCGGGGCAGCAGGCCGGGCTGGTGGATTACTTCGCCGTGCGCAGCGACCTGCGGGGCAGCGGCATCGGCACCCGGGCACTGCACCTGCTGCAGGCCCACTACGCGCCCCGGCTGGCGGCACTGCTGTTGGAGTGCGAGCACCCCGCCGAAGCCCCGGATGCGGCCATTGCCCGGCGGCGCATCGGGTTTTACCTGCGGGCCGGGGCACGGGCTACCGCGCTGGAAAGCCGGGTGTTCGGCGCACGGTACAGCATTTTGCAGCTGCCCTGCGGCGAAGCGCCGCTGCCGGACGGCACGTTGAACACCGCCTTGCAAACCCTGTACAGCCGCATGGTGCCCCAGCCATATTACCGCGGCAGCGTAATATTTTACGGCAATTAAGCCCATACTACCCCCGAAAGGGAGTGGAAACGGGATGAAACTGGACCCCAAAGAGTACGATAAAATGGTACGCCGTGCCTCGCCCCCATCGCCCGTTGTGCAGGACTGCCTGTGGGCGTTTTTTGTGGGCGGGGCCATCTGCCTGCTGGGCGAAGCCCTGCGCCAGCTGTTTTTACTTTGGTACGATACAACACTGGCCGGTACGCTGACAAGCATTGCGCTGATCTTCCTCTCGGCGCTGGCTACCCTGCCGGGGTGGTATCAAAAGCTGGCGGCCAAGGCGGGCGCGGGCACACTGGTGCCGATCACCGGGTTCGCTAACTCGGTTGTCAGCCCGGCGATCGAGTTCAAGGCCGAGGGCTGGGTCACCGGCGTGGGGGCCAAGATTTTTACCATCGCGGGGCCGGTCATTGCCTTTGGCACCCTGGCATCCTTTGTGTGGGGCGTGGTGTACTGGCTGATAGGAAAGGTAGGCTGACATGCCAAAACGACGCAAGGATGTTATTATTTTTGATGCCCCGCCGGTGATCTCTGCCTGGGGCAGCGCGGGCGGCAAAAAGGAAAGCGAAGGCCCGCTGGCTTCGGCCTTTGACTACCTGACCCAGGATGCCGCTTTTTCCGAGGAAAACTGCGCCAACTGGGAGCAGGCCGAGAGCATGCTGCAGCAGAAAGCCGCCGGCATCTGCCTGCGCAAAGCGGACATTGCCGCCAAGGACGTAGACCTGACCTTTGCGGGTGACCTGCAGGCCCAATGCACGGCCAGCAACTACACGCTGCGCACCCTGGGTACGCCCTTTGCGGGGCTGTACGGGGCATGTTCTACGATGACCGAAGCGCTGTGTTTGGGGGCTTCATTTGCCGCAACCGGGCTGGCACACCAGGTGCTGACCATGACCAGCAGCCACTTTTGTGCGGCGGAGCGTCAGTTTCGCACACCGTTGGAGTACGGTGCCAAGCGCACCCCCACGGCCCAGTGGACGGCCACGGCGGCGGGAGCCTGCCTGCTGCGCGGGCCGGGGCAGGGGGGCATACAGATTTTGTCCGCCACCTTTGGCCGTGTGCAGGACTACGGCGTGACCGACATCAACAACATGGGTGCCGCCATGATGCCCGCCGCCGCCAGTACGCTGCTGCGCTACTTTGATGCTACCGGCGCGGCCCCGGCGGACTTTGACGGCATCTTTACCGGCGACCTGGGCCAGGTGGGCAGCGACCTGCTGTGCGAACAGATGGAGAAAGAGGGCATCCCTCTGCCCAACCACTACGACTGCGGCTGTCTTTTGTACGATGTGGACAGCCAGAACGTGCAGGCGGGCGGCAGCGGGGCCGTGCTGTGTGCCTGGGTGCTGCCCCGGCTGTTTGACGGGCGGTTCCGGCGGGTGCTGTTTTTATCCACCGGCGCGCTGATGAGCCAGACGACCTTTTTGCAGGGCGAGACCATCCCCGGCATCGCCCACTGCGTGGAGTTGGGGGGACTTGTATGAATTACGTTTGGGCGTTCGTGGTGGGCGGCGCGATCTGCGTCATCGGCCAGTTGTTTATTGATTACACCAGCCTGACCCCCGCGCGCATCTTGACCGGCTACGTGGTGGCGGGCGTAGTGTTAAGCGCCGTGGGGGTGTACAAGCCCCTGGCCGAGTTCGCCGGGGCCGGGGCCAGTGTGCCGCTATTAGGCTTCGGGCATCTGCTGGCCCAGGGCGTAGTGCAGGCGGTGGACCAGTGCGGTTTGCCCGGTGCCTTTACCGGCGGGCTGACGGCTGCCGCCGGGGGCATTGCCGCCAGCCTGATCTTTGCCGTGCTGGCCGCGCTGGTGGGCAAAAGTAAGGACCAGAATTAAATTTTGTTATCACTTGCGCTCTGCCGGGTCGGCGGGGCGCTTTTCTTTATAAAATTCGCTTTTTGCAGCGAGCTGTGCTATACTGGAAAAGGTGCATTTATAGGAAAAGAGGAATCCACTCCCATGCAAAAGCAACTTACCCAAGGGCCTGTCATGCCCACAATGCTGCGGTTTGCGGTGCCTATGATTTTAGGCGACCTGCTGCAGCAATGCTATAATATCGCCGACACGCTCATTGTGGGGCGGTTCATCGGCACCAACGCGCTGGCGGCGGTTGGCTCGGCCTTTACGCTGATGACCTTTCTCACCTCCATTTTGCTGGGCCTTGCCATGGGCAGCGGCACGGTGTTTTCGATCAAATTTGGCCAAAAGGATGAAACCGGCCTGCGGGAGGGCGTTTTAGCCGCCTTTGTGCTGCTGGCCCTCGTCACCGCCGTGCTGACCGGCGCGGTGTACCTGGGGTTTGAGAGCATTATCTGGTTCTTGCGCCTGCCTGCCGAGATTGCCCCGCTGATGCGCACTTACTTAAAAATTGTGTTCGCCGGGCTGGCGGCGATTTTTTTGTACAACTACTTTGCTTCGCTGCTGCGGGCGCTGGGCAACTCGATGGTGCCGCTGCTGTTCCTGGCGTTGTCTGCCGGGCTGAACATCGCGCTCGACCTGTGGTTCGTCTGCGGGCTGGGGCGCGGCGTAGGCGGTGCGGCCGAGGCGACCGTGATTGCGCAGTATGTTTCCGGCGTGGGCATTGCCGTGTACACCTGGGTGCGGTTTCCGCTGGTGCGGGAGGCTGCGCACAGTAAGTTCAAGGCCAGCCGCATGAAAGAGATTGCCGGGTTCTCGGCACTGACCTGCATCCAGCAGTCCATCATGAATTTGGGCATCCTGGCCGTGCAGGGGTTGGTCAACAGCTTTGGCACGGTGGTCATGGCGGCGTTTGCGGCGGCGGTCAAAATCGATGCGTTCGCGTATCTGCCGGTGCAGGATTTCGGCAATGCGTTCTCGATTTTTATCGCCCAGAACTACGGCGCACAAAAGACCGACCGCATCCAAAAGGGGATACGGGGCGCGGTGGCAGCAGCCATCGGGTTCAGCATCGCGGTCAGTGCGCTGGTGTTTGTGTTTGCCGCGCCGCTGATGCAGATTTTTATTGACGGCTCGGAGACCGCCGTTATCGCCGAGGGTGTGCGGTACTTACGCATCGAGGGCGCGTTCTACGCGGGCATCGGCTGCCTGTTTTTATTCTACGGGCTGTACCGCGCCGTGGGGCGGCCCGGCATGTCGGTGGTGCTGACGGTGGTATCCCTGGGCACCCGCGTGGCGCTGGCCTATGCGCTGTCCGCCATCCCGGCCATTGGGGTGGTAGGCATCTGGTGGAGCGTACCCATCGGCTGGTTTTTGGCCGATGCCGTGGGCGCGGGGTATTATTGGGTGAAGTGGAAAACGCTGTTTGTGATGAAATAAAAGGTTGCGCAAAACAAAAGCCTCCCTTGTGTAAAGGGAGGTGGATGCGCGAAGCGCAGACGGAGGGATTGTGACCTTGCGAGGGTAGAACGATGTCCGGGCCAGGTCACAATCCCCCACCGCCTATCGGCGGAGCCCCCTTTACACAAGGGGGCCTTTTTGTTGCGCTATGAAAATGAAAATGCCCGCCGAGAAATCGGCGGGCATTGTTCATGCGATCAATTACTGAGCGGCCTTGTTAGCGCGCTTAGCCAGACGGCTGACCTTACGGGCAGCGGTGTTCTTATGGATGACACCCTTGCTCTTGGCAGAGTCGATAGCAGAGACAGCGGCTTTCATAACAGCGTCCTTATCAGCGGCGTTGCTGACGATGGCAGCGTCTGCCTTCTTGATCACTGTTTTCAGGTTGGACTTGACGACCTTGTTGGCCATGGCCTCCTTCTGAGACTGGACAACACGATCCTTCTGAGACTTAATGTTAGGCATTCGTTCCACCTCCTTGGTTCCCCATAACAGTACAAGTTATCCTACCACATTTTTTTCGGTCTTGCAAGTGTTTTTCAAAAAAAACTTCATGAAAGTTGGAATTTTCGCATAAATTGGTTGGGAAAGGGGGTGCCCGCATGGATTTTGTGCGCCGTGCCGTCGCCTGGCTGGCGGGCGGGGTGGTGTTTGCTGCGTCCTGTGCCTCGGTGCTGGCGGCAGCGGTCTGCCTGCCGGAGCGGGAGATCTTGCAGCAGGGCCTGCTGGCGATGCAGTCCCCGGCGGCAGCGGTGGCCTGCGCCATGCCGCGCCCCGGGCCGCGGCCCACCCCGGCAGCAACACCGATGCAGCCCACGCCCACACCGACTGCGGCCCCCACGCCCACGGCATCGCCCACGCCGGAACCCAGTCCCTCGCCGCAGCCCAGCACGGCACCGCAAATCGAGGATGCCGGGGCCATCCGGGCCGAGCAGTTCCGCCACGGCAGGGGAGAGGGCAGCATTGCGCTTTCGGCGGGCAGCATCCGCAACAGCACCGCCTACGCCGATGCCGACCTGCGGGCGGCGGTCACCACCGCCAATCTGCCTTTTACCGTGGAGTTAAACAGCGCAGAACCGCAGGTTTTGATTTTACACACCCACGCCACCGAGACTTACCAGACCTGGCCCGACCTTGTGTACGACCGCAGCGCCACCGCCCGCACCCGCAACACGGCGCTGAACATGTGCGCCGTGGGGGCCCGCATGGCCGAGGTGCTGAACGTGGCGGGCATCAACACCCTGCACGATGAAACGCTGCACGATTCGCCCAGCTATACCGAGAGTTACGACCGCAGCCGCGCCACCGCCGAGGAATATCTGCGGCAGTATCCATCCATTAAAGTCGTGCTGGATGTCCACCGGGATGCCATCGAAGATGAGGACGGCACGTTGGTCAAGCCGGTATGCACGATCGATGGCGAGAGCACCGCCCAGGTGATGATTATTGCCGGGTGCGACAATGGCAGCACGATCTCTCTGCCCAACTGGCGGCTGAACCTGCGCTTCGCCGCCGCCTGGGAGGAAGCCATGGAGAGTCGCTGCCCCGGCCTGACCCGCCCGGTTTTGTGCGGATACCGGTTTTACAACCAGGATCTGACCACCGGCAGTTTGCTGATCGAAATCGGCGGACACGGAAACACATTAGAGGAAGCACTGCGGGGCGGGGAGTTTGCCGCGAAAGCGTTGGTGGAGTTGTTTGGGGGATGATGTACGTAGTTACGCAAGGTTGCACGGGCGGATATGGAATCAACCCCTACGGACGTTTTTTATTAAGCAATCAACCAATAAAGTTGCGGTAATTGCAAGATTTTCAGGAGGGGTCAAGACCCCTCCCTACAGTGCCATTTTACAAAGAGTGTAGGGGCGCACAGTGTGCGCCCGAGGAGTTTAGTGGTTACGCAAGATTCAGCGGGCGAACAATGTTCGCCCCTACGATAAACCGCAAATAGGCGACCACTCGGTGCGGGCCGATGACGAGCATCGGCCCCTACAGAATGGGTAGTAGAGCAAATTTGGCCCCGGAGGGGTCAATGTGGAGGGCGATGAAAAAGCGTTAAGAAAATTGCAGCACTCCTGCAATTTTTAGCTTTTTCATTGACCGACCACATCTTTGGGGTTCCTAGGGGCGAGCAGCCCCTAGGCCGGGCCTCCCGCGCTATCGGAAGTAGCGGGCACCTTTTTCGCTTCCTTTTTGGGTGTCCAAAAAGGAAGGTCTGACGGATACAGCCTTTTATACAAGGGGACACCGCATGGTGGTGTCCCCGCCAAACCGCACATCAAAAATCAGTTCTTTACTTTTCCCTCCTCACCCGTTATAATAAAGATAATTATTGTATAAATAGAGGAGAGGAATTTCCATGCAGAGAACGGAACTTGCATCGCTGTACACGGCTACCCCTGCGGATGGTACCAAGGTCACTGTCTGCGGCTGGGCCAAAACTGTGCGCGATTCTAAAAATATCGGCTTTATCTCGCTGTCCGATGGCAGCTGCTATAAGCCTGTCCAGATCGTTTTCCAGGCTGACAAACTGGCTAACTATGCCGAGATCGCCAAGTGCGGCCTGTACACCAGCTTTGAGGTCACCGGCACCCTGGTGCTGACCCCCAACGCCAAGCAGCCCTTTGAGATCAACGCCGACACCATCACCGTGCTGGGTCCCTGCGGCCCCGAGTACCCGCTGCAGAAAAAGAAGATGAGCATGGATTACCTGCGCACCATGACCCATCTGCGCCCCCGCACCAACACCTTCAACGCGGCGTTCCGTGTGCGCGGCCAGGCTGCTTTTGCCCTGCATCAGTTCTTCCATGAGCACGGCTTCACCTATGTACACACCCCCATCTTCACCGGCTCTGACTGCGAGGGTGCCGGCGAGATGTTCCAGGTGACCACCATCGACCTCAACGATATTCCCCGCAACGAGGAAGGCGGCGTGGACTACACCAAGGACTTCTTCAAGCGTCCCGTCAACCTGACCGTTTCCGGCCAGCTGGAAGCCGAGGCCATGGCGATGGCCCTGGGCAATGTCTACACCTTCGGCCCCACGTTCCGCGCCGAAAAGAGCTACGACACCCGCCATGCTGCCGAGTTCTGGATGATCGAGCCCGAGATGGCGTTCGCCGACCTGAACACCTACCTCGAGACCGCCGAGGCCATGACCCGTTACGTCATCCGCTACCTGCTGGATAACTGCCATGACGAGCTGGCATTCTTCAACCAGTTCTTTGATAAGGGCCTGATCGAGCGCCTGGAGCTGGTCGCCAGTTCCGACTTCGCCCGCGTCACTTACACCGATGCCATCGAACTGCTGAAGAAGAACAACGACAACTTCCAGTATAAAGTCGAGTGGGGCACCGACCTGCAGACCGAGCACGAGCGCTACCTGACCGAGCAGATCTTCAAGAAGCCGGTCTTTGTCACCGACTATCCCAAGGAGATCAAGGCGTTCTATATGCGCCAGAACGAGGACGGCAAGACCGTTGCCGCCGCCGATATGCTGGTGCCCGGCATCGGCGAGCTGATTGGCGGCTCCCAGCGTGAGGAGCGCCTGGACGTGCTGACCGCCCGCATCAAAGAGCTGGGCATGGACCCCGCCGATTACGACTGGTACCTTGACCTGCGCCGCTTTGGCAGCGTCAAGCATGCCGGTTACGGCCTGGGCTTTGAGCGCCTGCTGATGTATGTCACCGGCATCCCCAATATCCGCGATGTCATCCCGTTCCCCCGTACCTGCGGTGGTTTTTAATGCTGCCCATTGCTGCACCGCTGCTGCAATGGTTTCAGGCTAACAAAAGGCTCCTGCCGTTTCGGCAGGAGCCTTCTGCCTACCATATCTGGGTCAGTGAGATCATGCTCCAACAGACCCGGGTGGCGGCGGCCATCCCGTACTATAATCGCTTTATCGCGGCGCTGCCCACCCCCGCCGACCTGGCCGCCTGCGAGCCGGATGCCCTGCGCAAGCTGTGGCAGGGGCTGGGATACTACAACCGCGTCAACAACATGCAAAAGGCCGCCCGCATCGTGTGTGAGCAGTACGGCGGCGATCTGCCCGCCGATTACGATGCCCTGCGCAGCCTGCCCGGCATTGGGGACTACACCGCCGGGGCCATTGCCAGCATCGCCTTTGGCATCCCGGCCCCTGCCGTGGACGGCAACGTACTGCGGGTTTTTGCCCGCCTGTACAATGACGATGCCGATGTGATGACCCCCGCCGCCAAGCGGCTGTTCACCGAACGTGTGCTGGACCAGATGCCCAAAGCCACGCCCGGCCCCTACAATGAAGCGTTGATGGAACTGGGGGCGCTGGTGTGTGTGCCCGGTACGCCCCACTGCGGGGATTGCCCGCTGGCCGACCGCTGCTTAGGGTACGCCGCAGGCAGGGCAGGGGAGCTGCCGGTAAAGCCTGCCCCCAAGGCCAAAACGACCGTGCCTGTGACGGTGGCCTTGATCGAGAGCGATGCCGGGCTATTATTGCAGCGCCGCCCCGCCAAGGGGCTGCTGGCCGGGCTTTGGCAGCCCGCCGCCTGGGAAAACGCGCTGACCAAAGACGAGCTGACCGCCGCGCTGGCAAAGTTGGGCGTACAGGCCGAACTGACCGAGCCGCTGCCGCCCGCGAAGCATGTGTTCACCCACCGGGTGTGGCAGCTTTCCGGCTGGCGCGGACGGGCGGATGTGTGCGCACTGCCGGACGGTTTCGTCTGGGCCGCCCCCGAACAGCTGGCCGAGGTATACCCCGTGCCGAATGCGTTTGGGGCATATGTGAAACGGTAATAACACGCGCACCCTACTTTGTAGGGGCGAGCACTGCTCGCCCGCCAATCTTGCGTTGATGCAAACGCCCACGGGCGAACAATGTTCGCCCCTACATATGCTATAAACAGAAAGGCTCCCTCTCATCAAGGGAGCCTTTTGCTATTATATGCCTACTATAAATTCACTATCCTATTTCGCTTATTTATCACTATCATCATTACTATCATTTTCGTTATTTTCATTATTTTCATTACTATCCATTCTATCTTACCCATCCTAAGCATACTAACTATTCCATTGTAACTTTTGTTATATGATATAATATGTTAATAAGTGGGATAGATAGGATAAATAAGCGAAATAGGATAGTAATAATGATAATAATGAAAATGATGAAAATGATAGTGATGATAGTAGCTTACACTGCTTTCCCGCCAAAGGTGCCTTTGCGCTTTAACAGCGTGTAAGCGATCAGGCAGATCAGCACCGACAGCAGCGAGCCGGTGGCCGTTGCCAGGCCCATGGGCAGCAGATTGTCCGGGAACAGCTTGGACATGAAATATGCCCCCGGCACACGCACCAGCACGATCGCCATAATATTATGCAGGAACGAAAGCTCGCTGCGGCCATAGGCGCAGAAATACCCGCTGAAGCTGAAGTGGATGCCCGCAAAGAAGCAGTCCCAGATATACCCGCGCAGATACCAGCCGCCCGCCGCAGCCACGGCGGCATCGGTGGTAAACAGCGCCACGGCGTTGGGGGCAATAAACTGCACCAGCACACCCACAACGGCCCCAAACGTCAGCGAAATGCCGATAGCATAATACAGCGTCCTGGCGGCGCGGTCGTGCTTGCCTGCGCCCACATTCTGGGCACCCAGCGCCGACACGGTGGACAGCATCGAGGACGGCACCAGGAAGATGAAGCTGATGATCTTCTCTACAATACCCACGGCGGCGGCATCCGTCAGGCCGCGCCGGTTGGCAATGACCGTGATAAGCAAAAACGAGATCTGGATCAGCCCATCCTGCAAGGCCACCGGCACACCGATGCGCAGGATGCGCCCGATGACAGTTTTCTTCGGCCGCAGGTCACTTTTATGCAGCCGGATGCCGCTTTTGCGCCGTAAAATCACCACCAGCGAGACGATGACGCTGATGCCCTGGGCCAGCGTAGTGCCCAGCGCCGCACCGGCAGGCCCCATGTGCAGCGCCCCCATAAACAGGTAGTCCAGCGCAATGTTGGCCGCGCAGGCCACTGCAATAAAGTACATCGGGCTGCGGGAATCCCCCAGCCCACGGAAGATAGACGCAATAATATTGTAGGCCGTGATGCAGGGGATACCGATAAAGCAGATGGTCAGGTAGGCAGCTGCGCCTGGCACGGCTTCCGTCGGGGTGGACATGGCGGCCAAGACAGGCTGCACCAGTGCTGTCAGCACGGCCACCACGGCCACGGATACCACCAAAAACAGCGTAACCGCATTGCCGATGACCGCCCCCGCGCCCCGGTCATCATGGGCACCCACCGCCCGGCCGATGCCTACGGTAACGCCCATAGCCAGCCCCACCAGCATGACCGTGATCATGTGCATGATCTGGCTGCCGATGGACACCGCCGTGATGCTGGCCGTTCCCTCAAACTGGCCGATGATGAACAGGTCTGCCATACCGTACAGCGTTTGCAGAAAATAGGAGAGCAGATACGGTAGCGAGAAGTAGAGTACACTTTTAAACACACTGCCGGTGGTCAGGTCTTTTTGCATAATGGGTTTCCGTCCTTTATTTATAACTTGGTCTTCCTGGGGATTTGGCCCCCTCTAGGAGGGGGCTCCGCCGATAGGCGGTGGGGGAGAGAGCCTACGATTTAGCAGGCAATACAGGGACTTTCTCTCCCTCAGTCAGCTTCGCTGACAGCTCCCTCACAGAGGGAGCTGTCAACAATCTATTATATTAAAGTAAACCCCATTTTCCTGCAAATGTCAAGTCGTCTCTTTAAACCGCTAAAGCTGTTATAGCACAACAGAGAAACTTCCAAATTTTACAATTCTTGTGTTGTATTCCTGCCCCAGGTCGGGTATAATAGGGGCATGGCGGATTCGCGCAACGCTGCCGCCCGCAAGAAAAGCCACGAATCTACGGTATTTATGCCGCCAGGAAGGGAGTTTTCCCCATGATGAAGAAATCTACGTTCGGTGCTGTGCTGGCCTTTTTGTTTGCTGCCGCTGGTGCTCTGACCGCCGCCGCCCTCTACCTTTATCGCCGCGAAAAAGAACTGGACGAGTACGAGCGCCTGCTGTTCAGCGATGACGGTGCAGATTACGGCGATGATGACGATTTCCAGGACGACACCGTCTACGAAAAGATTCCCACCCAGCCTGCAGCCGACACCCCCGATGCCGCTGATGCCGAGTAAAAACTGAGTTTCTCAGCCGGGTGCCGCTTTGTGCGTCCGGCTTTTCCCATCGCTACTGCCTATAGGAGAAAACTATGCGCAAACTGCTGCTGTGGCTTGCTATGGTCATCGCCATGGTCGCGCTGATCTTGGGCGGCACCGCCGCGTTTCTCTACAGCCGCACCGGCGAAAAAGACCTCCCGCAGGAGGCTGTCACCTTCGGGGACGCGGCCCTCACCCCCAACGGGTGGGACTGGACCATCCCCGTGCTGGGCGACAAAGTAAGCAAGCATTACCAAAGCCCCACCAACCTGACCGTACAAAAGCTGGGCACCTTTACCGATACCGCGCCCCAGCTGGTGCTGCCGGGCTGGGTTACCCGCGCCGAAGTGACCATCACCGCGCCTGACGGCACGGCCTGGACCGGCGATGCTTCCAGCTGCAACACCTATACCTACGCCGCCAACGGCGACTACCAAATTATTGTAAAAGCCTACCACCAGGAAAACGAGCCCCCCGCCGATGCCCAGGGCTGGTACGCCTACCGCGCCGGGTACACCATATCGATGGCCCCCACCGTGACCCTGAGCAGCGACCGCGCCGCCCAGGGCAGCGTGGTGGCGCTGTATCTGACCGGCATCCTGGACGGTGAGCCGAGCCTCGAAACCGACCTGGGCACCGTATGGTTCCGCAAAACCGCCAGCGGTTACATGGGGTATATCCCCATCACCTATAATGCCGAGGGCGGCGACCACACCCTGCAATTGACCTGCGGCAGCCTGACCCGGGAACTGACCCTGACCGTGACCAACACCCAGCACAAAACGGTGGAACTGCCCGCCGAGGAAGATGTGGGCGGTGCCGAGGAATACCGCAACGCCATCTGGCCGCTGTACACCAACAGCACCGACCAAAAGCTGTGGAGCGGGCTGTTCGTGGCCCCCAGCAGCAGCGGCATTGCCGTACACTATGGCGATATCCAGATGCGGGACGGCCAGCGCAGCGGCCAGTCTACCGGGCTGACCTACTCCGCCCCCGATAATGAGACCGTCACCGCGCCCCAGAGCGGCACCGTTGTGCTGGCGGATACCCTGACCCTGACCGGCGGCACGGTGGTCATCGACCACGGCTGCGGCGTAAAAAGCCATCTGTTCGGGTTAAAGACCGTCACCGTCCAGCGCGGCCAGACCATCGAAGCCGGTTCCCCCGTAGGCACGGCGGGCACCGAGCATGACCTGATCTTTGAGCTGCGCATCGGCAGCAAATCGGTAGACCCCGAACCTGCCATGGCGGGCCGCAGTGGTCTGCAGTACCGCGAATCTGAATAAACTTTACATGGGGATGCAGCCCGGCCCCTGCTGCATCCCGTTTACCCTGGCGGGGCCGACACCAAGAGGATTTGGGAAGAATACTGATGAGCAAGAAGAAAAACAACACCCCGGCCCAGGCCGCGCCGGACACTGCCGCCCAGGCAGCCCCGCAGCCCGAGACCGTGACCCCTGCGGAAACTGCACCGGTGGAGGAAGCCGCCAAAGCGGATGATGCAGGCGAAGCCCCTGCGGAAGAAACGGCAGATGCACCTGCGGAAACCCCCGACGCACCGGTGGAAGCCCCGGATGCCCCCGAAGCAGAAGCGACCGATGACGCAGCCGAAGCGGAGGACACCCCCGCCGGACCGGCAGGGGAGAGCGAGGCGGAACCTGCGGAAGAAGCAGCGCCCGAAGCCCCTGCGGAAGAAGCCCCCGCAGAGGAAGTTCCTGCCGATGCTGCTGATGCTGACGAGGACACCCCTGCAGAGGAACCGCCCGCCGATGCCGACACAGACGAGGGGGATACCCTTTCTGATGCCGAGATGGGCGAGGAGACATTCGAACTGCCCCCTATTGACGAAAAGCGTCTGCTGGATATGACCCGCACGGTGCAGCTTTCGGTGGAGCAGATCACCGCCAACATGGATATCCCCACCGGGGAGGACACCGATACCTCGTCCGATGACGACTCCGCCGAGGATGATGCCCCCGCTACCGTGGGCGATGTTGTGCGCAATGGCGTGACCGGCATGGCGAAGTGGCTGCTGCTGGTGGTGGTGTTCGTGCTGGTGGTAGCCGGCTTCGGCGTGGCCTACCTGTACCGCAGCGCCACCCCCGATATGCTGCCCAGCATCCGCGTCACCTTTGCCGGGCAGACGCTGGACCCCTCGGCCTACAAGTGGCATGTGCCGGTCATCGGCAACTGGTTCAAGCGTACCTACGCCGAAACCTACAGTGCCGCCCCCACCGTGCTGGAAGATCCCGTTTCCACGCTTTCGCCGGATATCACGATCAGCTCCACCAACTACGCTACCCAGCTGACTGTGACCAATGCAGACAAAGAGACCGTATTCGAGGGTACGCTGTCGGAGTTCAGCGGCTTTGCTTTTGACGAGACCGGCAGCTACACCGCCAAGCTGGTAGCCAGCGTAACCGGTTCCCGCGCAGCAGGGGCCGCCGACATCACCGGCTCCGAAACCTGGTTGTTCACCTTTGATATTGCCATCGAGCCGTCCATTTATTTGAGCGAGAACACCATCGAGCAGGGCGGCGTAGCGGCCATCCGCGTGACCGGCAGCTACGAGGACGACACCCCCACCCTGACCACCACGCTGAAGAATCAGGGCTTCATCCAGTCCTCCAACGGCTGGGTGTGCCACCTGCCCATCCCCTGGAATGCCGCCCTGGGCACCGAGACCATCGATGTGCAGGTGGGCCGCTATACCTCTACGCTGTACCTGAAAGTCACGGACGGCGGCTTCAACTACAAGGACTACTCCTCGCAGTCGCAGCGCGCCACGCCCTACATCGGGCAGGACGATGCCCCCGCCAAGGTCAGCAAGCTGTTCACCGCCGCACCCACCGGCATCAGCTGGGCGGATGCCGGATTTGTGCAGCCGTTCCTCAACCGCATCAACACCACGCTGACTTTCGGCGCGACCGAGTATGTGGGCCGCCGCTACAGCGAGCGCAGCACCAACACCGGCGCAGGCGGCCGCACCAGCACCAATGTGATCTTGTCCACCACCCGCGGCGAGCTGGTCATTGCCCCCGCCAGCGGCAAAGTTGACCTGGCCGAGGACCTGGGCGGCGACTACGGCTGCACGCTGGTCATCGACCACGGCGCAGGTGTGCACACGATCTTCTACGGATTGAGCAGCATCGATGTCAAGGCCGGGCAGCAGGTCAAGCAGGGCCAGACCCTGGCCGCCTGCGGCCGCACCACCGTGGTAGAAATGCGCATCGGCACCGTCCCCATCGACCCCATCGCCGTCTGGCGCGGCCAGTGCAATGGGTTGAAGTATTATTAAATCAGTGGATTTTTTCCCAGCTCCATTGGGGCCGGGATTTTTTATTTGCGCCCGGTCGGATATGGAATCCGCCCGCACCATCCGCCGCAATCCAAGCATACTATGGCGAAAGCACACCCAAAGGGGGAACAGCCTATGAAAACCTTTTGCGTGGTGGGGCACGATGCCCGCCAGCGGGCGGCGGCGCAGACCCTGCAGGCGGCGGGGTTCCGCATCCTTGGGCCGGAAGCCGCCTGCCAGGCCGATTTTGTCCTGCTGCCCATGTCGCAGGAACGGGTCAGCGATGCCGTGGCCCGCACCTTGCAGGGGGTACGCCCCGGCACTCTGCTGCTGGCCGGGCGGCCCGGTTCGCCCATCCAGGCCGCTGCCCGGCAGGCCAGCCTGCCCCTGCTGGACTACTTCCAGCGGCCCGAACTGGAATGTTTAAACGCCGTGCCTACCGCCGAGGGCTGCCTGGCGCTGCTTTTGCAGCTGCGCCGCCGCACCATCTGGGAAAGCGACTTTCTCGTGCTGGGCTACGGGCGCATTGGCCGGGCAGTCGCGCGGCGGCTGGACCTTTTGGGCGGGCATACCACCGTTGCCGCCCGCAACGCCGTACAGCGCGCCAACGCCCGGTGTGCCGGGCACCGTGCCGCGCCGCTGGACCGTCTGCCCGTGCTGCTGGCAAAGCACGATACCGTCATCAACACCATCCCCGCGCCGGTGCTGCCCCGCAAAATGCTGGAAAAACTGCCCCGTGGGGCGCTGGTCATTGACCTGGCCAGTCTGCCCGGCGGCACGGATTTTGATGCCGCCGAAGCCCTGGGCATCCGGGCCGAACACGCCCTGGCCCTGCCCGGCAAATGCGCCCCCGATACCGCCGGGACGCTCATCGCCCAAACCGTACTGACCATCCTGCAAGAAAGAGGTGATCTGCATGACGAACCGGCCTGACGGCCCCCGCACCGTGGCCTTTGCTTTATGCGGCAGTTTTTGCAGCTTTTCGGCTGTGCTGCCCCAGGTGCGCCGCCTGCGGGCGCTGGGCTGGCGGGTGCTGCCCATTTTAAGCTGCAGCGCCGCCGCGCTGGATACCCGCTTTGGCACCGCCGCCAGCCTGCGCACCCAATTGCAGGAGATGACCGGCGAAACGCCGCTGACGACTCTGCAGCAGGTGGAGCCGCTGGGGCCTAAAGGGATGGCCCAGGCGCTTATCATCGCCCCAGCCACCGGTACTACCATGTCCATGCTGGCGGCAGGCATCAGCGCCACTCCGGTAACGCTGGCCGCCAAAAGTCTGCTGCGGGGCGGGCGGCCGGTCATCGTAGCGCCTTCCACCAACGATGCCCTTTCCGGCAGCGCCCCGGCCATTGCCCAGCTGCTGCAGCGGCGAAACTACTATTTTGTGCCTTTCGGCCAGGACGACAGCTACAAAAAGCCCTGCAGTTTGAAAAGCGATTTCACCCTCATCCCCGACACGCTGGAAAGCGCCCTGCGCGGTGTGCAGCTGCAGCCGGTGCTGTTGTAATGTGCGCGCGATTTTTCACATATAAGTGTAGGGGCGAGCAGTGCTCGCCCGCGGGACCTTGCGTTGCCGCAGGGTTTACGGGCCGATGCAAGCATCGGCCCCTACAGCAGGCCGTGTGGCTAGATTTGTAGGGGCGGATGCTCGCATCCGCCCGCGGGCGAACAATGTTCGCCCCTGCGTCCTCTACAAATTTAACGCACAGCTGGCGTAAAAGGGGGTACCCATGCAACTCATCACCATCACCGGCGGGCGGACGCTTCACGGCCGCATACGGCCCGCCGCCGCCAAAAACAGCGTACTGCCGCTGCTGGCGGCCGCCCTGCTGTGCCGTACCCCCAGCCGCCTGCGGGCCGTGCCGCCCCTGGCCGATGTCGCCACCAGCCTGGCCCTATTGCAGGCCGTGGGGGCCAAAGCGGAACGGCAGGGGAGCGACCTGCTGGTTGACCCCGGCGGGGACCTGCAAGGGGAGATTCCCGACTACCTGGCCGGGGCAATGCGCAGTTCGGTGTTCTACTTAGCGCCGCTGCTCTGCCGGGTAGGGGTGGTGCGTCTGCCGCTGCCCGGCGGCTGCAAGCTTGGCCCCCGCCCCGTGGATATCCACCTGGCGGGGCTGGCGGCCATGGGGGCGCAGGTAGAACTGGAGGGCATCGCCGTAACGCTGCGGCGGCACGGACCGCTGCACGGGGTAGATTTTGCCCTGCGCCTGCCCAGCGTGGGGGCCACCATGACCCTGATGATGGCTGCGACCCAGGCGGGCGGAACCACCATCCTGCGCGGGGCCGCCTGTGAGCCGGAAATCGTTGACCTTGCGAACTTTTTACGTGCCTGCGGGGCGCACATCACCGGGGCGGGTACGCCGATGGTGGTGATACAAGGCGGCAAGCCGCTGCAGGGCACCGCCTGGACACCCCTGCCGGACCGCATTGCCGCTGCCACCTACACCGCCGCCCTGGCCTGCGCCGGGGGAGAGGTGACTGTGACAGGCTGCGCCCCCGCGTATTACGCGGCCTTTCTGGATTTTTTGCAGGCGGTGGGGGTGGAAGTCACCCGCCGCGACAGCACCGTCACGCTGGCCCGCGACCCAGCCCGGCCCCTGCACGGCGGGCAGACGCTCTACGCCAATGCCTGGCCCGCCTTTGCCACCGACACCGCCCCTTTGGCCGCCGCCGTGCTGCTGACCGCCGATGCCCCCAGCGAAATTTACGACCATCTGTTCGCCCGCCGCTTTGCCTGTGCCGAGGGTTTTGCCGCCCTGGGCGCAGGCTGCCGCACCACCGGCCGCACTTTATATATAGACGGCAGCGCCCGCCTGCAAGGGGCCGAGGTAACTGCCCCCGATCTGCGCGGCGGGGCCGCGTTGCTGCTGGCCGCTTTGGGTGCTGTGGGCATGACCCGGCTGCGGGACCCCGGCCATATCCGGCGCGGTTACGCCGATCTGCCCGGCGATCTGCGCGCCCTGGGGGCCGATTGCGTCACAGAAAAGACATAATTTTTCTACGTTCCTGCCAAAAACCGGGCATCCCCCCGGCCCGGATTGGTGGAATCTGCGGTGCCGCAGGCATTTTTTTGCAAAATTCTGGCGCAGGTATTGAAATTGACAAGAAAATTTGGTATTCTAATAATCAGTTATATGCAAAAAATCCACGGACCAGTGTGCCCATTTACAGGGCCTGCCCTGGGTCCTGTGCCACTTTAAACAAACACTTAGGGGGATACACTCATGGCATTCGTTCTTGACGAAGAAATGCAAAATGTAACCAACATTAAAGTCATCGGCGTGGGCGGTGGCGGCGGCAACGCTGTCAACCGTATGGTCGAGTCCGGCCTCTCCGGTGTCGAGTTCGTTGCAATGAACACCGACCAGCAGGCTCTGCTGAACTCCAAGGCTACCCAGAAGGTCCAGCTGGGCGCAAAGCTCACCAAGGGCCGTGGTGCCGGTGCTGATCCTGAGATCGGCCAGCGCGCTGCCGAGGAGAGCAAGGATGAGATCTCCAACGCCCTGAAGGGTGCGCAGATGGTCTTTATCACCGCCGGCATGGGCGGCGGCACCGGTACCGGCGCTGCCCCCGTTGTGGCCGAGACTGCCCATGACCTGGGCATCCTGACCGTTGGCATCGTCACCAAGCCCTTCGCCTTTGAGGGCAAGCGCAAGATGAGCCTGGCTGAGCAGGGCATTGCTTCCCTGATGATGCACGTTGACTCTCTGATCGTTATCCCCAACGAGCGCCTGAAGCTCATCAGCCAGGAGCGCATCACCCTGATGAACGCTTTCGAGGCTGCCGATAATGTGCTGCGTCAGGGCGTTGAGAGCATCTCCAGCCTGATCAACATCCCGGCTTTCATCAACCTGGACTTCGCAGACGTTCGCTCCATCATGAAGGATGCTGGCTTCGCCCACATGGGTGTCGGCGTTGCTAAGGGTGCCGGCAAGGCCGAGAACGCCGCCAAGGCTGCTATCTCCAGCCCGCTGCTGGAGACCAGCATCGCTGGTGCCCGCGGCGTTATCATCAACATCACTTCCAGCCCGGATATCGGCCTGGAGGATGTCGAGACCGCTGCTTCCATGATTACCCAGTCCGCCCATCCCGATGCCAACATCATCTGGGGTACTGCGTTTGATGAGCGCCTGAGCGATGAGATGTCCATCACCGTTGTTGCTACCGGCTTCGAGAGCACTCCCGAGGTCGACGAGCCGATCCAGGCCCATGTCGATGCCAAGCGCGCTACCGCCGCCCCGGCCGTCCAGCCTGTTGAGGCTCCCGCCCAGGCCGAGGTTGCCCAGCCTGCACAGCGCACCGCTGCCCCGCAGCAGGATATCAACCCCGTCATGCCCAACCCCATCTTCACCCAGTCCTTTGATGCCCAGCCCGCCGCTAAGCAGGCCCCGGCCGAGGAGGAGGATGACGGCGATTACTTTGACGATCTGCTCAGCATCCTGAACAAGCGCAGCTGATCGCCCCTGACTTTAAATTTTCCGCGAGAGGATGTAAAACGCCATGCCATCTGATTCCATGAACATACAGGAGCAGGGGTTCCGCTCCCGTATGTTTGGCGGCTTCGATAAAAATGATGTCCTGGCGTACATGAACACGCTCGCCAACGAAGCCCAGCAGCATGAACTGGAATACCAGGAAAAGCTGCGCCAGCTTCAATCCCAGCTGGATGATCTGCGCAGCCAGCGCAATGATGCCGAGGCCCGTGTGGATGCCTTGAAAGCCGAGTTAGCCGCTGCCAACCAGCGCGCCGACCTGGCCGAGAGCAAGCGCCGCGAAAGCGATGAGCAGCTGCAAAAAGCACAGGCTGCCGCCGAAAACGTGCAGAGCGAGCATCGGGAGATCCAGAAAAATGCCAACATCTGGCAGCTGAAATGCCACGACCTGCAGCAGCAGAACGAAACGCTGACACAGCAGTTGGCCGCAGCCCGCCAGTTGAACGCAGCCCCGGCCCCCACGCCCGATGTGGTGCGGGAAGCCAAGCTGGAAGCTCAGAAAATTTTGGCCGATGCCAAGCTGTATGCCGAAAGTGCCGAAAAGGAACTGAAGCAACAGGCCGACACCCAGAAGTCCCGCATGGCCGAGAACGCCCGGGGCATTGCCTCCGGCGTAATGCTGGTGCGTGACCGCCTGGCGCGGGTGGATCAGCGTTTGAGCGCCGCCACCCTGGACCTCGACAACCTTACCCTGGCGATTTACCAGGCACTGGACGAGACCGAGGCCGAGTTGAAAGAGCTGGGCCTTGAAATGCGCGACTATGCCCAGGGCACCCCGGAGACGGATATCCCTGTGGAGCCGGTGCCCGTGGAAAACGCACCTGCCGCCCCCGCTGCGCCGCAGGCCCAACCCGCACCGCAGGCCCAACCCGCACCGCAGGCCCAGGCCGCACCGCCTAAGCCGGAAAAATTCCGGGTCAAGGCCACGCCGCATCGCGCACCCGCCAAGCCGGTACGTCGCCTGCGCAGCGTGAACCGCCCGGTATCCCAGCTATTGCAGGACCAGATCGACCGCATGGGCGATAAGCAATAAAATACATCATCTCCCCGATGAAAGTCGGGGAGATTTTTGTTTATCGCAGCTTTAAAAGGCCCCCTTGTGTAAAGGGGGCCTTTTAGTCCGTAATTTCCTCTTGCACACGCCTGCGTTCTGTGCTATGATTAGAAAAAGTGGGCGCGTGTGTTGAAATTTTGTGCAGATTGCACGAGAGCCGCACCACCCCAAAGTGAGCAGGAGGTTTTACCAATGTTAGGATTTACCTATTATACCCCGACGAAAGTTGCCTTTGGCAAGGGCGCAGTGGAGCGTGTTGGCGAACTGATGAAGCAGTTTGGCGGCACCCGTGTGCTGATCCATTACGGCGGCCAGAGTGCCGTGCGCTCCGGTGTGCTGGACCGCGTGAAGAAGTCGCTGGATGAGGCGGGCATCTTCCACGTGGAGCTGGGCGGCGTTGTGCCCAACCCGCATCTGGCCAAGGTGCGCGAGGGCATTGCCCTGGCCACGGAGAACAACGTTGACTTCCTGCTGGCAGTCGGCGGCGGCTCGGTCATCGACTCCTGCAAGGCCATCGCTTACGGCCTGGCCGAGCCGGAGCATGATGTCTGGGAGCTGTACGCAGGCCAGCGCAAGGCCAAGGCATGCTTCCCGGTAGCCTCTGTGCTGACCATCGCCGCCGCTGGCTCGGAGATGAGCAACAGCTGCGTGATCACCAACACCGACACCGAGGAAAAGCGCGCCTACGATGACGACCTGGCCCGCCCGAAGTTTGCCATCATGGACCCCGAACTGACCATGACCCTGCCGGACTACCAGACCGAGGCTGGCTGCGCCGACATCATGATGCACACGATGGAGCGCTATTTTGTCAACAGCGGCACGATGGAACTGACCGATGCCATCGCCGAGGGCCTGCTGCGCACCGTCATGCACAATGCCGAGGTGCTGCACACCGACCCGCACAACTACGAGGCCCGCGCCGAGGTCATGTGGGCATCCTCTCTGGCACACAACGGCCTGACCGGCTGCGGCAGCGATGGCGGCGACTGGATGCCCCATCTGTTGGAGCATGAGATGGGCGGTATGTTCAACGTTACCCACGGTGCCGGCCTGGCCGCCGTCTGGCCCAGCTGGGCGCGTTATGTCTATAAGGACTGCCTGCCCCGCTTTGTGAAGTACGCCGTCAACGTCATGGGCGTGGCCCCCGCCGCCACCGATGAGGAGACCGCCCTGGCCGGTATTGCCGCCATGGAGGAGTTCTATCACCGCATCGGCATGCCCATCAACTTCAAAGAATTGGGCATTGACCCCACCGATGAGCAGATGGCCGAGATGGCCGCCAGCTGCGCCCGCGCCTGCGGCGGTGCCAAGGGCTCCGCCAAGGTCCTGCACCAGGCCGATATGGAAGCAATTTATAAGATGCTGAAGTAAGCAGCTTCTGCGCTGTACACAAAAATCCCCGCCGTTTTTTCGACCGGCGGGGATTTTGTACATTCTGTTATTTGTTTTTCGGGTGTCCGTTTTCCACGCTGCTGGTGCCTTGTTCCATCAGGTAGGTGGCGGCCAGGTCGGCGATGTGGAGTTTTACGGCCAGAGGGTAGGTGTTGTAGGCATCGCTTACGGCAAAACTGCCGCCGCGCACCGCGTCATCAAAGCCGCCCATGTGCCAGCGGATGGCAATCGCCTCGGCGGTTTTTAAGCGCATAAAATGCTCGATGAGGTACACGCTCTTTTCGCCGTGGCCGTAAGGCAGCTGGTCAGCCACCTGGTAAAACGGCACTTTTTCCCATTGGCCGGTGGCATCATTTTTCACGTTGCGGGTGCTTACTTTATAAAAGTTGGCCTTGCACAGGTCGTGCAGCAGGGCACAGATGGCGTAACTTTCGGCGTTTTCGCCCTCGGTGTAAAAATGCTGCATCATTGCGTCATAAACGTTCAGACTGTGCATGACCAGGCCGCACTCGCAGGCACCGTGGTAGCGGGTGGAGGCAGGGGCCGTGAAAAAGTCCGTGGTCTCCAACCAGTTCAGCAGGCGGTCCGCGCCGGGGCGCGTGATATTTTTATTGTAGATCTCCACAAACCGGGCGCGGTAGTCTTCCATGCGAACCTCACAGTTCCATATCGTTCAGGATGTCTTTCAGGGTCTTGAGTTCTTCCTCGGTCAGGCTGATGCCCTTCGCCATGCGGCTGCCGTCCGGGGACCAGTCGCGGATGTCATACTTCGGCGGGTTGCCGTTCCAGCTGACCATGTTCAGCTGGCGCTCCCAGCCGCGGGCGTTGGTGGAAAGCACAGCGATGCGCTCGGTAACTTCATAGGTAAATTCTGCCATAGTTTGTACAGGCTCCTTTTTGACTAAAATAGTTCATGCACCATCATAGACGATTCGCCGGCAAAATGCAAGTGTAAAAATCAATCACAGCGCACCGCCAGCAAGGCAAAGCGGGTCCTGGCGGCGGGGGAGGAGGTGCCGCAGGTGGAAAGCACCAGCAATTGCCGGCCGTATTCCGGCGTTACGCCGGTGTCGTAGAGGGCCAGCGATGTGATGGCGTTCACCCGCTGCTCCCAGTCCAGCTTGGTATCGGCATCAAAAAAGGTGTAGTAGGGCAGCTCGTCCGCCCCCAGAGTGGTATCCAGTGCGGCGGCAACCTGCCAGGTTGCGGTCTCGTAAATCGTGTTAAAGGTAAATGTGGGGTGCTGCTGGTAAAAATCTTCGCTGCGGTAGCGGGTCAGCTGGCCGAACATCGAACCGTCCGCCATGTTGTGGCCGTAGACCAGCCAGTTGGCGGTAGGGGCATCGGGGGCAACGGAGCAGTGCTCGTCCATGAACAGCGTACCACCGGTAGCGTAGAGACGGTCAAAGCCACGGCGCAGGTAGTATTCGTTGTCGCCGGGGGTCTGCACCACCGGCAGGTCGATGTCGGTGCCATCGATGGTCAGCCAGCCGACGAGATCGGGGTTTTGCTCGTAGAGTTCGCGATAGGCGGGCAGCACTTCCTGCGTGTGGGTGGCCGGGGCTGCCGGGGCCGGGGTGGCGTGGGCGGCATCATCGGCATCCAGCGTGGCGGCCAGGGCATCGCGGGTGGCAGCAATGGGCTGCACCGTAACGCTGCCGCTGCGGGCGGATTCAGCTGTTTCCACCATGGCGGGGGAGGGGGCAGGCTGCGCCGGGGCTTCCGGCTGGCCGCCGCGGCCTACGGTCTGGCGCAGCAGCAGCACAGCCGCCGCGCCCAGCAGCACCGTACCGGCGATGCGCAGGGCCCGGGCCTCCCGCCGCTGGCGGGCCCGCATCCCGGTACGCGCTGCAAAGGGATAATAAGCCGAGTTGCCCCGCAGTTTGCGGTAATGCCGTGGCATCGCTTGCCCTCCTTTCCTGCAAAATGGCAAACAGTAATAAAAAAACGCCCCGCAGGGCGTTGTCAGCTTATATTTTACGAAGCATTAAAAGTCCGGCCGAGCAGATCAAAATCAGTCCGATCACACCCGCCAGGTACATTACCGGGAAATCGCTGGTTGCGGGGGTCTGGGCGGGGGCTGCGGTAGCCGTGGGGGCTGTCGTGGCCTGCTCACCAACCACATCCACCTTGGCGGGGTTTTCCTTTACCTGCACCGGCTCACTTTTCTGGGTGCGGGAGGTAGAACTGGTGGGGGTCGCCGTGGCAGCGCTGGCTGCTGTGCTGCTGTTCAGTGCGCCGCAGGCAGCAAATAAAACGACAAGCGCCATAAAAAATGCAGCGCATAAAAAGCGTTTCAACGCGAAAACGCCTCCTTAAATTCAAAGTACAAAGGCCGACAAGCGGCTATAAAAATGCGCAGAAATACGCGCCATTCACATTTACGTTTTGTACATTGTACCACATAGCGCCCATTGCGTCAAGCAATCGTCATAAAAAGGTAACAAATTGGCAACAAAATCCAGCCGCAGGGCGCGGTTTCCGGCAAGATTTGCCCCTTGCGCCCGGGGCGCAAATGCGTTATAATAACTCTACTATTGTGTGAGATTATGCCCCAAGGGGAGACCCCCGTGGGATGGGCGGCGCGCACGGAATATAAAATAAGGAGTTGTAACGATGAAAGGTATTATCCTTGCCGGCGGCGCCGGCACCCGACTTTACCCGCTGACGATGGTCACCTCCAAGCAGCTGCTGCCCGTTTACGACAAACCGATGATCTACTACCCTCTGTCCACCCTGATGCTGGCTGGCATCCAGGACATCCTGATCATCTCTACCCCCACCGACACCCCGCGCTTTGAGGCCCTGCTGGGGGATGGCAGCCAGTACGGCCTGCACCTGCAGTACAAGGTGCAGCCCAGCCCGGACGGCCTGGCACAGGCGTTTATCCTGGGCGAGGAATTCATCGGCGATGACTGCTGCGCCATGGTTTTGGGCGACAACATCTTCTACGGTGCCGGTTTCTCCAAGCGGCTCAAGGGCGCTGCAGCCAACGCTGCCGCCGGCCGCAGCACCGTGTTCGGCTACTTTGTCAACGACCCCGAGCGCTTCGGCGTTGTCGCCTTTGACAAGGACGGCCACGCCACCTCCATTGAGGAAAAGCCCGCCGAGCCCAAGAGCAACTACGCTGTCACCGGCCTGTACTTCTACAACAAGGACGTTGTCAAGATGGCCAAGCAGGTCAAGCCCAGCGCCCGTGGCGAGTTGGAGATCACCACCCTGAACCAGATGTACCTGGACGAGGGCAAGCTGGATGTGCAGCTGCTGGGCCGTGGCTACGCCTGGCTGGACACCGGCACGATGGACTCTCTGGTGGAAGCTGCCACCTTTGTGCAGACTGTCGAGCAGCGCCAGGGCATCAAGATCTCGGCCCCTGAGGAGATCGCCTACAAGTACGGCTGGATCACCAAGGAAAAGCTGCTGGAAAGCGCCGCCCGCTACGGCAAGAGCCCCTACGGCCAGCACCTGAAGAACGTGGCCGATGACAAGCTGCAGTACTAAGCGCAGAACAGGGGAGTTACCATGAAAATTTTAATTACCGGCTGCCGCGGCCAGCTGGGCACCGAGCTGCAAAAGCAGCTGGCTGCCGAAAGCTGCGTCCTCGGCCCGCTGCCCGAGCGGCTGCGCAAGGCCACCGTCATCCCTGTGGATGTGGACGAACTGGACATTACCGACCGCGAAGCTACCATCAACTATATCCGCCGCCACCAGCCTGAGACCGTCATCAACTGCGCGGCTTTCACCAACGTGGACGGCTGCGAGACCTCCCGCGATGCGGCCTACAAGGTCAACGCCCTGGGTCCCCGCAACCTGGCCCTGGCCTGCGAGAAGGTCAACGCCCGCCTGATCCATGTTTCTACCGACTATGTGTTCCCCGGTGTCGCCAACGGCGGCATCGCCTTGGACGAGTGCGCCGTGCCCGCGCCCATCTCGGCCTACGGCCAGACCAAGCTGCTGGGCGAGCAGTATGTCGAGCGGTTCTGCCGCCGCCATTTCATCGTGCGCACCGCCTGGCTGTACAGCTACTACGGCAAAAACTTTGTCAAGACCATGGTCCGCCTGGGCAAGACCCATGACGAGATCACCGTGGTCAACGACCAGCTGGGCAACCCCACCAACGCGGTGGACCTGGCCTATCACATTCTGAAGCTGGCCGTCAGCCACGATTACGGCATCTACCACTGCACCGGCAACGGCATCTGCAGCTGGTATGATTTTGCTTCTGCCATCATGAAAGAAGCCGGCTTGCCCTGCAAGGTGAACCCCTGCACCAGCGCCGAATACGCCGCCGCCAACCCCGCCAGCGCCAGCCGCCCCGCCTGGAGCGCCCTGGAAAACCGCATGCTGCGCTGCACCGTTGGCGATGAGATGCGCGACTGGCAGGATGCCCTACACGATTTCTTTGCGAACTGGAACGGAGAATTATAAATTATGAAAACCTATCTCGTTACCGGCTGTGCCGGTTTCATCGGCTCCAACTTTGTGCATTACATGCTGGAGAAGTACGAGGATATCCGCCTCATCAACCTGGACAAGCTGACCTACGCCGGCAACCTGGAAAACCTGCAGGACATCGAGGGCGATGCCCGCCACATCTTTGTGCAGGGCGATATCTGCGACAAGGCCCTGGTCACTGACCTGATCGCCAAGTATGATCCCGATTACGTCATCAACTTTGCCGCTGAGAGCCACGTGGACCGCAGCATCAAGAACCCAGAAATTTTTGTCGAGAGCAATGTGCTAGGTACCGTGAACCTGCTGCAGTGCTGCAAGGATGCCTGGTACGATGCCGCCGCCAAGACCTGGAAAGAGGGCAAGAAGTACCTGCAGGTCTCTACCGATGAAGTCTACGGTGCCCTGGGTGCCGAGGGTTACTTCATGGAGACCACCCCGCTGTGCCCCCACAGCCCGTACTCTGCCTCCAAGGCCAGCGCTGACATGTTCGTCAAAGCGTTCCACGATACCTACGGCATGCCGATGAACATCACCCGCTGCTCCAACAACTACGGCCCCTATCAGTTCCCCGAGAAGCTGATCCCGCTGCTCATCAACAACGCCAAGCAGCACAAGCAGCTGCCCGTTTACGGCGATGGCATGCAGATCCGCGACTGGCTGTACGTTATGGACCACTGCAAGGCCATCGACATGGTTGCCAACGGCGGCAAGGATGGCGAGGTCTACAACGTGGGCGGCCACAACGAGCGCCCCAACATCTTCATCGTCAAAACCGTCATTGCCCAGCTGCATGACCGCCTGAAGGATGAGGGTATCAGCGAGGAACTGATTACCCACGTGGCTGACCGTCTGGGCCATGACCGCCGCTACGGCATCGACCCCACCAAGATCAAGGAAGATCTGGGCTGGTACCCCGAGACCCCGTTTGAGAAGGGCATTATGCTGACCATTGACTGGTACCTGGCACACCCCGACTGGATGGCTCACGTCACCAGTGGCGACTACCAGAAATACTACGAGCAGATGTACAAAAACAAGTAATTTCCCTGTGCATTTCTCATTCTCCCAAAGGAGCACCTAATCCGAAATGGCAAATTACAAAGAAGAACATATCCGCAATAACCGCCGTCTGGCACGGCAGATCGTGGGCGGCGTGGCCTTGCTGCTGGCTGTCATTGGTCTGTTTACCGTGTTTGGCTGGGTGGTCAGTGCGCTGCGCAGTGTGCTGGATGACTCCGACCGCCGCAAAGCCTACGAGGACCGCCTGTTCGGCATAGTCATGCTGGACCCGCTGGCGTTCAGCGATGTTTCCAGCGTAGACCCCGGCGTATTCAAGCAGGCCGCTATCTGGGGCACCGTCTACCAGGTGCAGAACAGCGGCGGCAGCCTGGACCAGTACGAGCGCGACCCCGACACCGGCTCAGCCATCATCCCCAAGCTGGAGATCGATGCCTACATTGCCAATCTGCTGGGGCCGGACTACACCGTGGACGATGGCAGTTTCAGCACCGATGTATTTTCCTATCATTATGACGAGGAAAAGCAGGGCTATCTGGTGCCCGTCACCAGCTCGGTGGCACAGTACACGCCGGAAGTAGAAAAGATCTGGAAAGCGGACGGCAAGCAGTATGTGACCGTGGGTTACATCCCCACCGCCACGAACAACTCCTCCAACGGGGAGCTTTCGCTGACCGCGCCCACCACCCCCACCAAGTATATGGATTACGTCTTTACCCAGGGCAGCAACCACGAATGGTACCTGAGCGCCCTGCAGGAGAGTGAGATGAAGCCCGAAGCCACCGCCACCCCGACCCCCACGGCCAACGTGCCGCAGGATGCCCAGAGCATGGTGGAGAACCAGCTGGGCAACGCCATGGCGGATACCAGCACCGTGCCGAATGAGGCCCCCGCCCCGGATGGGCAGGGTTCCCCAGATGGGCAGGATGCCCCGCCCGAGGACAATGGGGAGAATCCCCCGCCTGAGGATGGAGGAGATACCCCCGCAGAAGATGGCGCGGATAGTACGGCTGAATAAAAGCCTCCCTTGTGCAAAGGGAGGTGGCACGGCGTAGCCGTGACGGAGGGATTGTGACCTTTCCCAAACATCGGTCTACCCCCGTAAGGTCACAATCCCCCAGTCAGCTTCGCTGACAGCCCCCTTTACACAAGGGGGCCTTTTTTGTGCGCATATGCCTATCGGTACATGCGCTTTTCTTTTTGCATCCATGTAAAAATTCTTGGCATTTCCCATCCATCTATGCTATAATTATCTGTATATAGCACGATTGTAGAGGTGTATCATTATGGAAGAACTGCTTCGCATTTTGGAAAAAAACGCCCGTATGCCTATCGAGGATATCGCCGCCATGCTGGATAAGACCCCCACGGAGGTCGCCGCCATGATGGATGAAGCCGCCGCCAAGGGCTACATCCGCGGCTACGAGACCCTCATCGACTGGGAGCAGGCCGGGGTCAACCTGGTCGAGGCTGTGATCGAGCTGCGCGTGACCCCCCACAAGGCCCGCGGCTTTGACGACATCGGCATGACCATCGCCCAGTTTGACGAGGTGGATACCGTGCTGCTGATGAGCGGCAGCTATGACCTGCAGGTCACCATCAAGGGCCGCAGCTTCCAGGAGATCGCCATCTTCGTGGCCAAGCGCCTGTCCCCGCTGGACGATGTGCTCTCTACCGCCACCAGCTTTGTGCTGCGCCCCTACAAGCGCGGCGGCCGCCTGTACCTGGCCGAAGAACCCGATGAAAGAGAGTGTACCGTCCTG
Organism: Bulleidia sp.; assembly: GCA_963655125.1. Taxonomy (GTDB): domain Bacteria; phylum Bacillota; class Clostridia; order Oscillospirales; family Ruminococcaceae; genus Gemmiger. Next base: position 121,673 of record CAVKDR010000050.1, read on the forward strand.
TGATCAACTACGATGAACTGCTTGCGCCTGCCGCGAAATCCATGCGGCCCTCGGGCATCCGCAAGTTTTTTGACCTGGCAGCGGATATGCCCCACTGCATCTCGCTGGGTGTGGGCGAGCCGGACTTTAAAACGCCCTGGAGTGTGCGTGATGCCGGTATCCGCAGCCTGGAACTGGGCCGTACCAAATACACCGCCAACGCCGGTTTAAAAGAACTGCGCGGCGAGATCTGCAGCTACCTGGCCCGCCGGTTTGAGATGCACTATAAAGAGGAAAACGTCCTGGTCACAGTCGGCGGCAGCGAGGCCATCGACCTGACCATCCGCGCCCTGGTGCAGCCGGGGGACGAGGTCATCATCCCGGAGCCCTGCTTTGTCTGCTATGAGCCGATCACCCAGCTGACCGGCGGCATACCGGTACACATTGCCACCCGGGCCGAGGATCAGTTCCGCCTGACGGCCGACCAGCTGCGGGCCGCCATCACCCCCAAAACCAAGCTGCTGATCTTCCCGTACCCCAACAACCCCACCGGTGCCGTGATGAGCGCTGCCGAGATGGAGGAGATCGCTGCCGTCCTGCGGGAGACAAATATTGTCGTACTGTCGGACGAAATTTACTCCGAGTTGACCTATGGCCTGGATCGCCATGTGTCCATCGCTTCGCTGCCCGGCATGGCCGAGCGCACCATCGTGGTCAACGGCTTCTCCAAATCCTACGCCATGACCGGCTGGCGGCTGGGCTACGCCGTGGGTCCTGCGCCACTCATTAAAGTGATGACCAAGATCCACCAAAGCTGCATCATGTCGGCCCCCACCACCAGCCAGTACGCCGCCATTACGGCGCTGCGCCAGTGCGATGACCAGATCGAGATGATGCGGGACGAGTACAACCGCCGCCGCCGTTATGTGGTGAAATCGCTCAACGATATGGGCCTGACCTGCTTTGAGCCGCGGGGCGCGTTTTACGTGTTCCCGTCCATCCAGATCAGCGGCCTGACCAGCAGCGAATTCTGCGAGCAGCTGCTGCGGGAAAAGGAAGTTGCCATCATCCCCGGCAGTGCCTTTGGTGCCAGTGGCGAGGGCTACGCCCGCATCAGTTACGCCTACAGTGTGGACCACCTGCAGACCGCGATGAAGCGTATCCGCGAATTCTTGCATGACCACGGATGGGAGAAGTGACCGCTATGTTAAAACGTTCCGTCACCGTGCTGGCCCCTGCCAAGCTGAACCTTTCGCTGGACGTGGTGGGCACACTGCCCAACGGCTACCATGACCTGGACATGGTCATGCAGACCATCGATCTATACGAAAAAATCACGCTGCACCGCAGCAATAACCTTTCTCTGACGCTGCCGGGCAGTTTTGTGCCGGTCAACGATAAAAACACCGCCATCAAGGCCGCCGTGGCGTTTTTCCGCTACACGGGGCTTCTGGCCGGTGTGGACATGACCATCTACAAGCGGGTGCCGGTGCGCGCCGGTATGGCGGGCGGCAGCGCCGATGCCGCTGGTGTGCTGGTGGGGCTGAACGAATTGTATGATGCCCATCTCTCGATGAGCGAATTGTGTGCCATCGGCGCGGGCATTGGCGCTGACGTGCCCTTTGCGCTGCTGGGCGGCACCTGCCGTGTGCGCGGCGTGGGCGATCTGATGAAAGCTCTGCCGCCCTGCCCGGACTGCTGGTTTGTGGTGGCGATGCCCAGCGTAGGCGTTTCCACCCCCGAAGCCTTTGCCCGATACGACACGATGGGCAGCCCTGTCCACCCGGACTGTGAGGCCCAGGAGCAGGCCATCCGCAATGAGGATCTGCGTACCGTCTGCGCCACGGCAGGCAATGCGTTGGAGCATTGCTCCGGTGCGGTGGAGACACCGTCTATCTGCGCCACTTTGCGGGAACACGGTGCCCTGACCGCCCAGATGACCGGCAGCGGTGCCGCCGTGTTTGGTATATTTGATGACGAGACCGCCGCCCGCAACGCCCTGGCCGCCCTGCGCCCCAGTTACAAGCAGTGCTACCTTTGCCGCCCCACCCACGGCGGGCCGAGGGTCACGGTGCGCCGCCCGATGTTTGAGAAAAATAGTTGATTCAAATGCTCCCTTTTCGCCCATACTACCCGCGAAAGGGGAGAACTTGTATGCTGAAAAAACTGGCAAAAAAGCGCCGTGTACTGGAACTTGGCTTCGCGCTGGGGTTGGCACTCACGGTTTTACTTACGGCTTTCGCCGCCCATCGCCGCCGGGTAGCCGACCGCGTCTGCGCCGACACGGTGCGGCTGCACATTTTGGCCAACAGCGATACATTAGAGGACCAGCTGGTAAAATTGCAGGTGCGGGATGCCCTTTTGGCCGCCCTGCCGGACAGTGTATTACAGGCCGACACCACCGCCGGGGCCGAAGCTGCTTTGCGGCAGGCGCTGCCGGTTTTACATCAGGCCGCCCAACAGGCCCTGTACAAAGCCCACAGCCCCCAGACAGCCCGGTTAAAACTGGAACAACTGGATTTTGCCCCACGGGATTACGGCAGCTTCACCCTGCCGGGCGGGCAGTACACCGCGCTGCGGGTAGAATTAGGCAAGGCCCAGGGGCACAACTGGTTTTGTGTGTTGTACCCCGCGCTCTGCGTCTCCGGCTCCCAGGCCGCATACCCCACGAAAGAAGAAAACGCCCTGGTGTTTGGGCGGTATGAAGTCCGGCTGGCGGTGGTGGATGCGGTGAAAAATCTGCTTGAGCCTTGACAAGTAGGGGCGAACAGTGTTCGCCCGCGCATTTTTGCGTTATTCTAAATTGCATGGGCGGATATAGAATCCGCCCGTGGAACCTTGTACTGCCGCGAATTACTACGGGCGCACACTGTGCGCCCCTACATGATTGGCAATCATTCATCAAAAGGATTCAAACCCATGCTCACATTCATTCTAGGCCCCTCCGGCAGCGGGAAATCGCGGCGGATGCTGGGCGAACTGCGCACCCGGGCCGAAAACGGCCAGCGCAGCCTGCTCATCGTGCCGGAACAATTCACCTCCTCCACCGAGGGCACACTCTACCACATTTTGGGCGACAGCCTTTCCGCCTATGTGGAAAGCTACTCCTTTACCTCGCTGGCGGAAGCACTGCTGCGCCGTTATGGCGGCGCAGCAGTGGAAACTTTGAGCGAAGCGGGCCGCGCCCTGCTGGTGCGTCGCGCGGCGGACAGTCTGCTGGACAAGGTCGTCTACTACAACCGCCAGCGCCGCAGCGCCGCCTTTTGTGAGAAAGCCGCCCAGACCATTGAGGAGCTGAAAAGTGCGGGCATCACACCCGACCAGCTGGCCGCTTACGCCCGCCTGCCGGGGGCCGACCGGGAAAAGCTGGAAGAACTTTCGCTGATCTATGGCTCCTACGAGGCCCAGCTGGCCCAGACCGCCATGGACCCCGGCGATCGCCAGCAATTGGCGGCGAAAATGCTGGATGCCAGCTTTTTTGCGGGCCGCGCCGTGTACATGGATGAGTTTGATACCTTCAACGCGCCCAAACGCGCCCTGCTGGCCGCCATGCTGCCGGTGGCGGACGTAACCGTCTGCCTGTGCTGCGATGGTGAGCAGGATATCGCCGGGGGGATGGGGCTGTTCAGCGGTGTGCAGCGGGTCATCGCCAGCTTAAAGCGCATGGCCGCCGATGCCAACGTGCCCACCCGCACGGTCGTTCTGGCCGAGGACAAGCGCCACGCGGGCACTCCCGCGCTGGCCGAGCTGAATCTGCTGCTGGCTGACCCGACTTATACGCCGGGCTGCACGGTGGACCCTGCCAACCCGGCCATCGTCTGCCATGCCGCCGCCAACCGCCAGGCCGAAGCCAAGGCCGTGGCCGCCGCCATCGCCGCCCGTGCCCGCGCCGGGGTGCCCTACAGCCGCATGGCGGTCATCTGCCGCGACACCGCCGGGTATCTGGGGGCATTGCGGTACGAGTTCCGCCTGCAGGGCATTCCATTGTTCTGTGATGAATCCACCACGCCGGAAAACACCGCCCCCGCCCGCGCCGTGCATGCCACGCTGGACCTGGCCCGCGGTGGTGTTTCCAGCCGCAGCCTTTTGCGTTTGCTGAAAACCGGCCTTGTGAACCTGCCGGAAACCCAGCAATGTGCCCTGGAAAACTACGCCTACACCTGGCCGCTGCGCGCCGCTGACTGGCGCGAGCCGTTCACCCGCAGTGCCGCCGGGTACGCGGGCACCGATAAAGAGCAGGACCGCCAAACCCTGGCCGATGCCGAAGCCGCCCGCGCCTTTATCATGGAGCGGGTCGCGGACTTTTTACCCCGTACCAAAAATGCTGGGGCTGCCGCGCTGACCAAACAGCTGTACCTGTTTTTGCAGGCCCTGGGGGCCGAGGATACCCTCAACGCCCTGGCCGAAACCCTGCGCGCCCAGGGCCGCCTGCCCGAAGCGGACGAAGTATTGCGGGAGTGGAACGTGGTCATGGGGCTGCTGAACCAGCTGGCCCTGCTGCTGGGGGACGAAGTGCTCACCCCCGCCGACTACGCCGAACTGTTCACCCTGCTGCTGCGCACCACCGACATGGGGCACATTCCCCAAAGCCTGGACAGCGTGATTTTGACCACCGCAGGCCGCATGCGCCTGCCGGAGACCGATGCCGTGTTTGTAGTGGGCCTTTTGGAGGGCGAGTTTCCCCAAACGCCCGGCGACCAGGGCCTTTTGACCCACGCCGACCGCGATCTGATGATCCACCAGGGGGCGGAACTGCCCGACTGTTTTGAAAACAAAGTGCTGCGCGAGGGCATCTGTTTTTACAAGGCCCTTACGGTGTCGCAGCGGTTCTTGTGGCTCAGCTGGCCCGGTGCCGCTCATGCCGAGGATACCGACCCCGCCAGTGCCGCGCTGGCCCCCGTGCTGAACCTGCTGCAAGTGCCCTTTGTGCAGCCCACCGCCGCCGAACTGGCCGCCACCCCCGCCGCCGCGCTGGATGTGCTGGGTGTGCTGACCCAGGACCCGGCCCAGAGCACCGCCGGTGCCGCCGTGCGCACCGCACTGGACGAAGCCGAAAAGACCGGCGAACTTTCTGCCGGGTATGCTGCCGTGGTGCGCATTGCCCAGGACGACCCCGATGCCCCCGCCAAAGTGCAAAACACCGCCGCGCTGGAAAAGCTGCTGGGGCGGGAACTGCGCATCAGCCCCACCCGGTTTGAAAAGTACCAGACCTGTCCTTTTAGCTACTTTTTGCAGTACATTTTGCGGGCCGCACCGCGCCAAAAGGCCGAACTGGCCCCCAACATCAGCGGTACGCTGACCCACTGGGTGCTGGAAAACGCCCTGCGCCGCCAGGCTTCCAAGTTTAAGGACCTGACACCTGAAGAATTGCAAACGTTGGTGGACAGCCTGGTGGACGAATATGTCGCCGCCAACCTGCCCGGCGCTACCGTGCGCATGCAATATCTGGTGGAGCGCATCCGCCGCAACCTTGTAAACCTGCTGGGGTTCATCCAGCGGGACCTGCGCCAGTCGGGCTTCCAGCCGGTGGCCTTTGAGCTGCGCATCGATGACCGCCCCGGCGATGACCCCGATGCCCCCCGCATTGAACCCGTGCGGCTGGACGACGGGGCAGGGCATACCATCCGCGTGGTGGGCACGGTGGACCGCGTAGATGCCATGCCGCTGCCCGGCGATGGCCGCACCTACCTGCGGGTGGTGGATTACAAAACCGGCGGCAAGGATTTCCAGTTAAAAGAGGTCTACTGCGGGCTGGACTGCCAGATGCTTTTGTACCTGTTTACGCTGGAGCGCAACGGCGGTTCGCTGTTCCCGGCACCGGCCGCCGCCGGGGTGGAATACCTGCTGGCCGACCCCGCGCCCGAAAGCGTACCCCGGCAGGAAGTGACGGGCGAGGAAGCCGACCTGCAGCCCACCTACCCGCTGAACGGCCTGCTTTTGGATAACGAGAGCATCTACCGCGCCATGGACACCAAGGGGACAGGGGAGTTTGTGCCCCTGAATTTCAGCGCCAAGACCGGGCGCATCACCAACAGCAAGGGACGGCTGGCTGACGAGGCCAAGCTGGGCCGCATCCGCGACCACCTGGACGGGTTGCTGACCCAAATGGCGCAAAACCTGTACAGCGGCGAGATCGATGCCATGCCGCTGTGCTCCGGCTCCCGCAGCCCCTGCACCTACTGCGAGTTCCGCCTGGCCTGCCGCCACCGGGACGGTGAGCACGAACGCACCCCCGCCGTGCCCGATGAACCTTTTGAAGAATGACGAGAACGAGGAAGCTGGCCTATGCCTGAATCTGCCAAGATACAATTTACCCCCGCCCAGTCAGCGGCCATCACGGCCCGGGGCGGCAGCCTGCTGGTGTCAGCAGCCGCCGGTTCCGGCAAGACCCGTGTGCTGGTGGAGCGGGTGGTGGGGCTTATCACCGACCCGGTCCACCCCGTGGAGGCCGACAGCCTGCTCATCATGACCTTTACTAACGCGGCTGCCGCCAAGCTGCGGGCCGACATCACCACCCGCCTGGCCGAGGATGTGCGCGCCCACCCCGGGGACATGCGCCTGCGCCGCCAGCAATTGCTGTTGCAGCGGGCGGCCATCGGCACCGTGGATGCTTTCTGCCTGCATTTTGTGCAGCAGCATTTTGCCGCACTGGATGTGCCGCCGGATTTTGCCACCGCCGAAGAAGCCGAGCTGGCCCGCATCGAGCAGGAGACACTTTCCGCCGTTTTGGAAACTGCCTACACCGATGCGGACTTCCGCGCCTTTGCGGACCTGTACGACCGGGGCCGCACCGACAACACCGCCGGCAATGCCGTGCTGGAACTGTACCATTTCAGCCGCGCTTTGCCCCACCCGGCCGAGGCGTTACAGCAATTCGCCGCCATGTGGCAGCAGGATGCCCCGCCCCAGGATACCCCCTGGGGGCAAAACCTTTTGGCTATCTCCCTACAGCGCGCCCAGGGTGCCCGCACCCTTTTGCAGGCTGCCGCCCGCACCGCCGCCAAAGACGAAGCCGCCGACTTTGCCTACACCGCCGTTTTGCAGGAGGATGCCGACCGCGTGACCTGGCTGTGCCAGGTGCTGGAAACCGGCGACTGGGATCAGTCCGTAGCCGCGCTGGGTGAGTTCGATACTGCCTGGCGGCGCGCCGGACGCATCAAGGGCGGCAAGGATGCCAACCCCTGCGCCTTTGCGGCCAGCGAACTGCGCGTCCGCGCCAAAAAGCAGATCGAAAGCCTGCGCACCGACTTTTTGCTGTGTACCAGCGAGGAATACGCCGCCGACCGCCGCCGTGCCGCGCCCTTAGTGGCCGCGCTGGTACGGGTGACCCAGCAGTTTGCCGATGCCTGCTTTGCCGCCAAGTGCGAAGAAAAACTGCTGGATTACGCGGATTTTGAGCACCTGACGCTGGACCTGCTGCTGACACCCGACAACCAGCGCACACCGCTGTGCCGCACCGTCAGCAGCCGCTACTCCGCCGTGTTGGTGGACGAGTACCAGGACACCAACGCCCTGCAGGATGCCATCTACTTTGCCCTGGCCCGGCCGGAGGGGGACAACCTGTTCTTTGTCGGCGACATCAAGCAGAGCATCTACCGCTTCCGCCAGGCCGACCCACAGGTGTTTGTGGATAAGCAATCCCGCTGGCAGCCCTACCCGCAGCCAACGCCGCAGCCTGCCTCGCTGGCGCTGGATGCCAACTTCCGCAGTGCGCCGGGGGTCATCGCGGGCATCAACTATCTGTTTGAGGTGTTCTTCTCCCAAGGCTTAGGCGGCGTTGCCTACGGCGACGGCCAGCGCCTTGTGGTTGGCAATAAAAACACGGATTACCGCGGCTTCTGCGAGGTCGATGTCATCGATGGTGCGGGAGCCGAGGGGGATGCCGCCGCCATTGCCGCCCGCATCCGGGAGATGGTGGCCGCAGGCTTTGCCGTGCGCGGCAAGGACGGGCAGCGCCCCTGCCGGTATGACGACTTTTGCATTTTGCTGCGCGGACGCGGCGATTTTGCTGTGTACGAATCCGCCCTGCGCACCGCAGGCATTCCCGTGTTTGCCGATACGGCGGCGGATCTGCTGGACGAGCCCCACATCCGCCCCTTTGCCGCACTTCTGCGGGTCATCGACAACCCTGCCCAGGACATTCCACTGGCGGCGGTGCTGTTAAGCCCCATGTTCCCGTATACGGCGGACGATCTGGTCACGCTGCGCGGGGCCTGCCCCGGCGGCAGTTTGTACGGTGCCGTGCTGGACGGCGGTCACCCCCGGTTTGCGCCGTTTCTGGAGACACTGGCCGAATTCCGCCGCCTGGCCCGCACCCTGCCGGTGGACGCTTTGTTAGAGGAACTTTTGGCGCGCACCGGGTACTTAGCCGCTGTGGGTGCCCTGCCGGAGGGGGCCCGCTGCCGGGAGGACCTGCAATCTTTCTGTGCCTGGGCGGCCACTGCCGGGCGCACCGGCCTGCCGGGGGTCATCCGCGCCATGGATGCCGCCCAGCAGAATGGCGGCCTGACCCAAAGCACCGGCGGGCAGACCCGGCCGGGCTGCGTCAGCATCATGACGGTGCACCGCTCCAAGGGGTTGGAATTCCCGGTGGTCTTTGTGGCCAACACCTCCCACCAGTTCAACCAGAGTGATGCCATCCGCCCGGTGCTGACCCACAGCAAACTGGGCGTGGGAGTCATGCTGCGGGCGGGCAGCACCGCCAAACGGTACAAAACACTGCCCTACGCGGCGCTGGCCCAGGCCATCCGCACCGAGACCCTCAGCGAGGAAATGCGCGTTTTGTACGTAGCGCTGACCCGTGCCCAGGATGCGCTGATTATTACTGTGCCGCTGAAAAAGGCCGCCAGTTCGTTAAAGACACCCGCCCTCTGCGCTCATGCCGAGGCCACCGGCCCCGAAGCCATGCAGGGCATGTCCAGCTGGGCGGGCTGGCTGCTGACCGCCGCGCTGCTGCACCCGAACAGTGACGCGCTATGGGCCTACACCGGCCTGCTGCCCCACTACCTGCCCACCCGTGTGCCGCTTGCTATAAAGGTATTGCCCGCGCCGGAGGCCGCCCCTGCGCCGGAGCCCGTCCCCGCACCCGCACCGGACGCAGCCCTGCTGGACACTTTGCGCCAAAGCTTTGCCTGGCGCAGCCCCCGTGCCCCGCTGCAAAAGATCCCGGCCAAGGTCAGCGTCAGTGCTGTGGCCCACGCCGCACGGCCCGTGGCGCTGGAACGCCCCGCCTTTTTGCAAAAGACCGGCATGACCGGGGCCGAGCGCGGCACCGCCATCCACGCCTTTATGCAGAGCGTACCCTTTGACGGCCCTGCCCCGGATCTGGATGCCGAGGTGCAGCGCCAGATCGAGGCCCGCCTGCTGGACCCGGCCCTGGCCGACAAGCTGGACTTGGACCGTGTGCGTCCGTTTTTCGACAGTGCCGTCTGGCGGCGCATCCGCCATGCCAAGACCGTGCTGCGGGAGGAACCGTTCATCACCGCCCTGCCCGCCGCGCAGATCACCCCCGAAGCAGGGGAGTGCGAAGCCGAAGTGCTGGTGCAGGGCATCGCCGACCTGGTGCTGGTCTACGATGACCACGCCGAAATTTTGGACTACAAGACCGACCGCAGCCGCGATGCTTCCTTTTATATAAAGGAATATGCCGCACAGCTGCAGCTGTACCGCCACGCTTTTGCCCAGCGTTTGGCTGTACCGGTGACCAAACTGACCATCTACAGCTTTACTTTGGGGCAGGAGATCGACATTCCTCTCCAAGCAACGCAAAAAATTTGCTGCCGTCAAGGGGCTACGTAACATTTTGGTAGATTGAACAAGGCGGGAAGTGGTGGTTTGTTGAATATGTAGAGAAAATGGACAATTTTCTCATACGCTGCCCTGTGTGGCTGCACGTTGCGCATCCACGCACAGCAGCTAGGAGCGGCTGGGAAAGTCGCTTTTTTCAGCCGGTGAGCAGCTTTTGGGCCACTCCGCTTTGCGGGGTGGCTCTTTTCTTTTTGTGTGCTCTCCGTCTGAAAAAACAAAAAGGTACGCCTGCGGCGCTGCATAATCGCCTAACAGCGGCGCATTCGCGCCTTACTAGATGCGATGATTCGTCCGCGTTCGCGGACTTACGATTAAGGACCATGTGAAAGCCTTGCAGGCTTTCACATTTTTAAATATTAAAGAATCTATAGACTTTCTGGGGATTCTTTAAGGTTAGTTCCTGCAATTCCTCTTTGAACAGGTCGCTGCTACATCTGCCGTTGAACATCTCTCGCGGGTAGCCGTTGATGAAGTGCTGGGCTATGGTGGCATCGTACTGGGTTTTGTTCTTCATGCTCATTCCCTTGGGAAAGTGACGGCGCAGCAGTTTGTTGTTGTTCTCATTGCCGCCGCGCTCGTGCGGGGCTTGCGGGTGGCAGTAGTAGGTGGTCAGGCCGAGAGCATCTAAGCCGTCTTGGTCGGAAAATTCGCAGCCGTTGTCGCTCGTCAGGGTTTTGAACAGTTGCTTGAAGTCTCTACCAAGCTGGCGCTTTAGCCGCTGCATAGCCTTGACGGTCGACATGGCTGTTTTATCTGCTACCTTTATCACGATTTCCTGTCTTGTCATTCGCTCGGTGAGGACAAGACAGGATTCTTTTTTGCCCTCGCTGCTGCCGATGATGGAGTCGATTTCCCAATGGCCGAAGGTATCGCGCAGGGTGATATACTTCGGGCGTTGCTCTATGCTGCGGTGCAGGACGTTTTTACTACGCATAGGCTTTTCTTCCTCTACTTTGCCCTTGCGCTTCTTCGGGTGGCCTACTGGCAGGGTCTTATAGGTGACTTTGGGGATGAGTCCCTCTTTGATATAGCGGTACAGGGTTTGCTTGCTGATGGTCAGGCCGTAGGTATTCTGTACTTTCTGGATAGCTGCGTATGGGCTATAGCCCATGCAGATGCACTCGCCGAGCGCTGCTGCATAGGCGTGGTTATTGCCGAGTTTTAGGCCCTTGCTATGGGCTGTTTTCTGGTAGTTGGCAGACTGCTGGGCGGCGTAGGCATCGTAGACTTTACTGATTATCCACGTTTCAGAATCAAGGTGGTCTACCTGTCCTTTTTTCAATTCTCTGGTGATGGCAGAGCGGCAGCAGCCGATGACATCTGCAATTGCCTGATGGGTCAGACCTGCTTTATGTAGTGCTTCAATTTTTGCACGTTCGTCTTGGGTGAAGTGTTTTCCTCTGCGGCGTGGTTCGACTTCCATTTGTTTGTACATCCTTTCGCTAGGTTCTACAAACATTCTGGCCGGGATGGAACAATAGTAAAGGTCGGGTAGGATTTTTTGATTCTCAAAAAATCTCTACCCTCTCTTGACAATTGCTCCATCCCGGCGCGGCACAAGGAAAGCGTCATCTAAAGGCAAATAAGAAAGCCGTGCCTTGCGGCACGGCCACGCGCCTAACGGCGCGTCAGCTAATAAAGTGGGAAAAGCGTAAAGGAAAGTGGGCGAGACTATGCTACCATACATCTCCCTGCCGGGACACGGCAGGGAGATGCGCTCTGCGGAGCGCGTTGACCAGAGGGGCACAGGATGCCCCTCTGGTCAACATGGGCTTGCATAGTCCAACCATCTCGTAAATGGTCTACAACATTAGTTTTCAAAGCGGCAAGGCGCGCGCGGGGCGGGGGCAATAGCCCCCGCGCCCCTTGCGCGCTTGCCGCCTAGGCCATGCTGGACGGAAAAGGTTCAGCCTGTTTGCATAGGTATTGAAAGATGTGCCTGCGGCGCATCTAAACGCGCCTAACAGACCCTGCGCTGCGCTTGGGTCAACTCATGCGCAATGCGTCCGCGTTCGCGGACTTACGATTAACGTAGTCAGGAGGGCTTTGCCCTCCTGACATTTTTAAATTAGACTTCGGGTTACTTTTTAATGGTCGTTTGAAGCCTACGTTTTGCTTTAGCGGTAGGATTCGTAGCTGCTTCGAGACCAAGCGGGCCTGCCGGGACTTGATTTGCAATGATTTCACTCTCAGGCAGGATATCGCCTTCCTCAAATTTCTTGGTCAAGTTATCTACTACGGCGAGGGTATCATAGGCAGCATAGTCTTTATCTCGTACGAACCACAGACCTTTACGCAGGGGTTTAATCATCTCGGCGTTGGTGGCGTTTTCCATTTCCCAGGCATCGAAAGAACTCCACAGCTGGAAGCGCCACACTTTATGGCACTGAATTACGGTGTGGGTAACATCTCGCAGGAGTTTGTCCACATGCTGGAACCGCTGGGCACTTCCGTAGAAGCTGATGTGATAGTGGCGGCAGCAGAGCAGCGTGTTCAGGAAGTAGGCGTTGAAGTTGTCCTTGAAGCTGCGGCTGTTCATCTGGACGCTAAGTTCATCCATGGCGACAATGGTTACGGTGAGGGTGTCGTTTTCATCGTCTATCTGGTTGTTGATTTTAGACGCTTTGACAACTTGTGCTAGACTGTCTAATTTTACGTAGGGTACAGCGAGGTCTACGTTTGAGAGAATGACAATTTTCTGTGTTACGAATTTCTTCCGCCGGCTGCACCAGACAGTTTTGTCATTGTAGCGGTTATACAGGCCGACTACCTTATGCACGAGGGACAGCGTTTTACCACTGCCGAAGTATCCGCAGTAAATGTCGAGAGCACCAACGGGGCAGCAGTTCCAACCATGGTGTTTACAGTAGGTCACGAAGTCCTTACTTGCATGGAACAGCGTACTGAACGGATGAAATACCACCTGGCGGAAGATACGCGACAGGGCCAGAGCGGTGATGAACGCGAAAGCGAGTAGGTAGACCATTAGAATTTACCTCTCCCGAAAGCGCGAACGAAGTCACGAATCATACCGAACACGAACAAGAACAGGGCCAGCGCCACGAGGACAGAGAGCAGCCACGGCAGCAGTTCACCGAGGTTTTGCGGGGCAGTGGTGGTGATGCCGAAGAATATCAGCAGGTCATTGAAGATTGAAGCCATGTTTTACACCTCACAGGATAAAGTTTTTAACGATGCCACCAAAGGCAAGGAACGCAACGCCAATCAGTACACCGAGCAGGATAGATTCAGATACCGAATAATCCGCAAAGGACTTTTCAAATGCGGTAGGTTCAGCGGTTTCTGCTGTAGCCTGCTGGGCAAGGTCTGCCAGCTGGGCAGAGATGCCGGAGAGTTGGGCTGTGTAGTCCGGTGCAGGCTGTTCTTCTATAGGGGCTTCGGTGTCCGTTTTTGCGTCCTCTGCCGGGGTCAGAGCGTCTACCAGCTTGTCCACGGATTCTTGCAGGGTGTCCAGCTTGGCATAGAGTGCAGGGTCAGCTACTTGCACATAGCTGCTTGTGTCGATGCTGGGGGCCTGTTCCTGCTGTTCTTCCTGTTGGGCAGGTTCTTCGTATTCTTCGGCGTGTACCTGCTGCATAAGGCCGAAGCCGATGATGAGCAGGGTGATAATTGCAAGCGTGTATGAGATAAATTTTTGCATGGTACACCTCAAAAGAGCAGCTGTTTCACAATCCAGATAACCAGCGTTGCGAAAAGATACCAGATAGCGAAGTCGAAGATGCTGAAACTGGCTCCGTAGAAGTTGATTTTCAGATTGAGCAGTTCCCCGATTTTCTGCATGAATTCCATAAACATATGCGGTCACTCCGTTAAAACTTTAATGATAGCCGAAACAGCGATACACAAACACAGCATGACGATATACACGGTATAGCTTGCGGGCAAGATACCGAAGATGCCGCCGATGGTGTCTGCGAGAAATTTTAGAACGCCTGCGAGACCAGAGAAAACATCTTCCCATCCTTGTTTTACCTCGTCTATGATTCCGGGGAGTTTGCCGCCGTAGTCGGTAAAAGCGTCTGCCATGTCTTTACCATCGTCTACGGTGTCATCTTCTGTATCGGAGTCTGTGTCTGTATATGTACCGTTGATTACATCGTCACGGCCTACACCGCTGGGGGCATCGTCTGCAAAGACGGGGCAGGCGGTAGCGACCATACAGCAGAGCAGGGCGAAGATGACTAGTATTTTTTTCATGGTATATCACCTACCTGTTACAAATTTGATTATGCGAACGATTGTGACTACGATAACACCGGCACACAGCGCGAGAATACCGCTGCCGGGCATCCACGGGAACAGCTGGAACATGAGGGACAGCAGCCAGAGGATAAAGCCGAAGATGCTCGTGAGGAGTTTCCACAGGCCTTTGAGGATTTTCTCGACTACATCTTTCAGCAGGTCAGCAAGCCATTTGAGAGGGTTCCAGCTCCAACCGCTGCTGCTCGAATCGCTGTCGTCTTTGTCTCCTGTTTCCGGGGTGGAAGTGGAACTTCCACCTCCGGGAATATTCGGGTCTACGGTAGAGCCGCCTAACGCCTTGTGAAAGAAGTTTTGGATATTGATAGTCAGGTTGTCGATGGCGAGAGTGAAGTTTGCGGAGAGGTCAGCCCAGCCTTGCACCAGCGCGGCCTTGATGTCGGCGAAGCCTTGAATCATGTTGTCTTTGATTTCTACGAGTGCGGCAATGATGCCGATGCTGTCACCGGTGTTGCCAGAATCGCCGCCCGGTGTGGGGGTAGGCGTGGGGTCAGTGCCAGGGTCAGGCGAGGGCGTAGGTGTGGGGGTCTCGGTTACGTAGGTGATGTAGTAGTAATTGTTTGTGACGGTATCGTAGGTGTAGTATTCGTTGGTTTCGTTGTTGTAGATGATGGGGTTGTTGCTGATGTTGGTGACCGTTTCGTTGTTTTCGTTGATGGTCGTGTACTGGGGGTAGATGTACGTCAGGTTGGTGCTGTTGTCTTGGTAGATGTTGCCGT